>CADBZW010000026.1 GCA_902799345.1 uncultured Bacteroidia bacterium | reverse complement strand
CTTCTTCGCCCTTGTTGTTCAGGGCCTTAAAGTCATAAATCGTAGCCATTTCTTTAGTGTTTATTGATTTGTTTATTGTTGTTTTAGTCCTTCGATAAGTTTGTCGAGCGTGGGGATCATTCTGACAAATTCTTCCTCTTCGCCCGAGATTTTGATGATTTCGTCACTAAGGCAGTCGGGGATGTGCTTGGCCTGCTCGCGCATGGCGATGCCTTTTTTCGTCAACGAGACGATGCGTTGGCGGGTGTCTTCCTTACCTTTGGCACGCTTGACCAACCCTGCTTTTTCCATGCGCTGCAGGAGCGGCGTGACGGTGTTGGTTTCCAAAAACAGCTTGTGCGCGATGTCGTTCACCGGTTGCTTGTCCTGCTCCCACAAGACTAATAATACAAGGTATTGCGGGTAGGTGATGCCAAGCGGGTCAAGATAAGGGTGATAAGTTCCCATCGTGAGGCGCGCCGCCGTGTAAAGCCGGAAGCAAAGTTGATTGTCCAATTTGAGTTGTTCGTATGCCATCTTTCAATTTATATCGTTCACGATGCAAATATACAACTTTATTTTTATATCGCAAACGATATTTTAAAAAAGTTGAAAAAAATCCGCAACCCCAGTTTTTGCCCGAGTAGAGGATTTTGAGATTAAAAATAGACGACTGTCCCAATAGGTTGGTCAAGCAAACAAATGGAGTCGCGTTCGGCGATGTCGTGCGCGACGCTATCGGGTTCCGTCCAAGCGTGTGGCGCAAGACTAAACTTGTCATGATGCACGGTGAACACTTGTTTTGGGTGCAAGTCCAAAATGGCTTGTTCAAGGTCTGCGGGCATCAAATGGATGTTGGCCCAGTCCTTGTTGTATTGTCCGTTCTCCATCAAGGCCAAATCCACCGAACCGAATCGTTCATAGATTTCCTTGAAACGACCGTCATAACCGCCGTCACCACCCACATACACCTTTCTGCCGCCCGACTCGACCATAAAGGATGCCCATAATGTCTGGTTCCTTTTGAACAGACGATTTGAGAAGTGACGCGTAGGTAAGCAGGTGATATTATCAGCCTTCTCGTACCAGTCCATTTCGGTGATGTGTTGCGGGTCGTATCCCCAGTATTCCAAATACTCCGCCACGCCTAGCGGACACACCACATGCTTCACTTTGTCCTTCAAGTCGCGCAAAGTGGCATAATCCAAATGGTCCCAATGCTCGTGGGTGACAATCAGCACGTCAATTTCGGGCATGTCGTCGGGCGAATAGATGTCCGTACCCTTAAACGGATGCATCATCACCGTCACGGGCAACTCCATCTTTAGCACTGGGTCCACCAGATAGCGCTTGCCGTCCAAGCAGAACAAATAGGATGAATGCCCGAACCACACAAGCCAGTCCTTGCCGGTCCCTGAGGACCCTCCAAGGGTCGAAGGGCCGGCGCCCAATGCCTTCAAGTCGGTTTTTACGGCAGGCACGGCTTCTTTGGGTGTCCTGTCTTTCCTGCTATCTGTAAGGAAATCCCACAGCGCCCTGAACATGGACTTGTCGCCAGTGAATTGCGGTGTGGGGATTTGGTTTTGGAACTGCCCGTCGCGATAGTTCGGCGAGGCCTCAATACGGGCTTTGCGCTCCTTCGACGTCCGTCTGCCGAAACAGGGGTGATTCAGGATGATTATGCCGACAATGGCAATCACCGAAATGACAGCAAGGATGATGAGTAGTATTTTCATGGATTTGTTCATGAATTAGGGTAGGCGAAGAAATTGTGATGTTCTACGCATGTGCAAAACTACAAAAAAAAGCCGCAACCCGAAGGCCACGGCTTGAGGCTCCTGCCATAAAAATGATTACTCTATCGGAATCTGAATCACTGACAGCCATTTCTCGGGGTCTTCTTGGTTCCAGGCACCGTCGATGTAGCAAGTGCGGGGATGGTCTGCAATCTTGTAACCTTGTTCTTCAATGTAGCGGAAAGCTTCGGTGTACGACTCATAGAAACGCTCGTATGGGCCGACGTGCTTCATGCAGAGCGCCTTGGGCACGGCGGGCAAACGCTTGAACTGGATGATGGCACTATCGGTGCCCATCTCTTCTACCTGTTCACAGTACTCGATGTCGATGTTTGTCGGCTTGTACTCATTGTCATGCTCAATGGTGAAGCAGTAACCAGGCGGCGGACACTTGCAGCCGAGGCGCTGCATCTCAGGGCCGATGACGTTGACGCACAGCGGGCCAAGGGCGGCATAGTTAGGGATGACTTCACGATGGCTTGCCACGATGATTTCGGGCAGTGATTGGATGCTGAATTTTTCCATTTTAGTGATTTGTTTGCGAGAGTCCCTCCAATTGAGCAGTTGGTCACGGCGGGCAATCAGTTGCTTCAGCTGCCTTTCCGTTTCCTTGATCTTCTCGTCCATCTGCCGGATGTCGGGTGTGTGCGAACCGTCTTCGTACAGTTCCTTGATTTCATCCAGCGAGAACCCGAGCCGTTGCAGGTCGCGGATGGATTGCAGCGTCTGCATCTGGTCGATGCTGTAGTAGCGGTAGCCCGTCCACTCGTCCACCTCGTCAGGCAGGAGTAGTCCCTTCTGCTCGTAATGGCGCAAGGTCTTCACAGTCACTTGCATCATCTTGGAGAACTCTCCGATTTTTAACTTTGTTTTGTTGCTCATCGTACGATTTTTATGCTTAAGCGGCTGCAAAGTTAAATCTTGCCCCAAGGGACGAGTCAAGAGAAAAATTCATTTATTTCATATTTTTCTTTTTCGGCTTCGGCTGTGGCAATGCCTTACAGGTCTCTTTGTGATTGTGCAAAGGTACGAATATTCGCAATAAACCACTATCTTTGCCGAAAATATCCCTTATGCAAAACCTCATCATCAGCCCCATCACTATTGAGCATTTGAACCAATATGGCGCCATCTATGCGGCGGCGTTTTCAGGCGAGCCTTGGAACGACAACTGGTCGGTGGAAGACGCCACTATCCATGTCCGAGAACTACTTGAAAGCCATCAGCATTACGGCTTGGAATGCATAATAGAAGGAGAGGTGGCCGGTTTCATTTTGGGCACTTCCATGCTGTTCCATTATGGCCGCACCTTCGAGATCAACGACCTCGCCGTTGCACCCCAATACCAACGGCAAGGCATCGCTACCCGTTTGCTGGAGCAATGCCTCGCCGACCTCAAAGCGCAGGGCATTGTGGGTTTCCATCTGATCACCGCCTGCGAGGGTGTCTTGCCTGCTTTCTATGAAAAAATCGGCTTCAAGAAAGAGGAACGGGTGATGCTGATGGGGATGGAGTAATAATTGTACAGCCTAGACACAAAACAATCCGCAACCCAAGCATTTGCCCAAGTTGCGGATTGCTAATTCCAATCTTACTTTGGGAATTTGATGGAAACCGTAGTCCCATGGTTTTCGGCTGATTGTACTTTTATGCTAGCACCGTTTTTTTCAAGTATAGATTTGGTCAAAGCCAAGCCGATGCCGTTGCCTTTTATCCCCTCCGTGTTGCCAGCCCGATAAAATGGCGAAAATACACGTGGCAGATCGGCTTTAGGGATGCCTATGCCTTGGTCTATGATTTCGATTTTGCGCGGATCGGTTGAGAGGACAATGACAGGTTGCCCGTTACTGTATTTATGAGCGTTGTCGATGAGGTTGCGGATGGCGATTTGCAGTAGTTCTTCTTTCATTGAAACCTCGAAGTCGCTTTCGATGATGACATGAGTCTGTTCACCTGCAAATTGCTGAAGGAATTGTGAGACGGTCACTTTTTCGGTGTTTCTTTCTTTCTCGTGCGAGAAAAGCAGCAGGTGCTGGATGATGTTGACGATGCGCTCTGTCTCCTTCGAAATGCGTTGCAATGATTTTCGATAATCATCGCCACTTCGGTCGCGCATCAATGCCACCTCGCATTCGCCCCGGATGGCAGTCAGTGGATTGTTGATTTCGTGAGAAGCGTTGTTAACAAACAACTTTTCCGCTTGGTAATCGGCATCGATGCGGTTCACCATTCGGATTGCATAGAGTCGGCTGAAGAGAAAAAGGATTAGGGATGTCAATAGAATGAGAATGATTAATGCCCAGCCAATGGTTCGGGCAATCTCGTCGCCGTATGGATTGTGGCTCAAAACAATGACGGCAAAAGTACCTTCGTTGTCGTAGTAAAGAATTGCTGAACCGACCTCGTCGTCATGCTTGAAATTGATGACATTGCCGTCGTAAATGGATTTTAGCTGTTGATTGTCAAGGTATTCTGACAATTGTTTGTTGGCGTTGCCGAGGTCAGCGGTGTTGATGAAGATTTCCTTTGAGGTCGGGATGGAATGCTGCCTGCGCCATACCACGTTTTGGTATCTGATCGAGTCAAGTTCGTCTTTCTCAAAACGTTCCATCGCCACAATCTGTGCTTTTTCGTTTAAGTATCTGAAATACAAGACCTCCGTGTAATGCGATGAAAGGATGAAAAACACTCCACCTGCCAAGAGCACCAACCCGATAGTGATGCTTGAATAGACGAACGATATTTTACGCCCCGGATTCATTCTTTTATTCCAAAAACATAGCCAATGCCAACAATGCTATGGATGAGCCGTTGCTCAAAAGGTTCGTCAATTTTGGTACGAAGATATTTGACATACACATCGACCACATTTGTGTTGGTGTCGAAATTCTTGTCCCACACATCTTTGAGAATCTGCCGCCTCGATAACACTTCGTTTTGATGGGAGATGAAGTATTCCAAGAGCCTGAATTCCTTTGTAGTCAGGTCAATGCTAACCTTTCCTCGTATGGCTTTGTGGGAAACTGGATCGATTTGCAGGTTGGCATAGCTTGTCGTTTTGCTTTTTTCCATTGCTTCCACTCTTCGCAACAATGCTTCGATTCGGGCAAGCAACTCCATGAATTTAAACGGTTTGACCATGTAATCGTCTGCGCCGGCATGGAGTCCCATCACAATGTCGTCAGTGGTGCCTAATGCGGTCAGCATCATTACAGGTGTGGCGTAACCTTGGAGGGCGCGTAGTTTTTTGCAGACTTCCGTACCCGACATACCAGGCATGCGGATGTCGAGGACGACAAGGTCAAATTGGGTATTGGCAAGGTGCTTCCACGCCTGAAGTCCATCGGTTGCAGTAGTCACGGAATAACCGAAGTCGGTCAGCCCACATTGGATGAAATCGCGGATGCCTTCTTCGTCTTCAGCAATCAATATGTGCTTTTGGTTGGGCATGTTGCAAACATTATCAAAAATCTATTGTCATTAACTTTTCTTTTGTCGGCATATTGTATCTGATTAGAGTTTCTTGTGCCTCAGTTTCCCGTTCTTGTCGAAAACACGCTTGCCGTAAACGGTTTCCACGATGAGGGGAAAGATGAAAAGCGTGAACAAGGTGGCCGTGACCAAACCGCCGATGATGACGATGGCAAGAGGCCGTTGGCTTTCGCTGCCTATGCCGTGACTCAAGGCTGCGGGTAGAAGGCCCAAGGTTGCCATCATCGCAGTCATGAGGATGGCACGGACACGGGAACGCATACCATTGGCGACGGCTGTTTTCAGCGGTTGTCGTTGCCGGATGAATTGTTTGATGTCGGTGAGCATGATGACACCATTTTGGATGCAGATACCGAAAAGACAGATGAATCCAATGCCTGCCGAAATGCTGAAGTTGAACCCTGTAATCCATAGGATGAGAAGGCCTCCGACGGCTGCTGCCGGTACGTTGAGCAGAACCAACAAGGCATCGCGACCGCTACCGAAAAGGATAAACAAAATGCCAAAAATGAGCAAGATACTGATAGGGACGACTTGCGCCAAACGCTTTGAGGCCCGTTTTTGGTTCTCGAAGTCGCCGCTCCATTCGATACGATAACCCGGGGGAAGGTTGACGGCTTCGGCTACTTTTTTCCGCGATTCGTCAACGGCAGAGCCCATGTCGCGCCCCCTCACACTGAACTTCACGGCACAATAACGCTCGTGGTTCTCTCGGTAAACGATGAGTGGCCCTGTGATGGTGTGGATGTCAGCCAACTCGGAGATGGGAATCATCGTCCCATCGCTGGCCTGCACCTTGATTTTGGCAATCTGTTGCTCGTCACTGCGGAATTGCGGGTCATAACGCACAATGAGGTCGAAATGGCGCTCGTCTTCATAAACCTGTGAGGCGGCTTTGCCGCCAATGGCCATTTCAATGGTACGCTGAACGGCATCTTTTTCAACACCGTAGCGCGCCAAACGAGTCTCGTCGATGTCAATCTGCAACTCGGGTTGACCGATGTTTCTGATGACACCAAGGTCTGTAATGCCATCAATGGGTTTCATTGTGCGAAAGATTTGCGTGGCCAACCGCTCGCTTTCATACAAATCTGGCCCGTATACTTTTGCGACAATTGCTCCCTTGACTCCGCTGACTGCCTCTTCCACATTGTCGGAGATAGGTTGCGAGAAGTTGAAGTCAATGCCTGGATAGACCGATAGTGACTTGTCGATGGCAGCTATAAGTTCGTCTTTCGTCCGATTGCCTTTGCCGCTCAGTTTCACAAAGAGTTCGATGTTGTAGAATCCCGTAGCATCGGTGCCGTCGTTTGGACGACCTGTCTGTGTCATCACTTCGCTTACCTCTGGAAAAGCATCCACTTTGGCACGCAGTTCATCGGCAAGGCGCACACTTTCCGTCAACGACACACTTTGCGGCAATGTGGCACGGATGTAGATGCTGCCTTCATCCATCTGCGGCAGGAATTCGGTGCCAAGCAGGAAAAAGACCGACAATCCCATTAGCATAAGGACAGCTGCTGCAACGATGGTTTGAAGTCGGTGCTTGTGAAGGAATGAAAAGGCTTTGTCGGCGCATCTGTTGACTACGTCCAAAAAACGGTTTTTCTTTTCCTTGACGTTTTTGTTGAGCAACAACGAGGATAGGACTGGAACTAAAGTCAAGGTGAAAAAGAGTGCGCCAAGCAGGGCGAAGCCTAAAGTGAACGCCAAAGGCGAAAACATTTTTCCTTCAACCTTTTGGAACGAAAAGATAGGGATGAGTGCTGTGATAATAATGAGCTTGGCGAAGGCCACGCTCTTGGCTTTTTCGCGGGCAGTATGGCGAATGGCTCCAGCTTTGCTCCATCGGTTGAAGGCGGCCATGCCCATTTCCCGGGCGCGTTCGTCAAGCATGACGAAGAGTGCTTCCACCATCACCACCGCGCCGTCGATGATGATGCCAAAGTCGATGGCTCCGAGCGAGAGTAGATTGGCGTTCATGCCGAAGGTGTGAAGGCAGATGAATGCGAAAAGCAAGGCTAAGGGAATGACTGAAGCTACGATGAGGGTCGTGCGCCAATCGCGCATGAAAAGCAGCACGACGAGGGTGACGAGCAGGATGCCTTCCAGCACATTGTGCAGCACCGTGTGAACGGCGAGGTTCACCAAGTCCTCGCGGTCGTAGAACGGCTCTATCGTCACGCCTTCAGGGAGTTCCCGTTCGATTTCCTTCAGTTTGGCTTTCAAGGCGGCAATGACTTTCTCTGGATTTTCGCCTTTGCGCATGACGACGATGCTTTCCACCACGTCGTTTTCATTGTTCCGCCCAACTTGGCCGAGGCGCGGCTGGCACGATTCCCCAACTCGTGCCAAGTTCCGCACCAGGATCGGCGTACCGTTGATGTTCTTTACAACGATGTTGCCGATTTCCTCCACGTCGTTAATAAGGCCAAGACCTCGCACTACGTAAGCTTGGCTGTTTTTTTCGATGACATCACCGCCCACGTTGATATTGCTGTTTGCTATGGCTTCGTAAAGTTCAATGGGCGATATGTCATATTGCGCCAATTGGTTCGGGTTGACGCTTGCTTCGAAAGTCTTCACTTCACCTCCGAAACTCACGATGTCGGCAATGCCGGGAACTGAACGCAACTTCCGCTCAATGGTCCAATCTTGTAAAGTCTTCAACTCACGGACGGAATGGCGGTCGCTACGGATAGTGTAACGATACACTTCGCCCGTAGGCCCATACAGCGGTTGCACTTCTGGCGTTGTGCCTTCGGGCAAGTCGGCATCGGCGAGCATGTTGTAGACTTGTTGGCGGGCAAACTGCGCATCGGCATGGTCTTCAAAGATGACGGTAACGACGCTGAGGCCGAAAAGCGTGGTGGAGCGGATATCTGTCTTTTGTTGCACCGAGTTCATCGCGATTTCGATGGGAATGGTGACGAATTTCTCGATTTCTTCCGCCGATCGCCCCTGCCACTGCGTGATGATAGTCACTTTCGTGTTTGTAACATCAGGAAAGGCGTCCACAGGTGTGTCAATGAAACTAATTACCCCGATGACAGCAAGTAGCGCGGTCAAAGCAAGAATCAAATACTTGTGGCGCAGCGAGCCACTGACGATACGATCGATGAAATTGTTCATTGCCCTAACCTGTTGAACATCAATAATGCATTTCGATTAGCCACTATTTCTCCCAGACTGACACCGTCTTTGATATATACCCATCCATCAGCTTCACGAGCGACTTTCACTTCTTGTCGTCGGCAGGTCAAACCGTCTTTGACAATGACATATCGATGTCCATTCTCGAAAATGACCGACTGTGCAGGCACACAAAGCATGTATTGCTCCATTTCATTTTGCGTGACCATAACGCTGGCGAACATGCCTGGACGAAGTTTCAAATCAGGGTTGTCCAAATCAATCCGTATTTTCATTGTCTTGCTCTCGGCATCGAGAGCACCATATATTTTGTTGATACGGCCTGCAAATAACTCATTGGGCCAAGCCATCGATTGAACTGTTACGATTGCGCCCTCGCTAATGCGACTGATGTCGCTCTCATACACATCGGCAATAACCCAAACCTGACCCAAATCGGCAAGAATGAACGCCTCGGTTCCCGCCTCAATATATTGGTTGTTACAGACCTTCCGTTCCAGAACCGTTCCGCTGACAGGCGCAAGGAGTGTAGCCGTCGAAAGCGTATCAAAACCGTTGATACTTCCAATGTTAAGATGTTGGTTGAGTGTTGCTTGGGCAACGATTAGACGTTCATGGGCTTCGCTGACCTCTTTTTCCGAGGCCATCCCATCGTGCAAAAGTTGCTCTTTCATGTTATAGTCCCGTGTGGCGGTACGCACTTCTGACTCCAAGGATTTCAGAGCCTTTTGATAATCTGACACTTCAGTACTACGAATAGTAGCCAATCGGGTACCACGAACTATTTTATCTCCAGCTTCAGTGGTGATATTTGACAACTTGCCACTGATGGGTGTCACCACATGGCTTACCAATTGTTCGTTTGCCACGATGTCGCCGCTTAATAGCAAATACTCTTGCATGGGTCTTTCCGCGACCTCAATCCAGGAAACTGTTTCAAAGAGTTCGTCTTCTGTAGCTTGTAGGCTGATTTCAGGTTCTTCCTTGCATCCTAATAACAAAATGAATGTCAGAAAAATAGTTGGCAGATAAGCCGCTCGATACTTGTTCATAAAAATACTATTTCCTATTGTTTAATGTTGATGATTTCCTTTCCAGAGGCTTCATTAAGGTCTATGATTGCTTGCATCAAATCGTTTCTTGCATCGATAATCAACAATTGTGTCTCGCGCCAGGCATCATAAAGGTCGATGAATTCAAGCATGGAGATGTTGCGGTTAAGAAGCTGTCGTTCTGCGGTTTCCGGCGACCAGTCGACAAGGCTCATCCCTTGTGCTTCTTCAAGCAAGGCTTGTTGGCGCATCAGGTTCTCGTAGCACAACTGGATTTGGGCATTTGCCTGCCTTTGCGCACTTTCGGCCTCAATTTGAACACGGTTCCATTCCGCTTTCGACTGTCGGATATTGCCTTGGTTGCGGTCAAATATTGGAAGGGAAAGTGTCGCTCCAATACCAAAGAAATTATGGCAAATATTACCGTTTTTGTCATATTCGGCTTTTACGCTAAGTCGAGGCAGGGCATTGGCCTGTTGTAGTCGCAGGTCGTGTTCGGCGGCTTTTGATAGCGATTGCAGTGCCATCAAGTCAGGGCGGCTGTCAATAAAACAATCGGAGGGTGACAGAAAGGATTGAAAATGTCTGTCACCCGAATGATTTTCAGTCCATGGATATGGAAAAATTATAAAAAAGGACAAATCATCCAAGCAGAGCATCAATCTAAGGTCGTTCTTACGCTCAAAAAGTTGACTGATAAATTGATTCCGCTCTCCGACAAGTCTGAGTTTCAAGGCTTCCATTCGCGATACCTCCAATTGCGACAGATTGCCTTGCTCGGCCTGCTTCCTGTAAGCTTGGAGGATGTGTTCAACCGAATTGATTTCCTTGTCAAAAACTCTCGTTTTCTCTTGCAAAAAGTAGTTTTCGGCCAGAAGGCGGTGCAAGTCCATTCGGATTTGGTACTCGGTCCATTCCGTTTGGAGTGTCGCAAAGTCAACCATCGCTCCTTGTTTTTGGATGCGCTCTTTGCGTTGTCCGAAAAGCGGAATGGATTGCTCAATTTCGATGTCGGTCTCACCATCGCTGCTGGCATCAAAATAAATCCCGGTAAGAGGATTGTACACGTTATACAGAAAGCTTACCTCCGGATTGCTCCACTTTTTTTCTTGGAGGAATAGTGCTTCAGCCTTTTCGACTTCAAGTCTGGCCATTATAAGTTGAGGGTTGCGCTGATAGAGGAGATGTTCCGCTTGATTTACTGTAAGTTGCATCGGGATGCTATCTCCCGTTGTTGGTGTTGTGAACAGCATTGCTGCGCCAAATAAGAGGTTGTTCCAAATCATGGGGCAAAAGTATGCGAAAAACACTACAAACTTTTGCTTTGCCGATTAGATGATTCTTAGACGCAATTAGAAAATCTTAATTTGAAATCCGCAACCCAAGCCTTCGCCCGAGTTGCGGAATATATACATAGTCGGAGATTTACACGTTTTTGCCCAGTTCGTATGCCTCCTGCAACTTACCGTTGCCCTCAATGTCGCGAGGCATGGTCACTCCGCCGCAGAAGAGCGTTCCAGCAAGGCGGCTCTTGGGGAAGCAGTCAATCCAACCAGTGAGGCCTGTTTCGGCTCGTTTGGGAGTTCCATCCTCGTTTTCAGTGGCGGTGGCCAGCAGATACACGTCGCGGAAACTGTAATCTTTGGGATACATCGCGTTCATGCGGTCGATAAGGGTCTTCATCTGGCCGCTCATCTCGTAATAATAGATAGGTGTTGCCCAGCACACCACATCGGCGTTGAACACACTCTCCATAATGGCGGGCACATCGTCCTTGATGACGCAGGCACCCGTCTTTTGACATGAAAGGCAGCCGATGCAAAACTTGATTTCCTTGCCTCTGAGCGAGACGAGTTCTACCTGATGGCCGGCGGCTTCCGCGCCCTTGGCAAATTGCTCCGCTAAAGCATGGCTGTTGGAGCCGGGGCGGAGGCTGGTTGAGATTACGATTACTTTTTTCATAGCTAAGACTTATCGGATGAAATTGGTATATTTCGTCACTTCCTTTTCAGGCAGTCCGTTGCGCTCGCGCTCGGCAGCGATGGCGCGGATGAGGAAGGCCATATTGCGACCCAGGATGCGCATGATTTGCACACCTTCTTCGTCTTGCATCACGTCTTCAGCGGTATGGCCATGCACCATATTCCAATAGCGGCTGCTCGCGATGGGCATCTCGCTGATGGTGAAATACTTGTTGAGCCTATCGAAAGCGGCTGTGGTGCCGCCACGTCGTGCTGAAACGACGGCTGCGCCCACCTTCATTCGTTTGTCGAACGGGGTGCTGAAAAACAAGCGGTCGAGCAGATTGGTGAGCGTTCCGTTGGGGCCGGCGTAATACACCGGCGAGCCGACCACAAGGCCGTCGGCTTGCTCAAACTTGGGCGCCACTTCGTTCACCATATCGTTGAACACGCAATGCCCCAATTCGGAGCATTTGCCGCAGGCGATGCAGCCACGGATATCCTTGTTCCCGATGTGGATGATTTCGGTCTCTATGCCGTTTTTCTGTAATTCTTCCGTCACGATGTTCAAGGCGGTGAAGGTGCAGCCGTTGGCGTGTGGGCTGCCGTTGATAAGGAGTGCTTTCATTTTTAATTAATTTGCTGCAAAGGTATGAAAAATCTCATTCTAATGAGACAATAGGACTTTAGGCTTTCCGCTCGCTAACCACCATAAATAGCACAGCGGCGATACAGATGGCAATGCCGATAAGGATATTAGGGGTCATTGGTTCGGCGAACATCAGCGTTCCTACGAGTATGCCTGTTAGTGGCTCAAACACGCCTAAAACCGCAGTCTTGGTCGGGCCGATCAACCGCGTCGACATCGAAATGGTTAGCATGGAAATCATCGTGGGGAAGATGGCCAAACCAATGAGGTTCAGCACCTCCGATGGCTGGTCGATGCCATTAAGGATAGGCGTTCCATCGATGATTTGATACGTTAAAAACAAAGTTGCACCGACTACCAAGGCGTAAAAGGTCAGCGCGTGTTCCGAAATGTGCTTGATGCGCTGCGAACGGTTGACGATGATCAAGAAGAAGGAATAGCTGAGAGCCGACAGGGCGGCCAACACCATCCCTGCCCAATGCAGCGTCACACCACCACCTGGCCAACTGAGCACCACCACGCCGCCCACAGTGGCGGCAATGCTCAGCCACACCTGCCATGTGGGATAGACCTTTAGGAACAGCATGATAATGGCCACGAAGATGGGATAGAGATACACCAAGGTAGTGGCCAATCCAGCAGGAATAAACTTGTAGGACTCAAATAAGGTGACGCTGCTGGCTGCAAACAGGATTCCGAGTACAATCAGCAGCCGAAACTCTTTCCACGTCGCTTTGAAGGACTCTTTCCGCAGCAACATCCACCCGCCCAAAAGCAGGGCCGAAATGGCATAACGGAAAAACAGCATGGACAATACCGGCACGCCACCATCCAGCAACGGCTTGCCAAACAGCGGATTCAAGCCGTATGAAACTCCGGCCACGATTCCCGCTGCAAAACCTAAAAGTGTTCGTTTATTGCTTTTCAAGATGCAGTATGGTTTTATTCTTCCTTCGCATTAGGCACCGCAAAAATGACCGTCAGCACGCCGACGGCACCAGCGATGGGTACGAAGGTGTGGTGGGCAATCCCGGCACCACCACACCTAAGGCTCCTAGACCTACGCAAAGCAAACCTAAAACTATGTAAACAATGCGTTTCACTTAATCTTGGCTTACCTGACCACTCGCGTAAACACAGGATTTTCGCCTTCTGCGACGGTCACATAAACCTTCAACTCTCCCGTAGGCATCCCAGGATTGTCCTCGCGCGGAAGATCCTCGGCTGTGAACAGATATTCCGTGCCTCCAGGAATGGAACGCGAAGCCACAGCTTTGGCCTGAGCATGAAGCATTTGATAGCCATCGACGGCAGCATTGAAGATAGCTGCTTCCTCTTCATTTACAGGATGTTGATCAGAAAAATCCTCCAGCTTAACGAACGCTCCTTCAATGAAACCGTTTGCCTTCAAGAATTGGTCGATTTCTTTGGGTGCGGCATCGAGTCGGGCGGCACGCACACCATAGCCGGGAAGAATTTCCGCTTTAGGTTGTGCTTCGGCCAAATCCTTCATGCTCGACTCCAGTCCGCCGCTGCCGAAGGTGCAGAACGGGACAACTTTCTTGCCGCTCAGGTCCACTTGACTCAAGTAGGTAATCACGGGCGGCGCGTATGTGCCGAACCACACGGGATAGCCGAGGAAAACCACATCGTATTTGGCGATGTCGGCGGCCAACGGCTGAATCTCGGTAGCAATGCCTTGTTCACGATCTTGCTTGCAACGTTCGATGGTAGCTTGGAAATCCTCATCGTAGGGTTTCGTGGGGACAATCTCCTCCATGTCGGCACCGAGCCGTGTGGCGATTTCGGTCGCTACGGCTTTCGTGTTCGACGTTTGAGAATAGTAGAGCACCAACACTTTTGGGGTTTCTGCCTTTGGGACTTCTTCCTTTTGGTTTTCCTTTTTCGGACCGCATGAAACGACGGCCATCGCTACGATGGCGAGAACGAGTAATCTTTTCATTTTGAATCAAATTTTATTCATTGACTTTCAAAAACTCCTGTATGTCTTCCTCCATCATGTCAGGCGTCACCATTGGCTCGAAGCGGAGGATGGTCTTGCCGTCTTTGGAGACCAGGAACTTGCCGAAGTTCCAGCGGATGGCATCGCCTTGATCGAAGCCAGTGCCGGTCTTTTGGTGGATTTGGTCGAGTTGCGCGGCAAACTCCTCGGTGCCCTCGGGATAGCCCTGGAAAGGTGCTTCTTTCTTGAGGTAGGTGTAGAGTGGGCTCTCAGCCTCACCGTTGACATCAATCTTGTCGAACAGCGGGAAGGTGACGTTGTAGTTTAGCGAGCAGAAACCTTGGATCTCCTCGTTGGTGCCAGGCTCTTGACCCAAGAATTGGTTGCAGGGGAAACCAAGAATCTCCAGACCTTGGTCCTTGTACTTTTGATAAAGGGCCTCAAGGCCTTCGTACTGCGGAGTCAGTCCGCACTTGCTGGCCACGTTGACGATGAGCAGCACCTTGCCTTTGTAGTTGGCCAACGACACATCGCTTCCGTCCATGTCTTTTACCGTGATGTCATAGATGCCACTGGCCTGCTCGACCACAGGCTCAGGTTCTGCCGCAACTTGTGCGGTCTTGTTGTTCTGGTTGTTGCAGCCCGTAGCCATCATTAGTGCCACTGCTGCGAGAAAGAATAGTTTTTTCATATTGAATTAGGATTAAGATTTTATAGTTATTTCAGCACCTTTAAAACCTGCTTCCGAGAAGCCATTCCATCCGTCAGTTTCGTGATGTGGTCGACTAAAAACTCCAGCGACTCCTCGGGGGTGCGGTCGGTGTGGAGCGTGGTGAAGTCTTCGAAGAGCGACTCAGGTGTGCAGAAATACGACACCTGCCAGCCGTTGTAAACCTGTTCGGGCCCTCGATACACCCGTTCGATGGCTCCCGTGACGACACGACACTGTTGCATCAGCTTGCCTATAGCCGCATCGGCTTGGCCTTTCTTCACGCCAAGTAAAGCGCGCACCTCCTTGATGGTGATGCTGCCTTGCTTTTCGAGATACTCCATGATGCGCTCGCCGTTCTTATCGGGCGTTGTCGTGGCACAGCGGATGTTCATCAGTTCGCGGTAAAAAGGAATGGTTGCGAAGGCGGCTTTTCCACCGCAGAGGAACTTCCCGTAGGCGATGCCGCCGTTTTGGAGGCAGTCGATCTTCCAGTCCCACGGCCCGAGCGAGTCCTCCTCGCCGTCAAACCAAAACCCCGGCTGGGTGAGTTCCTTGATGGAATAGCCCGAGATGGCGCTGGTGAAAAACGGGACGATGCCTAGCTCGCAAATGGCTCGCTCCATCGTCTCTGGACTGGAAATTTGGTAGTTTAAGACCATGAACAGAATTGTTTAGATGCGGTTTTTGGCTGTCAGCAGTCAGCAATCAGCTTTCAGCCTCGTTGCTACCAAGCTGATAGCTGACGGCTGAAAGCTGATAGCTATTCACGCCTTATTGAACTTCTCCTTGCCTTGCTTGCAGCGCGGGCATTTCCAGTCGTCGGGAAGGTCTTCGAAGGCCACGCCATCGTGCTCAGCGGGGTCATAGACATAACCGCAGATGGAGCAGATGTATTTGCCAGAGGCTTCTTTTTTTGTGAATTTCACTTCGGCAAGGGTGGTTGGCACGGGGTGGTCGATGTCCATCACGCGTTTGGCTTCCAAGTTCTCATAGCCTTGTGGCGAGTGAGTGGATAGATAAACCGTGGGATTATTGCGTACGAACTCGCGCACGCGGTCCAAGGTCTCGCGGGCGGCTGACAGGTCATCATACACCACCGAAAGTTTGTTCTCATAAAGAGCCTCATCCACGTATGTGATGTCGCCTTGGAACATATAGTATAGACCTTCGTTCTCAGCAATCACGAGGCTGTTGCCATTGGTGTGCCCTTTGGCCTTGATAAACCACACACCGTCACAGATCTTCTGACTATCGGGGAAGTTGTGATATGCCCCATCGGTGAAGGTCACTGGCACCAGGTTGGGTAAGCCCTGCAACTCGGCTGCCTGCATTTCGTCGGCATTCACATAGATCTTCGCATTCGGGAACGAACGGAGTTCGCCTGAATGGTCAGCATGCTTATGCGTGAGCAGGATTTTGGTCACTTGTTCGGGCTTGTAACCCAAAGCGGCCAAGGCATCCATATAGCTGCAGATGTCCTTGCCGGTGAAAGCAAGCGAGTTCTCGTCGGGGTTTTCCTCCGGTGTGCCAGCAGGGAGACCAGTATCCACCAAAATAACCTCCGAGCCCGTGTCAATCACATAGTTCTGCAAGCTGCCGCGATAGCGGATGTTGCGGTCGAACTTATCGGGGCCTTCCTCGCCGCCAAAGGCAAAGGGCTGGGTATAGAACCCGTCTTTTCTGAATTTTACTGCTTTGATGTCCATATACATAAATATTTAGCGAAAGTGCAAAGATAAGAATAATAGTTAAGCTGAAAAACATTGAAAGAAAGATTGTTGGCAGAAAATCATCAACAAACAATCAAATATTCAGTTTGTAGATCACCTCCTGAAGGCCGTTGAGAAAACGGGCGGCTTCGAAGCCGTCCATCTGGGCATGATGAAACTGGAACGAGATGGGCAATGTCGTTTTGAACAGCCCTTGATGGTATTTGCCCCAAGCCAAGAAGGGATTGGTGAACAGCTCGGAATAGACACTCACCACACCGTCAATCTCGCATTCTGCCAAGGCCGAGGTGTCGATAGCCATATAGTCGTCACCAAGAAGGTGGTCTTCGTTTGTTTCGTGTACCTGGCGCGTCAAGCGCAAATAATCTTCATTGAACTGGCGAAGATCCGCTGAAAACGGAATGTCACAAAGGTGGGCGTCACCGTTCAAGGTCTTCACGACAGTCATCACTGCCAACTGGTCGTACAGAAGGTTTTGACTATCGTCACTTTCGGCATGCCAGCCGTTTTCCACAGCTCAAACGCCCGTCCGCGCGGTGATTCTTTAGGGTCAATCTCTTTCTTCATTTCTGTCGTTTTGCCGCAAAGGTACAAAAAAACCGCACCCCAAGCCTTCGCTTGAATTGCGGATTCCGTCGTTTCACTTTGTCTCTTATTTGATTATCCTAATCACCTTGGCAGGGACGCCACCCACGATGGTGTTGTCGGGGACATCCTTTCCCACCACGGCACCGGCGGCCACGATGGCGTTTTCGCCGATGGTGACACCCGCCAATATCGTGGCGTTGGCACCAATCCAGGCGTTCTTCTTGATGACGATGGGCTTGGTGAGCAACGAATGTCTTGTTTCAGGATCTTCGGGATGGTATTCTGAGGCCAAAACCACATGAGGCGCAATGAAAACGCCTTCCTCAATCGTGATGCCACCAAGTGCCAAAAAGGTGCAGCCGAAGTTGACGAAACTGTCCTTGCCGAAAGTGGTCTTCTTGCCGTAGTTGATGTTGAACGGCGGAAACACACGCACGGTGTCGTCGATGTCGGAGCCTGTGATTTGTCGCAGGTACGCACGCACCTCGGCCTCGGTGTGGTAGCCGGTGTTCATCTCGGCAACCAGTTTCATGCAACGCTGCACATCGGCATAGAGTTCATCGCTGCCGACGTAGGTCTTTCCTGTGGGTCGTTCGTCCATCTTGCTTTATTTCAGGTTTTTAGTGAAAAATTCCGCCAATGTATCCCACGGAATGTAATTGCCCTCGCCACCGTCGTAAAGGTCGCAGTGGGTGGCACCTGGGATGATGAGCAGTTGCTTGTTTTCGGGGTTGGGATTCGGCTTGCCGATGAAGTTGTAGCCTTCTGCCTGGCCTTCAACCATGTATTTGTAAGCGGCCTCGCCGAAATAGCGCGAGTGGGCTTCCTCACCATGCATCACAAGGACGGCAGAGCGGATCTCGTTGATGTAATAGAGGAAACGAGCATTGGCGTAAGCCTGCGTGCCGATGACGCGCCAGCCGTCGTTGCTGTTGCCGCTGCGCTTGTGATAGCCGCGCGGGGTCTTGTAATAAGCATGGTAATCTTTCACAAACTGCGGAACCTCATCAGGCAGCGGGTCGATGACACCGCCAGCCATTGCCGTTGGGTCGGAGAGGCGTTGCTTGCCCATGGCCTCGCGGGCAGCGTGGCGCGACTCTTCTTTGTCTTCGCTGTCGTAGTAACCGTTGCCGCTGATGCGGGTCATGTCGTACATCGTGGAGGCCACGGTAGCCTTGATGCGGGTGTCGGTGGCGGCAGCGTTGAGGGCGATACCACCCCAGCCACAGATACCGATGATGCCGATGCGTTCGGCATCTACGTTGTCCAGTTTCGACAGGAAATCAACTGCCGCCATGAAATCTTCGGTGTTGATGTCGGGCGAGGCCGTGCGACGAGGTTCACCGCTGCTCTCACCAGTAAAGGACGGGTCGAAGGCCAGTGCCACGAAGCCACGCTCTGCCATCTTCATAGCGTATAGGCCGCTCGACTGCTCCTTGACGGCACCAAAAGGCCCACTCACGGCGATGGCCGCCAATTTGCCTTCTGCATCCTTCGGCGTGTAAAGATCTGCTGCCAACGTCAGGCCGTATTGGGTTTCAAACGTCACCTTGCGGTGGCTCACTTTGTCGCTCAGCGGGAACACCTTGTCCCACTCCTGCGTGAGGTTCAGTTCTTGCTTCATTTCTTCTTTGGGTTCTTTTGTTTCTTCTGTTTCTGTTGTTTGCGGTTGGTTGTTGCAGGCGGTCATGAGTGTTGCCACTGCTGCAAGGATGAGAATTTTTTTCATGATATCATTGATTTATTCTTTTTTTCCCGTTTTGAATCACTATGCCTTTGTAGCCTTTTGGCGCAATCTGTCCCGTAATGGTGTAGGATGTTCCATCGTTGTTTTCATCAGGAGTAAGTTCTTGGATTCCAGTATGGATGGGCTGCAAGGAAAGTGTGACGCTTACCTCGCCTTCACCTGCCTTGACGAACCGACGCACCTCGTCAGCCGATAGGTTGTCGAGTTTGCCGATGCGCGTATAGGACCACGAATTGCTGCCATAGAAAATACAGATGTTGTCGCCGTTGTATAACACAAGGTCGCCCGCAGAAGTGGTGGTTTGATGATCTGCCGTCGGGAATGACTGCCCGACATAGCCCACCTTCTCGAAGTTGCCGTAGTCGTGTGCCAGGTAGGTGATGTTGTCCGTTTGCAATGCGGCTACCAAGGCGCGCGTGCCGACATTGTCTTCCATTGTGACGGTATGCGTCTCGTCTCCTATGGTGATATACATTTTCTCTTCCATTGTCTGCGCAAAAGACTCGCTGTTCTTAGAGCAACCCGTAATCAGTATTGCTGCAAATAACCAAAGCATCTTTTTCATTTAGGCCTAATTCTAAATCCGATTGCAAAAGTACACTTGTTTTTTAATAGAGGTATTACACAAATTGGCTGTATATATACCAATTCCGCTGAATTTATAGGATATTTGCAAATAATAATACCATTTTTCCTAAATTTTCCCATTTTTATTGTACCTTTGCCCCACGATGAAGAAGATCCTGAAAGTTGATAGTCCCAATGACTTTGTCCGATATGTGGAGGCTCCTGTGCTGCATCCGCTGATCAGCATCATCCACTTCGACGAATTGGCTCCCTTCCGCCATAGCCTGAACAACTACGGCGTTTATGGACTTTTTATCCAACGCCAATTCCCTGAGGGCCTCTCTTACGGCATGAAGACCTTGCAGGTGAGCGATGCCTCGATTATTGCCGTGGAGCCTGGACAGATTGGCGGCTTGGAAGACAATGGGGAACGCATCTCGCTGAGCGGATGGGCGCTTTTGTGGTCGCCCGAACTGCTGCATGGCTCTGAACTGGAACGCCAGATAGACCGCTATCAGTATTTCTCTTATTTCTTCGCTGGCTCGCTTCGGATGGAGCCTGACGAATGGGACTGCATCACACAGCTGCTCGCCCAGATGCGGCAAGAGTTGGTGACTCACGACGACTCGCCCTCGCTCAGAAGCATCCTGTTGGGCTATCTGCACCTGATACTGGAATACTGCAACCGCATCTATCAGCGGCAACTCTCTGAGGAAGATAATGGCGGCAGCGACCTCTTGAAACGCTTTCACGACCTGCTGCAACAGTATTTCCGCGAGAATCGACAGTTGTCACAAGGCTTGCCCACCGTTGCCTATTGCGCTTCGGAACTGGCCTATTCGTCGCGTTATTTCGGCGACATCGTCCACAAGGCGACAGGCGGCACGGCCATCGGCTACATCCACAACTATGTCATCAACCAAGCCAAGAGCCTGCTCATGAACGGCCACAACATCAGCGAGACCTCGCGCCTCCTGGGCTTCGATTTTCCCCATCATTTCACCCGCCTCTTCAAGAAGATGACTGGGCTTACGCCTAGCGAGTATTTGGGGAAATAAGACTTGAATTGAAAAATCCGCAAGACAAGATTTTGCCTGAATTGCGGAATGTTTTACACAATTTCTCTGTTTTTGAGGGAGCTTTGCTTCGCCTTGGATTTTGTTTTGGTCTACAAAACAGTACATTTTCATCTTTTTAGACCTTTGTTTCAATTATTTTTCGTTTCTTTGCAATGCCAAACGCGCAAAATGCATTTGGCAAACATAATGGAAAGACGTTGAACTGACGTTTTATCTGCGACCGCTTGAACTTCGCAAACTCAATTCTCTCGCACGGTAGGACAATGTTCGACGTCCATTGTTTCGTATATACATTTGTATATATAAACGAAGCGTGGGCATCGGCATTGTTTATCCTCGAGAGATAGGCAATGCGAAGGCCTAAGCGGTGGGATAAGCAAGGTTTTGACTCCCGCGCTTTTCTTTTGTGTTTTAATGATGGTTGAATCGGTTGGTTAAGGAGTCGACCAACAAAAGGATTTGAAATCACATTAAAACTCAACAGATATGAAGAAATTCACGAAGGCTTTAGCGGCCTTAATGCTAACGGTAGCGGTATTTTGTGCCGCTGGATGCACAAAACCGGATGACCCGAATGATCCAAACAATGGAGGTAATAATGGCGGAAATGGTGGGGGCAACGGAAGCGGTGGTAATGGAGGCTCTCTTCCTGCTGGTATGTATCTTGGTGTCATCGGTTTCAACCAACAGCTTTACACCAGACCCATTACCCGCCTTGATGCAGCGACCATCCAGCAGACAAAAGATTTCATTGATGGTTTGGAAATGGGCGGCGCCACACTGCTTTATCATGCGGTGAACACCTCTCTTGACATGCTTGCCTCAAATGGAATTCCACAAGATTTGATTAATGTCTCTATCGTGAACTTTACTGATGGTTTGGATGAAGGCTCATATACGATGAATACTAATTATAATAGTGGAACGGAATATCTCCAAGCGGTGACACAACGCATAAGAAACGAAAAGATTGGCACCAAGAAAATCGGTGCTCACACTATCGGTATTCAAGGCAATGATGTAGAGAGTTACGATATTCCCGTGTTTTTGAACAACCTGAACGGCATTTCATCTTTACCTGACGAAGACTTTGACACCTATGTACACAATGTGACCAGTTTTGATGAAGTACGCGAGGCTTTTAGGGAAATTGCTGAGAAGTTGCATGAAAAAAACACAAATGCTATCATGACTTTGCGTCCACCTGCGCCCGACCCCAATACCCGAGTGCGATTCACCTTTGACATTACTACCGTTGAGCCAAACGATGCCTTGCAATCCCAAAAGTATATTGAAGGCGTATACATTACAAACAGCAATGGTGTAGGTGTACTTACCAATGTGCAATACAGAGGCGTAACAAGCACAAGCGGAACTACGGTAACAGCCGTGGAAATGAATCCTCCTTTTGCCGTTTTCGAGTTTGAAGGCATGGGAAATGCCGACAATAGCGAGTTCAACAACCAAACCATTGCCCATTTGCAAGAGTGGAAGTACAACGCCAACGCGAATGTCTGGCGTCACAACACCGAGTTCACCTCATCGGGAAACACGGAGATTACCAACAATTATTATAGTTCTCTCGTCATGCTGAACTTGGACTGTTCCCAATCATTGGGACAAGACAAATTCAGACTACTGAAGACTTACGCCAAGGAATTTGTCGATGTTTTGAAAACTAATTAATTGTAAAGCCTTATGAAAAACAATTATAGAAGGATAATAGCATTTGTAATTATGGCTGTTGTTGCGTTTGGACTGATAACTTGCCAAAAGGAGAAAATAGAAGTCCCCACTGTTAAGGTCAATGATGGTGCCATTACACTCAATTATACAAGTGCTGGCGTGTCAGCCGAGGTGACAGACCAAGGTGGCGCAGAGGTAAAGTCAAGAGGTTTCGTTTACGGACTGTCGGGCGGAAGCCTTGACACCGTCTTCTGCGGCAGTGGTGTCGGTGTCTATTCCGCTGAATTGAACAACCTTCAACCTAATACCACTTACGTTTATGAGGCTTTTGCCAAAAACGCAGGAGGCACTGGAACGAGTGGCAAAGTGACTTTCACTACTCGTGACAACGAGCTCCCAATTGTGAAAACTTCCGAAGTGGAAAATATTGGAACTACAACGGCCTCGTGTGGCGGCCATGTCACTGGCGACGGTGGTGCCAACATCACCGAACGTGGCGTGTGCTGGAGCACGAATCATAATCCAACCATAAACGAGAGCCATGTCTCTTCGGGAAGTGGATTGGGCGAATTCGCCTGCAATTTGTCTAGTCTTTCTGCCAACACAACCTATTATGTTCGTGCCTACGCAAAAAACAGCAAAGGCGTGGCTTACGGAGGGGAAAAAGACTTCACTACATTGGATTTTGACTTGCCCGAGGTAACTACAGTCCCTGTAACTAACATTACTCAAACTTCTGCAAAATGTGGTGGTGAGGTGATTAACGACGGTGGCACCGAGGTGACCGAACGTGGCGTGTGCTGGAGTTCGAACCACAGCCCGACCGTCAACAACCACAAGGTGCAGGCAGGCGAAGGAATGGGTAGTTTTACTTGCAACATCACTGGCTTGAACGCACATACTAAATACTATGTTCGTGCCTACGCCATCAACGGCGAAGAAGTGGATTTTGTCACGGGAGCCAATCCACCTACGGTCTCGATTGGCATCGTGACCAACATTACCACCACATCTGCTATGGGCAGCGGCAATGTGACTAACGATGGTGGCAGTGATGTTACGGAGCGCGGCTTGTGTTGGAGCACTCACCATGAACCCACAATAAATGGGACGCATGTTGAGACAGGCGATGGCACGGGTGAATTTACCGCAGCAATGACCAACCTAACCGCTAATACCACATATTATGTGCGAGCCTACGCCATTAATGGGGTGGAACCCGCTTATGGTGATGAAGTGGAATTTACTACCCTGTCCATTTCAGTCCCAGGCGTAACTACAGCCAGCGTGACCAACATCGGTAACACTACTGCTACTGGAGGAGGCAATGTTATCAGCGATGGTGGTGCCTCTGTCACCGAGCGCGGCATCTGCTGGAGCACGAGCCACAACCCAACCATTAGCGGAAGCCATGCCAACAGCGGAACTGGCACGGGCGAGTTCACGACAAATATGACGGGACTGACACCCAACGCCACTTATTATGTGAGAGCCTACGCCATTAACAGCCAAGGCCCAGCGTATGGTGAAGAAGTGAATTTCAAGACTTCCCAAACACCCACCTATACCATTAGCGTTTCCGCCAATCCCACAAACGGTGGCACAGTGACGGGTGGTGGCACATACCAGCAAGGTCAATCATGTAGGTGAGTGCAACCAAGGCTACAGGTTATAATTTCCTAAAATGGACGGAAAATGGAACACAGGTTTCAACAAATACCAGTTATACATTCAACGTAACTGGTAACCGTACCCTTGTTGCGCAATTCCAGGCACAAAGCTACACCATCAGTGCTTCTGCTAATCCAAGCAACGGTGGAACGGTAAGCGGCGGCGGCACTTATACTTACGGGCAAAGTTGTACCTTGACAGCAAACCATGCAACAGGTTACACCTTTGTCAAATGGACAAAGAACGGCACCCAGGTATCCACCAATGTCTCCTACACTTTCACAGTGACGGAGTCGGCTTCATACGTTGCCCATTTCCAAGCCAATAGCTACACCATTAGTGTTTCAGCTAGCCCAAGCGCTGGTGGAACAGTGAGTGGTGGCGGCACCTATACCTACGGCCAGTCGTGCACAGTGCATGCTTATGCCAACAGTGGCTACACTTTCACCAATTGGACGGTGAATGGCAGCCAAGTCTCCATTACTGCCACTTATACATTTACAGTGACTAGCAATAGAAGTTTGGTTGCGCATTTTGATAATACCCCAATTTGGCCTAATGGTGTGTTTCCTGGAAGTTTCTCTGTAAGTGCCACACAGCAGGTTCATTTTTCTCAAGGAAACTTGCAATTTAAAGCTTCAACAAATACTTGGCGTTTTGCAACCAATCAGTATGATTGCATTGGCAGTGCAAACAGCAATATCTCTTCGTCGTATAGTGGCTATATTGATCTTTTTGGTTGGGGTACAAGTGGTTGGAATTGCGGGAACACTTATTATCATCCTTGGGATTCCAACAATTCTTGTCCAGAATGTTATGGGCCATATGGAAATCATAATTTGACAGGCAATTATGCTAACTCCGATTGGGGCTATTACAATGCTATCTCAAATGGGGGTAACCAAAGTCACCAATGGCGTACATTGACAGTTGATGAATGGAGGTATGTTTTCAATACGCGCACTACCAACTCTGGGATTCGCTTTGCCAAGGCGCAGGTGAACAATATAAATGGCGTTATCTTATTGCCCGACAATTGGAGTAATAATTTTTACACCTTGAATTGTGTTAACCAAGGCGAAGCAATCTACAGCAGCAACATAATCAGTTCTTCGACATGGACAAACTCACTTGAGGGACATGGAGCGGTCTTTCTTCCTGCTGCAGGCCAGCGCGATGAAACTTCGGTCAACTACGTGGGTTACGGTGGCTATTACTGGTCGGCTTCATGCGAAGGTAGCAGTTGCGCGTGGCCTGTGACTATTTATCATGATGGTCTTCATATCAATGGTGCTCCATACCGTTGTCCTGGACTCTCAGTCCGCCTTGTTCAGTAAAAATTCCTAAATGGCGGTAAATACATCCTCTCATTACCAATTGCAAAATTGGATTGGGAGGATGGTTTTTGTGTGTATGGAAATGAAATAGTAGCTATGCCCACTCATCCCTATTCTATTTTGGAATCTGTAGCCTTAATTCGGAATCGAAATCAGCGGCACATCCAACACGACAGAAATCCTTGCTAGGGTGGATAGCGTGAAGTTGTGGCTACTTATTCTCTTGTTGCAATCTATACAATTCCTTTTGTTGCTCAATCTCGCGGCGCAGTTCTTCCTCGGTGGGCAAATAGAGTTTATATTTGCTGGCAAATAATTGCTAGATTTGGAAATCGCGATTTCCAAATTTCAATGTAGGGAACGACTAAATAAAAATGTCGAAAAGCGCGCAAATACCTGCCGCTGAATCCTTTTCCGTAGGTTCGGGTCAGTTCTTGAGATAGCATCTCTATCAATTGCGTGCCGTAATCCGCTCGTTCCTTGCCTTTTTGCTCTTGCTCCACGATGCGTTGTCCTATGCGCCAATAGGTCTCAATCATCACGGTGTTCACGGCTCCGTATGCGGCATTGCAGCCTTCACCTCGTCCTCGGGACGGAAGAATCCGGCCATGGCCGATTTTGAGATATCGGCAATGGCGGGGACGATGGCCGTGACGGCTTTCAGCCGAGGCTCCTTCACACCTGCCACCGACATATACGAGCCAGAGCCACAGATGCCAAGACCGCCAATGCGCTCAGCATCTACATAGGGCAGACTTGCCAGATAATCCACAGCCCCCTCGATGTCGCTCTCCTTAACGTCGGGCAGTTCCTGCTGACGCGGCTCACCCTCGCTTTCGCCAAAATACGTGCCGTCGAAGACCAAGGTGACATAGCCTGCTTCGGACAGCCGCTCGGCATAGACCGACTGCGCTTGTTCCTTCACCGACAGCATCGGTCCCGTGACGACGATGGCAGGATAATTGTTGCTAAGACAGATATTTTCGGGCAGGCGAAGCAACCCCGCCAATCTGGTGTTCAATTGCTTGTTTACAAATACTATTTTTTGTGTTTCCATAGATTTGATGTTTTGCTTATAATCCTTTCGTTTTCAGCCACTCGAAAACCAAGTCTGCAATCTCGGCGTTGTTCATCTCCTGGAACATGAAATGGCTGTTGCCGTGGATGCCTTGGTCGGGAAGGTGGATGACGGTGGCATCGCCACCATCGGCGTTGTAGTGCTCGGCGAAGTCGCGGCACTGGTTCAGCACCATTTGCCAGAACCCCGTGGATTGGATGTCTTCAGGACCGTTCATGATGTTGTCGCCAAAGAGGAAGAGCATCGGCACCTTGGCTTCGACAAACTTTTGGTACTCAGGCGAGCCTACCATCGGGGCGAAACCCGGCTCCACGGCCACGATGGCCGCGATGTTGGTGGCATCGGTGGCCCAACCGACGCGACCGCCTTGCGAGTGGGTGACATAGACACTTTTCTTGCCCGTCATCTTCTGTACGTCGGCGAGCACGTCGCTCAACGCTTGGCCGAAGAGGGCTTCGTCATAGTTGCCCGAGTTGGGGGTCATCTGGCAGAAGAACTGGGTCTGGGCATCGGCACCAGCTGGGAACTGGGAGCCTTCGTAACGCTCGGGCGCCACGCGACCGATACGGAAGTGGGTGTACCAAGCCTGCTCGCCAACCTTGAACTTCGGTCCGTCCACGTCGCCTTCATCGGTGACGATGAACTCAGTGGCAGCGGCGGCGCCACGGCGCGGCTGGTCGACAAGGAAAGTGGAGTAGCCTTTCTCCAGGAAGAGGTCTGCCCAACCTTCACGACCGTCGGGCGTGGATTGCCAGCCTGTGCGCGTCTGTCCGTAGCCGTGCAGAAACACCACTGGGATGCCGTTGCCACCGGCGGGAATCTGGTAGAATGTGTTGGCGTGGTCGACATGGGTTGTTGTGCCCTTGCGGGTGGCATCCATCCAGTTTTGGGTGGCGTCGTATTCACCAGGAATCGGGTCGGTGACCCGCCCGCCCGACGAAAAAACGCCTTGTTTCTCGATGACGAGGCCTTGGGGTTGAGCCAAAGTCTCTTCTTTTTGTTGGCAGCAAGCCGACATCGCGAGTGCGGCTATGGCCATGTATACTGTGATTTGGATTGATTTCATATCGATTGTCTTTAATTGGAGTTGACTTTTAATTCATTTCAGCTTCCCATACCACTCGTCATCCACAGGCTCAAGCCATTCGTTGCTGTTGCCAGGCTGGACGTTGGCGTGGTAAGTGAGGTGCTGCATCCACGAGTCGGCGGCGGCACCGTGCCAGTGCTTCACGCCTTCGGGGACGGCGACAACCACGCCCGGCTTCAGCTCAACGGGTTCCTTGCCCCATTCCTGATACCAGCCGCGACCGCTCACGCAGATGAGCATCTGCACCGCGCCGTGGTGGACGTGCCAGTTGTTGCGGCATCCCGGCTCAAAACTGACGTTGCAGAGGCCGCTTGTGGGGTCGAGAATGGCAAGATGGCTGTTGCCAATGAAATACTGCGCGTATGCCGTATTGGGTTCACCAAGAGGCCAAACCGAGGTCGAATAAGGCTTGTCCTGACCGTCGACCACCATAGCGATGGCGGCTTCCGTGCGCGAGGCTTCCGATTGCAAGCCATTGGCTTTCAAGGCTTCGGCAATGTCGCGAAGCTGGGCTTCGGTCAAGCCCATGTTCAAGGCACCGCGCACATGAGCGATGAGTTGCGGCATCACGTTCTCGAGGCCGCTGAGGGCACTCACGGTGATAAGCTCGCGGTCGGCGAAGGTGAGGTTGTCGCGGGCGAAGATGTCACCGAAGAGGTGGGCCTTCAGGTAATAGTCCTCGGCGGGACAGAAGGCATAGTTGAAAGGCTGGCCGCTGAGTTGGGTCTGCACCTCGGTGCCTTGTGCCAAAGCGTCATAGTTGCCCGGCAACGGCGAGGCCTCCTCCCCTATTTCGGTTTTCAAGCCCTTGGCTTCGCGGTCTGCAATCACTTTCTGCAAAGTGCCCAATGCGTTGAGCGAGCGCGGGAATCCCGTGTAGGCATAAAGTTGCGAAAGGGCTTCCTTGGTCTGGCTGACGGTGAGTCCGGCATCCATGCCCTCGTTGATGGCTTTGGCCAAGGCGGTATAGTCGGCTTTGGCCTCGTTGCAGGCTATTGCGGCCATGGCAGCGGCTTGTTCCTTGTTGAATGTCAGTGTGTTTATGTCTTTGTCTTGTTTCGTTTCGGTCTTCGGTGTGCAGGCTGCGAGCGATGTCGCCAAGGCTGCGATGATGATGGTATGTGATTTCATTTTGATGTGAGATTTTGAATGCAAAGAAACGAAAAATCCGCAAAACGCGATTTATACATTTTGCGGACATTTTTTCACTTTTTCCTATTCTTTTGCCTTTGAAAAACAGGAGATAGGAACCTCCGTCGTCCAATGTCTTCTCGCTGATGTCGCCTAAAAGGATTTTCTTGCCTGCGCCAATGCGGCGCACAATGGCGGTTCCCATACTGCCGGCACCTAAGAGTGCTACTACTTGTTTATGTTCGTTTCTGTCGAAATACATTGTTCTTTTGTTTTGTTTGTTGTTTATTTGTCAATGTTGACAATAGTGTATTGGCGGCTACCGAGACCGATCTTTTCAGCGTGCTCAACGGTGTGAATGCCATGGCGGCTCTCAATGCGTTCTTTCATTGAAGCCACATCGTTGTCGGCGGTTTGCTCTTGACCAAGGACGAGGTCGATGCAGGCCTGGTCGAGAGCTACGGGGTCGGTACTGGCCAGGATGCCCATGTCTTGTAGTGCCACTGGAGTGGGATTGCCGTTGCAGTCGCAGTCGATGCTCATATTGTTCATGACATTGATATAGAGAACCTTGCCCCTGAAATAGTCGTGAACTGCAGCAGCGGCATTGGCCATGCATTCGAGGAATTTGTCCTGGTTCTCGGGCTGGATGTAATCCCAAAGATGGGTGTAATCCTCGCATTGGCCGTTAGTGTGGATGTAGGTCTTGCCGTTGCGCGAAGCCACGCCGATGCTGGCGTTCTTCAGCACACCACCAAAGCCACCCATCTGGTGTCCCTTGAAGTGGGCGAGGTTGATCATGAAGTCATAGTTCTCGATGCTCTTTCCCACGATGTTGTAGCGCATATAAGTGGTGTCGCGCACAGGGATTTTGATTTCGCCGTCGGCATCCATAATGTCCACGCCACCGATGGTGTTGAAGCCGTGCTCCTCGATGACCTTCAGGTGGTCTTCGGTAAGCATTCGTTTGCCAGCGTATGCGGTGTTGCATTCCACAATCTTGCCGTTCACCAACTGCACCAGAGGACCAATCAAGTTGGCCTTCAAGTGGTTGTTATTGCCGGCCTCACCGGTGGAGATTTTCACGGCCACACGGCCTTCGGCTTCTACGCCAAGAGCCTTGTAGATGTTAATGAGTGCTTCGGGGCTGATTTCACTAGTGAAATAGACTTTTGAAGTGTTTTCCATATTAGGTGTTGTTGGTTCGGTTTGTTCTTGTTGTTCGGCTGTTGGATTGCCGTTCTTGTTTTGGCAGCTTGTGTTGGCCATTGACAAGAGCATGGCAGTGAGGACTAAAAGTTTTCTAACTTTCATATTGTCAAGTATTTAATTTGTTATTAAAGACTCTTCAACCATTTCTCAACCTTTGCACGGCCCGTACGGACTTCGTGCCCATAGATGCTGAACTCGCCTGTGACCTTGGCCTTCGGGAAAGCTTTTTTCACGTCGCTGGCGCAGGAGGCGAGGCCGCTGCCTTCGTGAGTAGTAAAGGGGATGACGGTCTTGCCGTCGAGGTTGATGTCCTTGAATAGTGTGAACATCACCTGCGGATAGGTGCCCCACCAGACTGGGCCTCCGATGAAGACGGTATCGTATTGGCTGAGGTCGGGGGCGGTGCCTTCGTAAGGCGGCAGTTCGCCCTTGTTGGCCTCTTCCTTGGCCAATTCGATGAGTGGCATATAGGCCATGCCGTCGTACTTGTGGGTGATGATCTCAAACTGGTCGGCACCCTTGATTTCGCTGATGTAGTCGGCCACGATCTTGGTGTTGCCGACCTCGATGTTGCCCACGCTGTAGTTGTCGCCCGCATGGGAGAAGAAAATGACGATGGATTTGTTCATATTGTTCTGTTTTTGTGATTTGTCGTTTTTCATAGACGTTGCACGCAACGTCTCTACCTTGTTGTTTTGTGCATTGCAGCTGGTGGCTATGAGGAGCGCCAGGATTGCGGTAATGATTCTTTTCATAGTTCTACAATGTTTTTGATGAATTTTGCAGGATTTCCACCCACGATGGTATTGGGTGCCACATCTTTGGTGACCACAGCACCAGCGGCCACGACTGCGTTCTTGCCGACCGTCACGCCGGGCAAGATGGTGGCGCCAGCACCAATCCAAGCGTTTTCGCAGATGTGGACGGGCTTGCAGAGAAGGATCTGGCGGTCGTAGAGGTCGTGGTTATTGGAGATGAGTTGCGCGTTGGCGGCAATCATGGCACCCTCGTCGATGGTGATGCCGCCGCGGGCCATCATCAAGCAGTTGTTCATGATCATCACATTCTTCCCGATGTGTACACGGTCGAAACAGACGCCAGTGAGACCGGGCATCACCCAACCGCCTTCGCCGAGGTTGTCGCCGAAGAGCTCGCGCACGAGAGCGTTATACTCATCGGTGTAGGGCATCGTGTGGTTCAGTTTGAAAAGGACTTGCGCTTGGCGTACGCCTTCCGCGTGTTCTTCGGCTGTGGTCAGCCTGGGGTCAACTCTTTGTTCTTGCATCGTTGTCAGGTTTTGAATTACGATGCAAAAATACAGCAACTTACCGGGATATAAGTTTCACAAAAATCATCATTATTTTCACAAATTCAACTATTTTTGCGCCTAACCTCGATGAATGTGTTATAGTCTGCGTAAACGTCTCGTACAACATCATCCCAGTTGAGGTAAAGGTCACGGCGGGCGGCAGTGGAAATACGTTCGTATGTCTCTGAGTCGGCCATGATATCCATGATCATCCGAGCATAGCTGTCCTCGTCTGGTGGGCATACATAGCCATTGACGCCAGGGGTGACAGTAGCGGCTGTACGGGCACCTCTCAAGAATACGGTGGGCGTACCCTGACAAGCTGCCTCAATCTGTACTAATGAGTTGGCATCGTAGAGCGATGGAAACAGGAATAGCTTGGCACGGGAATAGAGATTCTCCAGCATCTCTTTTTCTGTCAGACCGCACATGACCACTTCTTCGGTCAGACCCTTTTCTTTCACGAGAGCGGCGAGTTTCTCCTCATCCTGTCCTTTGCCCGCAAACAGCATCCTAAAGTTATGCAGACCCATCGCCTTAGCTTTCGCTAAAGCACGAACGATGAAGTCGATGTTCTTGATGAAATTGATTCTTCCTACGAAAAGAAAAACCGTGGCGTCGACAGGGATGCCGTATTTCTCGTTGACAATACGAGCTGCGACGGCGGAATCTAACACAGGATGATGGTCGGTGGCGTTAAGGCGCACCTTGCAGGGAGCAGTCAGACCGTATTCTTGGACATAGAGGTTCTTGATGTCCCCATTCACGGCCCAGCATTCGTCGCAAGCGTTGAACACACGCATAATGGTATCCATCGCCATGTTCGAGGCTAACTTGAGTTTGAGCGACCTCTCAAAATCCTGCTTGTACTGCGAATGCAGGGTAGCAACCACGGGAAGCTTGTGTATTTTGGCATACAGGACTCCCGACATACCTACCGTAAAGGGAGAATGGATATGGACGATGTCGATATCGCTCTTGAGTAGCAGCGCTTCGAATCGAGGGTCTAAAGCGGGCGTAGGAAATTCGTAATCGCTTGTGATGAGCGGCAGTGATGAGCATCGTATAACTTGATACGGCAACTTTGCATCCTCCTTTCCATCAAATCCTTTGGTCTCCGGGCAAAACACCATCACTTCGCAATATTGCACCAATCGGCGGGCGTAATTGTCCACCACTTTGATCACCCCGTCCACCATGGGGTACCATGTATCAATGAAGAGTCCAACTTTCATAACTGATCGTATTACTTATGGCAATCTCTGAAAATAATCCGTGTTTTAAGGGCTGCAAAATTACAAAAAAACAAGCCATCAAAGCGAAGTCAACGAGATGGGTGAAAGAGAAAAGAAATAATTTGTAATTTTGCTCCATGAAAATTGATTTTCAGTACGCTACAGATTTCCTCGGGATGAGTGACCCCAAATTGAGTCACACTTGTATGCATTTGCTATGTACAGAAGGTGAAGGCAGTTTTGTGTTTAACGAACGTTGTTATCACTTGGCAAAAAACGATTTGGTGGTGATGCCAAATCCGAGCCGCGCCAAAAACCTTGCCGCAGCCCCCGGAATGAAGGTGGAGTGGTTTGCCGCCGACTATAGGTTCTTGCAAAGTCTGCTGCCATCGAATAATTACAGCATTGGAGGAAGCATCTCGCTCAACCAAGACCCCGTCATTAAACTTACCGACGAGCAGGTGGCCATTATGCTTGCCGATTTTCACCGTCTTCGTGACCGCATGGGCGACCGCCACCTGCTGTTCTACCGCGAGCTGATGGGCAGCCTATGTTTGACGATGATGTACGACATCTTCGAGCCTCATGCACAACGTGATGCCACCGACACCCACAGCGACCGAACGGCTTATATCGTCAAACAACTGATGGCTTTGCTCGCTACAGGCATCAGTCGCACCGAGCGCGAGGTGCGCTACTATGCTGAGCGACTGAATGTCTCACCGAAGTACCTCTCTGCCACGGTCAAACGCGTAACAGGCCACAGCGTCAGTAGCTATATTAACCGTGCTACTGTACCCATCTTGAAAGGCTTTTTGGACGATGAACGCCTCTCGCTCACCCAAATCGCCGACCGCATGAACTTTACCTCGTTGAGTTATTTCAGTCGATATTGCACCAAACATCTTGGACAATCGCCCAGCGAATATCGGCGGAGTCTGCAACCAAAGGGTTGAGGATGACTAATTCGCACCAAAACATATTGCAAAAAGAGATAATTCGCCTAAAACCACTATCTTTGCCGCCTCAAAACCATTCTATGAGTGCACATAATCCCATATTCAACCGTTTGAACCTGCTTTTGGGTGAGGAGACGATGGAGCGCGTCATGAGTAAGCGCGTCATCATCTTTGGCGTTGGGGGAGTGGGCAGTTGGTGCGCCGAGAGCTTGGTGCGAAGCGGCATCAGCCACCTCACCATTGTGGACAGCGACCGCGTATGCATAACCAATGTCAACCGACAGTTGCAAGCTACCACCAAAACGGTGGGATTGGTCAAGGTGGAGGTGCTGAAGGAACGCCTTTTAGAAATCAATCCACAGGCCGAAATCAACGCCATTCAGGAGATTTATTCCGCCGAGAACGCCGAGAAGTTCCAACTCGAGACCTACGACTACATCATCGATGCCATCGACAGTCTCAAGGACAAGATACACCTTATTTTGCACGCCACCGAATGCCCGGGCAAGCTTTTCTCTGCCATGGGTGCTGCGCTCAAAATGGATCCGACCAAGATACAGGTGGCGGAGTTTTGGGAGGTGAAGGGCTGTCCCTTGGCCAGCATGATGCGCAAGCGTCTCAGAAAAGCGAAAACCTATCCGAAGAAAAAGTTCCTTTGTGTGTTCTCGCCCGAAGTGTTGCCTAACAAAGGTGCTGAAACCACCTGTGGCACTAATGCCTGCATGTGTCCCAAGGCCATCATCGCTGCTGGCAATCCCGACCTCATCAATCACGAATGGTGCTCCTCGAAAGCCCAAATCAACGGCACCTCGGCCCATATCACGGCCATCTTTGGCTTCATGCTTGCTGGATTGGTGATGAATGACTTGTATGTCACAGCCCCACCAGCTCACCAATCTGACAAGTGACCAGCTGAAGCCCAAATTGCTCTGCCGCCTTGCATTCGTTTTTCCTAGGTTCGTCCCACGGATGGTTCGAGAGGCAGAACTTGGAGTGGTGAACGGTGACGAAACGCCGGGCGCCAAGTTCAGCAACGGCTTGACCCAAGTGTTCGGGCATGGTGTGGATTTGGCTCCAGTTGGTGTCGTATTGGCCGTTCTCCATGATGGCAAGGTCGATGTCGGGAAACTGTTCCCCGAAGCGTTTGAAGCGACTGCTGTTGCCACCATCACCCGAGAAAAAGACCTTCCTTCCCGATGATTCCATTAGCCAAGAGGCCGGCATCGTCTTGGCTTTCCAAAAGCCTCGACCCGAAAAATGCTGGGTGGGCAGGCAATGGAAGGTCAAGCCGTCGGAGGAGGCACTTTCATACCAGTCCAACTCGATGAGTTGCTGCTTGTCGTAGCCCCAGTATTCAAAGTTCTCGCCCACGCCCAAGGGACAAACTACCTTCTTTACTCTGTCTTTCAACTCGATGACCGTCTGGTAATCCAAGTGGTCCCAGTGGTCGTGCGAGATGAGGAGAAAGTCGATTTCCTTGGGCATGTCCTTAGGCTTGTAAAGGTCCGTCCCAGGAAAGGCCCGATTGACGAACGAAACGGGCGATCCTTTGTAGAACACGGGGTCGACGAGGATGGTCTTCCCATCCAAACGAAGCAAAAAAGAGCTATGCCCGAACCATAGGTAGAAATCACCAGATTCGGGCAAGCAATTCAAGTCGGTCTTGACAACAGGGACCTCACCCAGTTTTGGGATCCTATTTTTCGGCTTTTTCCCAAAGAGGAACTTGCCAAGATTCTTCATCATGCCGCCTTGACCCGTGAACAGCGTAGTCGGTTCCTCATTCTGGAACTTGTCGTTCACAAAATGAGGCGACTTTCGGATGCGTTCAAGGCGTTCGCCTCGGGCGGAGCGTCCAAATTGTTTGATAAAGTCAGCTGGCTTCACTTACTTGTCAATGCTGACAATGGTGTATTTCCTGGTTCCCAATCCGATGGCTTCAGCGTGCTCGATGGTGTGGGTGCCGTGTTGCTTGTCGATTCGGCTGAGCAGGTCGGTGGGGTCGTTTTTGGCGGTCACTTCCTGGTTGTTGATGATGTCTACGCAAGCCTGGTCGAGAGCGACGGGGTCGGTGCTGGCGAGGATGCCGTAGTCCTCAAGCTTCACGGGGGCGGGATGGTCGACGCAGTCGCAGTCGATGCTCATGTTGTTCATCACGCTGATGTAGATGATGCCCTGTCTCTTGTTGAAGTAGTTTGTCACAGCTTGGGCTGCCGCCGCCATGCTTTCAAGGAAGCCGTCCTGATCACCGATGTACTCAGGAGTCCAAAGCTTGGCCATATCGAGTTTTTCCATCTTTCCCGAGGAGTGGATATATGCCTTGCCGTTGCTGCTGGCACAGCCGATACTGAGGTTCTTCAGTGCGCCGCCGTATCCGCCCATCGGGTGTCCCTTGAAGTGGTTGAGGGCAATCATGAAATCGTAGTTGGCCATGTGTCCGCCCACGATGTCGTACTTGATGTGTCGCTGGTCCTTCACGGGGATGCGGATTTCGTCGTACTCATCCATGATATCGACGGGGAAATAATTGGTGAAGCCATGTCTGCGAATCACTTCCCAGTGGACGGCTGAGTTGTTGCGCTCGTCCTTCTCGTCGCCAGGGCCGTTGCCGTAGGCTGTATTGCACTCCACGATGGTGCCATCTACTTCATGCACAAGGTCTTTGATGAGTTCGGGCTTCAGGTAGTTGGGGTTACTCCCCTCCCCTGTCGAGATTTTCACGGCCACGCGGCCTTTAGCTTCCACGCCCAAAGCCTTGTAGATATTCACCAAAGCTTCAGGGCTGATGTTACGAGTCAGATAGACTTTTGCTGTGTTTTCCATATTCGTGTCATTTTGATTGTTTTTGTTGTCTTCAGGTTGGTTATTGGTGCAGGCGGCAAAGGCAAAAGCACACAAAAGGATTATTGCTAATTTCTTCATTGTTTTGTTGTTAAGTTAATCCGTTGTAGTTTTTCGATGGCATTTTGGGTGAAATAACAAAGATCAAAGCACCGCAGCAATCTTTCTAATTCCTTTCAACACATCGGCTACCGACTTGTCCTTACGCGTGGTCTGCATATTGTATTTCATTTGAAGATACATCAAAGCATCGGCAGGGATATCGAGTGCCGCCTCAAACATGAGCGCAGTCTTGGCTGTCAGTGAACGACGTCCATTCAATATCTCATTGACTACCGAATAGGTAAGACCAATGCTTTCGGCCAATTGACGTTGTGTGATGCCTCGAGCCTCTATTTCGTCTTTCAACACCTCTCCAGGATGTGTGGGGAATGCTCCATAGCCCAAATTTCCCATAACTCTTTTTATTTATAATGGTTCGACAATTCTATAATATTGCAAATGGTAATGCTTTTTCCTGGTTCCTCTGACGACACAAACTCTATCCGATATTGATCATTAACACGCACCGACTCTAGACCCGCCTTGTCTCCGGTTAGTTTCTCATAATGCAAGGCATTAAAACGGTAGAGATCTGTCACTTTGTCAACAGAATCGAGAATGTCAACCACACGGATATATTTCTTTACTATTTGCGGCTGATAACGATGTTGCTTGTCGTTAGTCTTGCCGTCATAATAAAGCTCTCGCAAATAATCTTTCTCGAATTGTATTTCCATGCTGCAACAAATAATCGGTGCAAAAATAATACATTTTTCAATAGTTCGCAAATTTTGCGAATTTATTTGTGCAATAACAACTGAAATATCCTTTGAAGGCTTATTTCATCCCTGCCAGCGGGTTGACGTCAATAAGTTTTAGGTTTTTGAACTTTTTGGCCATGCCTTCCTTGTGATGGTTACAAACCAAGTATCGATGAAAAGACCAACTTTCATAGCTCATTCCTCTTTTTTGGTGCTGCCTTTACTTATAGACTTAATGGCCGTCATCCCTTTTAGTATAGTATTGTGGAACGTCATTTCAGGGCTCTTTATGTCGTCTCTCTTGAGTTTTTTCTTGGAGAAGCTTATGGCATACTTTTGTATAACACGCTGGTAACCATTCTCTTCCAAGACTTTCACGGTACTCTCATAGCCACGGAAAAACAGCTCTTCAATTTTCGACATATCGTAAGCCGTGCAACCGAAGGTGTCAAGCTCAATGCAGAGGTCCGCTTGGGCTGTGTCGGCAGCCACGTTTGTTACCATCATCATCATAAACGAACGGTAAGCCACCGATATGATATTATCTTTGTATTTGTCTTCTTCCAAATGATTCAGGTTGAGCGCAAAGACCTTCTCGCATTTTTGGCGAATGGCCGACACGGGCAAGTTTTGGAACGCTCCGCCATCGACATAGTGGATTCCATTGATGCATGTCGGTTGGAAGATGACCGGGATGGAACAAGAGGCCACCACACGCGGAGCAATTTCTCCTTTAGTGAATACTTTTGGCACACCATGTTCAATGTCGGATGCGATGATGAAGGTCGGTATAGGCAGCTCTTCCAAACGGCAGTAAGGCAGCATTTTTTTAATCAGTTCCGTCAATGGACGCGAATCAAACAATCCTCCTTTTGGCACACTTGGTGTGACAATGTCCTTGAAGAAGTTCAATCCCAGAAAGGTTTCAACCATTTGTTTTGGAGTAAAGCCTGACGCGTAGAGTACCGCTACAAGTGCACCTGCACTGGTACCCGATACTATGTCAGGCTGAATGCCGTACTCCTTTAGCGCCTGAAGCGCACCACAGTGGGCTGCAGCCTTAGCTCCACCACCACTGAAAGCAATGCCTAACGGATATTTTTTTGCTGCCATAGTCGAATGGTTTAAGATGTCGCAAATACAATAAGAGTTTCGCAATATATTCTTCTCCCCTCTCTTCAATCAAATCAATCTCTTTATCAACCTGTTCATAGGTAGGGGGAGCCATTAGCGCAAAGCGAATCAACGCATCGTTTTCGGGCACAGATTTTATTCAGCAGGTTTGTTTTCATGCTTTTGTTCTTTTAATGGTTTGATGTATGTCCTCGCCCTTTTCACCAAGTCGTGCTCAAGGTAATGCCAAAGATTCTGCACTTGGGTGTTGTCCTCCAATTCGCGAGTGGACTCGATGTACTTGATTCCGTTCTTTACGATGCCTTGAGCGAATTTGTTGAAAATCATGGCATTCAAACCCTTGTTTTGATAGTGTTCGTCGATGGCAATCAATAAAAGGTCAATCGTGTCGTTTTTCTTCAAGGCCTTCAACATGTGGTACCACCCGAAAGGAAACATTCGGCCTTTTGCCTTTTGCATGGCCTTCGAAAGCGATGGGAGTGCCACTCCAAAAGCCACCACTTGGTTATTGCTGTCGAGAATGATGCTGAGGTAATCGACGTTGATATTGCTAAGGAACTGCTTTCCTAAGTCTTCGCACTGACCTGGAGACAGCTCCGTAAAACCATGGAGTTTCGAGTAGGCGGAATTCAAGCATTGAAAAACTCCGTTGAGATAAGGGTCTATGTCTTTCCGGTTACCGATAGGAGCTTCATGCAATTGATATTTCTCCGCCACGATTTTGGCTGCGCGAGCATAACGCTCAGGGATTACATCCGGCACTTTGATGAGGTATTCCACAAAATCAACATCTTTACGATAACCCATCGACCATAGATGGTACTCATAATATGGGGCGTTGTATTTGCCGTAGGCTGTAGGAAGCCTGTCAAAGCCATCCACCAATATGCCGGCAGCGTCAAACTCAAGGAATCCCAAAGGCCCACAAACCTTTTCCATACCCTTTTCAAGAGCGTATGCTTCCACCGTATTCATGAGCGCTTCGGAAACGTCACGATTGTCGATAAAGTCAATCCAACCGAAACGGCAGGTTTTCTCGCCCACTTTCTCATTGTAACGGTGGTTGATGATGCCTGCCACACGCCCTACAATCTTATCTTGTTCATCATAAGCCAACCAATACTTACCCTCGCACACCTCGAAGGCGTGGTTTTTTGATGGCGTTAGCGTGTCACGGTCCATCGACTCGATTTGCGGCACGTAATATGGGTTGTCTTTGTAAAGCTCGTTTGGAAAATGGACGAACTCCCGCAACTCTTTTTTTGTAGTAACTTCTTTGACTTTTATCTTCATATTCTTCACATTTTTTTGTCCATGCCATAGACGGCTTCTCTCAATTTAATCCCAAGGTCTTTCCAGTTTGCGCATTCCTGTTGCTCCTCTACGCTGATAACGGGGCCGATTCCCACCCGAATTTCGCGACCAGCCTTATTCAGTATCTCTTTGGGAAGCCGCATCGAACGGACTTTCCATCCCAACAATCCCAAGAAATAAAAGAAAGTGGAATTGTGGTCAAAGAAACGGATGGGAAGCACGGGCACTTTCATCTTCTGTATGAGGCGTAATGCCGATGCCTGCCACTCGCGGTCGTAGATCCTGAAATCGTTCCAATGGAAATTGGAGACAGCACCTGCGGGGAACAAGCCCAAGGGATGACCGTCATTCAATTGGGAAATAGCTGAGCGAACGCCACGGATGCTGTCGACCGACACACCTTTCGAGTCGTCGGTAAGCGGCACCACGCTAATGAAACTGTCCTTAATGGTTTTCACCATGGAGAGGAACTTGTTGGCCATCACTTTGAAATCGGAACGGGCGTGGCCGACCAGATCAAGGAGAATCAAACCGTCCAAGGCGCCGTAGGGATGGTTGCTGACCGTGATGAAAGGCCCATCGGTCAATGAAAGCAGGTTTTCAATACCCTCCACTTGATATTCCACGCCGACATCTTTAAGGAAGGCAGCTACGAAATCGGGTCCCGACAAGTGTTCGAACTTCTCATAATGCTCCGCCAAGCGGTCGATACCCATCAGCCGCATGAGCCTCTTGGCCGTTTTGTTGCCTTTCTCGCCCTTGAATATAGGCGAAAGGCCCTCTATTTCTTTCATCGTGATTAGTGGCATCAGACTTCCTCCGCTTTCTTTTTGAAAACAACGAAATTATCCATCAAGAAATTCACCACGCCCGAAACGCACAACGCCAAAAGGTTGCAAATCACCACGTCCCATTTCGTCAGCCATTGGATCAGCATCAAAATGCCCAATTTCAAAAGGAATGTTCCTGTGCATGAAGCGTTGTAGCCCAAGTAATGCCTGAAGAACGACCGTGATGAAAGCTGGCTGATACGATCCTTCCAAGTCACATAATATGAAAAGACGAAATTTGCCATCACCGCACATTCGAACGATATGATTGGCGAGACGATGACCTGCCCCACATAGTCATGAAAAACGAGATGGGAGAACAGCCACAACACCAAAGTGTCAATGGCCGTCCCAAAAAGGTTTCCGGCAAAGAACTTCGGTAAACGCTTCACTATTAGTTCTTTCAGCTTATCCATTCTTGTGTTTCGGGTCGATTTTGGCGTAATAGCGTGCGTCTTGGATGATGGTGACAAGGTAGATGACGACCAAAGCGAGCAAAATGACCACGCCGATGATGTCAAGCAAGCCCAAAGAAAGCACCCCGCCGAACCAAGGCATCTCAATAACGATTTCGCGCAGGCCCTGAGCAAACATCAGGATGAGGCATGCGATGATGCAAATCAGCCGGAACTCGGTAGGGCCAAGCTTCGCGTATGTCAACCGGAATTCGCCTTTCAGATGCGCGTTCATCGACACGTTGAGGGTCAGCATAAGATAGACCACCAGAAGCACACACGCGATGTCGAACCGCATGAAAGGCGACATGCCCGCGCCCAAGAACATGAACGCTTCGTTGATGGCATCAACCGTGTGGTCGATATAGAAGCCATAGACGGGCCGCTGTTGCTTCCTGACCCTAGCTAATGTGCCGTCCAATGAGTCGCCATACCAATTGATGACAAATCCCGCTATGGTCAGCCAAAGGAAATACACGCTAATGTTCGACAGCGCAAAACCCAAGGCAATGACAACTGCGCCGATAGACCCCACAAAGGTCAGCATGTCCGAACCGGCCCACTTGGGTTGCCGCTCGGCCAGCCAAACCAAGGCCTTTTTCTCCAACCCATTCAGCAGTGAGGTTTGAATCCTCACAGATTGTTCTTTTTTCTGGTTTTCTTCCATCATGATGGTTATTTTCGCTGCAAAAATAGACTATCTAATGGTGACGAACACTGTCAAAACGGAATAATTTATTGTCGATTTTTCCAATTGGAGACAAATGGAACACAGAAAAGGAAATAAAAACATTTCCATATTTCAGAAATAGGTTGTTATTTTGCACCGTTTAAAACAACCAAGATGCTAAAGCAATTCGCCGACTTGATTATCACCGACAATCCCGATGAGATTACTCCTTCCAAGGAAACTTTAATATCGGGTTATATTCTTGCCATGTATTGCGAGAAGGGCGTCATCCAATTTTCCATTAACGGCCAACAATATCAGGCCAGACATGGCGACCTTATCTTGTGTACGCCGCGTAACCTGGTTGGACTTTATATGCGCAGTCCCGACCTCCAAAGCAAGATCATCTGCGCTAGTGAACAGCTTTTTGACGACATGTTGACAAGCGTGTTGCATCTTGATTCACATTGGTGGCAAAAATTTAACTACATCATCCAAAACCCCGTCGTTCATCTCTCGAAATACCAAAACAAGCTTTTTCAGGCCTACTTCAACTTGATGACCACCTATATGGAGGACGACAACAACCTCTATCGGCAACGCATCATCAAGCTCACTGCCCAATCTTTAGCTGTTGAGGTGTTGCATGAAGTAAGCGGATTGATGCCCGAAGACTTTGCCCCTGCTGATGCGCCTGTTGCCGAGAATTCACGGAAGGACCAGCTTCTCAAAGAGTTTGTCACCTTGCTTGGCCGTCCCGACAACACCTACAGAAGCGTCCGGGCCTTTGCCGAGCAACTACGGGTCTCTCCGAAATATTTAAGTGCCGTCTGCAAAGCGAAGAGCGGACGTACCGCGATGGACCTGATCACTGAAGCAACCGTTCGCAACATCAGTTATTATCTCAGCCAGACGGAGTTGAGCGTAAAAGAGATCGCTTTCAAGCTTCACTTCCCCGATGTCAGCTTCTTTTGCAAATACACCAAAAAGCACCTTGGAAAATCGCCTCTCGAGTTCCGAAGCGAATCGTATATAAGGACACAGTCGTGATATAAAGAAAAATCCGCAAACCAAAGCTTTGCCCGAATTGCAGATCATCTTTACTATTTGACCATGTTCCCCGTCCCCACCAGTGGCATGGTGTCAATTAGCTTCAGCGACTTCACCATCTTGGCCGTGCCTTCCTTGTATTTCCTGAAGTGCGCGGTCTGGATGTGGCTTTGGTAGGCCGCTTGGTTAGCGTAGATTTCGAGAATGTAGATTTTGCAGGGGTCTTCCTTGGCCTGCATCGAGAAAAGGGTCAGCACGCCAGGCTCCACTTTCGTCGAGGTCTCCCCTACTTCCTTCGCGAAGGCAAGATAATCCTCGAGCATCGAAGGCTCCACTTCGATTTCGGCGAGGCGGACGATGCGTTCCCCGTATTGTCGCAATGGCAGGCTCTCGCCAAAAAGACGTCGGGCGTTGTCTGTGAATACATCTTGCGGATTCAACCCGTGCGAGGCAAGGCGGTTCTCCAAGGCCTGCTTCCCGCTGATGAGTACGGGTTCGGCCACATACGGATAGTCGCTGCCATAGAGGATGTGGTCGGACGTGGTGATGGTCAGTAGGGCGTCGAGAACTTCATCGGTGGGCGCGCCTGCAAGGTCGTAATAGAGCCGTGACAGGTTGGCGTCGACATCCACAGGCTGCATCATGCCTTGTTTCACCATCACGGGCAGGAGGGAACGGAAACGGGGCAAAGCGTTAGGCAGTAACGAGCCGCAATGCGGCACAACGACTCTCAGATGTGGATAGCGCACCAACACATTGTGGGCTACCATGTTAAGCACCGTGCGCGTGGTCTCAGCCAAGTATTCATAACTGGCCAACGGCACGTCGGCAATCAGTTGCTCATTGACCGCCGAGGGCTTGTGCGGATGCAGGATGACGACGGCGTTTTTCGTGTCGAGGTAGGCCATCAGCGTGTCCAAAACGGGGTCGCCGAGGTATTGGCCGTAGCTGTTGGTCGCCAGTTTGATGCCTTCGGCACCCAAAACCTCCAAGGCGTATTTTGCTTCTCGCAAGGCGGCGTTCACGTCGGGCAAGGGCAAGGCTGCACAAAACATGAAACGTCCGGGATAGCGTGCCTTGAGTGCGGCGCATTCCTCGTTGTAGCTACGGCAAACCGCTGCCGAAGCCTCCGCGTCGCCAAACCAAGGCTGTGGCGCAGGCATGGTCAGCACAGCGGTCTGGATGCCAGCCTCATCCATGAAAGCTAAGTGCTTCTCCACGCTCCAAGCGGGAATAGGGAAGCCTTCGTCCATCTCCGCCCCGTTGGCCTTGATATAATCAATGTAGTCCTTCGTGATGGCATGGCTGTGGAGGTCGATTTGGGCGATGGATTGGATTGCTGAGAAGGCCATGATCAAAAGTGTTATGATGCTTTTCTTCATTTTCGGTTCTTGATTGTTTCGAAATAATGCATGGAAATCAAAAGACACATTGTGACGGTGAAAACGCTAACAACATGTCCTCGTTTGCCTCAGTTGTTCCTTCCTGGCCGATGGGATAATTTCTTCATGGTAGAAATAGTTGACCACCACGGGTGGCTGGCCATGCTTAGAGCGTACGGAGTCATCGTTGCGGACGTAGGGAAGCCCCTCTGCCTTGCAGAAGGCTCGCATCTGCATATCGAGCTGCATCCAGTAGGAGCGGTCTTTGCGGGTATAGATGTCGTGGTAGAGCTGGTCCAGTTCGGGGTGGTTTTCGTGAATCCAGGCGAGAATCTTTCCCTTGTAGTCGCCCCGCAGGTTCAGGTTCTCGAGCCACACTAAATTGCAGAAGCCCTTGGCCCGTTCGATGATGGCCTCCACGTCGGTGATGCCAGGAAATATCGGAGAAATGAAGCAGGTGGTCTCAACGCCTGCCTCGTAGAACTGACGCATGGCCTCCAGTCGGCGTTCGATGCTGACGGCCACGTCCATCTCGCGGCGAAACGACTCGTCGAGCGTGTTGATACTCCACGACACACGGGCATGGGGGAAGGTCTTGATGAGGTCGAGGTCGCGCAACACGAGGTCCGATTTCGTGGCGATGCTCACGCTGATGCCACTGTCTTGTAGCTGTTCCAGCAGGGCGCGTGTCCGCTTGTATTTGGCCTCATGTGGCTGGTAGCAGTCGGTCACGGAGCCGAAGAAGGCTTCCTTGCCCGCATACCGCTTGGCATTCTTGATTTCTGGCCAGTACTTCACGTCGATGAACTCGCCCCACGGCTCCGGATGATTCGTAAACCGCTTCATGAACGAGGCGTAGCAGTACTTGCAGCCGTGCAGACAACCCACGTATGGATTCACCGAGAAGTCGGCCACCGGCAGGTTTGACTTCGTCATCACCGACTTTACTTCAATCTCTTGTATCTTCACCATGCTGCTTCTTGTTTTTGGCGCTGTTCAATGTGTTTTATTCCATTTACTTGTTCTCTCCCTTAAACTCGAAACCTGCCTTTTCGACGGCTTTTTGAACTTCGTCGGCAGTGGCAGTGCCCGTGACCGTCACGGTTTTTGCGCCAAGATTAACCTCGGCTGCGGTCACGCCCTTGATTTCGCCCACGGCTTTCTCGACGGCAGCCTTGCAGTGGTTGCAGTGCATACCCTCAACGGTGTAGGTCGTCGTGCCTTCAACGGCCTCTTGTTTCTTGAATTTGTCAAAGAGTTTCATACTTAATGCGATTATGATAAATGTGACTAAAAGTACAGAACAAATGCTGCGGAACACACTTGGATGGTGCACCGTGGTGGAGCAACAACCGACGTTTTGGGCAGCGGGCGCAACAAGGTTGGCACCAATGCCCAAGGCGTTGATGAGCAATCCGAAGAGAACGGAAAAGACGATGATCGTGAGCAGATAAATCGTGGTGAAACGCCGCCCAAGCGATTTGTTCACCACAAGGATGGAGGCCAAATTGACCGCCGGACCCGCCATCAGCATCACCAAGGCCGCGCCTGGCGACAAGCCTTTCATCATCAGTGCCGCCGCCACGGGGATGCTGCCCGTAGAGCAGATGTACATCGGCACGGCGATGGCGAGGATGACCAACATTTGCAGCAAAGGATGGTTGCCGAAGGTAAGGAAAAACTCGTCGGGAACGGCCACGTTAATCAATGCGGCCAAGAGCAGACCGATGACGAGGCGCAGGCCAATGTCCTGAATCATATCGAAATAGGCGTACTTGAACACGCGCCAGATTCGGTTGCCGTGTTCTACGCTGCAGGTGGTGGCCGCTGCGTTGTCGTATTCTTCATCTTTCACGAAACGGTTCACCAGCAAACCGCCACAAACTCCTGTAACCAAAGCCGCCACGGGGCGCACGATGGCAAACCCCAAGCCCATCAGCGAAAAGGTGGCCAAGATGGAATCGATGCCCGTTTGTGGCGTCGCGATGAGGAACGAAGCCACGGCCCCTTTCGAGGCGCGCTCGTTTTTCAATCCGATGGCTGTGGGAATGACCCCGCATGAGCACAAGGGAAGTGGGATGCCCAATAGAGCCGCCCAAAGCACCGAAAACCTGTTGTTTCGCGACAAATACTTGGCGTAGAAGTTTTTTGGCACAAAAACGTGCAAAATCCCCGCAATGAGAAATCCCAACAACAAATAAGGACTCATCTCATTGATAATGTGCAGAAACGAAGCAAAGAAACTCTGAAGGCTCATGGCAAAATTTGGTTATAAACCGGTTTTTGTTACCAGTTGCAAAGATACGGGATTTCTTCAAATAACACAAGAAGTGCACCAGCTTGTCATCTGATGCACTTCGATCTGATGGCTCGTTACCAGTGGCTTATTTGGCAGGCTCCCACTTGCAGCGGACGGGCGACACGATGGCACCTTCCTTTTTCAGTTCGGCGAAAGCCTTGTCGACTTCCTTGCGGTCGGCGTTCAAGGCCTTGGTGACGTCGCCAGCCGAAACGGGTTTGCCAGCCTCGCGCATGGCTAGTAAAACTTGCTCTTTCATAGTATGATTTGTGTTATTTATTAAGTATCTATTTTAAAGTTTATAATTGCTTACTTTAGTTTCAAGCCGTCCTTGAAGGCCTCACCAACGCGCTTCGAGACTTGATAATAGCCGTGCGTGTAAGGGTCGAAGGCGATGGCTTGCAGGGCTTCCACATCTACTTTGCCGTCCTTCATCTTGCTGGCCTCGACAGAGGTCTGCAGCACCTTTCCGATGACGCCAAGTCCCGTGTCATCGCTTTGGTATTCAACGAACTCACACTCCATTGCGATAGGCAATTCGTTGATGACGGGAGCGTCTACCAATGAGGATTTGGTCGCGGTGAGACCAGTCTTGGCGAATTTGTCCTTTTCGGTCTTGCCCGACACGACGCCGAAATAGTCGGCCTCCACCACATGGGCGGCATCGGCGATATGGACAACAAAGCCCTTGCGTCGTTTGATGTTCTCCACGGTCTTGTGGGTTTCGGTCAGGTTGAGGGCTACGCGGTTGCGGTCGAGCATGGTGCCCCAGGCGGCGTTCATCACGTCGATTGTGCCATCTTCGTTGTAGGTAGCCACGAGCAAAACGGGCATTGGGAAAATGGCTTCTGTAACTTTAATGGGTTGTTTCATAATAAATTGAGAATTGATAATTTATAATTGACAATGGATTTGATACTATTTCAAAGAGGGTTTTAATTCTATCTCAAAAATGCCGCGCTCCACGATGCGGTAATGCGGGTGATACGCCTCGTTATAGCGGCTGCTATGATGCACGGCTTGGTTGTTTCTGGCGGCTTCGGTCAGCAGGGGGAGGTCGGTCTCAAAACCTTCTAATTCAATCTTATTCGCTTGGATGATGCTGATGATGGTTTCCCATTTCTCCATCCAACTGACTGCTGGCTCTTGCCTCGAATTGGCACTTCTGACAAAAGCATCCAAGAGTTGCTCGACGGTAATCAAGCTGTCGGCGACGGCGGAGAGATAAACTCGGACGTAATCGCCTTGGCTGCCCGTTGGCTCAAAATAAGGTGATTGTGTTTCACCCATTTCCGAGAGTTCACGCATCAGATAATGTCGCGCCGAGGCCGTGTCGTTGATGATATGGCCAGGACCAAAATGCTCCTGGTAGAAACTCTTGTAGATGTCCTGCAAGGTGGATTCGGGATAGGTCACCAACTGCCTCTCGATGGCCGAGCGCATCGCTATCGTGTCGATGGATTGGCCAAAAAGGTTGAAGGAACAGGCTATGGCTAATATCAGTAAAATCTTTCTCATCACGCCTTAATGATTGTTTCCGCCATGCGCTTGCCAGCATCGAAGGCCTTTTGTAGGTCTTCTTCCCAGTGCTCTTCGCGATACTGGCGTTTGGCTTCCTCCGAGAATCCTTCCAACTCAAAATTGGCGTAGTTCTTCACTTGGTAGGTATTGTTGGCGAACAGTTTCTCCGGTTGTCCGAGGGCTTTGGCAATGCAAGACTCCATCGTGCCATAGCCGTTGCAGTTACTGCCTCCCACGCCACCGTTTTGCGTCTCCACCAGCACCACGGGCATCCGCTTCGGGGCGGTGATGCTGTAGTCGTTGTAGGAGAGCCAAGGGAAGGCCAAACGCTCCAAGAAAGCCCGCATTTGGCCAGTAATCTCGCCGAAATAGTTGGGTGAACCTAACACCAGTCCATCGGCTTGTGCAATTTCTTCTAAGACAGGAGTCAAGGCATCCTTGTATTTGCACACTTGCGAGGCTTTGCCTTTGATTTTGCAGGCCATGCACGACATGCAGCCTTTGTAGTCGAGGGCATAGAGGCGAACGCTCTTCACCTCGATTTCATTGCTTACCGAACTTGCTCCTTCGGCAAACTTCTGTAGCATGGAGGCCGTGTTGAAGGTGGCACGTGGGCCTCCGTCGATGATGATGATTTTTTTCATTTAAGTAACTGTTCAAAATTAAACTGCATTATTCTTTGACTTCGGGACACGGGACTTCGAGTATTTGTTCGACTCGCAGTCCCGCAGTCTCGGAGTCTAGCAGTCTATTATGTAAACTAAATTTGCTCATCCACTTATGATGTGTTATTTGTGAAAACGCAAAGATAGGGAATTTCGTCGAAATTGGTATATTTGCAGCGACGAAAAAACTACACCATACCATGAAAAGGATTCTTGTTTTCTTGCTCTTTTTGCTTCTTATGCAACATGTTAGTGCACAAGAGCCTCCGCATTTGGAACCTGTGACGATTTCGGAGATGGTGCCAGTTGAAATTGATTTCGACAAGGAACGTCAGCAGTCGGGTTCCCTATTTCTTCAACCTGACACGAACTATAGATTCACGGAATGCCGAAACGCTGAAGGGACGGTCGGCTATTTGATTGAGGCGAAAGATTGTGTGTTTTTAGTTGGGATATTATTGGGGCATCAATTTGAGGACTGCTGCGAGGTTGGGCTTCAAGATGTGCAACGTGCGGAAAACATGTTGGCCAAAGTCTTGGACAGGCGCGCCGATTCTGCGCAAATCATCCAAAGGGCTTTTACCGCTCCTTACTTTTATCAATATATTCGGCAGTATGTCTTTTACCTCAATCTCGAAGGCGACACCTGCGTACATATCAATTGCATACACAATAGTGAAGTGATGCCTGAAGATAAAGAATTTTTCCCATTCCGATCCCGTCCTGATCTCCACTATATGACAGTTTTTGACGGAGATGACAACTTTTGGAATGCCGATCTGAATCTCACCAGAGGCAAATTGCTTACTTATGATGTCAATGGTCCAACCATCCACGAAGTGGACGGGCGTAACAACGAGCCTCGTGGGGTTTACCAGAAGACGTTGTTTCAAATATGGTGGCCTATACAAGAGCCATATAGTTTTGAACAATTGCCGACTGCCGTGAAAAAAGCGGTTCTGTCACAAATAGATACGGTTGGGATTAGTGGATATCAGCATTTTTCCACGAAGTATATTTGGGCGTATCGCGAGAAAAAGGATGGCAGCGGGGTTTCAAAACGGAAAAGGTATAAAAAAGGCGATTATTACAAAATATATTCTGACACTATCTGTCATGGATTCGATGCCAAAGGACGGTTGGTATATATTGGAAATGTAAAGTATTTAGGTCGCCTTGATCCAATTTACTTGAATCGTATCGACGGAATAGATATGATGATGGCTGCCATAGAGCAGGATATGTCGGCACGAGGCCGCAACTTCGGAAAGTATGGTTACATCCAGTGGGTGGAGCAGGTCGACGACCGTTACGTTATTGCAGTGGTCTATAATCCGCCAATCCCCGCTGATTTCTTTTGTGCCTATTATACTCTTGACAGTAAAGGCCAGGTGGAGGGGGTAACGTTACATCAGAGGTGAGTGCTATTCAAACATCATCCTCAATAGTCTTAATAACCCTCGCCGGCACACCGCCCACTAAAGTGTTATCAGGAACGTCTTTGTTAATCACAGCCCCTGCGGCTACCACCACGTTGTTGCCGATGGTCACACCGGGAAGGATGGTAACGTTGCCACCAATCCAGACATCGTTGCCGATGCGCACGGGCTTGGCCAAGGCATGATATTCCCTGCGGCGATAGGGGATGCCCGACGGTGGTAATCAGCGTGTTCGGCCCAATCATCACATGGTTGCCGATATAGACCTCGCGGATGTCGAGGATGGTGAGGTTGTGGTTACCGGTGAAGTCGTCGCCGATAAAGATGTTCTTGCCTCGGTCGCAGTTGAAAGTCTTGGCAATCCACACGCGCTCCCCCACCCTACCTAGCATCTGCTGCAGGTGGCGGTATTGCGCCATGTAGTCGCGCCCGTCGATGGCGTTGAAGATCTCACACTGCCGAATGGCCTCGGTCTTGAGGGCGATCAGTTCCTCGTCGGCATACGAATACTCTATTCCTGCGTTACATTTTTCCAAGTTGGTCATATAGTCGTGTTATTTTCGTTCACAAAACGTCACATGCACCGTGTCGCCGAAAGACTTGCCTATCTGTTTCCGGATGTCCTTCCGTACACCGATGATGAAGCAAGGCGTCCCCATCTTGACGATTTGTCCGTCGTATGGCACGCCATCGAAGGTGGCATGGACCGCCAGCCTACCTTTGCCAAAGAGCGCCTTGATGTCGAAAGGCACCTCAACATAAGCGGCATCCATGTCCTCGTTTTGGATGATGATGGCATCGAATTCATATTGTTCAACAGCGGCCATGAGTAATTCGTTTAATTCGTTCAATTCGCCGTTTTGTGGTTTTTCTGATGCGTCTTCAGCAACTTCACCGCCTGCCCGTAAGGACTTGAAGTGACACTCACAAAGTAAGCCGCCATGTCGGTGGTGTAGGTGTTTTTATAGTAGCCCTTGGTGAAGAGTTCCTCCTCGGTAAAGCTCTCGGCAAGGCGAAGCATCTCCTCATGGGTCTCATGCAATAGCCGTTTGGCTTCCTCCAAAGGTGTGTTTTGATGCTTCTCCACCAGCATCTTGTCCATCTCGTGGTAGTTCTTGCGGTACTCGTCGGGCAGATAGTCTCGCGGGTGACCTTCGCGGATGTTGTTCACAAACTCGCGCATCAACACCTGCCACTCGTAAAGGTGGATCAACAGGTCACGGAGGCAGCGGTCGTATTGCCAACGCACACCGCATTTCTTTGGGTCGGCGGCGAAGTCAAAGGAAGCTGATATGGCTTCTTCGCTCATCTTGGCAATTTGCTCATTCAGTTTGGCATAGCCGTCAGCCATGGCGGCGAGCAGCTCTTGTTTGTTGGTTGGGTTGGACATGGTTATTAGTGGTATAGTAAATTTGATTCTGCAAAGATAGAAAAAACCAAAAGACTTCGTCACATTTTTATCTTGGCCGCAACTATCTGTAATGCAAAATTGCATCATCATAAGACGTTATCGTAAAGTCCTCAATCATAGCACTATGTATCATCTAAGGCGTTTTTTTGTTATACAAACATTTCATTTCAATAATTTTTTGTATTTTTATCGTTTGAAAAACGACCAGTTAAATTTTTATTATATGTTTGACAACCAATCAATTATTACGAACAAGGATTATTTTCCGAGCATGCTTCCCGCCGAGGAACTTGCACAATTGAAGTTTATCCCCACATTTCCCGAATTTGTGACGTGGATAGAACAAAAGTGGGCTGACCTGCCTTGCTTGTCCGACACGGTGAACACTTTAACCTATAAGCAAACCTGTGACCTCATAGCCCGTAAACGTGCCTTATTGAACGAATTAGGCCTGCAAAAAGGTGATAAAGTCGCCATTCTCGACAACATTACCGTCGACGCGGTTGAGATGTTCCTCGCCGTCACCTCGGCTGGTTATGTGGCCATCAACCTGCCTTCGCAGCTTCCTCCGCAAGCCATCATGGGCTGCTGCATGAAGTTTGGCGTAAAGGTGTTGGCTTACGGCAAGGACTTCGCCGAGGCCGTGAAGGGCGTGCCTAGCAAGGCTATCGCCATCACCGATTGTGCCGACCATGCCGCTCCTGTGGCCACGGTCGACAAGGAAGAACCTGCCGCCATCTTCTTCACAGGTGGCACCACGGGCGCTCCTAAAGGTGCTGTCCTGCCTCATCGCGCCTTGATGCGTGGTGCCTTGAACGGCGTCTATGCCCCAGGCAGCCAGTTTGGCCATCACCGTTATCCCTGCGTATTGCCTCTCAGCCATGTGTTTGGCCTCGTCCGCGGCACATTGTCCGTCCTGATGGAAGGTGGTGCTTGGTTCTCTGCCGGCAACACCAAAGAGACGGTCACGAAGTTCCCCGTCATCCGCCCCACCTGCCTTGTCGCCGTCCCCGGTATCTGCGAGATCCTGTTGGGCCTGGTCAAGATGTATGGAAAACCCTTCCTGGGTGGACAACTGGGATTCATCATCTCGGGTGCCGCCAACGTTCCTCCGAAACTGATCGGTGAGTTCGACGAGCTTGGCATCCAACTCTTTGCGGGATATGGCATGACCGAAGGTGCCAACCTCACCACCGGTAATATCGATGTGAAGTCACGTCCTACCTCAGTCGGCAAGCTTTATCCTGGACAAGAGGCGAAAGTGGTCGATGGTGAGTTGTGGTTCCGTGGCGACAACGTATTCCTCGGCTACTATGGCGACCCTGAAAAGACCGCTGAGACCCTCACCGAGGACGGCTGGATCAAGACCGGCGACCTCGTGCGCTTCGACGAAGAAGGCTACATGTATATTGTTGGACGCATCAAGAACCTCATCATCCTCTCCAACGGCGAGAACGTCAGCCCCGAGAGCATCGAAGAGCCTTTCTACAAGGACCCGAAACTCCGCGACTGCCTCGTCAAGGAAGACGAAATGGACGGCCGTAAGGTGATTGCCATTGAAATCCTGCCTCGCATGGAAGAGTTCGGCAACGGTCCTTGGGAAGATGTGGAAGCCTATTTCAAGGATCTGGTCGGCAAAATCAACGCGACGCTGCCCACCACCCACCAAGTAAGCAAAATCACCGTGCGCAAAGAGGACTTCAAACGCACTGGTGCCATGAAAGTCTCAAGAAACCAATAAGCCATGGAAAGAGAGAACATCTTCAACGAGCTGAAAGAGATCCTGAAACTCATCAAGCCATCCGCTGATTTCAGCACAATCAACGACGACTCGCAGCTTGTGCGTGACGTGGGCTTGGACTCACTGACCATCTTGCTGCTGAGCCTCGCCATCGAGAACAAGTTTGGCTTCAAGTTCGAAGGCAATCCCAAGTTCACCACCGTTGGCGAAGTCATTGACTATGTCAGTGCACATTCAACTCTTTAAGCTATGAGCATCCGCATCGAAAAAGTGGAAAGTCACAAGCAATTGAAAAAGTTTGTGACTTTTCCACTGCATCTATACAAAGACTGCCCCAATTGGGTACCCGCCCTTGAAGGCGACGAATACGATACCTTCAACCCCGAGAAAAACGGAGCCTACGACTTCTGCGAGGCCGACTGCTTCTTGGCTTACCGTGACAACGAAATCGTGGGACGCGTCGCCGCTATCATCAACCACAAGGCCGACGACGCTGAGAACATCGTCCGTTTCGGCTGGCTCGACTTCATCGAAGACGAAGAAGTGCTGCGCGCCTTGATCGCTACCGTTGCGGACTGGGGCCAACAACACGGACGCACCGAGATGCACGGCCCTTGGGGATTCACCGATATGGACAAGGAAGGCCTCCTGGTGGAAGGTTACGAGCACCTCTCCCCTTTCACCTGCCTATACAACTATCCTTATTATGGTGAGATGTTGGAGCATCTCGGCTTCACGAAAGACGTCGACTGGACCCAGCGGACGCTGGAGGTAAGCAAGGAGCTGCCATCCATGTTCCAGTTCGCCAACTTGATTGAAGATCGGTTCAAGGTGCACGTGGTGCAACCACACAGCATGAAAGAGATGGGCAACCGATACGGAAGGGAGATCTTCCACATGTATAACGAGGCCTTCGCACCCTTGAATGGCTTTTCGCCTTTGACCGACAAGCAGATTGACGCCTACCTGAAGACCTACGTCCCCATCCTCGACAAGGACTTTGTCGCCCTGGCTGTCGATGACAACGACAAGCCTATCGGCTTCGTCTTCTGCGTGCCTTCGCTATCCAAAGCGGTGAAGAAGTCCAACGGGCGCCTATTCCCGTTCGGCTTCATCAACATCTTGAAGGCCTTGAAGAAAAACGACACCCTTGAAGCGTTGATCATGGGTGTGATGCCTGAATATCAACAATGTGGCATACCCGTGCTGTTGTTCAAATACCTTCATGAGAACTGCATCAAGCGCGGCATCGACACCATCATCATGAATCCTCAGCTGGAGGAAAACTACAAGGTGCAGTCGCTCTTCGGCGACTACAAGACAACGCCTTTCATGCGGCGGCGCGCCTACAAAAGGGCTGTTATGGCTTAATAACTGCTCTACATTCTAGAAAAAGAGAGCCGTTGCTCGAAAGAGGCAACGGCTCTCTGATTTTTTCCAAAAGAATTTATTGATTATCTTACGATCACCCTTATGGACTCGACGCCTTTCGTTGTCACAACTGGGATGAAGTAGATACCTGCTTCCTGATGGCCGAAGTTTTCAAACACCAAACCACCAAAATCGTCTCCAAGAGCAGGAGGCGTGGTAGCCAAAGTGACCGCTCCCGTAAAGCCAGGGCATATCTGAGTACGCTTTTTCAACAAAGACCGCCGCAAAGACGTATAAGCCCTTGCAGCGGTCTCGTTCATTGATGTCGCGGCGTTATTTCGCCGGTTCCCATTTGCAGCGGACGGGAGAGACGATGGCGCCTTCCTTCTTCAAGGCGTCGAAGGCTTTATCCACCACTTTGCGGTCGAGGCCGGTGACTTCAGCGATTTTTCCCGCGTTGACGGGTGCGCCAATCTCGCGCATAGCTTGCAGAACTTGATCTTTTGCTTCCATTGTTGTTTAGTTTTAGTGTTAGTTATCTTATTTAAGCATAGCTTCAATATCAGCCTCCATGTCCTCGGGCTTGGCCACGGGCGCGAAACGCTTGATGACGCTGCCGTCCTTGGAGATGAGGAATTTGGTAAAGTTCCAGCGCACGCCACCTTCTTCGCGGCCCTCAGATTTGCTCAAGCCGTCGACAAGCATCATTGTAGCCTTGTCTTTCAGTCCGTGGACTTCTTCGGTCGGCACTTGCTGAGTCAGATATTTGAAGATGGGGTGGGCATTCTCACCGAAGACGTCGATTTTCTTCATCAGCGGGAAGGTGACGCCGTGGTTGAGGCGGCAGAACTCAGCGATTTCCTCATCGGAGCCGGGCTCCTGGTGCTTGAATTGGTCGCAGGGGAAGCCGAGAATCACCAGACCTTGGTCTTTGTACTTCTTGTAGAGGGCTTCCAAGCCGTCGTATTGAGGAGTGAAACCGCACTTCGAGGCGGTGTTGACAATCATGAGGACCTTGCCCTTGTATTGGGCCATATCCACTTCTTCGCCCTTGTTGTTCAGGGCCTTAAAGTCATAAATCGTAGCCATTTCTTTAGTGTTTATTGATTTGTTTATTGTTGTTTTAGTCCTTCGA
>CADBZW010000025.1 GCA_902799345.1 uncultured Bacteroidia bacterium | reverse complement strand
CACGCTCACGGGGAACGCGGCCTGCGGATACGGGTTGATGCCGAGCTTGTAGAGTTCGGCCAACGAATTTCTTCTGATTTGTTCCTGTTCGCTTAACATAATGCGTTGAAATTTTGTGCAAATTTACGTTTTAATTCGTTATGACAACCAACCAATGCGGAATTATTGTAATTTTGACCCCGAAATAGAGTCACTATGCAGTTCAAAGACGTCATAGGCCAAAGCGCCGTTAAACAAAGGCTTATCCAGAGTGTGAGGGAAAACCATGTCTCTCACGCGCAACTCTTTTTGGGTCCTGCCGGAAGCGGGAAACTGCCTTTGGCCTTGGCCTACGCCCAATATATCCTCTGTCCCAACCGTACCGAGACCGACAGCTGTGGCGTGTGCCCCACCTGTCAAAAGATTCAGAAATTGGTGCATCCTGACCTGCATTTCGTATTTCCGACCAACACCACCAAAAGCGTCAAGAGCAACCCGGAATCGGACCTCTTCATGGAAGAATGGCGTGAGTTTGCCTTGAAAAACGACGGTTATTTCAGCGACAACGACTGGTACGCCTTCCTCGACATCGAGAACAAGCAAGGCTATATGTCGGTGCGCGATGCGGCCTCGCTGCTGCGCAAACTCAGCATGAAATCCTACGAGGGCGAGTACAAAATCGCCATCATCTGGATGGCCGAGAAGATGCGTCCCGACACAGCCAACAAACTGCTGAAACTCCTTGAGGAACCGCCCGAGAAGACCGTCTTCCTGCTCATCGCCGAAGACCCCGAAGACTTGTTGGCCACCATCAAGTCGCGCACGGCCTTGGTCAAAATCCCGGCCCTCGACACCACCTCCATCGAAACGGCTTTGCAACAACGCTATGGCTGCGACCCCAAGCAGGCCCATGACGCCGCCATGGTCTCGGAAGGCAACTGGCTCACGGCCTGCCAATCGTTTAAGGACTTTGAAGACCACAAGTTCTTCTTCTCCACCTTCCAGCAATGGATGCGTCTCTGCTTCCGTGGGGCCTATTCCGAACTGATTGACTTCTCAGCCAACATCAAAACCATAGGTCGCGAGAAACAGAAGGAGTTGTTGCAATACGGCCTGCGTATCGTACGCAACTCGTTGTTGTTCAACAACAACCTTGCGGAAATCGTAATGCTACCTGAAGACGAAAAGACCTTCAACTCGAAGTTTGCACCTTTTGTCAACCCTGCCAATCTGGCACAAATCGCTGCGCTTTTCGAGGAAGCCATACGTCACATCGAACGTAACGGCAACGCACAGATTGTCTTCACGGATGTGGGGTTCAAGATGGTAGGGCTGCTGAAGAAGAAATAGGTTATTGCTTCTTGATCCACCTCCTATAGATTCCTCTCCAACGCACTTGCCCATGCAGGAATGACATAGGAGGCTGACTTGTTATTTGACTTCCTCCCAATATCCCGAGTCTTCATAGATAGGTGTACGTGGGTCAAAATAACGAACGTCGTGCAACACCTTGTCGAAGACGTAGTTTTGGATGAGCACAAAGTCAGCCCCGTCTTCAATCAGCGCATACATGCGGTCGTGGTCTTCATCGCCGTAGTCGCCGCCAAAGTCGTTCACACCATTCAGCACCAGCTTCCTGAACGTCTTCATGTCCTGGGTCGTGCCATCCTTGACGGTCAGCACCACATTATGCACATAAGGAGAATGCGTGATGGAGTCGATACGTTCTTGCGGCAAGGTGTTGGTGAACAACGCCTCGAACTTGAGGTTGCCGAACGACGACAGGAAATTGATGACCCTCAGCGTATCGAACGGCATATCCTGGTTGTCGCAAAGACGCGTGAGCTTGTACTGGTGTTTGCCAATGTTGTCTAAGCGGAAGCTGCCTTCAGGGTCTTCGTTGAAATCGATTTGAACCGACTGGATGTCGGACAAATTCGCATGGAAAACGGTATGGTCACGCCAATCGTCGGGGTTGGCGGTGAAACGGGTCGAGATGAAGCCTCTGAAACTAGGGATGTAAACGATATAAGCCTTGTCGGCACCTTCTTTCAGCATAAACGTGCCGCTGTTGTCCATGGTGGCATCACCGACATAAAACACCTTGGTGCGCTTCTCACGGTAAAACAGCTTAATCTTATCAAACAGATTTATGGTCGGCACAATCTGATAGATCTCCACCTTGGTGCTTTGCGCGGCCAACTGCTTGACGATGTTGTCGTGACTGGCCACCGACACAGGCATCTTGACACGGATCTTATATAAGGTGGTCAACAGATAGCTTACCTGCTTGGGATGCGCCTTATAGGTGCCATTCAAGGTCCAGCCTTGCTCATGGCGTTCCAACAGCGACTCGTTTTCCCTGCGGTCGGCGAGATAGATTTTAGTCACAGATGCCGTATCCCAAACTTGGAAATCCGACGACTCGCCTTGAATCGTGGAGAGGTAACGGTTGTTCCAAATCAGCACGCCGGCGATGACCACCAGCAATGCGGCAATAATAAGGGTAATGCGGTTATTTTTCTTCATGTGGATTATTGTTTGCTATATTTTTTCTTTCGGACGAACGCCATGACAAAGCCCAAAGCGATAATCAAAGCAATAGGAACCAAGGTATTGATTACCTGCCATTTTGTTCTCTCTTGGTTGATTTTGGTCACATCGAGCAGACGTACCTTCAGCTCGCGCGAGCGGATGTCGATCAAGCCCTCACCGTCCACCAAATAGCTGATGGCGTTTTCGATGAATTCCTTGTTGGCATAAGTGTTTTGCGTGTATTGGTCATAACCCAAGGGCAACGGGGTCTTGCGCTTGATGTCGATTTGGTTACGGATAATGTCGCCATCGGTCACCACAATCATGGCAGTGGGCTTGCTTTCCTCCATAAAATCGGTGGCTTGGTCGTCGACGATTTCCTGCGGGATGCGGTTGGCGTACAACGACGGGAAAGTGCCTTTCAACAGATAGGCCACGTTCTTGCCTTTGGAGCTAAACATGCGCTTGTCAGGCGCTTGACGCAGCATCGCCAGAGTGATGAACACAGGGGTCCCCGACACCTTAGTATAATCCGAGGTCTTGAGCAACGGTATCTGTTCAATGCCGTTGGCAGAAGTAGTGGCATCCACGGAGCTGACAAAGTCGGCCTTGATGGCATTCATGTTACGCACCATGGGATGTTCGGATGCGGCCTGCAGCAAGGGGAAATAATACCAGCGGAAGAACTCAAGCTGGGCCTGACCTGCCACCTGTCCCGTGCGGATGGGAAGGGCGGCGCAATTCAAATCGAGGAGCAAGTCACGGTTGAGGCGCACACCGTATTTGAAGAGCATGTCATCGAGGTTAAGATCCTGTTCCAAACCAATGGTCGACTCCTGGTTTTGAAGGCTGTCCATGGTGGCATAGACAGGCTCCACAAGCCACAGCGCCTTGCCCCCATGCATGATGTACTGGTCGATGAGGAACTTGTCTTTCTCGTCGAACGGTTGGGTTGGCTTGGCGACGATGATGGCATCATAGGAGACAAAGGCCTTCACTTCCCTGTCTTCGTGCTGAGTACGGTGTATCAAAGCATCAATCCTGCCATTGATGGTCACCGTATCCACGTTATAGTTTTGGCCTAATGTCTGGATGATGTCGTACAGATCCTGCACGCCCAACTCGCCATGGCCTTGGATGAAAGCGACGTTAGGTTTCTGCAATCGCGTCACCTTCTTCACCGCGTCGATAAGACGGAACTCCAGGTTCTGCATCGAGGCGTTCAATGCGTCTTCAGACGACTGTCCCAACTGGTTTTCAAGCAAATCGATGGCGATTTCCGTATTGTTGCGGTAACTCACCAAAGCCCCTGGCCAAATCACCATTTGCCTCGATGAGCCGTCGCTGTTCTTGACCACCATGTCGGTGGGGTTCAGGCCGGCCTGATAAAGCTGCTTATAGGTGTCGTTGCGTTCAGCGGCATCGGAGCTTTCGGAAGGATTAATAAACTCGTAATCGATGTATTTCGAATAGGCACGAAATTCATCCAACATCTCCTTGGTCTCACGGCGCAATTTCTTGAAACCCGCAGGGAAATCTCCTTCGAGATACACCTTGAAATAGACATAGTCGTTGAGGTCGCCGAGGATTTCTTTCGTCGTTGGCGACAGGGTATAGCGTTTCTCGCTTGTCAAGTCGAAACGGGTAAAGACAAACGAGCCAATCACGTTGAGCACTACCACAATCACTGCCGTAATCAAGAAGGCAACAATTTGATTCTTTTTCAGATTCTTACGCTTGTTTTCCATCTCTCACCTCCTTACCATTTGCGGCTTGCCAAAACCAATTTCGTAGCACTGAGGAACAGCGCTATCACACTCAAGAAATACAACACGTCGCGCGTGTCGACCACGCCACGACTCAGCGAGCTATAGTGGGCATTCATTCCCAGCTGCTGGATGAACAAGTCGACTCTACCGAACAGCGAAAGCGAATAGATGAACTCGAAGCCTATCAGCAGGAATCCGCAGAGAAACACGGAGATGATGAAAGCCAATATCTGGTTGTTGGTCAGCGAGCTACAGAACACGCCGATACTCACGAAACTCGAACTCAACAGAAACAGACCGATGTAAGAGCCCCAAATGCCGCCGCTGTCAAGGTTGCCTTTGGGCAGACCCAATTGATAAACCGAGAAATAGTAAATGAAAGTCGGTATCAGCGCGAGCAACACGAGAGCCACGCCCGCCAAAAACTTAGCCCAGATGATTTGCCAGTCCGAAAGAGGCTTGGTGACCAACATCTCAATGGTACCTGTACGGTTTTCCTCGGCAAAACTGCGCATCGTCACCGCCGGCACCAAAAACAGGAACACCCAAGGGGCCAAGACGAAGAGGCTATCGAGGTTGGCATAGCCATAGTTTAGCACGTTGAAGTCGCTTTGGAACACCCAAAGGAAAAGACCGGTGATGAGGAGGAAGACCACGATCACCATGATGCCTATCAGCGAGCTGAGAAAATTGCTGATTTCTTTCTTGAAGAGAGCATACATTTGCAAAAACTTTTTGGCTTGCAAAAATACGAGTTTTTTCCTATTTTTGCATTTCCAATTTTAAAACCATCCCAATTGAAAGGATACAAATTGTAAAACACCATGTATCAAATTTTTAAAGACCAACTTGAAAAATCAAAACTGATTCTGACAGGAGTAAAACGAAACCAGCGCTTGGGTCGTGAGGCCGGCGTCGAGGATGGCGTGATACAGAAACTCGAAGAAGACTGCAAACGCCTCGAATCACTTTCGGCCGAAATGGACAAGATGCAAGAGGACCTTCGCAAGAAAACCGAAGAGGCTCATGCTGCCTTGAACACCTTGAAAAATCGCACCCAAACGGTCAAAAAAGCCATCAAGAACAAGTATGACCAAACCTGGTGGAACAAGTTCGGAATCCCTGACAGAAGATGATTTTCTTCCAATTTTAAAACACATGAAACCGCATCTTAAGATGCGGTTTTTTTGTGCGTATGATGATCTTCTGCTCCCCTTTCAACGTGGTAGCAAACAAATATGTCTCATCGCCGTCGCCAATTTTCAAGGACTTCCTAAGCTCTGCCACCGACAGCGGGAAGTTGCGCACGGCGATACTGGCCTTGTCCACGTCGCGAAGCAAAGTCTGTTGTACTTTTTTATTATAAGGTGCCCAGCCTTCCACTTCGAAAATGCGCCCTGGAAAGTCGGGAACAAGTTGCACAGAGGTATATAAATTACTGTTTTTATGCAATTTAAATACATCATATCGATGCGTCAACAGTTTGAAGCATCCCGCCTTCAGCACAGCAGGATTAGGTTCATAAAGGTAATTGGAAGCCCCATCGGCAATTCGACTTACGCAATTGCGTTCTTCCTCTTGCGTGAATCTCAACTCCGGCTGAGAAGTCAACAAGTTAACGCAGACAAATTGAGGTTCACCTTCAAAACCTCGTTGCATGACAAGGTCCAATTCCTTGCACTCGTTGGCGACGGCCACCACATGCACTTCCTTCACATGCTGCAACTCCGTCAAAGCCTTGCTGATGTCAAGCATGGGCGACAGCTTTACCATCACTATTTCAGCCTTTTCAAGCAACAAATCCTGCAAGGCAGCCACATCGGGTGTGCAGTCGCTGATAGAAACGGCCTTGCGTCCGTAGGCATCGCGACGAGCGGGGTCAATAAAAATACAACTCTTTGGTAAACAACGGTTTAAATACTCATCAGCCGTTTCGTTACATACGTTGACACGGGTCTTCAGCACTTCAAAATTATGTCGGGCCAAGTCACAGAGTTCAGTTTGCCGTTCAACATACTCAGCTTGTTGAAAATGCTGTGATATAAAATAGGTGTCGACGCCCAATCCGCCTGTCAAGTCGGTAAATGATTGTCCTTGCAGCAGACTGGCTTTGTATTTCGCGCTGGCTTCCGACGAGCATTGCTCAAGGGAAAGATGGGCAGGAAAGAGCAGGTCTTCGTTCTCGCTCCACAACGGCACTTTTTTCTGCAGGAGTTGTCGTGCCTCAATTTGCCGCAATGCCAAAGAAACGTCAATGCCGACGGGCGCCTTTTTCAAGGCGAGCGTCGGCACGTCGGCATTCAGGTTTTCCCTGATATACTGCTTAGTAATACTATCCATAGCCATAGATTTCTTCGGTTTTTGACGGCATGTCATACCGACCGAGGAACGATGGAGTGTATCTATGCCGTCAAAAACCTCGAAATCGAAGATTCATCGATACGAAGTGAGATAAATGACATGGGCAATTAGATTTTCTTCAGATTCGCTACCTCGAGGTCGGTGAGGAAACGCCACTCGCCACGGGGCAGTTTATATTTATCGAGACCGGCAAACATCACACGGTCGAGTTTGGTCACTTCGTAGCCGAGATGTTCGAAGATGCGGCGAACGATGCGGTTGCGGCCCGAGTGGAGTTCGATGCCGATGCTCTTCTTGCTGTCGTCATCCTGGTCATAGGCGATGTTGTCGGCGGCGATGGGACCGTCATCCAACTCAATGCCTTCAGAGATGCGCAGCATATCGTTCTTGGTCAAGGGCTTGTCAAGGATGACATGGTAGAGCTTCGGGATCTCGCTGCTCGGATGGGTGAGTTTCTTGGCGAGGTCGCCGTCGTTGGTAAACAGCAGCAGGCCCGTGGTCTGCTTGTCGAGACGGCCCACAGGATAGACGCGCTCGGGGCAGGCATTCTTGACGAGTTCCATCACGGTGTCGCGCTCATAGGGGTCGTCGGACGTGGTGATAAAGCCTTTAGGCTTGTTGAGCAGGATATAGCGGAGCTTCTCGCGGTTGAGGGTCTGGCCACCATACACCACCTTGTCGTCGGTCTTCACCTTGTAACCCATGGTGGTGATCACTTCGCCATTCACCTCCACGCAGCCGGCCTTGATCAGGTCGTCGGCTTCGCGGCGTGAGCAGATGCCACAGTCGGCCAGGTATTTATTCAAACGGATTTCGCCAGTGGCTTTCGGGCGGTCGTACAGCGGGTCTTTCTCGCGGACATAGCCCTTGCGGCCACGACGTGGTTCTTCTTCGTCATCGAAGCGGCGGCGCGGACGGTCGTCGAAACGGCGGCCTCCACGGGGACGCTCATCGTCATGGAAACGGCGCTCACGCGGCTTGTCGTCGTCGAAACGGCGGCGCGGACGGTCGTCATCGTCAAACCTACGGCGAGGGCGGTCATCGAAACGACGTTCGCCACGGGGTTTGTCGTCATCAAAGCGGCGACGGGGTTTTTCAACGTCGTCGAAACGGCGACGTGGGCGGTCGTCGTCATGGAAGCGGCGTTCACGCGGCTTGTCGTCATCAAAGCGACGGCGCGGTTTTTCATCGTCGTCGAAGCGGCGACGTGGGCGGTCGTCGTCGTGGAAACGGCGCTCACGCGGCTTGTCGTCATCAAAACGACGGCGCGGACGCTCGTCATCGTCGAAGCGGCGGCGCGGGCGGTCGTCACGACGGCCTTCACCACGTTCTTCGTCGTCGAAGCGGCGGCGGGGACGGTCGCCGAACTTACGGTCGCCGAACCTACGGTCGCCACGGTTGTCATCAAATCGGCGCTCACCTCTCGGCTTGTCGCCAAAACTTCTCTCTTCGCGTCCTTCCTCGTCACCGTCGCGGTGATAGAATTTGAAGGACCTTCTCTGCTGGAATTCATCATCAGCAGGCTTTCTGGTGCGCGGACGCTTGCCAGATCTTTCGTTTTCAGTCATTGTGTTGGTATATAAATAATGTATAAGTGGTATTGGACTACGGGACGCGGGACTGCGAGACTCGCGACTTTCAGGTCCCATCGTTTCGAAGAATTGAGGTCCCAAAGTCCGATAATGGGCGGCAAAAGTACAAAGAAATTCGGAAACTATTGCGATTTAGTAAATAATTGTTACTTTTGCAGCAGAAACCATTCGGAAAAATGACCACAATAACTTTGAGATACGACGAAAACAATCAGATGGTGCTTGATGCTCTTGGAAATCTGATTAGCTCTGGATTAGCAACTGTTGACGAGACTATACCCGAAGGCAGCATGACTGTTTCGCAATTTGGCGCATTATTAAAAAACGGCATCAGGAAGCATTATGAAGATCAGAGAAGTAATCATTCTGCCGCAAGTCAGGAATGACCTTTCAGAAATCATCGAGTTCATCACTTACAACACCTCGGAAGAGAATGCCCTACGATATGCCGATGAACTCATTGACGAAATCAATCAATTGTCCTATTTGGCCGATGCTATGGCCTACATTCCTTCCAAAACTTTATCCTTATATCATCCTCTTGCACAAAGGTTGTTGAGCAACAACAGGAAATGGTGTTTCATATTCCATAAGACTGACAGGTACGTCTTTGTGCATAAAATAATTCCTTCAAAAATGGTTATTTGGTAGAGATTTCGTTTCTTTGCTCCCGCCATTCCGAAAAGCACTTAAAGAAATCGTAGTCCAGCAAATCGCAGATTTTGAGCAGCAAATCGGTGTAAATCCATTTGCGGCGGAAGAGTTTGTAGAGGTACTGCCGCGAATAGTTGAGTTGCGCAGCCAGCCATGTGACACTGCGTCCCTGCCTTGCCAGTTCAGCCTTGATGAGTTTCCCTATGTGCGGTTCTTCGTTCATCGGTTTGCCTTTGCGGAGAGCCTTGCGCTTTAGGCAAACAAAAAGGGCGGAACCGTATCTGCTTACCCGTCTTGAAGGCATCGGCAAACGCCATAGCAGTGAATAAGCAAAATTGCTCACGCCCTAACGACGTGAGCCTTTCGCCAACTTATTCTCCACTGCTAAATTTTGCCGATTTTACAAGACAAAGAATAAGAGCGTAAAGCTCAGTTTAATAATATCTATGTTCTATTGTCTTTCTAAATGTCCTTTCTTTTATGAGGCAAAAGTACAGAATATTTTGAATGGGCAACGCTTTAACCTCATTTATTATTCAAATAATAGAGGCCAAACTGACAAAGATCAGCCTCTATTCTTGCCGCAAATACAAAACTTTTTTTATTGTTCAGCCGGTTTTGAAACTTATCTTTCAATTTCAATTGACTCTTTTATGGAGCCCGTTGACGTTTCTATAGTATCAGATTCTATCTTTTCTTCTTCAAGCTCAAAGAACCAACTTATTTCTTGTTGCTCAGTTATTGATTCCGCGGAGATACTCTTTACTTGCTTTTTGTAACCTTTCTTGACAATTTCAACTTCAATTATGACATTCTCTGCATTCTCACTATCTAATCCTTTGATATTAAATGGCTTTATTTCATTATAAGGTGTAATGCCAAGATATAAAGGTGCGGTATTTTTTACAACATCAGGTTCTTTTGATATTACTTTCCAATATATTCTTGCACCTTCTGGTTCAGAATCAAAATGCCATCGAATATCCGGCTTACTTTCTTGAAAAACTGTCTGTTGTATTTCCAGATTTGGTGTCTGTACAGTACTGACGGATACACTTTGGTCTTTTTTCAATACCGCAAAAAGATTGAAAGTTTTAGGCTTCACAAGATAATACTTATTCTGCCCTCCAAAGCCACTTTGATGGTATTCATATTTTCCTTCAAAATAAACAGTTGCTGGTTCGTAACCATCCAAGGTTATAGTAAATTCAATCGAGTAGGGAGGTTTAGAAGGATCGCGTACTCGATTAGCATCTATGTCATAAACAAGTTCTTTGGTCTTCATATTTGAAGATGCTTTGCAAGGAGTAGTTCCAATATACTTCCCTTCTTGGTACACATTAGCTCCGCTTGGTTCACTGTTTATAGTGATTTGTCCTATTGCATTTATCGAAATAGAACAGGTGCAAATTAGTAATAAGGCGAATATGTAGTTTTTCATTATTTAGTTCTATTTGAGTTTATTATTCATTATTATGTACGAACAAGAAATGCTCCTAACTTGTTTGTAAAAAGCAGGAGCATTCCATATCGTTCAGAGTTGTTTATGAAGATGGTGTAATCTAAATGATGCACTATCTATTACAAGGCCAATACGTTTCATTTTGAAATGTCAAGGATGCAATATTTTGACGATCAGATTTATACTGGAACTTGCATCTTAGTTTTGAATCACCAACAAACAAGACAACTATAGAGTATTCGGTGTCAATAGTATATGTTCCAGAATAAACTTCTACACCATTCTGGTATAATTCAAAACTACCACTCCGATAAAGAATCAATTGATCTTGACCATGGCAAAGGTTTTGGGTTGTTCTAAAAACAACACCCATTTCGAAATCACCATCAACAATGATTTCGGTTTTATTTGAAAAATTTTGAGATTTGTGATTGTCTGATGCATAAACGCATACAGCCATACTCATTACAGTAACAAGAGTTAATAATACATTTTTCACTTTTTTCTTTGCCCAGTTCTATCCCATCGGGCGCGTCGGTTTTAAGGTTAATTAATACCTCGCAAAGGTAAAAACAACCCACATAGGACATTCATTTTCAGCGTCATCCATTTGGCGCGAAAGATTGTCCTTTTTTGTTGTCGGAAATGTAAACGGATAGGTGACACAATAACGGTTCACAATTTTGTGGACCCCAAAAATGTAGACCACAAGTTTGTGAACTAAAAATTATCAAGACATACGCTCGGAAAATCTCTCTTCAACTCAATGATTTTCTTCTGTTTTTGCTCCTCAAACCTCTTATAAGTCTCACTTTCTGGAAATAGTGGCTTGTGTTTGAGCATCTTCCGCAACTCGGCAGCGGCTTGCATGGCAGGCTTTTCCTTAGGGTCAACAGCGAAATCCGTGAAGCGTTCCCAGATGTATTGCACGGCTTGCTCGGTGGGATGCACCATGTCTTCCTTATAGAAACGGTAGTCGCGCAACTCGTCCAAAAGGATTTCGTAAGCGGGGAAATAATGGGCGTTGCCAAAACGTTTGCACACCTGGTCGACAGCCAACAACAATGCCGCCTTGCTCAACTGATTCTCATGCAAACCGTCCTTCAAATGGCGCAAGGGCGAAACGGTGAAGATAAACTGCTTTTCGGGATGCCGGTGAACGATTCCTGAAAGGTATTCCGAAGATTGCTCCACCGACAGGAAATGTCTTTCAAACTGATCGGCAGGCAACTTGTGGCAATTGGAGACCACCTGGCCGTTTCCCTTGTTTCGGAACACCCACGAGGTGCCCAAACTGACGATGACCCATTTCGCCATCACAAAATGCTCCTGGGCTGTGCCAAGTGACAAATTGACATATTCCAGCAGCGCTTCTTCAGAGGGCCTCCAAAACGCCGTATTGTGGCTGAAAGTGCAGTATTGCCCCTCGCCTACCCTAATCACTTCATCGTGGCTGAAGGGCATACCACTATTCAACCGTTCCACCGACTGAGCGATGCTAGCGGGGTTGTAGAGCACGCCAAAAGGATTCACAAGGGCATCGAAGCCCAAGCCACGGCAAATGCCGCCCACCTCGTCGGCAAAGCAGGAGCCTAGGAAGAGCAGACCATCGCCGTAATGGATAGTCTGCTCCAAAGGATTAATACTTATTTCTGTCAGAAGCTTCATGTCTAGATTAACTCCGTTGAAATGATAATTCGGCGTTAGCCAATCTTCGATTTGCTTCGTCGTTCCTCCTCGCAAATCGAAGATTCGACGATGCGAAACGAGTCAATGACGCGAAGCGTCGTAGTTTAATGGCCCATGAGGAACCGCTCCACCTCAATGCCGGCCATGGCACCCGTTCCGGCAGCCACGATGGCCTGACGGTAGATGCGGTCCTGGCAGTCGCCACAGGCGAAGATGCCCTCCACGTTGGTGGCCGTCGACTTGGGCTTGGTGATGATGTAGCCCTCCTCATCCATGTCGAGGATGCCCTTGAAAGGCTCGGTGTTGGGCGTGTGGCCGATGGCCTCAAAGAAACCGTCCACGTAAATAGTACGTTCCTCCTTGGTGTCGCTATGGTACAAAACTGCACCTTTCAGCTTCTTCATGAAGCCCTGCTGCTCGCCGAAGAGTTCCTTGGTCTGGTGCTTCCATAGCACTTCGATGTTAGGCGTGTTGAGCACACGGTGCTGCATGGCCTTGGAGGCACGCAACACGTCGCGGCGGACGATGAGATAGACCTTGTTGCAGAGCTTGGCCAGATAAGTGGCATCCTCGCAGGCCGTGTCGCCACCGCCGACCACTGCCACATCCTTGCCTTTATAGAAGAAGCCGTCGCATGTGGCACAAGCCGACACGCCACCACCCTTGAATTCCTCTTCCGTGGGCAAGCCAAGATAGCGTGCAGCAGCACCCGTAGAGACAATGATGGAGTCGGCTAAAATCTCACCATCATATTCCGTCGTCACCTTGAAGGGACGTTGGCTGACATCGATAGCTGTCACCTCGCCTTCGCGTATCTCAGCGCCAAAACGTAGTGCCTGCTGGCGGATGTCTTCCATCATGTCAGGACCATTAATCCCCTTGGGATAGCCTGGAAAATTCTCGATTTCGGTGGTTTGGGTGAGTTGACCGCCGGGTTGCATACCCTCGTAGACGACAGTTTTCACGTCGGCGCGGCAAGTATAAATAGCGGCTGTATAGCCCGCAGGGCCTGAGCCAATTATCAGACATTCAACTTTTTCCATAGTTGTCAGTTATTAGTTGTTCAGTTGTTTAGTTATATTTATTCTGTGCAAAGGTAACTTTTTTTTCGGAAAGTGAACATCAATTCAAAAAACATTCGTATCTTTGCAGCCGCAAAAGCAATCGGGGTGTGGTGCAGTTGGCTAGCATTCTTGCATGGGGTGCAAGCGGTCGCCCGTTCGAGTCGGGCCACTCCGACAAAAGAGCAGCTGAGTAATCGGCTGCTCTTTTTGTTTGACACGCTTTGTGTCATTGCTTCGTCGTCCCTCCTCGCAATGACGCAAAGCGACAACAAAAAAAGGACGCCGTGGCGTCCTTTTTCATTGTCATTAGCATACCATCAATACTCCCAGAGGCTTTGCTCGAAGTCAGTCATTGCGTTCTTGATACGCTCTGACTCATAGAGAGCATCAATGTTGAATGCATAGGAGTTGATGTAACGGTCGTAGACGTTCTCTTCCTTGATGATATAGCTGTCGAAGACACGCTTCTGCAGTATTTCATCGTAGGTGCGACGCTGGGCCGTGTTGTTGCGGTTAAAGCAGAATGCCTTGGCCAGCACGTCACGAGACTCTTCGTAAGGAATCCAACAGACCTGCGACAGACCGCCGTCGTCGTCGACGACGATGGGGCCCAGGGCGATGATGCGGACGAGGAACTGCGACAACTTCTTGTCGAAGTACCAGTCTTCCTTGATACGCAGACGGGTCACATTGAGCATACGGTCAGCGAAAATGATCTCATTGGGCACTTCCTCGCCATCTTTCCAGATGACAGGCGGGTCGCCAATCTTCGTGTTTTCTTTTTCAAAATCAGCCAAGGTCAGGGGCGTCACCATGTCGTCGATGTTGTTCTCGACGCGATAAGGTGTGATGTCACCACTTTGGATGGCATCATAAATCACCGTGATGAGGTTTCTCCAGTCCTCGGTCGGATTGATTGGGTAGTAGAACACTTGATTGATCTTCTGACGGAAGTCAATTTCCCTAATCACCGTCTTCTTCCACATGATGTTGGATTCATCAATCACCGGAAGCGGCGAAGGGGTCTTTTCGTTCATGATTTGCTGCTGACCCGAGAGGATGCTGTTCTTCGGGGGCTTGATGTCGGTCGTCTGAGCGTTGAGGCACAGGCTACCAAAGAGCGCCACAAGAGTCAACAGTGAAACAAGTGTCTTTTTCATCTTATTTGGGTTTTAAATATTCAATTACTTGATTTCAACACCGATAGGCGTCTCAAGGGTCTTGGTCTTGCCATCGTTACCACGCACTTGGATAGCCGTGAACTGGAACATGTCGCCCACATTGGATTGACTGATAGCAGTCCTGATCTCATCAGTAAAGCCGCCTGAGTTGGCCTTGGCTTCCTTGGTGGTACCACTCTTGGTCTTGTAACGGAAGGTGTAACCAACCACGTCATAGTGGACACCGTCGAAGTCGAAGTCCTTCATCTCGGCTTCCACACGACCAGCAGCCTGCAGGGCGCTCTTCGAAACCTGGCCATTGACCACGTTACGGATAAGAGCCTGAGGTTTGGGCAGGTCTTTCACACGGAACTTCATGCTACCGAGGCTGGAACCAGCGGAAGTCACACTGATGGTCACTTCATCGGCAGCGCCAGGAAGCAGGTTGTAGGTACCATTACCCGTTCTGGTCAATGTGCCGCTGCTGGCCGAGGCGCTGATTTCGCCACCGACACCGCCACCGACAGCAATCGGGTTGTTGATACCACGATACACCACATTCATCTTGGTGGCCGAAACGCTCACCGCAGGAGGAGCCACGACGAAGGAACCCTGGAACGGGAACTCTTCCATCTTGTTGGTCGAGGGATCAAGCATGTCGATGACACCAGTATAGTTGTGCGAACCGACACCGACGTTCCACTCCAACGGAATCACGCCTTGGGCGTTGCTGGTATATTCTTTCTCAGCGCCACCATCGAGTTTGACGCGGGCGGTGAGTTGTGAGTTCTTCCAAGCGGTCACCATGGCCTGAGCCCTATAGGTTTGGCCAGAGAGGAGATAGCCACTCTCAGCAAACACCTTGGCGCCGATTTCATCAAACGTAAAGTCCTTAGCGTGGATGTCAGACATCAATTCGGTGACAGCATCCAATTCAGCGGTCTGTGCCTCAGAGATGATCTTGTTCAACAAGGTCACGTCGGCGACCAACACGGTGTGGTGGAAGTTGTGATATTCCCAACCTTGCGAAATGGCATCATTGGCAGTGGGATCATAGTTCATCTTGGCAGCATAGAAATCGCCTTCGACGGGCAACTTCTTCAGAGCGCTTTCGGCGAGACCGGTTTGTTCCATGACGAACTTCTTCGGGCCATAGATACTATCGGTAATCAGACCGATTTCGTGGGAGTGTTCCGGACCCATAGCTTTCACAACCTCGGCGCGGAATTTCTTAATCTTCTGTGAGAGTTCAAAAGCCACGCCAGTACCTTCTGGGTTACCCATCATGTATTCGGTGGGTTTGTTGTAGTTGTCTCTTGACTGCACTTTGGAGGTATTGATGTTATAGATCTTACGACCATTCATACCCACCGTATCGGCAGATCTAAGCAGACCGCTTGTCAAAGCCATCGAAGCGGCTTCGGCTGGAGTCTTAGCCTTTTCGCATTCAACTTTCTTCACCAAGTCCCATTTCAGGGCCTCGACGTAGTTGATGAGTTCGTCGGCTTCTGTTCTCAAAGCCTGAGCTTGCTCCCAATAGGGGCCGACCTTTTCTTTGTCCAGACCATACTGCTCTTCAAAAGCAGCATATTTCTGACCGATTTGCTGTGAGAGAGTGATGTTCGTAGTTTGAACACCCGCATTCACTGTGTCGAAGGCATCGAGGATGTCTTTCGAGACATTCATAGCTAACAAGGCAGTGTAGACCAGGTACATCATACCGATCATCTTCTGTCTTGGGGTTTCTTTATAGCCTGCCATAATTCTTACTCCTTTCTTATGTTATACAATCGCATTGAGTAGAATTATGCCTTGATATTCATTGCTGACAACATTCCACCATAGACGTTGTTCAAAGCGGTCAAGCGCTGTGACAACTGAGTCAACTGCTGGTTGAGTTGGCCGGCGTTCTGTGATGAAGCGTTGAGGTTATCCATGTACTTGTTCATAGTTTCGGTCAACTTCTTGCTGGCGGCAGAGGTCTGCTCTGCACCTTGCAGCTGCAACTCGTAGATGGAGTTGAGAGAAGTCATGCTGCTGGCCACTTTCTTGATGGTGTTGCCATCGAGGGCGCTGAAGTCGAGCTTGCCCAAAGAATCAGACAGCTTCTGGTTGGTTTGAATGTAAGCATTCGAGAAATCACCGATTGACTTCGTGGCACGGTCCATAGCAGCGGCATAGTTGGTGGTAGCGGCCATAGCGTTGGAGATGTCAGCCATCTGACCAGCGTTTTCAGCCAGTTTGTCGATGCCTCTTCCGAGTTTCTTGAAGGTATCTTCGGAGACGTTCATCTTTTCAAGCATCTTGCTCAGCATGGCATCCTCAGCTGAGGTGAGGTTGCTGGCAGCGGAACCGCCATTAGTAGTGGCAAACTGAGTACGCGTTTTTCCATCCCACTCTTCATCAAGTTCGCAGAAAACATTGTCCCAAGCATATTCGACATGCTGAGGCTCAAAGGCCGACATAAAGAAGATCAATGCTTCAACACCCAGACCGATGGCCAACATGAGGTCAGCACCTTGGATGTGGGTCAGCTTGAAGTAAGCACCAATCATAACGACGGAGGCACCCCAACCGTAGAGGTATCCCATAAAGGTTTTGAACTTTCTCGAAGTGAGGAATTGTTGGAATTTGCTAAGTTCTTTCTTTGCCATGACAATTTGATTTTTAAGTTGATTTTTATTTAATTAATTGATTATTCTATGTTTTATCTGTACACTCTCGACATTCTCGGATTGTCGCCCTTGTTACGGCCAAGGTAAGGCTGGATGCAACGGAAGCCAGTATAGCAGTTGGCTGAATCCTGATATTGGTAGTCGCGGGTGGTGACTTGCATATAGTAGGAGATGTCCTTCCATGAGCCACCGCGCACCACCTTACGCTTCATGACCGGCGGGTCGTCGATCTTAGCGTTATAGGTATAGTTGGGGTTCATGTCCCAAGTGAAGTTGTAGGAGTTGGGGTCGAAGGCAGTGTTGGTCCATTCGGCAACGTTGCCGGCCATGTCATAAAGGCCCCAGCCATTGGGAGGATAGCAACCCACGACGAGGGTACGCAGACCACCGTCGGCGAGATAGTTGCCTCTTCTCGGCTTGAAGTTGGCCAAGAAGCAGCCTTTGGCGTTAGCGGGGTTAGGACCACCCCACGGATAAGGATTCAGCATCTGGCCACCACGTGCTGCCCATTCCCATTCGGTCTCTGTGGGCAGACGGAACTCCGACATGTCAACGCCCTTACGCGTACGCAAGTAGGCGTTGAGCAATTCGGTACGCCACACGCAGAATGCACGAGCTTGTTGCCAGGTGACACCCACCACCGGGTAGTTATCGTAGGCAGGATGCCAGAAGTAACGCTCCGTCATCGGGTCGTTGAACGAATAGCTGTAGTCGTGAATCCAGCAGAGCGTGTCGGGGTACACATTGATAACCTCGGCACGGGCATAGACCGAACGGTCGCTATAGCCCTGCTTACGGTTCGACCAAGCACCCTTCCTATCGACGTTGATACCGGCATCGGCTTCGCCAATCGAATAGTCGTTGCCCATCAGCTTGTCATCCGAGAAGTCCTTCTTGGCAGCGGCAACCATGTCGAACCAATAGTAAGAATAGTACAACTTTCTCGTGTCAATTTCCTTTCTACGGAAATATCTTTCATGCTCGGGAAGGTACATAGGTTCAAGAGCCTCACGAACTTCTTGATCCTTGCCATTCCAATCGAGCTTTTCTTTCCAATTCAGCCTCGGGGGGTCATACACCTCACCCGTTTTGCTCTCGGTGATGGCGAACCTTTCCGGGAAATTGTCGGCCAGTATTCTTCTTGCGATGGAGTCTCTCACCCAATACACGAATTGGCGGTATTCGTTGTTGGTGATTTCGGTTTCGTCCATAAAGAAAGCCGAAACCGACACCGTCTTGGGTTCGTTCAAATAGGAGCCCGTGATGTCTTCACCACCAACACCCATCGTAAAACTCCCTTGGGGGACGAAGACCATCCCGTAGGGGTCATGCTGGTTAAAGGTTTTGTTGGACTTTCTGACTCCAACCAACTCGCCTTGATTTGAATTGCCACAGCCCGCAAGCAGCAGTGCCATGGTAAATACGAACAGTAGTCTTTTCATCTTCTTGACAATGATATAATTACTATTTTTACTTTTATTATCTCGACTAGTTTTTTTCGATCCGTTTCTCGTTTTTTGGGGGTACGGTTTAGAATTAAAAACCGCCAAAATTAGAAAATATTATGTATCTGCAACCTATTTTTTTGATTTTTTTTCCACTTTTTTTCTCTCAATGTGCATTAATCCGAACTGAAGCTGCCTCTTTTTTTCTTCAATTTTTACAAATATCTTACGCTCCTATAATCCCTCGGATTGCGGTCGAGGTCAAGTTTGAAACAATAACTCAGTGCTATCTCATGTGAGCCCGGCAGACCCATAGTGTTGATATCATATGCATAACCTACGGTGATGTCCTTAATGGTAAGGCCTACCATGAGACCGACAGATTCCTGGGGACGGTAGTTGACACCCAAAGAGAACAGGTCACGATACACCACTTTCATACTGGCGTTCAGCTGCCATGCGGAGATGTCGGTCATGAAGTTCACTGAAGGAACGAACTTGAAATTAGGCAGCCCTTCAAATTGGAATGGATAACCCGCCATCAGGTAGAACGTCCTGTCGGTGACGAAGCTGGCACTGCTCTCAGCATTGTCGTTGAGGGCCTTCGTCATGCTCTCAAGCACGTTGACAACAGAGAAACCCACAAAAACCGACTCGGGGATTTGCCAGAAAACACCCACGTTGAAGTCGAACAGCATGGCGCTTTCCTCGCCCAAGCCCACCAGAAGCGGGTCGCCCTCACTGATGGGATGGAGCTGAGAGAAGTCGACGGAACGATTAATCAAGGTACCCGATAATCCAATGCCCAAGGTGGAGCCGCCCAAATCCATATGGTAGGAATAGCCCAGCCCGATGTTGACATCGTTTTCAAAGCCGATGTGGTCCTGAAGCACCGAAAAGCCAAGGCCGCCATGCAACACCCTGAGCGGCATGTCGCCCGACAACAAGAAAGACTGTGGCGCCACGTTGTTGCCGTCGGCATCGACAAAGCCAGCCCACTGCTGACGATACAAACCCATGAGATTAATACCCTCGCTCATCCCAAAGAAACCAGGATTGGCGAATGCGTATGAGTTGTGGTGTTGCGTGAAAATGGGCAACTGCTGAGCCATGGCACCACGCGTCATCAACAACGCGACAATAAAGAGGAGGATATGTTTGACCTTGTTCTTCAAATTCGACATGTGGGGTTGAGTTTGAAACTGCGAAGTTACGGAATTAATCTTTACTCGGACAAATTAATTTGAAAAAATTACCTAAAGAGCCTGATGATGTCGTTGCCGTTGGCCAGGATGACCAGCCCCAAAACGATGACGAGACCGATGGTTTCGGCCACTTCCATGAACTTGTCACTGGGCTTGCGACGCGTGATGATTTCGACCAGGAGGAAGAGGATGTGCCCGCCATCCAAGGCTGGGATGGGCAGGATGTTCATTACCGCGAGGGCGATGGAGAGGAAGGCCGTCATACGCCAGAAGATGCTCCAAATCCATTGGTCAGGGAAGATCTTTCCGATGCTGATGAAGCCGCCAACACTCTCGTAAGCCTTGGTCTTGGGACTGAAAATCAGTTTCACCTGCTTCCAATAGTCGCCTAGCTCGTCAAAGGTCTTTGAAAAGCCGGCAGGAATGGCTTGGAAGAAGGTGTATTCCTTGGTCTCAATTTCATAATAATCAGGTAGATAAGTCCTGCAATAGGCACCTATCACACCCTCTTCGGGAAGATGCATAGCCAAGGATACCGTGTCGTTGTCGCGCAGCACAACGACTTCAATATCTTGATTCTTGAACTGCTTGATATTTTTTACAAAGTCTTGATAATAAGGCGTTTCGATATCATTAATGCCGATGATGGCATCGCCTTCCTTCAATCCGCCAGCCTGAGCGGCTGACTGGTCCATCACCTGGTCCACCACGAAGGGGAAACGATACGTGATGAAATTGGGATCCTGTGAGCTAAGCAGTTTGGTGACCGCATCCTCGGGCAGGTTGATGACCGTGTCTCTTCCATTGCGTTTCACCTCAACGGCCTTGGCCTTGTCGAGAATGATTTGCATGGGGATATCCTGGAATCGCTCGATTTCCTCGCCGTCGACGGACAGGATTTGGTCGCCGTCGCGGAAGCCTAGCTCATAACCCAGGCTGTCGACACTGATACCATACTTATTGACTTCAGTAGTGGGAAGATACTGTTCGCCTTCCTTGGTGAGCAAGCCGATGTAGATAACGAAGGCGAGGAGCACATTCATAGTCACACCCGCTATCATGATGATAAAGCGTTGCCAGGCGGGCTTGGAGCGGAACTCCCACGGCTGCGGCGGCTGGGCCATCTGTGACTTGTCCATCGACTCATCGACCATGCCGGCGATTTTGTTGTATCCACCCAGCGGGAACCAGCCGATGCCGTATTCCGTCTCGTCGCTGCGACGCCAGTCGTCCTCGGGCAAGGTGCTCAAGTCGACAGGCTCGTAGTTCTTCTGTTTCTTTCCTGCCGCATCACGATACTCGGTGACGGTGTATTTCTCGGGGTCGTTCTTCGCGAAGAACTTGAAACGCCACTTGCCGTTCACCTTCTTGCAGCGGAAGAGCGAGAAGCCCCAGTCGAAGAAGAGGTAGAACTTCTCGACGCGAGTCTTGAAGGCCTTGGCGGCAAGGAAATGTCCCAGCTCGTGAACGAAAATCAATATGGAAAGTGAAAGGAAAAACTGTAATACCTTTATTAATATAGTCATAATTGAATCGTATTAAAGGGTGAAAAAGCGTGCAAATATAGTGATTTTTAGTTTGCGTCGGGATTAATAATGGTCATGTATTCGGCAGGATTAATGGCGATGCCGTTGTGCCACAGCTCGAAATGGAGGTGTTCGGGGTCTGTGCCATCGCCCGAGTGGCCCAAGATAGCGATGGCCTCGCCCGCCTTCACGTAGTCGCCTTCTTTTTTCAGCAAGGTGGCATTATGCTTATACACAGAGAAATAGCTATCTTCATGCTGGATGCCAATGCAGTAGCCATTGTTGATACTCCATGTGGAAAACACCACAGTGCCATCCAAGGTGGCATTAATGATTTGGTCTCCGTCGGTAGCAATGTCGACGCCGAAGTGACCTATGTCGGCATTGAACCCGTTGACGATGGTGCCGTTGAGCGGTACGAAGAAGTTCTTCACCAAAGAGTTGGGCTTGGTGGTCGGCAGGTAGTCGTCACCGAAGAGGTTATATTGGCTTTGGGCCTCGTATTCGGAACGTAGTACACTGTCTTGCACCGATTTCTTCAAGGTAATGGTATCGGTGACGCCCTTCGGAAGAGGCTCATAGATATTCATAGACACCAAAGCGCTGTCGGCAGCGAAGTCATAACCTTCGATGATTTTCTTGATGTTCTCGAAATAGACGTCCTTTTTCTGCATCTCCTTGGCGAGAGAGTCGGCACGGAGGTTGAGTTCATACACCTCGCGGTTGAGGTTAGTGTCGGTATAACCCGGTATGTATTCGCGCAGCGGCGTGAAGGCGATGATGAAGGTGGTGATGACGATGAGCAACAGGGCAATGCCGAGGATGACCAAAATGAGGTTGAGTAGATTAAGCCTGAATCTGAGCATGGTGTGCCCCGTTTCGTCATGCGACATCGCGAAGTCATACTTACGGTTGAGCTTCTTGAGCGAAAGCCACTTACGCAACCTGGCAAGCGTGATGGTTCTATCTTTTTTTGCTTCTGACATGTCGCTTATTAATAAATTAGGTATTAATAACTTGCAAAGATAGAAAAAAATTGCGATATGCATAAAAAAAGGCTGCCTGCTCACGCAGTCAGCCTTTTGCTCGTTTCCAAAACTTTTGGACTGGATTGCTTCGTTCCTCGCAATGACGCGAAGCGTGTCATACGCGGATTACATCATGCCGTCCATTCCGCCGCCCATGGGCATCGGAGGTGTAGGAGGCGTAGGCTCCTTGTGGTTGCTGATGACGCACTCGGTGGTCAGCAGCATGCCAGCGATGGAAGCAGCGTTCTCCAAGGCGACTCTCGACACCTTGACAGGGTCGATGACACCTGTTTCGAGCAGGTTCTCGTAAACCTCGGTGCGGGCGTTGAAGCCGAAGTCGTTCTTGCCTTCCTTCACCTTGTTGACCACGACCGAGCCTTCCAAGCCGGCGTTCTCAACAATCTGGCGCAGCGGCTCTTCCAAGGCGCGCTTGATGATGGCGATACCCGTGGTCTCGTCCTCGTTGTCGCCCTTCAGCTTCTCGATGGCCTTGATGGCGCGGATGAAACCGACACCGCCGCCAGGGATGATACCCTCTTCGATGGCAGCGCGGGTGGCGTTCAAAGCGTCCTCAACGCGGTCTTTCTTCTCCTTCATCTCAACCTCGGAGGCGGCACCCACATAGATGACTGCCACGCCACCGGCCAACTTGGCCAAGCGCTCTTGCAGCTTTTCGCGGTCGTAGTCACTCGTGGTGGTCTTGATTTGGGCCTTGATTTGGGCGGTGCGGGCCTCGATGTCGCTCTTGGCGCCGTGACCGTTCACGATGGTGGTGTTGTCCTTGTTGATGCTCACCTTGTCGGCCTGGCCGAGCATTTGCAGGGTGGCGTCTTCAAGCTTGTAGCCCTTCTCTTCGCTGATGACGGTGCCTCCGGTCAGGATGGCGATGTCTTCCAGCATTTCCTTACGACGGTCGCCGAAGCCAGGAGCCTTGACGGCAGCCACTTTCAGCGAGCCACGCAGACGGTTGACGACCAAGGTAGCCAAGGCCTCGCCGTCGATGTCCTCAGCGATGATGATGAGGGGACGACCGGTTTGCAGGGTCTTTTCGAGCACGGGCAGCAAGTCCTTCATCACGGAGATCTTCTTGTCGTAGATCAAGATGTAAGGATTCTCGTAGACGGCTTCCATCTTCTCGGTGTTGGTGACGAAGTAAGGCGAGATGTAGCCACGGTCGAACTGCATGCCTTCGACGACATCGACGTAGGTGTTGATGCCTTTGGCGTCCTCAACGGTGATCACGCCTTCTTGCTTCACCTTGCCCATAGCCTCGGCGATGAGGCCGCCGATGGTGCTATCGTTGTTGGCCGAAATGGTGGCCACTTGCTTGATCTTCTCATTGTCGCCGTCGACCTTCACCGACATCTTCTTCAGCGAAGCGACCACAGCGGCAACAGCCTTGTCGATACCACGCTTCAGGTCGAGCGGGTTGGCACCGGCGGTGACGTTCTTCAGACCCGTGGCAACGATGGCTTGGGCCAACACGGTGGCGGTGGTGGTACCATCACCAGCCAAGTCGTTGGTCTTGGAGGCCACTTCCTTCACGAGTTGGGCACCCATGTTCTCAACGGGGTCGATGAGTTCGATTTCCTTGGCGACCGTCACACCGTCCTTGGTGATCTGGGGAGCGCCATACGATTTTTCGATGACCACGTTACGACCTTTGGGGCCTAGGGTCACCTTCACTGCGTTTGACAAAGCATCGACGCCTTTCTTCAGGCCGTCGCGCGAATCGATATTGAAAAGAATGTCTTTTGCCATGATATTTCTTGTTTATTTGTTGACTGTTTAAGTGTTTAATTGTTGTTTTGTAGAGACGTAGCGCGCTACGTCTTTACAACAGATTAGATGATAGCAATGACATCAGATTCACGCATGATCATGTAATCCTTGCCGTCGAGGTGGAACTCGGTGCCGGCATATTTGCCATAGATGACATTGTCACCGACCTTCAGGGTCATTTGGTTATCTTTCGTGCCAGGGCCAACGGCGACTACAGTGCCTTGTTGGGGTTTCTCTTTTGCGGTGTCGGGGATGATGATACCGCTTGCGGTTTTCTGTTCGGCGGCGGCGGGCTCGATGACCACGCGGTCAGCCAAAGGTTTGATTGATAGTTTTGCCATAATTATTCTGATTTAAAATTTAAAATTCAAGATTTAAAATTGACGACCGCTATTGGTCACATTTCGTGCCAAAGTGGAAAATGGCAGGTTTTTGTCAGTTGGGGTGACAAAGTGACACGAAAAGGGCTTATCTTTGCGCTCGAATTCGATGACCATGTCCAACATTAACGACGAGCGGAAGATCAACGAGCGGTATAAGATGATGACGGAGCAGCCCGTAAGGCGGCTGATCCTCAAGATGGCCGTGCCGACCATCATCAGCATGCTCGTGACCACCATCTACAATATGGTGGACTCGTTTTATGTGGGACATCTGAGCACCGAAGCCGTGGCAGGCGTGGGTGTTTCCTTTGCTTATATGGCCTTCATTAATGCCTGCGGCTTCTTCTTCGGACATGGTTCTGGCAACTACATTTCGCGAGCCTTGGGTGCCAAACACGGGGAAAACGCGGGCAAAATGGCTGCCACAGGTTTTTTCACTCCGTTGATTATCGGCACTATGGCAGGTGTGGTTTGTCTAATTTTCATTTCCCCTTTGTCGCGGGCCATGGGCGCCACCGAGAGCATCCTCCCATACGCCAACGACTACCTACGCTTCATCCTGATTGCCACGCCCTTCATGATGTCGTCGCTGACGCTCAACAACCAGCTGCGACTGCAAGGCAATGCCCGTTTCGGCATGATTGGCATCGCCTCGGGTGCCATCCTCAACATCGTCCTCGACCCTATCTTCATCTTTGTACTTGACTTAGGTGTCAGCGGGGCTTCGTTGGCTACGGCTGTGAGTCAATGCTTCGGCTGGTGCATCTTACTATGGGGCACTTCGCGACCGGGCAACGTGCACATCAAGCCGAAGAACTTCTCTCCTACCCTATACTATTACAAGGAAATCACGCGGGGCGGTTTGCCTTCGTTGGCGCGACAGGCCTTGTCGGTGGTGGCTACCATCAGCCTCAACCGTATGGCCGTGCATTATGCCCTGCCCAGCAACGAAGCCTCCACGGTGGCAGCCTTCACCATCGTGTCGCGCATCACTATGTTCTGCTTTGCCATCGTCATCGGGTTCGGACAAGGCTTCCAGCCTGTATGCGGCTATAACTACGGTGCCAAGCTTTATGCCCGCGTCAAAGAGAGCTATATGTTTTGTATCACGCTGTCTACGGCTTTCCTAATCGTGTTAGGTACAGTGGTTTATATCTTCGCGCCCGACATCATCTCATGGTTCCGAGGCGAAGACCCTGAGCTCATCCGCGTGGGCAGTGAGGCCCTGCGCTGGCAGTGCATCGCCTTCCCACTGATGGGCCTATGCACTTGTACCAACATGCTGTTTCAGAACATCGGCTACACTTGGCAGGCCACCCTGCTCTCGATGTGCCGCCAAGGCTTGTATTTCCTGCCCGCGGTCTTTGTCATGCCGTGGTTGTTTGGCATCACGGGTCTCGAAGCGGCGCAAGCCGTCGCCGACGTTTGCACCTTCTTGACTTCGCTGCCGTTTGCTGTGTGGATTAGCAGAGTGCTTACCGCGAAGTCACGGAATAATCCGTGACCTTGCCATTTTTCCATGAGCATTCCACCACCTTGCCGTCACGGGCGCAAAGCCCTTTGAAATGGCCGTCCTTCCATACCGAAGGCAGGGCGGGCAGCAACTCGATTTCGCCGTCGTGGCTTTGCAGCAGCATCTCGGCAATGCCAGCCGTGCCACCGAAGTTGCCGTCAATCTGGAAAGGAGGATGGGCGCAGAAGAGGTTGGGATAGGTGCCTGCACGATGGATTCCGTCGAGCCGGACTGCCGGCTCAAGCAGGTTCCTCAACAGACGATAAGCATGGTCACCGTCGTGAAGCCGTGCCCAGAAACAGATTTTCCACGCCCTCGACCAGCCTGTGCCTTCGTCGCCACGGCGAGATAAGGTCTCGCGGCAGGCATTCATTAATGCTGGCGTCTTGGACTGGGTCAGCATGGTGCCAGGATACAGTCCAAAGAGATGCGACACATGGCGGTGCTGCGGCTCCACTTCCTTGTAATCCTTCAGCCACTCCTGTAGATAGCCCTGCTCGCTGACCTGCATGGGCGGAAAATGTGATTTTGCGGTTTTTAGGCTATCAACGAAAGATGCGTCAACACCCAATATGCTCGCAGACCGACAAACAGCATCATACAACTCGCTGACAATCTGCACATCCATCGTGCTACCCATGCACACGCTGACGGCTGTGCTATCGTTGAGCCAAAAAGCGTTCTCGGGTGAGGTGGTCGGGGCGGTCACGAGCCAACCGTGCTCAGGTTCGGTAATCATCGCATCGAGAAAAAACAAGGCGGCTTCTTTCATTAATGGATAGGCTTGGCGGAGGAAAGCCGTGTCATTGGTGAACTCAAAATGCTGCCATGCGTGCAGGGCAAGCCAGGCACCGCCTGTGTTGGTGGCGCCCCACGAAGGATGCTCGCCGGGGGCAGTGAAGCCCCACGGATTGCAGACCACGTGGGCAGTCCAGCCTCGGGCACCGTAGAACGACTGCGCCGTCCTCCTCCCCGACTCCATCAGCCCTTGCGCATAACGGATCAGAGGCAGATGAAGCTCCGAAAGGTTGCAGACCTCGCAGGGCCAATGGTTCATCTCCACGTTGATATTCAGGTGGTAGTCGCCGTTCCAAGGCGTTTGTATCGTGTTGGCCCACAGCCCTTGCAGGTTGGGTGGCAACAAATCCTCGCGCGTCGAGCTGATGAGCAGGTAACGCCCGAAATGGAAATAACACACGGGCAGCCACGGGTCATCGTTCACGAGGAAGTCCTTCCAATGGTCTTCCAAAGTCAGGTCTTGTTTTTCTTTTGGATTGCCAACCACCAGCTCCACACGGTCGAACAGCTCGTGATGGGCTTTCCGATGGTCGCTTTTCACGGCCTCAAAGCCTTTTGCCATGGCATTTTGAAGGCGCTCATTGACGTATGTTTCTGGGTCGTCACACATGAAATCCGTGGCGGCACAAAAATAAATGATGGCTTCATCGGTTTGCCTGACAATGTTGGCTTTGGCATAATACCTCATCCCTTCTACCCCATCGACATTGCTTTCCAGTTGTCCGCACATAATGACACTGTCAGCATAGGTGAAAACCTCGGCTTTCTCGGGACGGGAGAGATTTAAGGTGAGAGTCGGCCCTTCGACAGGCTCAGGGGCCTTAACTTTTATCACTGCCACATCATCTGTCCGGGAGATTAAGGCCTCTCGTTCGTAGTGAAGGCTGCCTCTTTCAAACGAGACTTTATGGGTGGCATCGTTGAGGCAAAGCGTTCGCTTATAATTGGTTATGGAATCGTTATTGGGATAATGATAATCTATTATCATGTTGCCCAAGGTCTGGTAGCAGCCGAAAGGCACTTTAGCGCCTTGCCCATGGCCCGAGCCTTCTCCACCGCAGACAAAGGTTTCATACATCAGGTTTTGGGCTTCGTCGTTCTTGCCTTCCTTCAACAGACGTTGAATCTCCGGAAGCGACTGCAAGGCCTTGGGGTTACTGTCGTCGCTCGGTGCACCCGACCACAAAGTAATGTCGTTCAGCACGATGGTCTCCTGCTCCACCCCACCATCGGGCATCATGCCAAGGTGACCGTTGCCCAAGGGAAAGCACTCCTCCCAGATCTGGGCGGGGGCGGTGCGGGTGAGGTTCCATATCGCAGCATCAGGCTGTCTTTGACATCCGATGAAAGCGAGGAAAGGGACGATAAGGAGAAAAAGACGCTTCATCTTGGATAAACAAGGTTTGCAAAGATACTCTTTTTTTGATTTCGTATTGCAGGTCTATGCTTTCTGGAGCCATTGATTATTGAAAAATCTATATCATTACAAGACAACAGCCAAAGAGTTGCCTCATAGAAGCACAGTATCAAGCAAAAAATCTACTAGATTGTTATTCGTTTGTTATTCGATTGTTATTCGATTCAATATCGAAGAACAATCGGATAAGAAATGTGAAAAGATTGCGTAAGTATTCATGCTATTGCAAGGCAACAACGAGGCTGTTACGTGACTAAAACCCTGCCAACTCCATCGTCACCGTAGGAATGAGCAGCAAGGCGCCAATGATGACCAGCACAAGGATAAACTTCCAGATGAAACGCACCCATTTTTCCCACGGGATGCGTGCCACGCCGAGGGCGGCCATAAGTACCCCACTGGTTGGAGTAATCATGTTGGTGAAGCCATCGCCAAACTGGAAGGCCACCACCGTGGCTTGACGCGAGATGCCGATGAGGTCGCTGAACGGTGCCATGATGGGCATGGTGATGGCGGCCTTGGCCGAGCCACTGGGGATAACGATATTAATCAAGGTCTGGATGCCGTACATGATTTCAGCCGAGGCAATCTTGCCCATGTTGCTCATCAACTTGGAGAGGCCATAAAGGATAGTGTCGATGATGCCGCCGTCCTGCAACACGATGACGATGCCACCTGCCAAACCCACGATGACCGCCGCCGAGAGGATGTCGCCCATGCCTTCGAGGAAGAGCTTGGCGATGTCGCTGGCGCTCTTGTCGACGGACAAGCCGCTGGCGATGCCGAGCACCAAGAACAACGAGGCAATCTCCATAATGTACCAATCGTAGCCCAACACACCGACCACCAAGAAATACACCGTGGCGAAGAGCAGGGTCAACACGAAATAATGCACCGTCTTACGAAGCGTGATGACGCTCAAGAGGGCGAACAACGCCGTGCCGATGGGCAGCAGCGGCAAAGTGGCCGTGCTGTTCCCGATTTTCAAGGTGGTCATAGGGTAAAGCACAGAGAACACAATCAATACCGCCATCAGGAAAGCGAAGACAAACCATGCCTTGCGAGGCGTGTAACGCTCCAACTCCTCTTCTTTCACCTCTGCCGACTTGCGCCAGTAGGCGTCATCCTCATACATGATGGACGACTGCGGGTTTTTCTTCACTTTGTTGGCATACCACAGCACAAAGATAATGCCCACCACCGTCAAGATGGCCCAGCAGACGGCGCGGTAGCCGATACCCGTGAACAAAGGTATTTCGGCGATGCCTTGCGCGATGCCGATGGTGAACGGGTTGAGCATGGCGCCCGAGAAACCGATGTGCGCCGCCACATACACCATGCAGAGTCCCACGATGCTGTCGTAGCCCATCGAGACGGCCAAAGGGATGATAATCAAGGCAAAGGCGATAGTCTCCTCGCTCATGCCAAACACACTTCCGAAGAGACTGAACAGCAACATGATCAAGATGATGACGATGTTGTTCACCCCGATTTTTTGCATCAACTTGCTGCGTTCCAGGCGTTTGGTAAACTTCAGGAACGACAAAACGCCCATGTCGATGGCCTTACTCTTGTTCATAATCCAGAAGGCGCCACCGATGATTAATATGAACACGATGATGTTACTCTGCTTGACGAAGCCCTTGTAGAAAGCAGAGAAAATCTGCCAAGTCTGAGGCTCAGCGTGAAATTCGGCGGCTTGCGACTCTGGCAGTTGGTCGGCGTAATGAAACGTCATCACCGTCTCATCCCCGACCTGCTCCGTGACGTATTTCCCTGGCGGGATAATCCACGTGAGCACCGCCGCGATGACGATGATGGCGAAAACTATTACAAAAGTATGTGGGACTTTGCGCTTTTTCATTTGTCGTCGTAATGGCCGTAGGCGGCAAGCACTTCCACAAAGACCTCAGTCTCGAAAATGCGATACACGAGCCTGTGTTTCTTCGTGATCTCACGGCTCCAACGGTTTTCGGGCTTGCCTTTCAGCGGCTCTGGGTGCCCGAGGCCGGTTTTGGGATGTATGCGTAGTTCCTCCAAGAAACGTTGGGCTTTCATAAAAGCCTTTGGCTCGCTTATGGCGAGTCGTGCCATATCGTTATCAGCTCTACGCGAAAGTCGCACTTCATATATCATAACCCAAACGTCTTAAGTGAGTGGTTAGATCTTCGCCAGGTAGCAAAACGGAATACTCTCCGCGTTCCATTTGTTGCTCAGCCTCATCAAGCATAGCGAAATACTCCTCCTTGGTCATCAAGGTTGGGTCTTCCTTTTCCTTCCTCAACTTAGCGACATATTTTGCCAGCCTTTTCATAAGAGATTTGTCGTCGGCAATGGCGCCAATGTTTTGCCATAACTGTGTATTCATGGCTTCGTATTGTACAGCTGTCATAATCATATCTTTTGATCCGACTGCAAAGATATGCATAATTTTCCTATTTTTGCGGCAATTTGGAAATTCAACGGAGTTAAATCTATAATTTGAATGAAAATGAAGAAAATTCTGACCCTCTTATCGCTGGCTGTCCTTGCGACTTTCGCCATGCCCGTTTTGGCACAAGAAAAGAAGATGTTCACCCCCGAAGACGCTTCGTATAACAACCGCGCCATCTATGCCCAACGTCCGAACCAACTGAAATGGGTGGGCGACTCCGACATCCTGATGAAGGTGAAGGGCAACGAGATCATCTCCATGATGCCCGGCAACAAGAAAGAAGCCACCTTCCTGACCCTTGACGAGTTGAATGGCTACACGAAAGGCGAAGGCGTCAACGACTTGACGCGCATCCCGCAGCTGACCTGGATCAACGACTATCAAGCCTATTTCTTTGCCTTGGGCGACAACGGCATCACACTCAACAAGATGGACCTCAAGAAACGAACCATCAACGCCATCACATCCGTCCCGCAAGATGCCGAGAACCAGAATATATGCAAACCCACTTTGAATGTGGCCTATACCATCGGCAACAACCTCTATGTGGCCAAAGGCGACAAGCAAATCCAAATCACCGACAACCCCGAAGGCGTCATTGCCGGTCAAAGCGTGCACCGCAACGAGTTCGCCATCAACGGTGGCATCTTCTGGTCGCCCGACGGCAAGCTCCTCGCCTACTATAGCATGGACGAGCGCATGGTGGCCGACTACCCGCTGGTCGACATCAACGAGCGCATCGCCACGGCCAAGCCCATCAAATACCCCATGGCCGGCATGACGAGCCACCAGGTGACGCTGCATGTCTACAACATCGCCAAAGGCACTGACATCGTGGTCAAGACGGGCGAACCCGTCGAGCAATACCTCACCGCCATCACTTGGAACCCCGACAACAAACGCATCTACATCGGTGTGCTCAACCGCGAGCAGAACCACCTGAAGTTCAACGAATACGATGCCATCACGGGCGACTTCATCCAGACCATCTTCGAAGACCGCGACGAGCAGTATGTGGAGCCGCAAGGTCCCGCCTACTTCCTGCCCAACAACCGCGACCAGTTCATCTGGAAGGCTCAACGTGATGGTTATTATCACCTCTATCTCTATACCATCAGCAAAGGCACCTGCAAGCAACTCACCAAGGGCGATTTCGTCATCACCGACTTCAACGGCTTCTCGAAGGACGGCAGCAAGATCTACTACCGCTCCACCGAAGTCAGCCCGCTCGAACGCCATTGCTACGTGATGGACATCAAGAGTGGCAAGGTGACAAAACTCACTAAGGAACATGGAACGCATGACGGCATCCCCTCTGGCAACGGCAAGTATTTCCTCGATTTCTACAGCAGCACCGACGTGCCTTACAACGTTGACGTGCAAGATGCCAAAGGCAAGTTCGTCAGCCGCCTCCACGAGGCCGAGAACCCGCTGAAGGACTACAACATCGGTGAGACCACCCTCGGCACGCTGAAAGCCGAAGACGGACAGACACTCTACACCCGCCTCATCAAGCCCTACAACTTCGACGCTTCGAAGAAATATCCCGTCGTGGTTTACGTTTACGGCGGTCCTCATGCCCAACTCATCACCGATGAATGGACGGCTGGTGCAGGCATCTACCTCAACTACCTCGCCCAGGAAGGCTTCCTCGTCTTCACCCTCGACAACCGTGGCTCCGCCGACCGTGGCGAGGCCTTCGAGCAGTGCATCCACCGCCAGTGCGGCCAACTCGAGATGCGCGACCAGATGGTGGGCATCGAATGGCTGAAGACCCTGCCCTACGTCGACGCCAACCGCATCGGCAGCGACGGCTGGAGCTATGGCGGCTTCATGTCGACCTCGCTGAAGATCAACCACCCCGAGGTGTTCAAGGTGAGCGTGGCTGGCGGTCCCGTGCTGGACTGGAAGTACTACGAAATCATGTACGGCGAGCGTTACATGGACACGCCCCAAGAGAACCCCGAGGGCTACGAGCTGACCAGCCTGGAGAACAAGACCGACAAGCTGGAAGGCAAGCTCCTGATGATCCACTGCACCACCGACCCCGTGGTGATGTGGCAGCACAGCCTCGTCTTCGTCGAGAACTGCATCCACAACGGCAAGCAGTTGGATTATTTCGTCTATCCCGGCCACGACCACAACGTCTACGGCATGGACAGGGCACATTTGATTACGAAGATTACGCAGTATTTCAAGGATAACCTGTAATGAAAAAAGCCTCAGCGATTGCTGAGGCTTTTTTCATACTGTTTCTATCGCACCACAAATTTCCGCGTCACATCGCCTACGGAAATGAAATACATACCTTGAGGCAATGACGAAACATTAATTTGTTGGTTTTCAGCCGTGATTTGGCCAGTCAATAGGGTTTGGCCCATCAGGTTGGTGATATGGTATGTTTGGTCTGGTAGAGACGCGATTAATCGCGTCTCTACAAATAAAACATGGTTTGTAGGATTAGGATAAACCGTCAAGGCCCCTGAGCCTGTCGAAAGGCCGTCCTCCTCCACACCGTGTACATCCCGTATTTGAACACCAGTTCGCCTTCATTCCAATAGCAACGCATACCTTCCACGCGCATTCGGTCGCCGTCGCCCATCAACCTTTCGGGGAAGAAACTGGTGAGGTGGCCGATGCCACAGACGATATTGCCGCTGAAGAGGTCTTCGGGGTCGCTCACACGCAGCATCCGATAGGTTCTGCCTTCGTATTCGATTTCTTCCACTGCGTCCACATGCATGTCGAGGGTTCTTGTGCCGACTTTGATTTCCCATGAGTCGCCCACTTCAGCTTCATAGTCATACAGCACGGTGAACTCTTCCAAAGTCTTGTTCCACCAATATAGTTTGCCATCGCGCTCGTAGACATATTCGTGTGTCACCTCGTCGCGCAATCCCTTGTCGTAAAGCGTGTTGATTTTCAC
>CADBZW010000024.1 GCA_902799345.1 uncultured Bacteroidia bacterium | reverse complement strand
ACCAGCGTTATCGCCAGCTTCGCCTTCGTCCAAAATCTTGCGGAACATTTCCACACCGGTAACGACTGACTTCAGCTTCTCAGCACCCATACCGAGGATATCGACGGGGTCACCAACGTGGATGACACCAGTCTCGATACGACCGGTAGCAACGGTACCACGGCCAGTGATGGAGAACACGTCCTCGATAGGCATCAGGAACGGCTTGTCAATGGCACGCTGAGGTTCGGGAATCCAAGTGTCGCAAGCGTCCATCAGTTGATCGATGGCGGGAGTCCACTTCGGGTCATCGTTCAGAGCACCCAGAGCAGAGCCACGGATGATAGGCGTGTTCTCGGCATCGAATTCATACTTGCCAAGGAGGTCGCGGATTTCCATCTCAACCAACTCCAGCAACTCTTCATCGTCAACAAGGTCGCACTTGTTCAGGAACACCACGAGGCGCGGCACACCAACCTGACGAGCGAGCAGGATGTGCTCACGGGTTTGAGGCATGGGACCGTCGGTGGCGGCGACAACGATGATAGCACCGTCCATCTGAGCAGCACCGGTAACCATGTTCTTCACATAGTCAGCGTGGCCGGGGCAGTCGACGTGAGCGTAGTGACGCTTCTCAGTCTGATATTCGACGTGAGCGGTGTTGATGGTGATACCTCTCTCCTTCTCTTCCGGAGCGGAGTCGATGGAGTCAAAGCTCTTGACCTCTGACAGACCCTTCTTAGCAAGGTGCAGGGTGATAGCAGCGGTCAAAGTGGTCTTACCGTGGTCAACGTGGCCGATCGTACCAATGTTGACGTGCGGTTTAGTTCTTTCGAATTTTTCTTTTGCCATTTTACTTTTCTATTTAAGGTTATGAACTCTTATCCATAAAAAATCGAGCCGATGGGGAGAATTGAACTCCCGACCCCTTCCTTACCAAGGAAGTGCTCTACCGCTGAGCTACATCGGCTTGTTTGTTCATCTGAGCGGAAGACGGGGCTCGAACCCGCCACCTAAAGCTTGGAAGGCTTTCGCTCTGCCAAATGAGCTACTTCCGCTTGTCCGCTTGACTGTGGGGGAGGGTGGACTCGAACCACCGAACGGATACCCGGACAGATTTACAGTCTGTTGCAATTGCCACTATGCGACTCCCCCAGTATTAACTGAGCCGGTAGACGGACTCGAACCGCCGACAGGCTGATTACAAATCAGCTACTCTACCAACTGAGTTATACCGGCATGATGTAAAAGAACTGTCGGCTTCTTTTCGCCGTCCCTTTCCCTCAGAAAAGGTGTGCAAAAATAGAAACTTTTCTCCAATTGACAATGCGTTTTCTGCTTTTTTTTCGAAAAAAATTCTTGAAATATTGTTATATTGTTGAAAATCAGCATTATAAATAATTCCGTTTTTAAGCCATAAAAGAAGCCAGCCTCGCTTCGAGGCCGGCTTCGTGTTGTCAATGGGGTTGAACGGTTCAACCGACAGGGGTCACTTGGTGGTTTTGCCCTTGTATTTTTCGAGTTGTTTCTTCAATGCATCGACGCATTCGTCGACGGATTCCTCAAACGACTTGCTTTGCTTGCTGGCAAAGAGGTCGTCGCCACGCAACACAAGGCGGATGTCGGCAATCTTGTTCTCCGGCGTGTCGGTGTTGTCGAGTTTCAGGGCAACTTCGGCACTGATCACATCGCTGTGCTTGGCGCAAAGCTTTTCCACTTTCTGCGTGATGAAGTCTTCAAGTTTTTGAAGCTTTTCCACTTTCTGCGTGATGAAGTCTTCAAGTTTTTGGTCAGCCTTGAAGTGAACTGAATTGATCATGACTTTCATAATAAACTCCTTTCTTTTGGTCACCCTTTCGGGTGGGCTTGTTTATGGATTTTCTTTAGTTGTTCTATCGTGTTGTGAGCATAGATCTGAGTCGTGGCCAGGTCTTCGTGCCCAAGCAGCTTCTGTATCGCCACCAGGCTGGCGCCCTCGTCCAAGAGATGCGTGGCGAAGGTGTGGCGCAGCACGTGCGGGCTTTTCTGCTTCAGCGTGGTGACGCCTTCCAGCATACGATGCACCTTATTATATACGTACGAGGGCGACATCTCCTCCCCTTTGTCGTTGAGGAGCAAACGGTCGGCACGCACATCAAAGGCGGCGTCGCGCAGGGCTTGGTATCGTTCTATCAGCTTTATCATCTGCGATGATAACGGCACAAAACGGTCTTTATTGCGTTTGCCGTGAACTTTCAGCTGCATGGCCACCCTGTCGACATCGGCGTCATGCAAACCGCGCAACTCGGCCTGACGCATGCCCGTCTGATACAACAGCTCGAAGAGCAGATGGTCGCGGCAGGTGGCGAAATCGTCGTCGTCGGGAAACGACACCTTATTAATATCAGACTCGGTGACGAACTTGACGAGGGTCTTGGGCAGCTTCAGCGCCTTGACACCCGTCGTGGGCGACTTCTCGACGAGGCCCTCGCGCAGGCAGTATTTATAAAAGGTGCGCAGCGTGGAGATCTTACGGTTGATGCTTCGGTTGACCAGCCCGTCCTCTTTCAGCTTGACGACATACGATTTCACCATGGTGGTCTTCACACGGGTGAGGTCGTCGAGCTCAAAATCCTCTTTCAGGAAAGCTGCAAACTGTTCCATGTCGCGTTGGTAGGCTCCGACGGTCAGCGGCGAGAAACGCTTCTCTGCCTGGATGTATGCTATGAACTGGTCGATGAGCATAAAAAGAAACTTCGCCGTAAAATTAGTAATAAATTACCAATTCACGGCGAAGTTAGCTTAAAAAAATTATTTTCCTAAGCGGGCGAATTACATATTCTCTTCAGCCTCACGGAGTTTCTGGACATAGATGGCCTTCATCAGCTGTGCACGCTTGATGACGGAGGGCTTGGTGAACTGTTGGCGTTTACGCAATTCCTTCACGACGCCAGTCTTTTCATACTTTCTCTTGTAGCGCTTCAAAGCTCTGTCGATGCTTTCGCCTTCTTTTACAGGAACAATAATCATTTTAAAACACTTCCTTCTTTTAAATTGTTAATACTATGGTTGATTTTTGAGGCTGCAAAAGTACAACTTTTTCTTTTTCCGCAACAAAAAATTGCAGAAAAATGTAAAAGTTTCGAATCTGAGACGAAACATTTGTCAAAAACCATCTTTTTGCTAATTTTGCAGTTTTTAAACCAATTAAACATCAATAATATGCAATTATTATTACTGGGCGGACTTCACGGATATGAAATACTCATAATCGCCTTACTTATCCTAATACTATTTGGTGGTCGCAAAATCCCGGAGCTGATGAAGGGCTTGGGCAAAGGCGTGAAGAGCTTCAAGGACGGCATGAACGGCGCGGAAGAGCCTGAAATCAAGGAAGACAAAGAAAAGAAAAACGACGAATGAGTGAGCGGGACGTCAGCAGTTTCTGGGACCACTTGGATGTACTTCGGAAGGTGCTGTTCCGCTGCCTGATAGCCTGGGTCATAGGGGCAGCGGCGGCGTTCTGCTTCAAGACGGAGCTGTTCGACCTGCTGTTTGCCCCCTCGCGCGACGATTTCATCTCCTACCGTGGCTTGGCATGGCTCTGTGAGAAAACGGGATGGCAGTCGCTGTGTCCGGGCAGCTTCAAGGCATCGTTCATCAACACGGAATTGGCGGCGCAGTTCATGACGCACATCAAAGTGGCGCTCGGGGCGGGACTCGTGATGGTCTCGCCTTATCTCCTTGTGCAGCTTTACGGCTTCGTCGCGCCTGCACTCTACGACAACGAGAAACGCCATGCCGCACCTATAATAATATGGGGCACGCTGCTCTTCGTCCTCGGCGTGCTGATGAACTACTTCGTCATCTTCCCCTTCGCATTCCGTTTCCTCAACAACTACCAAGTTTACTCCGAAGTACACAACCAGATTTCGCTGTCGTCCTACATCTCCAACCTGCTCATGCTCAGCCTGCTGATGGGCATCCTCTTCGAGATTCCCATCGTCAACTACCTCTTGGCCAAGGCCGGGCTGCTGCAAGCCGAGACCTTGAAGAAATACCGCCGCCATGCCATCGTGGCCATCGCCATCGTGGCGGCCGTCATCACCCCCACCGGCGACGCGGTGACGCTGACGCTGGTGACGTTACCGATATATCTGCTTTATGAAGTCAGTATACAAATTGTCAAAAGAACTAATTCAATACAAGAAGTTCGAGCGGATTTGAAATCCGCTCGTATTGAGGAGGGGATTTGAAATCCCCCATTCGTCACCGGCGGATTGCAAATCCGCCTGAACCAAAGCAAACAAACAACTAACTCAAATACATTATGTTACGAAAACTCAGAATCTGCTTACAAGTGGTCATGATGACCTTGGTAACCCTGCTCTTGCTCCACATCGGTTTCGAGGTGCATAACTGGGCCGCTTGGGTTGCCAAGATCCAATTCCTGCCTGCCCTCATGGCCTTGAATTTCGGCGTGTTGGCCGTGCTTATTGTGTGTGCCCTGCTTTTCGGGCGACTCTATTGCAGCGTCGTCTGTCCCTTAGGCATCATGCAAGACTTCTTCTCGTGGATTGGCGGTAAAGCAAAGAAAAACCGATTCAGCTACGCGAAGGAAAACAAATGGCTGCGCTACGGCTTCTTTGCCGTATTCGCCATCCTGTTGATTATCGGCTTCGCTCCGGTGACGACGCTTTTTGCGCCTTACAGTGCCTACGGACGCATCGTCAACAGCCTGTTCAAGCCACTGTATGACCTGCTCAACAACTGGCTGGCTGGCATGGATGCCGCCAACGATCGCTACAACTTCACCGAGGTGCAAATCTGGACCCGCAGCGTGACGACCTTCGTCGTGGCACTCCTCACCTTAATTATATTAGGCGGTTTGGCTATCTGGAAAGGCCGAATCTACTGCAACTCCATCTGCCCCGTCGGCACCGTGCTTAGTTTCTTCTCGCGTTTTTCACTGTTCAAGGTGCGTTTCGACGACAGCAAATGCAAACACTGCGGCATGTGCGAGAAGAACTGCAAGGCCCAAGCCATCGACTTCAAGAACGGCACAGTGGATTACTCGCGTTGCGTGGTCTGCGGCGACTGTTTGGACAAGTGCAAGTTCGACGCTTTACATTATACAGCAAAAAAGCCCGTTGCCGCACCCAAACCCGTCGACACGGAGCGCCGTGCCTTCCTCGTTGGCGCAGCAGTAGCTGGGACCTCAGCGGCTTTGGCCCAGACCCAGATGAAAGTGGACGGTGGATTGGCTGTCATCGAGGATAAGAAGGCTCCAAAACGCCAGACACCCATCACGCCTCCAGGATCGGTTTCAGCACGTCACATGCAAAAACACTGCACGGCTTGTCAACTCTGCGTTTCGAGTTGTCCTAACAACGTGTTGCGTCCTTCCACCGACTTGATGCACTTCATGCAGCCCACCATGTCGTTCGAGCGCGGCTATTGCCGTCCCGAATGCACGATGTGCAGCCATGTTTGCCCCGCAGGTGCCATCAAGCCCATTTCGAGAGAGGAAAAAACAAGCATCCATCTCGGCCATGCCGTTTGGGTGAAGGAAAACTGCGTGGTCTTGACCGACGGAGTATCGTGCGGCAACTGCGCTCGCCACTGCCCTACCGGTGCCATCCAGATGATTGACTACGAAGGTCCTAACGGAACGGTGCAAGTGCCTGCCGTGGACGAAAACAAATGCATCGGCTGCGGCGCATGCGAGAACCTCTGCCCTGCCCGACCGTTCAGTGCCATTTACGTGGAAGGGAACGAAATGCACCACATCAATTGATAACTGAGAATTGAGAATTGAGAATTGAAAGTTGACAACCTCAAGCCATCTGATACCTCAACTCTAAACTCTAAACACTAAACTCTAAACTAAACAAAATGGATAGAAGAGATTTTCTAAAACATATAGGCGGCGCGGCCGTGGCAACCTCGGTGGTGCTCTCCGCCTGCAAAAACAACGACAATGAAACACCCATCGTCACCAAAAACGTTATCGACGGCCGAGGTGAGATGACCTACCGCATCAACCCCAACTCGGGCGACAAAGTGTCGCTCTTGGGCTACGGCATGATGCGCCTGCCCATCGAAAATGGCGCTGACATGCGAAAAGACCCCAATGCCCGTATTGACCAGGAAATGGTCAACGAGGAGGTGGACTATGCCTTGGCCCATGGCGTCAACTACTTCGACACCGCACCCGTTTACACGAGAGGCTATTCCGAGACCTCCACGGGCATCGCCTTGTCGCGCCATCCGCGCAACTCGTATTACATTGCCACCAAACTTTCCAACTTCAGCCCGTCGACATGGGACACGGAAAGTTCCAAGGCCATGTTCGAGAACTCGCTCAAGAAGTTACAGACCGATTACATCGATTATCTTCTTTTGCACAGCATCGGCGGCTCCAACAAAGAGCTGAACAGTATGGAGATGTTCAACGCGCGCTTCATGGACAACGGCATCCTCGACTGGCTCGTGGAGCAGAAAAAGGCTGGCCGCATCCGCAACCTCGGTTTCTCGTTCCACGGCGACCCAAAGCTGTTCGACACCATGATGCAATGGCACGACGAAGGCCGCTACCATTGGGATTTTGTGCAAATCCAATTGAACTATGTGGACTGGAGTTTCGGAGAAATCGAAGGCGAAGGCGTCAACTCATCATACCTCTACGAGGAGTTGCACCGTCGTGGCATCCCCGCAGTGATTATGGAGCCATTGCTTGGAGGAGGCCTTGCCAAGCAGCCCGACCACATCGTGAAGCAGATGAAAGAACGCGAGCCCGAGACGCCTGTCGCCCGTTGGGCCTTCCGTTTTGCCGGCACACCAGAAGGGATCCTCACCGTGCTGAGTGGCATGACATACATGGAACACTTGGTGCAAAACATCGAGACCTATTCTCCCTTACGCCCCATCAAGCCCGAAGAAGACGAGTTTTTGATGCAGGTAGCAGAATTGTTCATCAAACTGAAGACCGTGCCTTGCACCGCCTGCAACTACTGCATGCCATGCCCTTACGGTTTGAACATCCCTGCCGTGTTTGCCTACTACAACGAGAGTATCATCCAAGGCAAGATGCCGACGGGTAACCGAGAGGCGAAAGCATTTTGGGAGGCGAGGAAACGTTTCCTCATCGGCTACGACCGCAACATCCCCGGGATGCGTCAGGCCAGTCACTGCATCGGCTGCAACCAATGCACCGAACACTGCCCTCAGGAAATCAACATTCCAGAAGAACTGCACCGCATCGACGACTATGTGGAGCAACTGAAGCAGATGTGATTGCTTAACCTACGGCAAACATGAACAGGGAAAAAGAAATCTACAAAGTGACCCTCGTTGGCGGGGCTGTGAACGTTATCCTACTGCTTTTCAAGTTTGTAGCAGGGGTAATCGGTCACAGCTCGGCCATGATTGCCGATGCCGTCCACTCGCTCTCCGACTTCGTGACGGATATCATCGTGTTGGTGTTTGTCAAAATCAGCAACAAGCCGCAGGACAAGTCGCACGACTACGGTCACGGTAAATACGAGACCTTGGCACTGACCATCATCGGCATCGCCTTGATGGCCGTCGCCATCGGCATTATCGTGAAAGGCGCGGTGAAGATTGCGTCATGGGCCAATGGGGAGACTCTTGAGGCGCCAGGCATGCTGGCGTTTTGGGCGGCCATCGTCTCCATCGTGTTGAAAGAGGCCATCTACCGCTATTCCATCATCAAGGCAAAGCAGCTGGACTCAAAGGCGGTGGAAGCCAACGCCTGGCATCATCGCAGCGACGCGCTGTCGTCCATCGGTACGGCAATAGGCATCGGCGGTGCCATCTTCCTAGGCCAGCGTTGGGTCATCCTCGACCCGGTGGCCTCGGTGGTGGTGGGCGCCTTCATCGTCAAGGTGGCCTTCGACCTCCTCAAAAACGGCATTGGCGACCTGATGGAACAGTCGTTGCCCGACCAAGTGGAGGACGAAATCTTGAGTTTAGCAAGAGGTGTTGATGGCGTCACCGAGCCGCACGACCTGCGCACAAGGCGCATCGGCAACCACTACGCCATCGAGCTGCACATCCTTATGGATGGCGGCATCAGCCTCAAGGAAGCCCACGACAAGGCCTCGGAGGTGGAAGACATCTTGCGGCAGCGATATGGCGAAGAGACCCACGTGGTCGTGCATGTGGAGCCGAAAGAAGGGTAAAAACCGAGAAAAGACAGGCTATATTCAAAAAAATGTGTATCTTTGTAGAAAGAACCTGATTGTAAACAACAAAACCACATACCATGAAAAAGACACTTGTCGTTTTGGCTTTCCTCGCGGCCTTGTTCTGCACGGAGAAGGCACAAGCCCAGTTGAATCTCTATGCTGGTTATGCGCCCGAAATCATGAACACAAAGTCACCCTCTTATGACACCACTTTATTTTTCCACGGCTTCAACTTCGGTGTAAGCTGGAATTTCAGCCTCTACAAAAACCTATGCCTCACCGCAGGCGCACAGTACAGGATGAATCTTAGGGATTCGGCAAAACACTATTGGGCAGGTTCCATATTCATCCACGACTTAACAAAAGAGCGGCAGATGTCCATTGACATCCCCATCCTGCTGAAATACAGCATCCCTGCAGGGGAAACAGTCACCTTTAGTCCCTTTGTCGGCCCTATGTTAAGTTGGGGCATTAATGGCAAAACCAGCGAAACGACAACCTTTCCCTTGAACCACGAATCACAACGCGAATGGTACGGCGAAAATGGTTACATGAACCGTTTTAATGTATATGCCATGGCTGGCATCGAAATGGACATTAAGCATTTCTTTGTCTCACTTGGCGGCCGTTATGGTTTCCTCAACCTTTACAAGCTCAACGCCACCACCACCACAAAATCATACGGTTTCTTCATCAACTTCGGGCACACCTTCTAAGCTAACGTGTTGATTTATTGGCCTTCGTGGTTTTTTCGGTTATGACCACGATGCTTGTGCAGGCGGTTCATAGTCTGGCGTTCCAGCTTATAAACTTGTTGTATTTGACTCTGAGACAGGAATTTACTATACTCGCCATAATATTTCTCGCGCAGGTTGAGGATTTGTTGGCTGCGTTCGAAGCGCTCCTTGATGGCCTGCTCGGCTTCTTCATCATTGGTAGGCACTTCCTTGTGATTGGGACCTAATGCCCACAGCTCTTGCTGGTAGGCGCAATAAGTCTCCGTAAAACGCTTTGTGGTCGTTTCGTCGAAAGCCATCTGTGTGGCAATGTAATTGGCTTGTTTTTTTGCCAACTTTTCACGATTCATGTGTTGCTGTTTGTCTTGTGCCGTTCCCAAGGTACAAAGCACCAATACAAAAACAGCTACCAAATTGATTTTCAACAAGTTTTTCATAGGTTATACTTTTTGTATTTAATAATTGTCAAGTTCATCCATTTCCTCAAACAGCTCCAGCATGAGCTGTTGGTCGCCGTCGCTGAGTTGGTTGAAGGTCATCTCCACTTGCTCAAACGAAGCATCGTCGGTTTTGTGCCATCCTTGTCGCAACACGAGCAACAGGGCCAACGACGCGGCCACGGCGAGGCTCGTCCAAAGCACCACGTTACGGGCCTTCGACTTCGTCTTTTTCGGTGCCACTTCCTGCATCAGGCGCTCTTCCATCTCGTCGAAGAAGCCTTCGGGGACGGTGTAAGGCATCGTTTTGCTCATTTTCTCCAAATCTTTTTCCATGTCTAATCGTTTGTTTTCAAGTAGTTTACAATCTTTTCCTTGGCATAATGGTAGTTGGCCTTCACGTTGGCTTCCGTCGAATCCGTGATTTGGGCGATGGCCTCATACGACAGCTCGTCGTAATAGCGCAGGTTGAAGGCAATCTGCTGCTTGGCGGGCAGCGCAAGGATGGCCTTTTGCAGCTGCACCGCCTCGACATTGCCGTAATCAACATACTCGTCGGCTTTCAAGTCGAAGAGGTCATCGGAGGTGTCGTCCAACGAAAGTTCTGCCACGCCTTTGCGCTTGCCCAAGAGCCTTAGGGCCTCGTTGGTGGCGATGCGGTACAGCCAAGCGTTGAACGGCTGGCGCTCATCATACTGGCCAAATGAGCGAAAGACCCGGATAAAAGTCTCCTGCATCACGTCCTGGGCATCGGCATGCGACACCACCATACGGCGCGCATACCAATAGACAGGTTGTTGATAGCGCTGCAATAGCTGCCTGAAGCCTTGTTCGGGCTGCCTGCGGATGGCCTTGATGATGTCGCGGTCGTCGTGCATTTTTCTTTCTTGACAGTTATAATACCCTGCAAAGATAGAAAAGTAAAATCACGGAAGTGTTTTTTTAAACAAAAACCGCCGCAAAGGTTATGCTACCTTTGCGGCGGTCGTTGTTGCTCATGCGCTTAGTTATGAATCGCTATTATTTGACGAAAGCGTTCTACCTTATTCTCCAAGCAAGTGCTCAAACAAGAAACTGTTGATTTTATTGAATAGGTGCATACGGCACTCGCCAGCGCCATATTCGTAGCCGCCGTAGATGCCGTGGTTCTTGTTGGGATAAATCATCAGGTCGAACTGTTTGCCATTCGAGATCATGGCCTTGATGAGTTCCATGGCGTTTTGGTAGTGGACGTTGTCGTCGCCGCTGCCATGGCAAAGCAGGTAATTACCCTTGATGAGCTCCGTGTTGTGGACGGGTGAGTTGAGGTCATAGCCGTCGGGGTTCTCTTGAGGTGTGCGCATGAAACGCTCGGTGTAGACGTTGTCGTAGTAACGCCAGTTGGTCACAGGAGCCACCGACACTGCGGTGCTGATGACGTCGGCGCCCTTGGTGATGCCGTTGGCAGCCATGAAGCCACCGTAGCTCCAGCCATAGATACCGATTCTGCTGCCATCCACATAAGGCTGCTTGGCCATGTATTTGGCCAAGGTAATCATGTCTTCCGTCTCATATTTACCCAGTTGCAGGTAGGTCATCTTCTTGAACACCTCACCTTGTGCGCCGCTGCCGCGGTTGTTGATGGACACGCTGATGATGCCATGCTGGGCAAGCATCTGCAGCCACCAGTAGTCGCTGTCGGCCCACGAGTTGTTGACCGTCTGGTGACCAGGACCGCCATACACATAGATCAACACAGGGTATTTCTTGGCGGGGTCGAAGTCGGGAGGCAGAATCTGCCAGGCGTCCACGTCGACTTGGGTGCCATCGGGCAGCACGAAGGCCGGGTCGCTGATCTTCATGAGTTTCTTCTCTCCGAGGTTGTAATCCTTGATTCTCTCGGCGAACTCGTGGTTGTCCTCAAGCACGCGCACTAGCTTACCCTTGTTGGTGTAAAGCTCATACTGACGAGGTTGGCTGATACTGGAGTTAACATTAATAAGGTAGCTGAAGTCGTTGCTGAAAGTAGCATTGTTGGTACCCTCACGGCCAATCACCTCGCGCATCTTACCCTTCAGGTTGACAGCATAGATTTGGCGGTCGGTGGGAGTGTTCTTGGCTGCTTGGAAGTAAACCTCCTTGCCATCAAAGCCGTAGACGCTGGTCACGTCCCATGGTCCGTCGGTAAGTTGTTTTGCCTGCTTGCCGTCGAGTGTGCAGAGGTAGATGTGGTTGTAGCCGCTACGTTCAGAGGTCATCAGGAAGGTCTTGCCGTCCTCGAGGAAATGCCAGTCGTCGGTGATGTCGATGTAATAGTCGTTGGTCTCGTCGTAGAACACGCGGCTCTTACCCGTGGTGGCGTCGGCGGCCAGGATCTCAAGATGGTTCTGATGGCGGTTGAGGCGTTGGATGGCCAGCACATTGGCGTCCTTGGTCCAGGCGATACGAGGCAGATAGATGTCGGTTTCCTTGCCCGTATCCATCTTCACCGTCTTGCCGTTTTCGAGGTCGTAGACATAAATCTCGACGATGGAGTTGTCCTCGCCGGCCTTGGGATATTTGAAGCTATACCATTCGGGATAGAGGCCTTCGAATTCCTCCATCTGGAACTCGCGCACGTTGCTCTCGTCGAACTTCATAAAGGCGATCTTCTTGCTGTCGGGCGACCAGTAGAAGCCCTGCGAGAAGCTGAACTCTTCTTCATAGACCCAGTCGGGCGCGCCATTGATGATATGGTTATAGAGACCGTCGGTGGTAAACTGCTTCTCCTCCCCTGTCTTCAAGTCCTTGATGAACAGGTTATTGTCGCGCATAAAGGCGACCTTGGTGGCATCAGGCGAGAAAGTAGCCAGACGTTGCTTGCCGTTCTTCGAAAGGGGTTGCAAGGTCTTAGTGGCGAAGTCATAAACATAATAATTGGCATGGAACGAATGGCGGTAGATGCTCTCCATATCGGTGAGGCACAGCATCTTATCTTCGTTTTGGCTCAACTCGTAGTTTTGCAGTCCAATGGGTAGCGAATCGGGATGCACGGTGAGGTCGCTGATGCCAAACAGGGTCTTCTCCAATTTGCCTGTCTTATAATTGTAGATGTTGAGTTCACCTCTCTCAAAGGAGGCGTAGGTCTTGCCGTCCTTCATCGAGTTCATGCCGCGCACGCTCTTTGCGTAGAATGTTCCACGCTGATAAAGGTCTTCCAATTCAAAATTCTTCTTCTCCTGGGCCGAAGCCGAAAGCGTTCCTAAAACAAGGAACAAGCTGATTAATAAGCTCTTAAACTTCATAACATATAGATTTAATTGCACAAAGATAGAATTTTTTCAAAAAAAGAAAGAAAAAAACTGAAAAAGCCGTATTTTTGCACCCGCATTTGGGACGGTAGCTCAGTTGGTTTAGAGCGCATGCTTGACAGGCATGAGGTCACAAGTTCGATCCTTGTTCGCCCCACAGAAACGCCCGACGGCGTTTTTTTATTCAACGGAGGGACGTTAGCCCAGTTGGTTTAGAGCGCTGCCTTCACACGGCAGAGGTCACTGGTTCGAGTCCAGTACGTCCCACCAACAACAAAACCCGCTGGTTTCAGCGGGTTTTGCGTTTTATTTAGCGCTTCTTTAGCGTGTCATTTCACACCGAGTTTCTTGGCGATGTTCTTAGGAAGTGCGTCCTTGTGCAGGACGATGTTCATGGTCTTGTATTTGGCGAAAGTCTCAGAGACGTACCAGATGCCGTGGTATTTGCCACTGTCGCCCCACGAGTTCTTGCCCATGAAGTATTCTTTGCCGTTTTGGTCTTTGGCCTTGCCAAAGATGAGCAGACCATGGTCGTCGCCAGTCTCCCAGTTATCAAAGGCTTCCTGACGCATCTCTTGTGTGACTTCAATCTCTGGCATCGGCTTGGATGTCAATTCGTTGCGACGATTTGCCGCCGACATGCCCAACCAATGTGCCATGTCGGAGCCTGAGAGTTCGGCCGCTTTCTCGGCATCGGGGCAGACAGCAATGCCATCGCGAGTGAAGCCTTGCTCGCTGACATCGGCACTCCATTGGAAGGTGTAGCCTTTGTCGATGGCATATTGCATGACCTCCATCAGTTCGTCGATAGGCAAGTTATAATAAGGGCAACCACGCCAGTTGTCTTCGATCTCAAGTGCAAAAGGCTCATAGAAAGGATGATGCGTGAAAGAGGTGAGGGTGATGTAGTTGTCGGCTTCGAGGCCCAACGACTTGGCATATTCTTGTGGCGTCATGCCATTCACCTTTTCAGGATATTTGCCAAGATAGGCATCATAAATGCCTTGCAGGCCTTCTTTCCACACGGGGCTGAGTTTGCTGATGTCACTTTTGGCAAGGGCTTTCACATAGCCTGTGGCCACGAGGTCGAGTTCGGTGTGATTGGGCAAGGTTCCGCCATAACGGTTGCCAGGCATGTCTTCCTGACGGACGAAGCCATAGTGTTCCAAGCAGTAAAGCACGTCGCCGCACTTGCCGCCTGGTGCCCAGCTAGCGTTGCCGTGCAGACGGACATATTTTTCCGCACGATCCATCATGGAATGGCTGACAACATACATCTCGGAGAGGTCGACGTCAACGCCCTTGATGCGGAGTGCTTCGGCTTCCATCAGGGCAATGCCGGAATGGGCCCAGCAAGTGGAAGAGCGATGTTGGTCGCGAACGGCCGTGATTGGAATTTCCTTGATTGTAGTAAACTGGAATCCTTCTTCTTTCTTTTCATCTTGTGCCTTGACGGGCAAGAAGCCCATCATCAAGGCTAAGGCAAGTAACAATTGCTTTTTCATTAGTATTTGGAATTTAATGATATGCTATCTAAGGACAAACCTAGATTTGCAGAGCGATAGTCTGCCGTGAGGCTTGCAAGTGCAAAAATAGGAAAACTACAGTTACCACGGTAAAGACTTAATCATTTTATTTTTGCATGTCTCAAATAATTTCCTATCTTTGCCGTTCCAATTAAAACGAGCAAAACAAACCAAAACAGATATGATGCAACACAATATCGTACCCCAAGAATTAGCGAAGAAACTCTTTGCAGAAAGTGGTCTGCCCTGCATCGGCAAGGCTGGCATCCGTGAAATCAACAAGTTGGCTCGCGACATCGAAGCCGCCTGCGGCAAGAAGTTCATCCACATGGAGATCGGCAACCCCGGTCTGCCCGCAGCCAAGGTGGGCGTCGAAGCCCAAATCAAGGCCTTGCAGGATGGCGTGGCCGCCAACTACCCGCCCATCGACGGTGCACCTATATTAAAGAAAGAGGCCTCGCGCTTCATCAAGAACTTTCTGGACCTCGACGTCGACGCCGCCAACTGCGTGCCGACCGTCGGCTCCATGCAAGGCGCTTTCGCCTCGTTCATGATCGCTGGCCACACCAACGTCAAGAAGAACACCATGCTCTTCATCGACCCGGGCTTCCCTGTGCATAAGTTCCAGAACAAGGTCCTCGGCATCCCGATGGAGCATTTCGATATCTACGAATACCGTGGCGAGAAGCTGCGCGGCAAACTGGAAGAGGTGCTGAGCAAGGGCAACATCCACAGCCTGCTCTACTCCAACCCCAACAACCCGACCTGGGTGTGCCTCACCGACGAGGAGCTGCGCATCATCGGCGAACTGGCCAACAAGTACGACGTCATCGTCATGGAAGACCTCGCCTACTTCGGCATGGACTTCCGCAAGGACTACAGCCACCCGGGCGTGGAGCCTTACCAACCCAGCGTGGGTAAGTACACCGACAACTACATCCTGATGATCTCCAGCTCGAAGGCCTTCAGCTATGCTGGCGAACGCTGCGCCATCATCGGTATCAGCAACAAGCTGGCCGCACGCCACTATCCCGACCTGAAAGCCTTCTGCGGACAAGAGGTCTTCCTGAGAGCCATCCTCTTCGGTGCCTTGCACCCGCTGAGCTCTGGCACCTCGCATTCGGCCCAATATGCCCTTGCCGCCGTGATGAAGGCCGTCAACGACGGCACCTACTGCTACCGCGACGACGTGCTGGAATACGGCCGCAAAGCCAAACTGATGAAGAAAGCCTTCACCGACAACGGCTTCTACATCACCTACGACAAAGACTGCGGTGAGCCCATCGCCGACGGCTTCTACTTCACCTTCTGCTACCCGGGCTTCACCGGTGCCGACCTCGTGGAAGAGATGCTCTACTACGGCGTCTCCGGCATCTCACTCGACACCTGCGGCAGCACCAAGCAAGGCATCCGCGCCTGCACCTCGCTCATCCAGAGGGAAGAGATTCCGATTCTCGCCGAGCGCCTGGCCGCGTTTGCCAAGGATCATCCCGTGAAATAATCTTGTAGGGCTGCCATAATATGACAGCCCTACAATCCCATAATAGGGACGCAATTGCGCCCCTATTTTTTTACGCGTTTGTCGATAGTCTCACAAATTGTCGTAATTTTGCACAATATGCTATACCTGGTTTTAGCCATAGTATTCTCGACCGGCGTCTTCGTTGCGATGCGCCTCTTCGAGCGTTTCAAGCTCGACAACCACCAGGCTTTGATGTGGAACTATGTCTTTGCGGCAGGCACTGGCTTTCTGATGTGCAAGCAGTTCGACACACCGGCGCAGTTGGTCAGCGAGCCATGGTTTGGCCTCTCCATCTTGACAGGCTTCTGGTTCATCTTCACCTACCTGCTGATGACGGCCTCCACGCAACGCTCGGGCGTGACGGTGACTTCGCTATCGAGCAAGCTGTCGGTGGTGCTGCCCACCCTGGCGGGCGTGGTGCTGTTCAGCGAGAAGCTGAACTTCGTTGCCACGATGGGCATCGTATTGGCTTTGGTGGCGTTGGTGTTGGTGGTAGGAGGGAAAAACGCAACTAATAAAGACATCAAAATCAATTGGTTATTACCCGTTCTCATCTTTTTCGGGACAGGCACGGGCGACATCCTGATGAAGCTCACCGAGCAACAAAACTCGAGCGACGACATGGGCTTCATGATTGCCTTCATCTATTTCATCGCCATGCTATTCGGGTTCCTCGTCGTGGCGTTTGACCTTATCAGAAGCAAGTCGAAATGGCAATGGAAAAACGCGATTGGAGGCATCACGCTCGGCGTCATCAACTTCTTCTCCACCTTCTGCGTCTATAACGCCATGCGTTGCTTCGACAACGTGGTGCTGTTCCCCGTATATAATATAGGTGTGGTCTGTCTCACCGCCCTCACAGGATGGCTCCTCTTCAAGGAAAAGCTCACTTGGAAGAACTACATGGGCCTGGCCATTGCCATCCTCGCCGTCATCCTCATCACCCTCAAGCCATGACACAAGACGACACATATAACATGCTGGCCACTCGTGGCGACGGTCTTTACAAGGAGAAAGGCAGCAAATTCATAGCAGAAGCCTTCACCGTGATGAGCGAGGACGAGGCTAAGGCCGCTATCACTGAGATCAAGAAAAAATACTTCGATGCACGCCATCACTGCTTTGCCTATATGGTCGGTCCCGACAAGAAAACCTTCCGTTCCAGCGACGACGGCGAGCCATCGGGCACGGCGGGCAAACCCATCCTCAACCAGATCCTCTCGAAAGACGTCACCAACGTCTGCGTCGTCGTGACAAGGTACTTCGGTGGCATTAAATTAGGTACTTCAGGACTCATCAACGCCTACAAAACCGCCGCCCGTGATGCTCTTGACAATGCGCAAGTTGTGGAGAAAACCATAAATGAATTTTACAGTTTGGAGTTTGAATACCCTCTCATGAACGAGGTGATGCGCATCATGAAAGAGGAAGACTTGGAGCAGTTGAATCCCCGCTTTGAATTAGACTGCTATTTGGAGTTTTCAACAAGAAAAAATGGCGCTTCAAGAATTTTCGAAAAATTCAACAATTTATTCGGGGTAAAAATAACACATATTAAAACTTTGTAAATAAACAACTTACAAGATTTTCCACTTCGACAAATCAGAAAATCTCGTAGTATAGGAAAAAGAAAATCGAAAAACAATAGCTTTTTAATTTTTTTATAAACAATTAATCATATACCTTTGCAAGGTCAAAAACAGAGCAAAAACATGCCTGTTTCTAGCACAAAAATAAATTGAACAACAAATAATTAACGAATTTCCGATGACTGGCATCCATGTGGAGATATGGAATAAGTGTCTGTCTGTGATTAAGGACAACGTCACGGAGCAAGCCTACAAGACTTGGTTCGAACCCATCGTGCCCGTTTCGCTATCCAACAACGTGCTCACGCTACAGGTACCCAGCCAGTTTTTCTACGAGTATCTTGAGGAGCATTACATCGACCATCTCAGGACGGCCATCAAGAGATTCGTGGGTGCGAAAGGCAAGCTGGCCTACACCATGCCTGTCGACAGCTCCACCAGCTCGGGGTCCATCACCCTACCCAGCTCCAACCGCAACTTCCCCAAAAACCCCATTGGGCAACCGGCACCTGAGCGTTTGTCACAAGGGCCTATCAACCCCTTTGTCATCCCCGGGCTAAAGAAGCTCCAAATCGACTCGCAGCTCAATGAGAACTACACCTTCGAAAATTTCATTGAAGGCGACTGCAACCGTTTGGCGCGTTGTGCCGGCTACGAAGTGGCCAAAAACCCAGGGAAGGGCGGCTTCAACCCCTTGGTCATTTACAGCGGCACAGGCTTGGGCAAAACTCACCTCTGCCATGCCATCGGATTGGAAGCCAAGCGCCTGCACCCCGAGAAGACCGTGCTTTATGTGCAAGCCGAGCAGCTCTCAACCCAATACGTGACTGCGAACAAGAACAACAACCGCCCCGACTTCATCAACTTCTACCAGATGATTGACGTGCTCATCATCGACGACATTCAATTCCTTGCGGGAAAGAGTGGCACACAGGACGTGTTCTTCCATATATTCAACCACTTGCAGCAAAACAACAAGCAGATTGTCATCACCAGCGACAAGTTCCCGTCGGACCTGCAAGGCATGGAAGAGCGGCTGCTTTCACGCTTCAAATGGGGATTGACCGCCGACCTTCAGGCACCCGACCTGCCGACGCGCACCTCCATCATCCGTGAGAAACTCTACGACAACGGCATCACCTTCCCCGACGAAGTGGTGCAATACATCGCCAGCAACGTACGCAACAACATCCGCGAGTTGGAAGGCGTGATGAATTCGCTCATGGCGCAGTCGCTGCTCAACAAGAAATCCATCACCCTCGACATGGCGCAGCAAATCATCGAACGGTTTGTGCGCAACACCGTTAAGGAGGTGTCGGTGGAATACATCATCAACATCGTGTGCGACTATTTCAAGATCTCGCCCGAGCAGATGGCCCTTAACACGCGCAAACGCCAAGTGGTGCAGGCCCGACAAATCGCCATGTATCTGGCCAAGAAATACTCCAATGCAAGTCTGGCTTCCATTGGGCAGCAGTGCGGCAAAAAAGACCACGCCACGGTATATCACGCCTGCAAGACCATCGCCAACCAGCTGGAGACCGACAAGCAGTTTAAGGTGATGTTTGCCGACATCGAGAAGAAAATCGCCTTGCAATAAATCCTATGACCAACAACTTCGGAAAACTCTATCTCGTGCCCAACCTGCTTGGCGCCACGAAACCCGAGCAAGTCATCCCCGCCGGCACGCTTGAAATCGTGCGTCGCTTAAAGCACTTCGTTGTGGAGAACACCCGCACCTCGCGCCGTGTGCTGAGCCGCATCGGGATGGACAATGCCATCGACAACATCGAGTTCATCGAGCTCGACAAGCACAACGCCCGCAACCTCGACCTGATGGAACACCTCGGTGCCTGCTTGCAAGGCGAGGACATGGGACTGATGTCGGAGGCTGGAACGCCCTGCGTGGCCGACCCTGGTGCATTGGTCGTCGACTTGGCCCATTCCGCAGGCATCCAAGTGGTTCCCTTGGTCGGGCCGAATGCGATGATTTTGGCTTTGATGGCTTCAGGCTTCAATGGTCAGGCCTTCGCCTTCCATGGCTACCTACCCATCAAAAGCCCCGAGAGACAGAATGCCATCAAGGACTTGGAGCGTAGGTCGACAGCCAACAACGAGACCGAGCTGTTCATCGAGACACCCTTCCGCAACAATGCGATGATTCAGGACTTGTGCAAAAACCTCCACCCTACCACCATGCTTTGCGTCGCCAGCAACCTCACCTGCGACGACGAATTCATCATCAGCCAAAGCATCGGAGAATGGAAAGCTTTTAAAGGCGACTTAAACAAAAAGCCCGCCGTGTTTTTGGTGTACAGCGAGCCGAGGAGAAACTTTAGGCCTCACAAATAATCTACAATCTGGATTGCTTCGTTCCTCGCAAATGCTCTGCATTCGACGGAGTCAATGACGCGAAGCGTGTCCGTGACGTCATTGCGAGGAGGAACGACGAAGCAATCTAGTCACTGAATATTCAAAACTCTATGCATCTGCATAGAAAGCCGCCAGCCTGGGTTCTGCATCACGGCTTCGACGCAGGCTTTCATGTTGGCAAGACGTTCCGTTTCGTCTTCACAAAAGCACGGCTGCAAAAAACGATGTTTGGCCACAATATCCTTATATTGCGCCAAATCCTGACCAAGATAAACAACTTTCAACTCATCGCATTGCTTCAAAACACGAGGTTCCAAATCGCCACCCTCAAAGGCTGATTTTGGGGAAAGCGTTACCCAATCCAAACTGCTCGGCAAAGGTCGCGTCCCATTGGTTTCGATGGCAATGGTCTTGTGGGTCTTTTGTTTTAGTTCCGCAACAAAAGCCTCGTCAATGAACAAAGAAGGTTCCCCGCCCGTCAGTACAAGCAATGGCACATTAGGGTATTTATTGACTTCATCAACAATCTCTTGCAATGACAGCATCTCCCCTGCTTGGTGCTGCGTATCACAGAAAGCGCAACGCAGGTTGCAGCCACTGAAGCGCACGAAGACGGCGGGCGTTCCGGAGTGGAAGCCCTCGCCTTGAAGAGAGTAGAATATCTCATTTATCCGATACATCACTTTCTTTTTTATCACAAAACTTACAAAACAATGATTAAATATGTGGCGGCTCGCAACCGCTTGCCGCCAGGAAGCAGCCGGTTGGCGTGCTTCCCTCAACTTAAAAAAAAGGTTTTGTCGGTTTTGCAGGTTTTGTGACCATAAAATCAATCAAAAATTTGCGGTGCATCGTCCTTGATGTAGGAAGCCTTGTTGTCGCGCGACTCCCACACGTCGGCACGATAGCAGTTCGGGACGGTGTCGACAATCCACTTGGCGAGGTTTTCCGCCGTCGGATTGAAGTCCAACACTTCATTGATGTTGGTGTGGTCTATCTTCCCGTGAATCAATCGCTTGATTTCGGTGAAGTCGAAAACCATGCCATTGCTGTCTAACTTTTCGGCGCGGCAAAACACATTGATTTTCCAGTTGTGACCGTGCAGGTTCTCGCATTTGCTCTCATAGTCGAGATAGAGCTGGTGACATGCGGATATTTCCAGGGTTTTTCTGACGTAATACATATTCAGTTATCAGTTTGTAGTTGTTCAGTTATCAGTTGTAGGGCTGTCACAGTGTGGCAGCCGTACTTTCAATTTTCATATTCGGTTTTGTCGTCGATGCCAGCTTCGCGCAAGGCTTCAATACGCTCGCGGCAGGTGCCGCATTTGCCGCAGTGCTTCTCGCCGCCTTTGTAGCACGAATAGGTCTCACTGTAGTCGAGGCCCAAAGCCTTGCCGTGACGGGCTATTTCAGCTTTACTCAGATGGGTGTAAGGCGCAAAAACCGTAATTCCATCGTACGTCCCAGCTGACATGGCCTCCGACATCGCATTGACGAAGCCCGGACGGCAGTCAGGATAAATCGAATGGTCGCCGGCATGATTGGCAATCATCACCCGCTTCAGGCCGTTGCTTTCAGCAATGCCGCAAGCGATGGCCAACATGATGCCGTTGCGGAACGGCACCACCGTCGATTTCATATTCTCGTCGTTGTAGTTGCCTTCGGGGATGTCGTCGGCGGTCATCAGCAAGGCACTCTTGAAATAGCGGTGCATGAATTCCAACGGGACGATGATATGTTTGATGCCAAGGCGTTGGCAATGGGTGACAGCACACACGCGCTCGCGGCCGTTTTGCGTCGATCCATAGTCGAAGGTGATGGCCAAGGCGATTTCGTCCTTGAACTCGTAAAGCATTGTGGTGGAGTCCATTCCGCCGGAGATGATGATTACTGCGTCCTTCATTTCAGTTGTCAGTTGTTCAGTTATTCAGTTGTTCAGTGGTCGCTTCGCGTCATCGCGAGGAACGAAGCGATCCAGAGTAAAAGCTTTTTGTCTAGATTGCCGCGCTCCGCTCGCAATGACAAAGAAGTCGTTGTTTTACCATGTCCTGGTGTTCGGCGTCGCCATAGTTGGCGAAGGGCTTGATGGAGATGCCGCCACGGGGATTGAACAGGCCTATGACCTCCAGATACTTGGGATCCATCAGCTTGACCAGGTCCTTCATGATGATGTTCACGCAGTCCTCGTGGAAGTCGCCGTGGTTGCGGAAGCTGAAGAGATAGAGTTTCAGGCTCTTGCTCTCCACCATCAAGGTACGCGGAATATAGTTGATGATGATGTGTCCAAAATCGGGTTGACCCGTCTTGGGACACAGCGAGGTAAACTCAGGACAATCCAAGGTCACAAGGTATTCATTCTCAGGATGTTTGTTCTCAAATGTCTCCAACACCTCGGGGGTATAGTCATAGTTGTACTGCGTGTTTTGGTTGCCCAGCAGCGTGACACCTTTCAGCTCTTGTTCGTTTCTTGACATGTTTCAAAATTTGCAGCAAAATTAGCAAATTGTGATTTATGGAATGCCCTAAAGGGCAGAAATCCATCAAAATCGTTCAAAAATCAAAAGAAAAATCCGTGTCTGACAATCATTTGCCGTATAGACACGGATTTTAGAAGATTTTAATTTAGATTTTTGACAGATTTAACTGCGTTGAATGCAGGGCATTTCTATCCGAAGGATATACCAGATAATAATATCAGCAGCCCGAGGTTGCCCGCTCCAACCGTTTCATGATCGAGAAAATGAACACGGCGGAGAGCAGACAGAGCACGACGAGCACGCCCCAGACCATCCAGAGCGGCATACCGGTACCCCAGATGCGCGCGATGACGCTGGTGAGGTAATTGCCGATGGCGGTCACGCAGAACCACAGACCCATCATCATGCCCTTGTACTTGGGTGGCGCCACCTTGGTAACGAAGGAGATGCCGATGGGACTCAGCAACAGTTCGGCGAAGGTTAGCACGAAATAGGTGCTGATCAGCCAATTGGGCGAGACTAAGGTGCTGCTCACGCCGCCCTGCGCCTTCAGCTCTGCTGGACTGGCCAAGGGGAAGGAACAGACGACCAAAATAAGGAAGCCCAACGCAGCCACAATCATTCCCAAACCAATCTTACGCGGCGAAGAAGGCTCCTTGCCTTTCTTTGCCAAAGCACCAAAGACCGCCATCGAGACAGGCGTCAAGGCGACCACGAAGAACGGATTGAACTGCTGGAATTGCTGCGGCAGTATGTTAATCGGGTCGGGCATAACGTGATAGAACGTCCACGCCATAATCCACAAAAACGCAGTTATGCCGCATAAGATGCCGCGATTCAAAGGCTTGGTGGCCTGAACAGCCCCAAACATCGTATAAATCGAGATGGCGACCATCGTCAGTGACCAGATATTGAAGCCAAAGCGAGTGAAACCACTTGCCGTGCTTTGCGTGTAGTCGCGGGCAAAATAGGTCAGGCAAAGACCTGCCTGCTGGAACGACATCCAGAAGAAGATGACCACGGCAAAGACCATCACCAGGGCGGTGATGCGCTCGCGGGTCTGCTCCTTTGAGAGTTCCGTCACATTCACGGTGGTGCTTTCCATGGCCTTGGCCTGCTTGGTGTTGACATCGGCATGCTTGAACCACTTGCGACAGCTCAAGTAAATGGCCATCGAGAGGATCAGCGAGAGGCAGGCCACGCCGAAGCCGTAGTTATAGGCGCCTGACAAGGCATCGATATAGCTATTGGCAAAGCCAGCCAAGTCGTTGACATTGCCGCCTTGCTGCACAGCCAAGGCCTCAAAGGTAGATAAGGCATTGGCAGAAATCGTTCCGTCCAAATACTGGTGCGCCAACGAAGGGATTTGCGGCACATAACTGAAACCCGCCTTGCCGAGGAACAAGTCCGTCACTTTGGTAGCCGTGATGGGTGCAAACATCGATCCAATGTTGATGGCCATGTAGAACAGGCTGAAACCATTGTCGCGGAAGGCGCTATATTTGGCTTCGTCGTAGAGGTTGCCCACCATCACCTGGAGGTTGCCTTTGAAGAGGCCTGTGCCGATAGCAATGAGCGCCAAGGCCGAGAACATGGTGACCTTTGCCGTGGCCGTTGCCATAGGTACCGCCAGCAGCAAGTAACCTAGGAACATCACCACGATGCCCGACTTCACCATCTTGCCGTAGCCGAAACGGTCGGCAAGCATACCACCGATGAGAGGCATGAAATAGACGCATCCTAGGAAGATGCCGTAAATGTTGCCCGCCTGCGCCTCGTTGTAGCCGAACTTGGCTTGCAGGAAAAGCACGAAGATTGCCAACATGGTGTAGTAGCCGAAGCGTTCGCCCGTGTTGGCCAATGCGAGGGCGTAAAGCCCTTTGGGATGACCTTTGAACATAGTTGATCGTTTTTGTTATTTGCCGCAAAGGTAGGAAAATGTTTGAAAACAGCAAAAAACACGGTGCGCCTCACACTGAGACGCACCGTGATAGTAAGCAGGAACTTTGAGTTATAACTTCACAACTTTCTTCAGCGAGGCGCCTCTATCTGTTTCGATCATAATGAGGTATATTCCGCTCTCCAAATCGTCGATTTTGCATTGTGACCCATTCACACCAAAGACTTTAACCAACTTGCCATCCATCGAAAAGACCTTGACATTCGTCATCCCTTCACATTCGATATTCACCACATCCTTTGTAGGATTCGGGTAAATGCTGGCTTTGGCATTGCCTCCATCCAGCCCATCATAGGCCTCCACAGCATTGACGGCAGCCAAGGCATCCACGCGCCCAACGCCCGTGAGGTTGCTCTTTGTGGGCGTGAGTTTCACGGAAGTCTCTTCAAGAATGCGGCAGATGTCGGCTGGCGACAGCTCAGGGTTCTTGCTGAGCATCAAGGCGGCGATGCCTGCCACGCAAGGCGTTGCTTGAGAGGTGCCTGTCATCGACTTATAGCCCGTGTTGGAGGTGTAGTTCAACGACTTGATGCTCTCGCCTGGAGCGCATACGTCGGGACGGATAAGACCGATGCCGGGGTTGTAAGCGTAGTCTCCAAACTCGGTATCTTGCCATGTACATGGACCATTGGCGGTGAAGAACGAGGCTTGGTCGTTGTCGTCGACCGACCCAACCACGATGGCACTGCTCAACTCGCCGGGATTGGCCATTTGGTCGGGGTCCAAATAAGGCGGAGGGCAGCTGCCGGGGATGCGCACGTTCTGGGGGATAGGGTATTGGTCCAGGGCAAAGCCTTCGTTGCCGGCACAAATGAAACTCGACACGCCAGCGTCCAAAATGGAAACGCAGGTGCGGCGGAAAAGCTCCCTTTCAGTGACGCTCGGATGCACCAAGCCCATCGACATGCTGATAATGTCGCAGCCATGCTCCACCGACCATTCCATGCCTTCGGCCAACTTCACCGCGCCGCCTGTTCCGTCGGCATTCACGCTCTTGATGCACATGATTTGCGCATCGGGGGCCACACCAGTTTGCGAGCCTGCCGATCCGTCGCCAGCCACTGTGCCTGCACAGTGCGTGCCGTGTCCCATGTCGTCCATCGGGTCGTCATCGTCGTTGCGCACATCGTAGCCGTGATGTGGAAACGCCTCGCCACCGTCCCAAAGGTGGTCGGCCAAGTCCAAATGGTTGTAGTTGACCCCTGCATCGATGATTGAAACCACGATGTCTTTCCCCGTGTAGCCCAATTCCCAAACCTTGTCGGCATTGACTTTCAATATGTTGGGCGTAATTTCGCGGGTTTCGTTGAATGATGTAGACTTCTCGTCATCCTCAATCCATTTTCGCTCAATGTTGTAGCCAATATGGGCAATGTCGTCGCGCTTGGCCAAAGCCAAAATGGTTTCTTTCGTAGCCGAAAAATAAAGGCTGTTCGACATCCAAAGGGTGCGCGGTGCAGTGACTTCACCCTTTTGCTGCATTTCGGCAAGAGCCAATTTCAAGTCGCGTTGCGATGCTTCGGTGAAGCGCTTCAGTTCGTCGACGACAAACGCCCTACGCTCAGCGCGAGTGGGCAAAGCCGAGGCGCGTTGGTTCAACATGTTCCTATCGCAGCGCGATTTCATCAAAACGGTGATTTCAATCATCTCGCTGTCGGTGCGGCGGTTCATCTCTTCTTGCAAAAGCGGGTCGATGACTTGGGCTTGCGCAAACATACAAGCCAAAGCCAGCGTAATCATAAAAATGGTTTTCTTCATGGTTCTCAGTATTTCACAATTCTTTGGTTCAGTGTTCCGTTCTCCGTTGCAATCTTCAACAGGTAAATGCCATCGCTAAGCCCGTCAATGCTGCACGTTCCGTTGGCGGTGGCGATTTGCTTGACTAACTTCCCGTCCATGGCATAGACGTTGACTTCAGTCATGCCTTCGCACTCTACCGTAAAACCACCTGCACTTGGGTTGGGATACACATTGGCTTGGAGCTCGTTTTCGCCAACGCCCACGAAGGCTAAGGAAACGCATGATTTTTGAGTGGGACATTCCGATGGGGCAACACACAACTCGTGGTCGCCGTCCTCAAGCTCAAGGTCGAAGCGGGGCTCGGCCGTGGAACCGGCTTCTTCGCCATCCACAAAGACGAGATAGCTCTCGGCATCGCCTTCCCAAGTAAGGGTAACGATGTCGTTCTCAATCGTATAGTCGAGGTTGGCGACGGGGCCACAGCCATCCATGGCCAAAATGGCAGCCAAGGCATCAATGCGACCTGAGCCGATGTCATTATTCTTGTAGCCGATAGGGTTCACGGCAGTGGTTTCAAGGATCTCGTCGATTTGTGCGGGTGTGAGGTCAGGGTTTTTGGAGAGCATCAAGGCGATGGTTCCCGTCACGGCAGGGGCCGCAAACGAGGTGCCGAGGTCAGCCTTGTATCCTTCAATATTGGTCCAATCCAACGAAACCACGTTGCCTCCAGGGGCGCTCACATCAGGCTTGATGAGGCCGATTTGCGTGGCATCGCCAGCGGTATAAGGATAGTCGGCGTATTCAGGCACATCGGCCCAAGTGGTCGGCCCGCGTGAAGAGAAGGCGCTGACTTGGTCGTTGTTCTCCGTCGAGCCAACGCAGATGACGCTGCTCAGCCCACCAGGATTGACGGCCTGGTCGGGATGGATCCAAGGCGAGGGGCAAGTGCCTGGTGCGCCAGCATTATAAGGTATTGGGATGAAACTTTGGAACTGGCCCATGTTGCCCGAAGTGGAAACCACAACGATACCTGCTGCCAACATGCTGTCGCAGCCTTCACGCATCATGCGGCGATATTGTTGGTTGTCGCCCGACATTCCCAACGACATGTTGAGCACCTGTGCGCCATGTTCCATGGCAAACTGCATCCCTTCGCAAAGGATAAATTCGTTGCTTTCCACATCCGGCTCGTCAGCGAAGACCTTGACTTCCATCAATGTGGCTCCTGGCGCGGCTCCGGTTTGTGTGCCTGCCGCTCCTGTGCCGCAAATGGTGCCGGCCACATGCGTGCCGTGGCCCCAAGTGTCCATCGGGTCGTTGTTTTGCTCATACACGTCGTATCCGTGGTGCGGGAATTCCTCGCCACCGTCCCACATGCGGCCTTGGAGGTCGAGGTGGTTGTAGTTGGCGCCCGTGTCGAGATGACCTACGATGACGCCTTCACCCGTGTAGCCCAATTCCCAAACCTTGTCAGCATTGATGATGAGTATGTTTTGGGCGATGCCGCGTGTGATTTCGTTGGGTTGCACGGCAACATTATTGGTCGTTGGTGGAAGAACTGTGTTTTCGCAATGATAAATGGTCTTGATGTCGGAGCGTTGTGCCAAGTCGTTGATGGCTTGTGTGTTGGCTTCGCAGCCAATGGCATTGGCAATCCAAAGCGGGCGAATGTCGCCGACCATGCCATTGCGTTGCATCTCTTCGAGAAGACTGAGCAGGTCGGATTGCGAGGCTTTAGCTTGTTGCTTCAGCGTTTTCACTACGTATTCGCGTCGCTCCTTGTTGGTGGCGAAGGTGTTGGTTACGGCGAGCAAGTCCGCAGCCTTGCCTTGCTCCTGCATGATGATGCCGATGCTGATTTTCTCATCGTTGCCACGATGGTTCATCTCGCATTGCAGCGATGGGTCGATGGTAGCTTGGGCTATGCCAATCATGCAAAGGCACAGTGCCAGAAGGGTTAGGATACTTTTCTTCATAATAGATTTGAATTTAAGTCTAACTTATTTGGTGCTGGAATTGGCGGAAAATAACGTGAAACAAAAGAAAATGGGGCATTTCAACATGAAACTCTCAATTCGACGTCGGGAGTTTTGGCCAACTACAGTTTCACCATCCTCTTCGTCACGGTGCCGCTGTCCGCCATGACCTTCACCACATAAACGCCGCTATCCAAGCCGCTGATTTGGCATTGCGAGCCGGTGGTGGGCTGGCTTTTCACCAACTTGCCGTCCACGGAATAGACTTCAACGTGTCTCATGCCTTCGCAACGGATGGTGAAAACGTCGGCACTTGGGTTGGGATAGATGGTGGCTTTGACGTCGTTCTCCGCAAGGCCGTCGTAAGGCTGCACAGCTTCGATGGCGGCCAAGGCATCCACGCGACCCACGCCGGTGAGGTTGCTCTTGTGCTCGGTGAGCTTGACGGAGGTCTCTTCCAAAATGCGACAGATCTCAGCAGGGGTCAGCTCGGGGTTCTTCTGGAGCATCAGGGCGATGATGCCTGCCACACAAGGCGTCGCCATCGAGGTGCCGTCCATGTTGGTGTAACCGTCGTTGGTGAGGTAGTTGAGCGACTTGATGGCCACGCCGGGACCGCTTACGTCGGGACGGATGAGGCCGATGCCGGGGTTGTAGGGATAGTCGCCAAACTCGGAGTCTTGCCATGTGACGGGGCCCTCGCAGGTGAAATAGGCCGCAACGTCATTATAGTCGACGGCACCCACGGCAATCACGCAGGTCAGGCCGCCAGGGTTCTCCAGCTGGTCGGGGTCGAGATAAGGCGGAGGACAGCTGGCAGGCACGCGCACGTTGTCGGGCACGGGTCCATAGCCCCAGTTCTGAAGATGGCCCTCGTTGCCGGCACAGACAGCCGCCACGATGCCCGCATCAAGAACGGACTCACATGTGCGACGCAGCATCTCTTTGTCGGGCATTTCGGCAAGACTCATACCCAACGACATGCTGATGAGATCGCAGCCATGCTCCACTGACCATTCCATGCCTCTCGAAATGTTGACCGCACCGCCAAAGCCCGTTGAGTCAATGCTTTTGACGCACATCAGCGTGGCTTCGGGAGCCACACCCGTCAGCGAGCCTGCTGTGCCGTCGCCCAAAACGGTACCGGCGCAGTGTGTGCCGTGATCGAGGTCGTCCATGGGGTCGAGATCGCCATTCACGATGTCGACGCCGTGAAGCGGGAACTCCTCGCCACCGTCCCAGAGGTGGTCGGCCACGTCCAAATGGTTGTAGTTGACGCCCGAATCGACGACGGAAACCAAAACGCCTTCGCCTCGATAGCCCAATTCCCACACTTTGTCGGCATTGACCATCAGCACATTTTGCGTGGTTTCTCGGGTAGCTTCTACCACCTTGCCCCGTTCGGTCTCGGGAATCAGGTTTTGCTTGTGGCAGAAGGCAATCGTTTTAATGTCAGGCCTTTGCGCAAGGTCTTGAATGGCGGCTTTGGTGGCCGCAAAGTAAACCGCGTTGGCCGTCCAAATCGACTGGGCCGACGTGGTCAAGCCACGACGCTCCATTTCGGAAAGCATTTGCTTCAGGTCGTATTGCGATGCCTCGGTAAAGGCTTTCAATTCGTTGATTACAAAAGCCTTGCGTTCTGCTTTGGTAGCAAAGAAATCGGCTTGGCGACACAGTTGTGTGCGGTCGTATTGCGCTTTCATCAAGACGAAAACCTCAATTTTCTCGTCTTCCGCGCGGCGGTTCATTTCCTCGCTCAGCCTTGGGTCAATGGTTTGGGCTTGAACAAAAAGGCTTGCTAATGCCAATGTGATGATCAAAAAGGGCTTTTTCATGGTTCTCAGATTTTAATGATCTTTTGGACCAAACTGGAGCTTCCGTTCGTAACTTGCAACATGTAAACACCGCTTTCTAGGCCATCGATTTGATAGCTATCGCGGTCGGCACAGATGCTGCGCACCAAACGTCCGTCGATGGCATAAACGTCGATTTGGCTCATCCCTTCGCAACTCACGGTGAAACTGCCCGTGGTTGGATTGGGATACACCTGAACCGACTGCAATTCAGCCTCTTCTACATTGTCGTAATCCACGGCATTGACTGCGGCCAAGGCATCCACGACGCCTGATCCGAAGTTGTTGCTCTTATGCTCAGTGAGCTTCAAGGCGGTGTTTTCTAAGATTTCGTCGATTTGCGCAGGGGTCAGATTAGGGTTTTTGGAGAGCATCAGGGCGATGGTGCCAGCCACGCAGGGTGAGGCAGCCGAGGTGCCGCTGAAAAGCGTATAGCCGCTGTTATTCCCATGGTCGAGGGTGGTGAGGTCGTTGCCAGGCGCGCAGATGTCGGGGCGGATCAGCCCGATTTCCGTCGTGCTGCCAGCGGTGTAGGGATAGTCGTTGTATTCGGCCACATCCATCCATTGCGATGGCCCTATTGACGAGATTTCGTTAAAGCCGTTGTCGGAAAGAACGGAGCCAACGCAAACCACGCAGCTCGTGCCGCCTGCATTCACCATTTGGTCGGGATGCAGATGGGGCGGCGGGCAGTCGCCAGGGGTGTAGATGTTGTACGGCACGGGAATCATGAACTGCACCGAGCCCACATTGCCAGCGCAAACTGCAGCAACGACGCCAGCAGCCAAAGTGTTGTCGCAGGCCTGTCGCATCATCAGTTTTTGGGCGGGTTCGGGCTTGGGACGGCCCAACGACATGTTGAGCACATCAGCACCATGCTCAATGGCGAACTGCATCGCTGCGACCCAAGGCGTCTCTTCGCCAACGCCGTCGTCTCTGAAGGCTTTCAAGACCATGATGGTGGCATCGGGAGCCACGCCGGTCTTTGTCCCGCCAGCACCCGTTCCGCAAACGATGCCTGCCACCTCGGTGCCGTGGCCGTAAATATCATCGGGGTCGTTGTCGTTGTAATAGAAATCGTAGCCATGGTTGGGGTATTCGCTACCGCCATCCCAAAACCGACCGGCCAAGTCCTCATGGTCGAGGCGCACACCCGTATCGATGATGGCGACGAGCACACCTTGGCCCGTGTAGCCCAAGTCCCATACGGGCGGCACGTCGATTTGGTACAAAAACTCGGCAATGTCGCGGTCACCGTTTTTCACAGCGGATTTGACCTCACCATCGGCAATCCATTGGGTTTCTTCGCGATAGGCGATAGTCTTGATGCTCCGCTGTTGCTCAAGGCTGTTGATGGCCGTTTTGGTGGCTTGGCAGCTGATGGCATTCACGAGCCAGAGCGATTGTATGTCGGCCACCATATCGTGTTGCTTCATCTCCTCAAGCAGGCCAAGCAGCTCGGCTTGCGAGGTTTCGGCCTGGCGCTTCAGCGTTTCCACCACGAAGGCGCGACGCTCTTGTTTGTTGGCGAAGAAGTTGGCCTCGCGGCTTAATGCCGTCGCGTCAGATTGTTCGTTCATCAGGACGACGATTTTGATTTTCTCGTCATCGCCCCGCTTGCCCATCTCCTCGCGTAGCGCAGGGTCGATGGTGGTTTGGGCGGTCGAACCGATGATGCCTAAAAACAAGGCGATTACGGTGAAAACAAGTCTTCTCATAAAGTATTGATGCAATGGTTGATTGTGTCGGATGGCTTTCTTTCATTGTTATGGGTGCAAAAATAAAGGAAAAAATAACGGTGTGGTTTTGTTTTAACGCCAAAATTTCCCCTGCCCTGCGTCACGCTTCGACATTCGCTTTTCTCAATTTAGGAATTTGCAGTTATTTGCCTGCAAAGGCAGGAAAATGCAGAAAACACTCAATACTTCGATAACATTTCTTGCAGCAAGGCCTTGAATCTTTCACGCAGCGAAACCGGCTCCAGCACTTCGATATGTGCGTTCATCGTGAGCAATTGCTGGATGAAGTCGTAGGAAGGCTTCAGTCGCCAAGAAAAAAATGCAATAGTTCTCCGTCTCCTTCACGATATGTTGTGATGGATGCAAGGGCAAGCCTTTCAGGAAGTTGCTTTGGTCGATGTCGGCCTTGACGACGATTTCCTCCGTCTGCAAATTAGGCTCCACATAGATGCCGAAAGCATCCTTAAAATAAGTCGCCAAGTCGAAATCATCGGGCTTCTTGAAAACCGTTTCTGTGGTTTTGAGATCGTCAATGCGGTCGAGGGCGAAGCAGCGGATTTCTTCCCTTTCGTTGAGGGCGATGAGGTACCAACGTTGCTTGAACAGCTTCAGTGCGAGCGGTTTGCGAAGGTATCGTTTGGATTGGTCGGTGTAATAATACCGTTTGTAGTGCATTTCGACTTCGAGGTTTCTCTCCAAGGCTTCCATCAGTGGCTCCAGATGCTCGATGCCTCCCGGAATGGGTTCAAATTGGACGCACTTGCGCAAATCGAGGTTTGCCGAAAGCCAGTTGTTGACGGCAAAGCTGTGCAGCAGCCACATCTTGAGGTCGTTGCCGAGCATCTCCTCACGCTCGCCTTGGGGAATGTAGTAGGCATTGCGGCTTTTGTCACATTCGATGTCGACGCCAAACACGTCGGCGATGTATTGGCGGTAGTTGTGGAACGAGCGTTCGGGGATGGGGTCGTTGTCGCCGTCGCGCGTCCATCGTTCGTTCAGTTCCTTCAGGGTGATGCCCGCGTCGCGGCGATCAGCGACGGTGTTGGCAATCCAGATGCATTTGATGAGTTTGTCCATGGCGGGTAATTTGGAAGGCAAAATTAGTGGTTTTGACAAAGAAAAACAACCAGTCTTGTTGTGGTGAATGCAAGACTGGTTGTCAAGGCTTGGCTGTCGAATTTACAGATAGTAGAATACGGCAGCACCTAATCCAACGGCAAGCAGTGCGTAACCGATTACAGACCATAAAATGACATGGTCGTTGTCAATCAATGCTTCGTCGTCGTCTTTTTTTATTCCAGGAAAACGGCCAAAAAGCAAAGCAACCAAAAGCCCGATGGCTGCGATAATTAAACTGATTTTACCCATAGTGTTATAAATTAGTGTTGGTTTCACCTTCGTTAAGATTGATTTCGATAGATGTGGAAACGGCTTCTGGCTCTTTTATCGAGACTATTGCTTCCTTGAAACCAAAGGTCTTGAAAATGTTGCTCATCTTCTCAACGCCGTATTTGTTGGCCTTTTCGAGAATGTTTTCATCCATTGCGTGCTTATACATCGTATCCTTTCCTTTACTGACTAACTGGGCGACGCTTGCATCATCCCAATAATCGCCATCACGATGGAAAAACTCAATGTCAGATGGGTTGATGATGATGTCGAAGATTTCAGCTGGGGGCAAAGTAGCAAAAAGCGTGTCGTTTTGGATGCGTAAGTCGTTTTCGGTCAGTTTCGAAAAATCCAGGCCTGCTCGGATTTTCCCTTTGGCAATGAGGACTATCTTACCGATTTCAGTCGAGTCGATTTCTACGCCGACGAATTCCTTATCCTTGCCGATTTGCCTTTTCCACCAAACATCGCTCTTTTTATAGATCTTACGCTCCTTGTATTTGTACTTTATGTCTTGAATAACAAGTTCTTCATAGAAACAAGCGGTGGTAAACTCCGCGATTTTCTTGATTTCCGTGACCAAGTTGGTCGTTTTCTCAATCTCCAGTTTTGTGTTGGCAAACCCGAACTTGAAATGGAAAGGATTGATGAAGAAAACGAAAACGAAAGCGGCGACAAGCACGACTATCGAAATCATTAGAGTTGGACTCAATTTGAGCAAGCTCGGTTTGCCACCCTTTGACTTCGCGTTCTCCTTTTGGACTTTATTTGCGTTCTCTTTTTTGACTTTATTTGCGTTCTCCGTGTTGATAGTCTCTTTGTTTTCCATAGTTATTCAAATTTGATGGTTATGATTTCAAACCCCAATTGCGTCAGCAAGACTTTGAAGAAGCCTTTGGCGTTGTTCTCCGCATCTTGGATGATGCCCAAATTGGGGATATCTTCGCGAATTGAGTTCTCCGCTTGCACTTTCAAGTCGTTGGTTTCCTCAATAGTGAAATCTTTTCGCGACCCTGTTGTTTCACAAAAGACAAGGTTGATTTTTTCGGGTGGCATGTTGAACGACAGGACTTTTGCCCTCGGCAGAACGACAGACACGGATTTTGCCTCTTTATCGTAAGTCACATTGTTCATCGAAAATTCTTGCATATCAATGCCGGCCTTGATATAAGCAACACTGCTGAACAAGATTTTCCTTTCGCCATACTTGTACCATTTCGGGTCGTTGGCTTTAATGATTTTTGTCACGGTGTATTCCACCGTTCCCAGCTCTGCCATAGATTCAAGCCCCATGATTTTTTTGTTGATGGGGTCTTCCTTAGGCTTGCACGCCGCCATTCCAAGCAGCGCAAGCCCACACATCAATAGGATTAGTTTCTTCATAGTGAATTGATTTGATGTTTAACTGATTGTCCTGATTTTTCCACCCGTTGCTCTCCAAAGTTCGGTGTGCCCTTTTGCGGTTGTTACTTGGATGTCATTACCACACCACCTTGCATCGGTGCAGTCTTGACAGATTCTTTTCGTGCCGCCGCCAGTGGTATTACAGATTTCAACAATGCCTTTGGTTGTGGTATAAACCACACGCGTTTCGTCGGCATTGATGTAGGCGGAAACAACTCCACCCGATGGCGACAGAGTCCTTAAAGTGCCGCCTGTGCTTTGCTTGATTTCGATCCTTCCTTGATTTACTATTGCTACTAACATGATTGTATGATTTTAGGATTAGTTTGTCTGTTTCGTCCGGTGGCATAAAGAAAGCGTGAATCTCATTGCCTGACTCCTGGGTTACCACACCCGTACTTCATACAAATCAATCCACGCTACAACATTGCAGCGCGGACTGACCTATCCTTGAAGTACAGCCTTTCGGCCAAAGTGGTAAATTAGGAGTCAAGAACGGTCTGTCCGCTTTTCAGTATGTCTTATTCTTTTGTCTTTGCTTCGATAATTGCCTTTCTTTTGCTTGATTACGCCGCAAATATAAGGAATTTTCGGACATACGGCTGCTGCAATGCTGATTTTTCATCGTTTGATTTTTTTCTGATACAAAACAACACCCTTACTTTGCCAAAAGCGGGCAGAGTGATGAAAAATTCTCATTTTCAGGCACAAAAAAAGCCGACATCGCTGCCGACTATCTTGAACATTGGCATTTCAAGTCTTCAAACACCCGATAGGAGGAGATGAATACTTCAAATTCATGAAAAGTGTAGTTTTGAACCATGGATTTTTATTGAAAAGTGTAGTTTTTTGAGTTGATTTTATATTGAAAAGTGTATATTTGCAGCCTAAATAGTTATTGAAAAGTGTATTTTAATTATGTTGTATAGGAAAATCAGCAAGGAAATCGAGGCACACTTGACTTCAAAATCGGACAAGATTTTGGTTTTGGAAGGCGCAAGACAGGTCGGCAAGTCTTTTATCATCAGAGAGACAGGAAAAAGACTATTCAAAAACTTCGTGGAAGTGAACTTTGCAGAAGACAACGAAGGTCCACAGCAATTCAAGGGCATCCATTCCACTGAGGCTTTTTATTTCTCATTGAGCATGATTGCCGGCAACCACCTTGGCAATGCGGACGACACTTTGGTCTTCCTCGACGAAATCCAAACCTATCCGCAATACCTTACCATGCTGAAGTTTTTCCGCCAGGAGCGCCGCTATCGTTTCATTGCCAGCGGCAGTCTGCTTGGCATCGCCTTGCGGTCGACAACTTCCATCCCCGTTGGCAGCATTATTCGTAAAGAGATGTACCAACTTGACTTTGGCGAGTTCCTCATTGCCAATGGCTTCAACTTGGACGCCATTGAAGGGTTGAGGAAAAAGTTCGCGAACAAGGAAAGCCTTTCAGAGGAGCAACACCAACATTTGCTTGGCTTGTTTCGCCGTTACCTGCTCGTCGGTGGAATGCCCGATGCCGTGAATGTTTATTTGGAGACCCATAACATTGTAAAAGTCAGAGAAATACACAATACAATAAAGACGCTCTACGGCGACGATGCCTCCAAATACGAGCATGACAGCCAAAAGCGCCTGCTGATACGGCGAATCTACGATATGATTCCCTCGCAGATGGAAAACAAGAAGAAACGGATTGTGGTCAAAGACATTCGCGACAAAGACGGCGACCGCTTTGCACAATATCAGGACGAGTTCGAGTACCTTATCTCTTCGGGAATCACACTTGACGTCCATGCCGTTTCCAATCCGCGTTTCCCGTTGAGCGAAAGTGTACACAAGAACTTGCTTAAACTCTACCTCAACGATGCAGGTATGCTGACAGCACAACTCTACCGAAACAACTTGCGGCCAGTCCTTGAGGACCAAAAGAGCGTCAACCTCGGTGCAGTTTATGAGAGCGCCGTCGCACAGCAACTGAAAGCCAACGGGCATCGGTTGTTTTATTACGACAACCGCAAGAAAGGAGAGGTGGATTTCCTTATTGACGATTACTTGAGCACCAGTATTTTACCCATTGAAGTGAAATCGGGAAAAGACTATTCGGTTCACAGTGCCCTGAACAACCTACTCTCCACACCTGATTATCACGTGAAGTCGGCCATTGTGTTTTCCAATGACAGGGAAACACGGCAAGATGGCCAAGTGATTTATATGCCAATATATTATACCTTGTTTTTGGATTTGCAAGGAGAAACGGAAACGGTTATGTTCTAAACAATAAAGGGACGCAGTCCAATCACTGCATCCCTTTACCTTATAAATACTTGGTTATTATTCGGTCACCCTCTCAAGCCACTTCACCATACCGAACATAATCGACATGGAGACGAGGCAGATAGCGAGGAACACGCCCCAGCACTTCCAGATGTCCCAAGCGTTGAGCATGATGGGACCGACGAAGATGAAGAGGTTGCCGATGGCCGTGGCACCTAACCACAAGCCTTGGCACAGACCCACCATGTGGCGCGGGGCCACCTTCGAGACGAAGGACAGACCCAGCGGCGAGATGAACAACTCGGCCACGGTGAGGAAGAAATAAGTGACAATCATCACCCACGGAGCTGCCTTGGCGAGGCCAGCGGCGGCCATTTGGGCGGCATCCATGGCGCGGAAAGCGTCGCCCGACGGATAACCCTTCATGATGGAGAACACCATCAGGAAGAGGTAGGCGCAACCAGCGAGACCCATACCGTAGGCAATCTTGCGAGGCGTAGAAACGGCCTTGCCCTTGCGAGCCAACGAAGCGAAGATGCCCATGACCAACGGGGTGAGGATGATGACGAACAACGGGTTCAAAGCCTGCCAAATTTCAGGCGCGATGCTCGACGAATCCACGAAGTCGCGGGCGAACACCGACAGCGACTGGCCGTTTTGGTGGAATGAGAGCCAGAAGAACACGGCGATGCCCAACACGGCAAACAAAGCGGCCATACGCTGCTTGATTTCCTTGGCCATGGCAGCCTTTTCCTCGGCGGTGTAACCTTGTGCCTCGGCAGCCACCTTCTTGGCAGGTTGCGGGAACTTGCTCTTTTGCGTGAAGAAGATAATCAGCGAAATGAGCATGGCGGCCACCGAAACGAAGAACGAGAAGTGGACACCTTGGTTGAAGGTCAGGATATAGTCGGAGCAGAATTGCGTCAGGTTGGTGCCATAGTCGGCGGTGGGCAACACAGAATTGGCCATCGTTTCAGTGAACTTTTGCGTCACTTCGCCGTTGGCGAGATACTGGTGACAGAGGGCCGACATGTCGGCGTTGTAGATGAAGTTGTGGGCTTTCAGCCACCATTCGCGCAGCATGGGAGCCACGAAAGGAGCAATCACGCCACCGATGTTGATGAACACGTAGAAAATCTGGAAACCACTATCGCGCTTGTCCTTGGCCTCGGCCAAAGCTGCGGGACCTTTCTTGGCAGCCTCGGCCTCGAAGTTGTCGTACATCTGACCGACGAGAGCCTGCAAGTTGCCTTTGAACAGACCGTTACCAAAAGCGATGAAGAGCAGAGCCGCGCAAGTGAAGATGAGGATGCCCCACCAGCTGCCCGTGCCGTCGGCGATGATGCCTTCAGCGTTCTTACTGAACAACGGGATGGCCATGCCCACATAACCGAGGGCCATAATGATCAAGCCCCACTGGATGGTTCGGTGGTAGTTTTGCGTGCGGTCGGCGATGATACCGCCAACGAGACTCAACACGTAGATGCCGAAGTAGAACACCGAGTAGATGATACCGGCGGTGGCATCGGGCAAGCCGAACTTCGACACGATGAACAACAACAGAATGGCGTTCATGATGTAGTAGCCAAAACGCTCACCCATGTTACTTAAAGCGGCTGCAATCAAGCCTTTAGGATGTTCCTTCTTTGCCTTTGAGACATAGAAAATGAGGAACCCGGCAACCACTGCGAGGATAACCAGCAGGATCACCATTGTCACATTAGTTTGAAGTAATACCATAATTTATAAAATTTGATTGTTGATGAATTTCAACACTGGTTTCCAAAATCGGACAAAAATAGGAAAAATCTCAATATGGTTGGAAAAAAAGGGAAAAAAGTCCATGCATAGCCGAATTTTTCCTACTTTTGCGCTTCATTTTTACGACTATGGAAATCAGCAGCAAATACAGCCCTCAGGAAGTTGAAGGCAAATGGTATGAACACTGGATGGACAAGAACTACTTCCACTCCACTCCCGACGAACGCGAACCCTATACCATCGTGATCCCGCCGCCGAATGTAACCGGCGTGCTTCACATGGGCCACATGATGAACAACACGATTCAGGATATCCTGATTCGCCGTGCCCGCATGCAAGGCAAGAACGCCTGCTGGGTGCCTGGCACCGACCACGCCTCCATCGCCACCGAAGCCAAGGTGGTGAACAAGCTGGCGCAACAGGGCATCAAGAAGACTGACATTGGCCGCGAGGAGTTCCTCAGGCACGCTTGGGACTGGACCCACGAGCATGGTGGTATCATCCTCAAGCAGCTGCGCCGCCTCGGTTGCTCCTGCGACTGGGAACGCACTTCCTTCACCATGGACGACATCCGCTCGAAGAGCGTTATCCGTGCCTTCGTCGACCTGTATAACAAAGGCTTGATTTACCGTGGTGTGCGCATGGTTAACTGGGACCCGAAAGCCCTGACCGCTCTGAGCGACGAGGAAGTCATTTTCAAGGATGAGCACAGCAAGCTGTTCTACCTGCGTTATTACCTCCACGAGGACGACGGCACAGGTGCCACGGGTGCTGAAGGCGAAATCATCCACACCGATGAGCAAGGTCGCCGCTACGCCGTGGTGGCCACCACGCGCCCCGAGACCATCATGGGCGACACCGCCATGTGCATCAACCCCGCTGACCCGAAGAACCAATGGCTACGCGGCAAGAAAGTCGTGGTGCCGTTGGTCAACCGCGTCATCCCCGTCATCGAAGATGATTATGTCGACATCGAGTTCGGTACGGGCTGCCTGAAGGTCACGCCTGCCCACGATGTGAACGACTATATGCTGGGCGAGAAACACAACCTGCAGAGCATCAACATCTTCAACGACGATGCCACTTTGAGCGAGGCTGCTGGCATGTACATCGGCATGAGCCGCGAGGACTGCCGCAAGCAGATCATCATCGACATGAAGGAAGCCGGACTGTTAGAGAAGATCGAAGACTATAATAATAAGGTGGGTTACTCCGAGCGTACCAATGTGCCGATTGAGCCGAAACTCTCGATGCAGTGGTTCCTCAAGATGGAACATCTCGCCGACATCGCGCTGAAACCTGTGTTGAATGGCGACATCAAGTTCTATCCCGCCAAGTATGTCAACCTCTACCGTCACTGGTTGGAGAACATCAAGGACTGGTGCATCAGCCGCCAGTTGTGGTGGGGCCACCAAATTCCGGCCTACTACCTGCCCGAAGGCGGTTTCGTTGTTGCCGAAACGAAGGAAGAAGCCCTAAAGTTAGCCATCGAAAAATCAGGCAACAAGAATTTGCCCCTCAACGATTTGCGTCAAGACGACGACGCTTTGGACACTTGGTTCTCGTCGTGGCTCTGGCCTTTGTCGCTCTTCAACGGTGTGCTTGACCCCGACAACGCCGAGTTTAAGTACTACTACCCCACCAACGACCTCATCACCGCCCCCGACATCATCTTCTTCTGGGTGGCCCGCATGATCATGGCTGGCGAGGAATACCAAGGTAAAGTGCCGTTTAGAAACGTGTATTTCACTGGCATCGTGAGAGATAAGTTAGGCCGCAAGATGAGCAAATCGCTCGGCAACTCGCCCGACCCGATTGAGCTTATCGAGAAGTTCGGTGCCGATGGCGTGCGCATGGGCATGATGCTCAGCGCCCCTGCCGGCAACGACATCCTCTTCGACGAAGCACTGTGCGAGCAAGGCCGCAATTTCTGCAACAAGATTTGGAACGCCTTGCGCCTCGTGAAAGGCTGGAACGTGGACGAAAACGCTGCCCAACCCGAGGCTGCCAAGATGGCCGTGAAGTGGTTCGAAGCCCGCTTCAACCAAGTGCTGGCCGAGACCAACGACAACATCGACAAGTACCGCCTCAGCGACGCCCTGATGGGCATCTACAAACTCACTTGGGACGACTTCTGCTCGTGGTACCTCGAAATGGTGAAGGCCCCGCAAGGCCAAGGCATCGACCCCGTGACCTACGCCGCCACCATCAAGTTCTTCGAGAACCTGATGCTGCTGTTGCACCCCTTCATGCCGTTCATTACCGAGGAAATCTGGCACGCCATCGCCGAGCGCAAGGACGGTGACGACATCATCATCGCCCAACAACCCAAGCTGCAAGCTGTTGACGAACAGATTCTGAAACAGTTCGAGTTCACCCAAGAGGTCATCAACAACGTCCGCAAGGTGCGTTCTGACAAGAACATCGCCTTCCGCGATGCCATCCAACTCGTGGTGAAAGGTACCGCCAACAAGGACTTCGACTGCGTGATTGCCAAGCTCTGCAACGTGAGCGAAATTAGCTATGTGGCCGAGGCTCCTGCTGGCGCCTTTGGCTTCATCGTGGGCAGCACCGAGTTCTTCGTGCCGCTCACTGGCAGCGTCGATGTGGATGCCGAAATCAAGAAGTTAGAAGAAGAGCTGAAATACGCCCAAGGCTTCCTGAAGAGTGTTGAGGCCAAACTCTCCAACGAGCGTTTCGTGAATGGCGCTCCTGCCGCCGTGGTGGACAAGGAACGCAAGAAGAAAGCCGACGCCGAAGCCAAGATTGCCGTGATTGAGCAGCAGTTGGCGGGGATGAGGGGATGATTAAATGTGTAGAGACGGTGCATGCACCGTCTCTACTATTTTTGTCCGCTTTTACTGTCATCATAATCTCGATGACAACAATTTCGGCAATTTCTTTTCATCCCGACGATTATCCCAAATGGCTATCACTCTAATCTCATCATCAATGACAAGATAGAAAATGCGGTTATGCCATGAGTGCAAGACAAAGAATGGCAAGTATCTTTCATCCTTTGTACCGAGAAATGGATTTGATGCCAAAACGTTCACCCTTCCCATTATGTCTTTGACAACCTTATCAGCCACTTTATCGCCAAACATTTCCAACACCTTCTCGCCTATCGAAGCCAATTCTTCAATGGCTAAATCATGCCAAATGATTTTCATACCGGTGCAGTCTTGACATTACTCTTTCATAAACCTCTTCATGGGGTATGCAAACCGAAGGATTACTATCCATTTCAACGGCACGACGGTTAAGTTCCTTCAACTCGTCTTCAACCGACATATCAGAAACGCTGTCAGGCAGCACCAATGACAATGCGTATGAATAAATCAAATCGGTCAGTTCCTCTTTGGAATATAAGCCGAGAGAAGGCAATTCGATGTCAATTTTCACTGTTTTCATTTGCTAATTTTGCGCAAAAATACAAACTTTTTCTAAATTGCACGAGTTAAATTCAAATGGCGGAGATTTTATAGAAGTTCTGTGGATGCTCCTGCCGCCGTCGTCGACAAGGAACGCAAGAAGAAAGCCGACGCCGAAGCCAAGATTGCTGTGATTGAGCAGCAATTGGTGGGGTTGAGGGGATGATTTATTACGCTTGTAGAGACGGCGCATGCATCGTCTCTACCATACACAAATCGGGCTTCATCATTGGTTGGTGAAGCCCGATTTGTTTCAATAAAAAAGTCACCGGACGGGGTTGGGCAGCGCACTCCCGTGCGTCCCCTCCCGCCCGACAACTTTTTCGCTCCTTCCCATTCAGCCAGTGTGCGAACAGAACAAAGATTAGTTCTGACGCGCGGAGCGCACTGGCCGGACAGATCGACCGGTGTCCCGGTTGCCGTTGAGCACAAAGCAGACGTCCACACCGAAGAGGAAGCCCATCGCGTAGACCGGGCAGTCGTAGAGCGAACTCGACCAGTAGTAGCCGCCGATACCAGCGAATTTGAGCTCAACATCACTACGGTAGCCCGCAGCGGGCAGGAAGAGACTATTGCCGTTACTGGCGGTAAAGAGTCTGCCGTGCACACCGCCTCGTGTCGTCCATGTGTAAGCGGCGTTCACATACAACTCCTCCCATTGCGCTCTCGTAGGCATTCGCCAACCACTGCCCCAGTTGGCCGTGGCCACATCGTCCTCGGGCAACAGGGTGGTCAAGTCGTCATAGAAACCGTTGTAGCCGAAGTGGAAGTGGGGATCGGTATCGGTGCAGTACATAGTCAGTGTGTGATCGCTGCCCATACAATACTGGTAGGTGCTCCAGTTGTATGTGTCCTTCGGCTGGGTCTCACCCCAGGCGAAGTAGTCGCCGTATTCTTCAGGGGAAGTCGCGCCAACGTTGCATGTGGCCCACAGGGTGCCACTCGGTAGGCCAAGGTCAACATATTCGTGGCCATTGTAAGTGCCACCACCGTTACCCCCTCCATTGTTACCTCCTCCACCGTTATTCGGGTCATCGGATTTTGTACAGCCACCAGCAATAACAACCGAAAAGGCGACTAATGCCGCCATTGTAATTTTTCTAATGTTTTTCATCTTCCTAATCATCTGTTTCTTCTTGTCTTTGTAATTTGCAAATTTCGTCAAGAAGAGCCTGTCTCTCTTCTTTACAATACTTCTTTTCATAACCATCAATACTAATTGTACGACAATCTTTGAAGCCCTCGTCAACTAATTTCTCTACATTGTTGATGAAAAGGTTTCCGTCAAAGGATTTAATCGTATCCAATGAGATTACCAAGTTTCCAGTCGGTTCCTCTGAAAGAATGCCAACATTATTGTTTTCGCTCATTTCTCTATCCCTAAATTCGTGTCGGGCGCAACTTCAAGTTTGGCGGACTCCCGAACGCCAAATAATTTGAAATGACAAGCCATACAACGAAAGAAGCGCGGGAATCAACCTTTGCTTATCCCGCTATCGAGGCTCTCGCATTGCCCTGTTGTGTAAGATAAGCAATGCATCAGCCCACGCTTTTGGTATGATATTTTGAGTAAAATATACCAAAAATTATGGACGATGACCATTGCGTTATCACGACACAACATAGAATTTGCGAGATTCCGATAGCCGCGAATAAACGCCAGTTCAGCGTCTTTGTCAATATGTCTGCCGCATGCACTTTGCAAAACGACGCTGCAAATATAAAAAAATGATTTCAATTGCCAGAAAAAGAGGGAAAGTTTTCCAAAAACCAAATCGCCATCACAGCGACGAAGAAACGTTTCAATGAAAATATCTGGATGGATTTGAGGCAATAATAACGTCAAAATTTCGACCAGTTTTTTACATGCAAATCATACAAGAATTTTGAACAAATTTCAACCTACTTTTTGCAGCATAAAACAATATAATAAATTGTTTTACAGTAATATAAATAATTATATTTTCCGCCAAATCGAGCGATTTTTCATCGATTTGGCGGAAAATGAAATCGTTCAAAACAATAAAACTCTGGGGAAAAATCACAAAATCCATGATTTTTCCCCAGAGTTTTATCAAAACAAGGTAGAGACGCGCCATGGCACGTCTCCACATACAGCATATTAAAATCAATTGCAGCCACCGCCGCAACCTTCGCAGCCGCCTTCGCCGCAGTCGCCGCCGCAACCAGCGCAACCGCCAGGGTTGAAGTCTTCGTCGGTCGACTCACGAACGTCGAGGATCTCGCCTGAGAAATGGAGGTGCTTGCCCGCCATGTCGTGGTTGAAGTCCATCTTAACGTGGTTGTCGCCAATCTCGCGAACGATGCCAGCAATCGGGCGACCGTCAGCGGTCTGCATCATCAGCTGGGCGCCGACTTTCACCATGTCCATCAGCACATTGTTCTGCATGAACATATTCTTGTCGAGGTCCATCACGTAGGCCTCGTCACGCTCGCCGTAACCCTCTTCCGGGGTCAGGTGGAAAGCATAATGGTCGCCAGGCTCCTTGCCCATCAAGTTCTCCTCGAACTTGGGCAACAATTGGTGCATGCCAAAAATGGCAACAAAGGGATTCTCTTTCGTGGTCTCCTGAAGGATGGGACCGTTTTCATCGTTCTCACGCAGGACGTAGGTCATGGTGACGACAGCTTGATCTTGGATTTTCATAAAGTGATAGTATTTAAAGATTTAAAGATTCAAAATTTAAAGATTTAATAGGAGCCGAACAATTTGCGCAGGAACCACTCTATCGCGGCAAGACCGATGAGGACGAAGAAAATCCACTTGGAGTGAATCAGGTCCTCGAAGCGGCTCTCATGGTGCTCGACGGAGGTGATGCGTGAATCATTGTGCAAGTCGGCAAAAAGTTGCTGCAACTCGCGGGCAGTATAGCAGTTTCCGTTGGACAGACGCGCGACGTTGCGCATCCGCTCCATGTCGGCGGTGAGTTGTTGTTCCTCAATGCCTATGGCCACCACACTGAAGGTGCCATTCACGTTGATTCTGCGGTCGCCCATCTGCGCCTCCAGTTTGTATTGGTACAATCCCTCGGGCAACAACCCTGCATTCAATTGATAGTCGTGGTCACGCTTCGAGAAGGTGTAGTCGTAGACCTCGTTCGTCAACTTGTTGACAATCTGAATGGTCACGTCGGGGTCGGTGACGAGTTCGTTGTTGGGGTTGCGCAACTCAGCGGTGATGATGACCGGCTCGTTGCTGTAATAGTTCTCCTTGGCGTAGATGGCAGAGCCGTCGTTGGCCGACAGTAGCAAATACTTCAACGTCTTGGAGAAGAGCTCGTCAAACACATCGTGGTTTTTCGACTGGTAGTATTCAAACAAACGCCAGCGCCAGATGTTGGTGCCGAAAAGGAAAGCCATCTTGCGCCTGTCGGAGGCGAAGCTCAGCAGCGGCAGTCCCGACTTCACCCCCATCACCTCCTGCAGAAGCAGGTCGTCGTGGTTCTGCAAGGCGTTGATTTCCATGTGAGGCAAGGCCAAAGGCGGGTATTTCGCGATGAGTTGCTCCGCTTTGTCATCAAAGGTGAAGGTCGAGAACGAAGTGTTCAGATGGGCCTTGACATCTATCAAGGTATTGGTAGCGCCAGAATGCAACTCATAGACATTCTGCAACTTGCCGAGGAGGCTCCTGTCTGTCTCGTTGCCGACGACGAAGAGCACAGGTAGCTTCACATTCTTATCCAGCTGCGACTTCAAGGCATTGAAATCCATCTTGGCCGAAGGCACCTGGTGCAGGACGACTAGGTCGTAGTTGCTGAACTCGGGCAGGTTTTCCTTGCCGAAGCAGAAATCCACCTCGTAGTTGTCGTTGAGCACACTGCGCAAAGCTCCCAGGTCGGGATGCGGCGAGGCCGCCACACAGAGCAGCTTGTACTTTTGGTCAAGGACCTCGATGAAGATATGACGGACATTGTTGAGCAGATGCTCCTCCTCGGCAATGCCACTCACTTCGATGTCGATAGGCATCACGCCTTTCTTAGTGGCGTCGAGCATGAAGTCGACTTCCTTGGAGAAGCGGTTGGAGGGAATCTCAATGTCGCGCTTCTCGATGATACGACCGCTTTCCTTGAGGGTCAGCTGGGCCTTGCGGCCGGCAAGGTCGCGGGCGGCCACTGTTATGCGGATGGGGAATGTCGCGCCGACACATTACGGATGGCGAGGTCGGGATACGAAACCGTGTCGCCCAAAACAACGGTATGGATGGGGAACGGGAAGTTCTCCGCCACCAACTCCGGCTCGAAGCCACGATTGTAGATGCCGTCAGAGAAGAGCAACACTGCTCCCACGTTGCGCTTGTAATATCTTCTGTCTAAGGTCTTTATGAGCGACGACAGGTCCGTCAGTTGGTCGGAAAAATCGAGTTGCTCAAAATCGCGGACATCCTCGCCGAAAAGGTATTCATCGACTTGAAAATCAGCGTTCAGGTCTTTCCTAAACTGATCAAATTGGGTCAGATAATCTTTTTTGTAAAACGCCGAATCCTTACAAAGGACGACGGACGAAGAATTGTCGTGCGCAAGGATAATCGTAGGTGTCTCCACCGAACTGAATTTCTGCCGAATCAGCGGGTTGAAGAGCAACAAGGCTACCAATCCGACAATCAAGGTTCGCAGTGAAAACAAGATGATTGTCAAGGCTTTGCCATAGTGTTGCTTCTTGTTTCGGAAATACAACACCGTGGCCGCCGCCAGACCAGCCAGCAGCGATAAAGCCAACATCCAGATGGGGATTCCGATGTTCATCTAACGCTCAAAATGAGGTGCAAAGATACGTTTTTTTCACTTTATCTCCGAAGCACATGTTACATTTAGTAGCATCTGAACAAACCATACAACAAAGCCGAAGACATTTTTATCTCACAATCAATTTATGTAACTCGTTCCATAGGATAGGAGAAAGAAGTAACAACATCATTAATGCAGCTACCATCCAAATCTTAAACCATTGATTTGCTGGATGTTTCTTATATTTGCCAACTATTAAGTCTTGTTTGCGACGGTAACGGTTGCGATTAAATAGGAACAACAAAACGACAGCAACGAGCGAAATGATTATTGCCAACGTCTTATTCCCTCCTAACAATATGTCTGATAAAGTTTTGTTTGTGAAAATGTCAATAAAAACGAAAGCAGAATATAGCATCAAGAACTGTAAAATAGTCACATAAAATGCCGCAGTCCATATTGTATCACTGCCTTTTTCTCTTTTCTCATAGAATAGGTTCAATTGATAGAAAACGAAGTCAAACATATTAATATCAATCCTTAATCATGTCCTTACTTAACAAGGTTTTTCGTGTTTTTTACGACCGCAAAGAAATAACTTTATCGATTATGTTCGATAAAAATAAATACTATTTATCGTTTATATTCGACATAAATATACAGATTTCATCGATTATATTCGATAAAATGGATAATTTATACTTCTATAACCAATTGTTGAACGTAATTGGCAACCTCTTCCATCCAATATATTGTTCAAGAATAGTCCTCAAAATAAGAAAAAAAGCCTACTTTTGCGGAAAATTTGCGTCCATGAACACCCTTTCGGTCGTCATCATCACCTTCAACGAGGAGCAGAAAATCGCGCAATGCCTTGACTCCGTTAAGGATATTGCCGACGAGATCATCGTTGTGGACTCACATTCCACCGATGCGACCGAAGCCATCTGCGACCGCTATGGCGTGAAGTTCTTCACCCAGGACTGGCTTGGCTACTCCGACCAAAAAAATCTCGCCGACGACCTCGCCACATGCGACCTCATCTTCAGCATCGATGCCGACGAAGCGGTCTCCGACGAGCTGAAACAGTCCATCAAGGCACTGAAAGACAAAGAAATCGCCGAAAACGAAGTCTTCGCCATGAAACGCCTCAACAACTATTGCGGTCAGTGGGTGAAAGGCTGCGGGCTCTATCCCGAGACCAAGATCCGTATCTGGAGACGGGGCTTCGCCGAGTGGGAAGGCATCATCCACGAGTGGCTGAACTACAAGAGCGAGCCGAAGAAAACCCTCTTGCAAGGCGACCTGCTGCACTATTCCTGGGACACGCCCGAGGCATTCCGCAAGCAGCAGTTCCACTTCGCCGAGCTGGGCGCGCAGTCGTACTACGAACGTGGCAAGAAGACGGGCCTCCTGCCCTATCTTTTCAGCCCGAGCATCAATTTCATCCGCACCTATATAATAAAAGGCGGCTTCCTCTACGGCAAGACGGGGTTTAGCATCTGCCGCACGATGGCGAAAGCCAACCGACACAAATACAACCTGTTACGCAAGAAAATCAAAGAGAAACAATAATGGGATAACGTCGACAGAGCCTTTAAGCGTCATGGCGGACAAGGATCCGCCATCTCCTGAACGCGAAGACAAATCCTTTCGTTCAGGAGATTGCGGGTCAAGCCCGCAATGACGACCAAGGGGGAAAGTGATACCCAAATAAAAAACAACCATTATGGAAGAAGCATTTGAACAAGAAGTGGAACGCACTGTGGCGGCACTGAAAGCCGGAAAGACCATCCTCTACCCCACCGACACCATTTGGGGTGTGGGCTGCGACGCCACCAACAACAAGGCCTGCCTGCGGGTTTACGCCGTCAAGCAGAGGCCGCTCAACAAGAGCCTCATCATCCTCGTCGATTCGGTGGAAAGGCTTCAGGATTACGTGGTTAACGTGCCCGCCATCGCCTACGACCTCATCAAAGGCGCCAAAAGTCCGCTGAGCATCATCTATCCAGAAAGCAAGAACTTGGCCAAGGCCGTTTCCGACGACAAGAGCATCTGCATCCGCGTGGTTGACAACGAGTTCTGCAAGGAAGTCATCCGCCGCCTCGATAAGCCCATCACTTCCACCTCGGCCAACCTTACCGGGCAACCTTCTTCAATGATTTTCAGCGACATCAGCGAGGAAATCAAAAACTCGGTGGATTACGTGGTGCAGCTCTACCACGACAGCTTCTGCAAGCCCAAAAGTTCGACCATCATCAAGCTGAATGCGGACAACACTTTTGAGATTTTGAGGCAATAACAAAACAAAATCATCCACCATGAGATTCATAGACAGATTAATATTCTTACTGATTAAATATGACGACAATGCTCCTTGGTGGAGACGTCTCAACACAAGGGTCAACGAAGGTGCCATCATTGGTCTGTCACTTTTCTTGTGGTCCAGTGTTTTCTTCTTTTTGGGTATGATTTTGTTAGCGAAAACAAATAGTGACGCTATTCCGATTATTTGGTATGCCTTTCTCGTAATGCTCGGCGTCAGTGTGGTATTGTCTTTCGCTCTAAGCATTAGGCAGAATAAAGACAAAATCGAAGATGTTCCCATATCCATTCCCGATAAAACGCTCAACCGATTTTTGGCAGTTTACATCATTTTCCCATTCGTTTGTATTATACTTGGACTCTTTGCAGCACTCATATACATTCTTTGTCAAACTGCGTTCAGCCCCGATTTGCTATCCTTAAAAAAGCAGGCAAAAGCTGGTGACCGAGTATCTCAACTTCAACTAGGAAATCGCTATTTGAAAGGTGATGGGATAAAGCAGGATTATAAAAAAGCTTTTTCATGGTTCCAAAAATCTGCCGAACAGGACTTGGCCCCTGCTTTATTCATAATGGGTGAATGCTATTTCTATGGCGTCGGGATTGAGAAAGACCAGGAAAAAGCCATCTCTTACTATACTCAAGCTGCCGAACACAGCTTTAGACATGCCGAATTCGTCCTTGGATATATTTATTGTAAAGAAGAATTTGGTCATCTTGACGTTCGAAAAGCAATATACTGGCTTGAACGTGCTGACAAGCATGGAGTTGTACGAGCCGCCCATCAATTAGGTGTCATACACTATCTTGGCGAATTGACAGAACGAAACGATTCCTTGGCATTGGCATGGTTTCGCAAGGCTGCATACCATGGGGAAGCCAATTCTCAATACATGTTAGGACTGGCCTATAAGGGGGATAGTCCAATACCTCGTGACCTTAACCTATCGGCACAATGGATCAAGAAAGCAGCCATGCAAGGACATCCAGCGGCCATGGAAACTTTGGCCTATTACTACCAATATGGCATCGGGGTAGAGAAAGACTACATGCTTGCCCAAAGGTGGAGCACTGACGCCAACAAAAAGGCGGAAATGGACTCGCGCTCAAAAATAATGGCCATCGAAGGAGTAAAAGCCTTGGCTTCGGGTCAGGCCATCCTACTCACATATCCCAAAGCCAATAATATTAAGGAAGAAGCATTTGCGCTCTACAAGGAAGGATTTGGACTTCTATTTGGCATCGAAATAGAGCCCAACTTCCCGAAAGCCATAGACAAACTGACCGAAGCCGCCGTAAAAGGAAGTCCCAACGCCAAAGTGTTACTTGCCTATTGTTATGCCAGCGGGTATGGAGTGCACCTCGATGCCGAGGTTGCTTTACATCTGTACATCGGGAAAATCCAAATCAAATACGACATTGGCAACGAGTCTTACACCATAGATTTTGAGCTCTTCGAAGACGGCACCTTCAATAAAACAATGGATTTGGAATTAAAAAAGGAATAAAAACATTATCTTTGCGCCCCTAAAATCTTATTTATCTCAATGAAATCACTGAAATTGTTTTTCGTGGCCATTGTCTGCCTCGTTGCCATGGCAGCCACGGCCCAATCCAAAGCCCAGATGAACGCCCAAAAACTGGGCACCACGCTTTATCTGATAGAGAACTTCTACGTTGACACCGCCAACCTCGACAAGGTGACGGAAGACGCCATCATTGCGGCGCTGAAGGAACTCGACCCGCACTCGGCTTACATCTCAAAAAAAGATGTCGAGAAAACCAACGAGCCCCTCGTGGGTAGCTTCGAGGGCATCGGCGTGACCTACCAGCTCATCCGCGACACCATCACCGTCATCAGCCCCACGGCGGGAGGCCCCTCCGAGAAAGTCGGCATCATGACCGGCGACCAGATCATCAAAATCGACGGCGAGGATGCCTTTGGCAAAAAGATCGACAACGACTATGTGCAGAAACGCCTGCGCGGCAAGAAAGGCACCAAGGTCACCGTCAGCGTGAAACGTGGCAGCGACCCCGAACTCATTGATTTTGAAATCACCCGCGACAAGATTCCGTTGAACAGCATCAACGCAGCCTATATGCTTGACAACCATGTCGGCTACATCAAGCTTGACCGCTTCGCGCAAGAGTCGAACCAGGAGTTCATGGAGGCTTTCGCCAAGCTGCAGGCACAAGGCATGGAGTCGCTCATCTTCGACCTGCGCGGCAACACGGGCGGTTACCTCAACACCGCCATTGAGCTCGTCGACCAGTTCCTCACCGAAAACAAACTCATCGTCTTCACCGAAGGCATACACTCGCCTCGTCAGGAATGGAGGAGCAAGAAAAACGGACTTTACACCGCTGGCAAACTCGTCGTCCTCATCGACGAAGGCTCGGCCTCGGCTAGCGAGATCCTCTCGGGTGCCATCCAAGACCACGACCGTGGCGTCGTCATCGGCCGTCGTTCCTTCGGCAAAGGATTGGTACAAAGACCTTTCAACCTGCCCGACGGCGCCGTCATCCGCCTCACCACCTCGCGTTACCACACGCCTTCGGGTCGTTGCATCCAACGTCCCTACGAAAACGGCGTTGAGGACTATGCCAAGGAGATGGAGAAACGCCTCAAAAACGGCGAATACTACCATGCCGACAGCATCCACTTCCCCGACTCGCTGAAATACAAGACCGACGGCGGGCGCACCGTTTACGGCGGTGGTGGCATCATGCCCGACATCTTCATCCCTGTCGACACAGCCTACAACAGCAAGCTCTACACCAACCTCGTCCGCAAAGGCGCCTTGAACCGTTTCACCACAGACTATGCACTCAAGCACCGCGACGCCATCAAGGCGCAATACGGTGATTTCGAGCACTATAACAAAGACTTCGTTGTCGGCCAAGACATCATCAACGGGCTGAAGAAAGCCGCCGAGGACGCCAAAGTGGAATGGAACGACGAGCAATTCAAGCACTCCGAGAAGTTCATCCTCTTACAGATGAAGGCCCTCATCGCCCGCAACGTCTGGGAGACGCAGCAATACTATCAGGTGATGGCCTCCACCGACCCTGGGGTCCAGAAAGCCTTGGAAGTGCTCGGCAACGACAAGGAATACAACAGCATTTTGAAAGGCAGATAAGCCTTTTCGGCACAAATTAATTCCCATAAGGCAACATTTTTCCCGAAAGGCATGGCCTTTATTCGGAAAAAACATTATTTTTGCAGGTTCATATCCCTCTATAAAGGACAACAACTAAAGTATCATTTAATAATTCAAACTAATGAGAAAAGCCAACATTTTAACCGCAGCATTCCTTCTGATCGGATTGCTCATCGGCTCCACTGTCAGTGCCCAGCGCATCGACTTAGGCAGAGCCAGCTCGGCACAACAATGTGCCAATGTGACCAATGACGGTTTCACCGCCAATTTCTCCTTCAGCAGCATCACTGCTACTGATGTCAACACTGAAAAAGGTGTGTTCTCCAACATCACCATGGACGGGACTTACCCCAGCGGTAATATCGGCGAGCCTTCGCTGCCCGCTGCCAACCAGCTCATCGCCGTCCCCTTCGGTGTCAACGATATCACCGTCGAGGTGAAGAACTACAGCACCAGCACCTACCGTCTTGCCGACTATGGCATCAAGACGATCTATCCCCAACAGGAACTGGTTTACAAGAATCAAGAAAACGTTCCGTTTGCTTACAGCGACAAGGCTTATGCCGCCAAGGGCTTTGCCGAGCGTCCTATCGCCCTCGTGCAAATCCAAGGCACGATGCGTGGCATCCAAATCGGTGCCCTGACCATCAACCCTGTGCAATATGACGCTGCCACCAACAGCATCCGCGTATACAACGACATCGAAGTTGAAGTCCGCTACGGACAATATGACAAGTCGGCTTCGTACTCCGAGTTTGAAAGAACCTTCAGCCCCTACTTCGCTGGCGTCTACAAGCAGATGTTCAACTGGCGTGACGACGTGTACGACCAGCACCCAGACCTGTGGCAGGCTCCTGTGAAGATGCTCATCGTCGCCAACCGTATGTTTGACGATGTCATTCAAGATTGGCTGGAGTGGAAAACCATGAAAGGTATCTACATCGACTTGAACTTCACCGATGAAGTGGGCAGCACTGCCGCCGCCATCAAGACCTTCATCCAAAACAAGTATGCCCAAGACGCCCCCACCTTCCTCATCATCATGGGCGACAAGGATCAAGTGCCGGCCTCTGCCACTGGCAGCGAGACCAACTGCGTCACCGACCTCTACTACTCCAGCGCCGATGGCGACCAGTTCCCCGACATGTTCCACAGCCGTCTGTCGGCCACGACCAAGGCACAGATGAGTGCCATGCTGAGCAAAGCCTTGGAATATGAGAAATACCTCATGCCCGACCCGAGCTACCTGAACAATGTGCTCCTCATCGCTGGTGAAGACAGCGGTTATGGAGTCACTGTGGGTCGTCCTACCATTTGGTATGCCACCAACTACTACTACAACACCGAACACGGTTTCGACAACGTCTATGAGTTCAGCCATGGCACTTACACCAATTGCTATAGCTATCTGAGCACTGGCGTCGGCTTTGCCAACTACACGGCTCACGGCAGCCAAACCAGCTGGGCTGGTCCTGAATTCAACGTCAACAACGTCAACCAACTGACCAACGAACACAAGTATTTCCTCGCCATCGGTAACTGCTGCCAATCTGGCGACTGGGGTTATGGCACCTGCTTCGGCGAAGCCATGGTGCGTGCCGAGAACAAGGGCGCATACGCCTACATCGGTTCTTGCCCGAACACCACCTGGTATAACGACTATTACTTTGGTGTTGGTGCCACCAACCGTGCCGACGGCACCATGCCTTCCTATGAAGAGACCACCATGGGTCTGTATGACGCCATTTGGAGCGACGATGCATATCACACCGTCAACTCTTACCTTTTCATCGGATGCCTTGCTGGCAATGCTGCCCAAGCCCTTGGATACCAAATGCACAGTGCCACCCTTTATTATTGGCAAGCCTACCACACCTTGGGCGATGGCTCTATCATGCCTTTCCGTGTGCAGCCTATCGCTAACACTGTGAGCCACATGCCCACCTTCCCCATCGGCATCAGCACATACCAAGTGAGTGCCGATCCCGGCTCATACGTGGCCATCAGCAAGGACGGCGTGCTTTATGGCGTGGGTCTCGTTGACGAGACAGGCACCATCAACGTCAATGTCGATCCCATCACCTCTGGCGGCGACGTCACCATCTGCGTGACTGCTCCCCAGCGTATTCCTTACATCCAGACCATTCCCGCCGCAGCCCTCGAAGGTCCCTTTGTCTCTATTGACAGCTACTCACCCGCCTATGCTCACGTCGGCGAGGAAGCCCAACTCGGCATCACCTTCAAGAACGTCGGTACCGCTGCCACCACTGGCACCACCAACGTCACGCTGACCTGCGACGACCCGGCTCTTACCTTCACTCAGCCCACGGGTTCCTTCGGCAGCCTCGCTCCCGAAGCCACCACCACCGTGAATGGTTTCAGCTATAATATCGCCACTGGCGTTGCCGATGGCACGCGCTTCACCATCAATATCACCGCCGTTTGCGGTAGCGACACTTGGGAAGGCAGAGCCGTCATCACCGCTGGCGAAGCCACCCTGGAATTTGTCGACGCACAAGCTGGCGGCTTCACTCCTGGCGAGACCGTCACTGTCGTGGCTAACTTCAAAAACGTGGGTCATTACATGGCTAACAACGCCGTTGCCACCATCGCCTCGACGAGCCAATATGTCAGTTTCGAGAGCAGCTCCATCCAAATGGGCACCATCGATCCTGAAGGCACCGCTTCATGCGTGTTCAATGTCATCGTCAGCCCCAGCTGCCCCAGCACGGAGCAACTGCCTCTGACCTTCACCTTGACTGCCGACGGCGGCCTCACCGCTGAAGGCAGCGCCACCCTTAAGAACGCTTGTGTCGTCATCTTCTCGCTCGCCGACTCATGGGGCGACGGCTGGAACGGCAACAAGCTCCGCGTGGCTTTCGACGACGGCACGCCCACTCAAGAACTGACCATTCAAAACGGCAACTCCGCTGAATACACCCTTGAAATCGGCATGGGCGTCCATGTGACTCTCAGCTGGGTCAACGGCAACTATGCCTCTGAGTGCTCGTTCAGCGTGAAATACGAAGATGGCACCGTCATCACCGAAGCCAGCAGCCCCAATTCATCATGGTCCTTCCAATTTGACGTCAACTGCGGCGGTGGTAACGACCTCGCTGCCGTCGAGAACCTCCAAGCCCAAGTTTCGATGGCTAACGTCACGCTGACCTGGACGGCTCCCGCTGGTGCAACCAACTTCATCATTTGGCGCAACGGTATCGAAATCGGCGAGACGGCCCAAGCCACCTACACCGACAACACGATTGACCACGATGGTTCCTACACCTACTGCGTGTTTGCTGAATATGCCGATGGTATTGCCTCTCCCGCTTGCGTCGTCGTCGAACTCACCGACGCCGTCATCGAGAACGAAGTTGCATTTGCCATCTATCCCAACCCCGTCAACAACACCTTGTATGTTGAAGGCGATGCCGAATACAGCTACATGATGTTCAACGGCATGGGTCAGAAGGTCGCTGAAGGCACTGCCACGGGTAACACCCAGATCAATGTCAACGGCATGGCCAAGGGCGTCTACTTCCTCCGCCTCACCTCTGGCACGCAAATTCGCGTGGAGAAGGTCGTCGTGGAATAAAGACTAAGTTTCACAAATGAAAAAAGCCGCTTTTGAACTGAACCCCGAAAGTTGGACAAAAAACTTTCGGGGTTTTATTATGTCACAAAAGAGGAACAAACACACATGCGAAGATCGTCTGAAGTACATG
>CADBZW010000023.1 GCA_902799345.1 uncultured Bacteroidia bacterium | reverse complement strand
TCGTTGTAGTAGCTGCCTGCCTCTATCGTCGCGTCGGAGGTGGGATAGCTCTCGCCGAACCTGTGGCTCGGGAAGTAGCCGTTCCTGAGGTTGCCCTTCGGGTAGAAGAGGTAATACGGCATGCCTTCGGGATGACCCCAACTGAAGTCGTACGATCCGTTGTCGGAGTAGTTGATGCCTATCGGGGCGTCGCTCAGCGGAGTGGCGATCATGTGCCAGTCGGTGGCGTCACTGGTGATGCCGACCATCTCGCCGTAGGTCGGGTTGGCGCCTTGGCCACCGGCCGAGTTGTCGAGCGTGATGCCCACGTAGGCCTTCAGCTCGTTCAGCAGGCTGTCCACCGGGTTGTAGTACAGGTACGGGTCGCCCGCCTTGGCTCCCACGGCCTCGGCCATGGGCATACGCAGGATCGGGTAGTCGTCGTTCAGCGGCTTATGGGCATTGCTTTCCTGCCACGGACGACCCCACTTGGTGTAGGTCACGCTGGCTGTGCTCTTGGCGTCCACCCAGTTGTTCAGCACGTTCATCATCTGTTTGTCGGCGTTGGCGTCGGTGGGGACGTAGTCGTTGGTCGCCGCCACCTGCGTGTCGCGGTGCTTGTAGAGGTACGGCAAATAGGTGGTGCCGTAGGTCCCCACGCCTTCCAGCACGCCTTCCTTGCCCGTCACCGTGTACTGGCTGGTGGGCTGCGGCGCGTAGCTGTATCTCACCGTGCCGCCCGCGTTGTCGCCAACCAGGCTGCCGAAGTTGCTGCCGTGGCTGCTACCGTCCTGCTCGCGGGCGTAGCAGTTCTCAACCCTGCCGCGGTTGACCGCAACAAGGCCGCCTGTGTATTGCGTCGTGCCTTTGTAGTCGAACTTCGTGTTGGCGAAGCTGTTCAGCAGGTCGCCTTTCTCGAGCTGTCCAACGAGACCGCCCATGAGGTGGCCCGTCAATGTCGGGATGGCGATTGCCGAATGCACCGTCGGGGTGGATGTGCCCGCGTGGCCCATCCGACCGATAAGGCCGCCCATCACCGTCGTGGGGTTCTCCGCGTAGATGATGGACGACACCTCCGTGTTCTGAACCTTGGCGTTGCCGTTCATCTCACCTACCAGGCCGCCCACTGCAAGGGCCTCGTCATTCTCCTCAAGGTAGAAGTTCGCACCCTTGATGAACAGGTCCTTCACCACTGCGCCTTCGGCCAGCTTGCCGAAGAAGCCGTAGTCCGTGTACTCGCGGTAGAGCAGGCCCACGATGCCGCTCACCGTGTGACCGTTGCCGTCGAACACCCCGCTGTAGCCTTCCTCAGCCCTGCCGATCGGCACCCAGCCGTAGTCCGACATGTCGATGTCAGCCACCAGACGCGCCGAGGCGTCGGGGTGGGATCCCGGCAGACCGTTCAGCCCGTTCACCCATGAGATGAAGAACGCCAGCTCGCAGGGGGTGGAGATGGGGATTGTATCCAGATCCTCCCAACTTTCCGGGTCGATGACGCAGTATTCGTCGTCTTCCTTGCCCGTGACGATGTTCGACCAGAAACCGTACAGGTACACGTGGTCGGGGTCGAAGATGTCGGGCTGGTTACTGTACTGTACAGCCACGTAGTGCCGCGTATCGTCGAACAGGTTGTATTGGTAGCGGTGGCCAGTCGAGAAGTCGTGAAGGTAGTCGCGGCTCGTCGGCGAGTAGGCGCAATAGATGACGGGCACGTTGCCGTGGGGCACGCTGAACCCCACATGGGAGTCCGCGCTGATGCCGTTCTCGATGACCGTGATCACGTCGGTGCGGTGCGTCGCGTTGACCGCGGGCACGGGCAAGTAGATGTTGTTGCGGTTGTTGGCCGTCACCTGGTCGATGCTGTCTGTGGCGGGGTGGCCCGTGTCGGTCCACTCGTAGACGTACGCGTCGCCCGCGAAGTTCTCCTGTGCCATGATGCGGCCCGACGCGCCCGCCTCGCCGACCACCACCTTGCCCTTCAGGTAGACTCCGCCGCCGTCATGGCCTTCAGGCACATGGTTACGATACAGGTTGGCAGATCCCTTCAGGTAGAGTGTCCCGTAGTCGCCGCCGCCGTTGTCGTTGACGTAGATGCCGCCGCCCGCCTCGCTCGCGTAGTTGTGCTGGATGTGGCCGTCGGAAAAGTTCACGACGCCTCGGTTGGCATAGATGCCTCCGCCCTCGCCCGCCGTGTTGTACTCAATGTAGCTGAGCATCTCCGCCTTGGCGGTCTGCTTTTCCATGTTGACCACGCCCGCCGCGCCGTTGGTGTAGATGCCGCCGCCCGCGGTGGAGGCCGTGTTGCGCTGGATCTTGCCGCCCTTCACCGTGATGGTGCCGCCTGCCGAGTAGATGCCGCCGCCGTACTTGGCGCTGTTCGCGTAGTCGGTAGAGGCTCCGCCTATCGTGGTGCCGTTCGACAGCGTGCACGTGCCGCCGTTCATGTAGATGCCGCCGCCCATGCCGTCACTATCGGTATGGTTGCCGCTGATGCTTCCACCTGAGATGGTGGCCGTGCCACCACCCATATACAGGCCGCCACCGTAGCTGGTGTTTCCCGTCGTCTTATTGCCTTGAGACAATGTGCCGCCGATGGTGCCACTTGTCATGCTGAAGCCACCACCTCCCACATATACGCCACCACCATGGCTCTTCGCCGTATTACCAGAGATTGCAGTGCCTGATCCACTGACAGAAATGGAGCCACTTCCTAAGAAAAATCCACCTCCATCATTATTTGTAGCCACGTTTGACAGCAACTTTGCATTAGCAAAAGTCACGGTGCCGTTGTTCACATAAACGCCGCCACCACTAATGGAAGCAGTATTACTCTGGATGGTCACATCACGGCTGCTGGTTGCATTCACTGCCAATGTACCGCTATTCACGAAGGCACCACCTCCGTTTTTAGCTGAATTGCTACTGATGATGGTATTAGCAGAGTTACTATTAATTGTGGTAATCTTGCTACTGCCGGGGTTGACATAAAACCCACCGCCGTCACCATTCAATGCTTGGTTGCCAAGAATAGTACCGCCATTGATTGTTACCGTGCCACCAGGTGCTATATATACACCACCTCCATTACTATTGGTAGCAGTGTTATAATTGATGTAACCACCTTTCATCGTGAAAGTACCGCCACCCATATACACTGCACCACCTGCCGATGTTGCTTTATTACCATTTGCAATAGATGAACCACCAACTGTGCCACCTGTGATTTCGAAGCTGCCACCCGTCATATAAATTGCACCACCATTGGTGGCTTCACAGCCTCGGATGGTTCCTCCTTTAATAGTGGCAGTGCCATTGGTATCGTCCATCCAAAGTGCACCTCCATCGGGCCTCAAAAGTATGAATTCCGTGCTAGAAGTCTTGCTATTCTGCACGATTCCATTGTCCATATAGAAAGAGCAATTGCCAGTTGAACCACCAGCCATGATGAATTGGGCTTGCGATGTTCCTCCTGTAACTCTCACTGTGGCCGACCCAATCTTACCATTGGGGTCGTTGGCTGCACCACCGCCAACTGATCCTGCAAATAATTGGCCACCACTGATATTAACCGTAGCGTTACCACCATAGGCAATCTCACCGCCATAAGCCGTGCCTAATCCCCCAGTGCCACCGCCAAGGGCAGCACCAGCAGGCACCGAAATCGTTTGCATACTAGCGGGCATTTGGGGAGAAGTAACTGTTCCATTAATACTTTTAGCGGTCACTATACCATTACTAATATTGACGGTACCATGACCAGCGTTTTGCAAACCACTACCTCCACCGCCTATGGCAACGCCACCAACACTTTGGGCATAAACTTCACCTCCAGTGATCGTAACCGTACAAGGGTTGCAAGGATACCTGAACGAACTACCGCCACCTATGGCAGTGGCTGGAACATAACGCAAGTGGTCATCATAAACATAGGCTACACCATGATTGTAGGCATAGACTTTACCACCATTGATGGTGACATGTCCCTCACCACCAAAATCTATCCAACCGATACCGCCACCAATGGCAGTACCTGTTGATGAAGTGACAGCAGTCACCTGTCCACCATCAATAGTAACAACGCCAACCCCATTGCCACCAGCACCGATTGCTGTGCAATTGTCCTCGAACAGGGCACCTGCAAAAATAGTACCGCCTTTGATGTCAATACCACGTGAATCTTGAAGGTTAGGGGAATCACTACCGCCAATCACTGAATTATAGTGGTTGGCCGTTACACGGATAGTATATGAGGTTGCATTAGGATCCGTATTTGGCAAAGTGAAATTGTGGGTCTGATTAATAGGGTCAATGTCAGCCACGGTAAGTGTGCCTGTAACTGCTCCATTGCCATCTGCACTCCTGAAAATGATATGTGAATTCGTATAATCCAAGTATTCTTCAGACCCATTGTCAGGGATGGCATGAGAACTATAATAAACGTTTCCCATGCGGCTATCGCCTTTAAGGTAGACATTCAGTCGGCAGTAGCGTTCTGGATTTGGATCACTAGGAACAAATGACAGACCTCCTTCTGTAGTACCTGAGTTATTGCCCTGATGCGTCGACCAAATGTTATCCAAACAAATATTGATTCGGGCATGGCAGGAAATTTTAATCCAGTTACTCGTGGGATAGCGTTTGTAATTCTCGTTGGATTGTGCAGCGTTGTTTGAAGCCACTTTCGCGTTCCAACCATTAATGACTGCCATCACATCAGTATTGTTAACTATGTTCAGGGCGCCACTCCCAGTAGCCCCGCTTGTTGTGGTAACAGCAGGATATCTGGGAGGATTGCCAACTCCCCAACTCGTATTAGGACGAGCCTGATAGATGTAGTATAGGGCACTGCTACTGGCCGTACCAGAAATCTTTACGGGAGTATTACCACTCCATCTATAACCCTCATAAGTACTTGATGTAATCGTCACATTTCCAGCATCAAGATTCAAATAGACAATTTCAGTATAGTTACTGATAGGTCCATTTTCGTTTTGGGCGAAAACCCTACTTCCATTCAACCCAATCAAAATCAGGAACAGGAAATACCACTTCAATTTTCTAATCGTCTTCATTTTCGATTCGTACAATTTTTAATTCAACTTTTATTTAATTATTCATTTGTTTTCTTCTTTCTCAGCAGATACGCACCTCCCAAGGCGGCGAGCAGCATCACGCCCTCGCCCAAGGGCACCCAGTTGGTCTGGTCGTCGGCGCTGCCGTGGACAATGATGTTGTTCCAGTCGCCGTTGCCGAACACGTTAGTGACTCTGTCGTTCTCGTCTTCCTCCATGATGAACACCTGGGCGCGCATCGGGGCCGCCAAGGTGAGGAATAAAGTGAATATGAGCAATATCTTTTTCATGATCTCTTAGTTCAAAATGATTTTCTGGGTTCTCGTTCCGTTAGCGGTGGTCAGGCGCAAGACGTAGACGCCTGCGGCCAGGCCTGTGGTAGAGACGGTGTGCACACCGTCTCTACTGACGATGACGCGACCCGTCATGTCGATGATCTGCAATGACGCGTCGTCATCCGCATCGGTCAGGTGGATTTCGCCGTTGGCGTAGTAGGCGAAGCTGGCCGAGCCTGCCGAGGTGCCGTCTTCGTTCTCCTCGATGCCCGTGTAGTCGAACACCAGGCGGAAGCGGCTGTTGTAGTCGGATTCACGTGCGCTGAACTTGTATTCGCTTGTGCTCAGGCAGTCGATGTCGGCGCCCGTCATGTTATCTATAAGGTGCAGGTAGCTGAACTCGCCGTTCTGCGTATTCCAGGTCATCGTGTATTCGCCGTCCTCGTCGGCAACGAAACGGATGTTGGCGGCGTCGAGACCAGGCTCGGTGAAGACCAAGGCATAGCTCTCGCCCTCGTAGTGGCAGCTGACTCTTCCCGTGCTTGTTGCAGGCACCTTCGACTTCGGCACACCGCCCTTCTCGGGACGGCCCAGTTCCACCGTGACGATGTCGCGGTTACCGCTCTTGTCTTTGACAAACAGGTTCACCAAGGCATAGTTGGGCTGGCTGCCGCCGTCTCTGAAGTCCGACGACCAGCCGCTCTCCATCGTGGTCGTCCGCATCCCGTCGTGGAACTTGGCCTTCCTGCCCGACGTTTCTGCCTTAATCATGAAGCCTTGGTGCGGGTGGATGTAGCGCGACGCCTGCGCTTCAGCGTTGTAGGATGCCGTGTAGGCATATATCACGTAGTCCGCCTGATCCTCGTCCATGACGATGTAGAACGGTATGGTGCCGCTGCCCCATAGATCCCTGTTGGCTCCAACAAAGGCATTGAAGTCAAGATAGCTCTGGTAGGGGTTGCCAAGCAGGTTCTGTCCCTCGCGCGTCGTCCAGCTGATGTCGGAGGTGTAGTCGATGTCGACCTCCAACGGGTGTTCGGAGTCTGGGTGCGTGTTCAGCGTGCCGTAGGCATGCAGGTAGCCTTCCTCCTTCAGCGCCACCATATAGCCCTTGCCAAGCCGGAATTCCGTGTCGTTGGTGTAGGGGATGTTAATGCCTGGATAATCCTCGTGCCAGTGGCTCGCGCTGTTGCGCTTCAGGTTGATCCAATGGTAGTCAGGCTCGCAGTAGGCGTAGAGGTCCCAGTCGACGTAATAGTCGTTGAGGTTGAGTGGGAAGTAGCCGTTGGCATTAGTGAAGGTGGCATTCCACGAGGGATACACATAGGCCTGGTATTGTTGTGTGTCTTCAGTTTCGCCCGCAGCGCCATAGTGCAAACCGATTTGGGAGTCCTTCAGGGCGCTTGAGAAGAAGTGCCAGTCGATGTTGTCTGTGTAGCCTTGAGCAGCGAAGCTCGGGTTGGCACCGGCGTGGCAGGCCGAGTTGTCGATGGTCACGCCCACGTGGGCCACGATGTCACCACCTTCGGTGGATGGCGTCAGCACGGCGTCCTCGTCGATGTAGAGCGGCGCAGCCGATCCGCTGTTCGAGTCCATGCCCTCCTTGCTGCCGTAGAACAGGATGCTGTTGTCGGCTGTCGCATAATCCGTCAGCAGGGTGTTGATGTCGCCATAGTCCAGGGAAATCTCTCCGCTCGTGGCCGCCACGGCGTTGAAGCCGTGGAGCTTCAGCAGCGGGTAGTCGTCGTTGATGGCTTGTGTGGTCGGTCGCGTCCATCCGGCGTATGTCGCCTTGTGGGCGGCGTCTTGTTCAACCCAGTTGTTGAGGTATTTCTTCAGCTGGTAGTCAGCCAGATGGTGTTCGTCGTATGTCGGGGCATAGGCGTTGGTGGCGGCCACCTGGTTGTCGCGCACACGGTAGTCGTAGGCGTTGGCAGCCGTGACGCCGAAGGTGCTCAGGCCCGTTTGGTTGCCTGATGTGGTCTCCGAATCAGTAGCCACATAGGTGGCATCAGGTGAATAGCAGTAATAGAGGCCCTTGTCACTCGCTGAGGTATTGTTGCCAGCGAGCCAACCGAAATAGGTGCTGGTGGGGGCTGTGCCTTGCACACGGCTATAGCAGTTCTCCACGCGACCCGTGTTGACACCCACGAGGCCGCCGAAATACGTGGAACCGCCTTCGTGGTCGAACTTCGTGTAGGCGTAGCTGTTGTAGAGGTCGCCGCTGTTGGCGCCCACCAGGCCGCCCATCTGGTAGCCCGTCATGTCGGCAGTGGCGAAGCAGGAATGCACCGTGGCGCCGTTGTTGCCTACCACGCCGCCCATGACGGCACTCGCGTTGAGGGTCTCCATCTCGGCGTCGACGACGCAGCTTTCGATGACTCCGCCCGTCGTTTGGCCCGCGATGCCGCCGAGCCATGCAGTACCTGCACTCATGTCGGCGGTGTTCACCAGGGCATCCTTGAGCTGCACATTCTCTACCGTGGCATTGGTGCCCACCGTCCCGAACAATCCGAGGCTGGTGCCCGTTTGTTGGCCCAGGTATTGGCAATTGAGGTTCGAGATGATGTGGCCGTTGCCGTTGAAAGTGCCTGTGAAGACGACATCGCCGACATCGCCACTGTATTGGGTGGCACCCGCGCTGGCTATCGGCACCCAGGCGTAGTCGCCCATGTCCACATTCGCGGCCAAGGTGACGTTCACGCCAGGCTTGGCAGAGGTGTAGGGGCTGATGCCGTTGATGTATTTGATAAGCCATGCCAAGGCTTCGTTGCTGCTTATGGTGACATTGTCGCCACTCACGCTGAAACCTGCCGGTGGATTGGCTATGGTGTAGCTGCTCACATGGTCGACCCATGTACCGCCTGAGAGGTAGATGTGATGCGGGTCGTAGAAACTGTTGTTGGGATAATGCACCGTGGTGTATTTCTCGGCATCGTCGAAGACCGTTCCCCACATGTCTCCTGCCTTGGAGCCGGGATTCTGAAGGAAACTTCTAAGATAAGTATAAGGTGATGGTTCGTTGCAATAGATGACAGGCACAAAGTTGTGAGGCACGCTGAAGCCCACGCGCGTACTCGTGGTCAGGCCGTCCTTCACCACCGTGATGACGTCCTTGTGGTTGGTGTTCACGACAGGAATGGGCAGATACACGTTGTTGCGGTTGGTCGCGTTAATAGTGACTGTGCCGGGGTCGGTGTCGACCGTGCCGGAGGCGAAGTTGTCCTGGGCAAGGACAGTACGCGCCGTGGAGGAACCGATGGAGATGACGCCGGCGAGGTAGACGCCGCCGCCGTGTTTTCCTGCCGGCACGTGGTTCTTGCTGAGGGTGACATCGCCCGTCATGTTGAGCGTGCCGTAGTCCGTGCCATTGTCGGCGACGAAGATGCCGCCGCCCGAAGTGCCAGCCGTGTTGAAGCTGATTTCGCCAGTGGCGAAGTTGACCGTGCCTTCGTTGACATAGATGGCGCCGCCGCTGGTGGTGGCTTTGTTGCGGTTGGCATGGCTGCCGCCCAGGGTGCCCGCGTTGATGTTGCAGGTGCCGCCTTCCATATAAAGCACGCCGCCGTTGATGGCCGAGTTGCCGGTGAAGGTGGGAGCGGTGGTACCGCTTAGGCCGAAGGTGATGGTGCCGCCGGTGGCATACACGCCACCGCCGTTGCCACTATTGGCGGTGTTAGATGCGATGGAGCCAGCGTTGACGGTGATGTTGCCACCGCCGCCGTAGATGCCGCCGCCGTTGCCCGACGTGGCTGAGTTGGAACTCAAGGTGGCAGTGGTCATGGTGACGGAGCCGCCTTCGGCGTACACGCCACCGCCATCGGCAGAGGCCACATTGCTAGCCAACGTGGAACTGGTAATCGCGACGGAACCGCTCTTGGCGTAGATGCCGGCGCCATTCTTGGCACTGTTGCTGCTGACTTGTGCGCTGGTCTGCACCGTGATGGTATTGCTGCCCGCTTCGGCATAGATGCCTCCGCCCAGACCGCAGTCTGCGGCATTCTTGTCGGCGTGGTTGCTGCTTACCGTTCCACCCGTGATTGTGACAGCGCCTACAGCATAAATGCCACCGCCATTACCATTGGTAGCTGTATTACTGTCGATGTTGGTACCGTTTGCTGTAATCGTCCCTGCCGCAACATACACACCACCTCCACTTGTATTTGCAGTGTTTGATTGTATCTTAACCGTTCTACTACTGGTTGCTTTGGCATTCAACGTACCACTCTTGATATAGGCTCCTCCGCCCAATACAGCACTGTTGGAGCTGATAAGCGTCTCGGCGTTGTCACTGTTAATTGTGGTTGTGTTGCTAGCGCCAGGATCGACATAGAATCCACCACCATATCTTACGGCCGTATTGTTGGATATGGTGCCGCCCTTGATGTTGCATGTTCCTCCAGTGGCAATGTAGATGCCACCGCCGTCTGTATTTGTGCCAGTAGTCTTGTTGTAAGAGATGGTGCCACCTGTCATATTGAAAGTGCCGCCAGCCATATAGATGGCTCCTCCATGAGAAGTGGAACTGTTTGCGTTTGCAGCACTGCCGCCGATGGTGCCGCCTTTCATGTTGAACGTTCCGCCACCCATATAGACAGCGCCGCCTGTAGTCTTTCCACATTTGATGATACTGCCGTTTTGCATATTGCAAGTGCCGCCTGTCATATAGATTGCACCGCCATTGGTGCCTTTGCAACCCGTAATCTCAGCATTAGCGCCATTGATGGTCACTGTGGCACCTGGGTCATCAATCCATACGGCATGTCCATTGGATTGCATGTAGGTATAACCAGAAAGTTGGCCACCAATGGTACCGCCTGTCATCGAGAACGAACTACTACTGCCGCTTGCGGGTTTTGACAGCACAAACTGCCCATTTATGGTGCCACCTTCAATGGTAACGGTGCCAGAACCATACTCATTTGAGGCACTGGTTTTCCTACCGCCGCCCACCGAGCCTGTTTTCAGTGTGCCGCCGGTCATTTTGAAAGTCACATTGCCACCTTTTGTAGATCCCGTGCCGCCACCGATAGAGGTGCCAGCGGAAAGCGAATACCCATTGATAGTGCCATCCACACTCTTGGCGGTGACATTGGCAGAGCTTGATATGGTGACATTAGCATCACCGCCATTTTGGGTAGAACTGCCGCCACCGCCGATAGCCGTGCCATACACTGTCTCCGCATACACCGTTCCACCGCTAATGTTGACTGTACCAGTAGAGCCGTTTGAACCGTGCGAACTGGCACCGCCAATGGCTGATGCAGGAACATATTTACCATTACCACTGCCTTCTCCATAACATTTATTATAGGCATACACCGTGCCACCGGATATTGTCACATCACCGACACCTCCAGTGGAAGACCATCCGATGCCTCCGCCGATGGCCGTGCCAGTGGATTCAGTAACTGCTGTCACAGTACCGCCAAAAATCTTCACACGACCTAAACCATTACCGCCTCCGCCGATGGCCGTACAGTTGTCAGTTTTTAGCGCTCCAGCGTAAATTGTGCCACCTCTAATTTCAATGCCGTCTGCGTGTTGAATGGCATCACCATCACTTGCTCCAATTACAGAATTATAAAAGTTATAGGTTCTATTAGTACCGCCATAATTATACGTTGCAGTGGCACTAATATCGGCTACCGTCAATGTCCCAGCGGTATCATAATCACCCGCATAACTATGGAAAACAAGATGACAATCAGTATATGAATGGCTAGTACCATCATTGGCTGAATACTGGGATGTATAGAAAACATTACCGAGACGGTTGTCTCCTTTTAGATACACATGAAAATAGCAAGTATGGTTGTCTGCATGCCCTCCCTCTGGCATTGTGGAATAAACAGACAAGCCACCAGTCTTTCTATCTGTGGAATGATCCTGATAACTAGACCAAACATTGTCTAGACAAATGTTGATTCTCGTATAACCAGTCACACTTATTCTATTGGACGTAGCATACCTCTTGTAATTGTTGTTACTCTGGGCATTGTTGTTGGCAGTGACTTTTGTTGTCCAACCACTAATAACCGATGACACATTGGTGTTATCGACGATGTTCAAGGCATTGCTGCCAGTGGCTCCACTCGTCGTGGTGACAGCGGGATATTGGGGCAGGTTGCTAGGTCCCCAGCTGGTATTAGGTTTAGCTTGATAAATGTAATAGAGGACATCACTTTCGCTACTATAGCTTCCATTAGCATTTTTAACCCTAACAGGAGTATTCCCACTCCATTGGTAACCCTCGAAAGTAGATGGAGTAATGGTGACATTGCCTGCATCAAGGTTCAAATAAATCACCTTTGTGTAGTTAGTGATAGGCCCGTTTGCGTTTTGGGTATACGACTGTTTCGCCCCCAGTAGGGAAAGTAGCAGTGCGATTAATATAATAAGGTGTCGAAGCATCTTCATTTGCAATCCAGTTTTGTGTTTTCTTTTCAATATCATAGTTTCAATTCGCCACTTCAGCAGGCTGTTCTCCAAATATCACCTCATCCACACGTTGCATGAACAGCGGCTGCAGGGGCAGGCCTATACGCACGAAAAGCTCAGCATCCATGTTGGGCTGTTCCAACAAGGATTCGAGCATGGCGGCATCACGGCCTGTGTGCAAGGCAAGCCAAGGCACGTCATGACCCTCTTCCTGCAACAGGTCACGCAAGAAGTGGCCGGCGTGGAAGTCGTCAAATCTGTTGCTTATGCCATGGTTGTTTTTCGTCCGCATATCGTCAACACAGATTCATTCTGCGATTTGCGCCAACGGACTCCCTGCATCGGCAGTTTCTTGAACAAGAATCGGAAAAACACAAAGAAAAAGCGCGGGAATCCTGTCCTATTGCTTATCCCGTGCTTCGAGGCTCTCGCATTGCCTACCATCCGAAGATAAGCAATACCGATGCCCACGCCAATGGATATACCTTATAATAGTATACACAAAGCCATGAGCGTCGACTATTGCTTTATTGTGCGGATGGTGTTGAATTTGCGAGATTCGAAGCACCGCAAATAAAGCGTAGTACAACGCTTCGTCAATATGTTATCGCCCAACCCACTACCCTGCTAGGAGCATCGGCTGAACGACGCTGCAAAAATACATATTTTTTAGATATGCGGCGAATAAGTTTTTAAAAAAAGTAGAGAGACGGAAGACAAGAGACTAGGACTTCCGCTATGATCACCTTGAACAGGAGGCAACCACTATCTCATGTGAACGTCCATCTGCGGGAACGGGATGCTCAAGCCCTCGGTGGCGAAAGCCTTATACACCTTTTCGTTCATGCTGAAAAACACCGCCCAATAGTCGGCCGCATCCACCCAAACGCGCACGGTGATGTCGACCGAGCTGTTGTTGAGTTTGCCCAACTCCACGAAAGGCGCCGGCGTTTTTTGTATGCGTCCATCCTCGTCGCAGAGGCGCAGCAGCAATGACTTTGCCTTGTTGTAGTCGTCGCCGTAAGCGATGGAGAAGCTCCAGTCGACGCGGCGCGTGCCCTGTTTCGAGAAGTTGGTCAGGGCACCCGTGGAGAGGGAGCCATTGGGCAGGATGACCTCCTTGTTGTCGGGAGTCAGCACATGGGTGTTGAAAATCTGTATCTCGTTCACGACCCCTTCATAACCTTGTGCCGAGATGAAGTCGCCCACCTTGAAAGGCTTGAACAGCATGATCATCACACCACCCGCGAAGTTCTGCAAAGTGCCACTCAAGGCCATGCCGATGGCCAGTCCGGCCGAGGCAAGCAGTGCCACCAACGAGCTGGTGTTGACACCCAAGATGCCCACAATGGCAATGATAAGGAGGAAAGTCAAAAGCACCGAGACAAGACTCATCAGGAAGGAGCTGAGCGACGGATCCATCTTGCGGCGCGTCATCACCTTGGTCAACGCCTTCTTAATCAACTTGATGACCCAACGGCCAAGCAGCAGCACCACGATGGCGGCCACCAACTTGATGCCAAAGGGAACCAGATAATCCTTCACCAAATCAGGAAGCCAATCCGAGACGGGGGTGGTGGCCAGCTTCTTCACGCCTTCCACCATGCTGTTGACCGCAGTGGTATCCTGCACGGTCTCTGTCACTTGTTCAACAAGGGTGTCGTTTTCCATATCGTATCAAGGGTTGTTTAAAAAAATCAGCGTGCAAAGGTAAGGATAATTCATTAATTGTGTATTTTAGCACCCCAAAATCTTCTCATGAGCATCCAGGACATCAAGGCATATTGCAAGGACCCGAAGAACCGCAGCACGGTCAATGTGGGGCTGTTTATCCTCTTGATAATCAGCTTTCACTTCCTGTATTTGGGATGGCAGGCTGTGGGATATTGGCCCATTGGGAGACTCGTTTACAGCTTGATGGTATGGTCCGTCGACATGGTCTACAGCCAGTCGTGTTGGGTGCTCGACCGCATCTTCCACGTCGACATCACCACCTTCAGCGAGCAAAGGCTCATCGCCACCGTGAACAAGGACGGCGGCTGGGCGCGTGTCATCATCGCCCCCGAGTGTGCCAGCCTCAAGCAATGGATGCACTGGATTTTCCTGATGATGCTTTTCCCCGGCCCATGGAAACACAAACTCTGGTACATCCCCGCCGGGTTGGTCGTCATCGAGTGGACCAATGTGGTCAGGATTTGCGGCATCCTGCTCATGCAGATGCAATGGCCCAACATCCACATCCGCCTCATGGGCAGCGACATCAACACCTTCCACCTCGCCCACGACTATGTGTTCAAGTTCTTCTTCTACCTCGTCATTTTCCTGATGTGGGTGCTATGGGTGGAGAAATTCCACGACAAGAAAACAACAAAACCTAAGCAAAATGAATAACTCTCCTATCATCTTCATCCTCGATGCCGGAGGCACGGGGTTTAAGTTCTCTGCCGTCCGCAACGGCCAAGAAATCATCGAACCGTTCACCATCCCCTCAGCAGCGCCTACGCTTGAAGAGGTGCTGATGAAACTCATCAACGGCTTCCATGAATGCGAGAAGCGCTGCGATGCCAAGGCTGCGGCCATCAGCTTCTGCTTCCCCGGTCCCGCCGACTATCCCAACGGCATCATCGGCGACTTGGAGAACCTGCCTTCGTTCAGAGGCGGCGTGGCACTCAAAGCCATGCTGGAGAACGAGTTTCAGGTGCCCGTGTATATCAACAACGATGGCGACCTGTTTGCCTACGGCGAGGCCCTGGCTGGTCTGCTGCCCGAGGTCAACAAGCTCCTTGAGCAGCAGCGCAACCCGAAACGCTACAAGAACCTGCTGGGCGTCACCATCGGCACCGGCTTCGGTGGAGGCATAGTTATTAATAAGGTGTTGCTCAACGGCGACAACTCGGCCGGCGGCGAAATCAACCGTCACCGCAACCCGCTCTATCCCGAGACCAGTGCCGAGGACAGCATCAGCATCCGTGCCGTGCGCCGCGTGTACGGACAAGAGGCCGGCATCGCCTTCGACGACACCCCGCATCCCTATGACATCTACAAAATCGCCATGGGAGAGAAGCCTGGCGACAAGGAAGCGGCTCTGAAATCGTGGGAAGAGATGGCCACTGCCTTGGCTGACGTCCTGTCTAATGCCATCTCGCTCATCGACGGCATCATCGTCATCGGCGGCGGACTGTCGGGTGCCTGGCCTGTGTTCATGCCGACGCTCATCAAGAAGATGAACGAGCCGTTCCCTGGCCTCAACGGACACACACTCAGCCGCATGGAGACTGACGCCTACAACCTGATGGACCCGCAAGACATGATCCGCTTCACCGAGAAGCCCGGCATGATGATTAAGGTGCCCTTCAGCGACCAACAAGTTTGGTACGACCCCACCAAACGCATCGGTGTGGGCATCACCAAACTCGGCACCTCTTCGGCCGTGGCCATCGGCGCCTACGCTTATGCCATGGAGCAGCTGAAGAAATAGCGATATCAACACTTGATGTTGAAAAATTAAGCCTCGAAAAAAACATTTTTTCGGGGCTTAATTTGTGTATGTTTATTAACTTCGCAAACTGAAAAAGAACCTATAAAACCCTATTGTCTTTAGTTGTAATTATTTAACAATCAGCAAAATGAAATCAAACCATACGCGAATGGAAATTGATGGAGACCTTTTTAGTGGATTTGAGGAGCCGGAAGCCACGCAACCGGAAGCCACTCCATACGACAAAATCATCGAATCAAGGAAAAGCGCCTCTTTCGCTGCCGAGCAGATAGAACGGCAAGACGAGGTTCAGGTGGTGTATCATGCACACCCCATCGAAGAGGTGAAAGCCGCCGCCAAGGAATACTTCCACGGCGACGCCTTGGCGGGTGACGTGTGGGCCAACAAATACGCCTTGAAGGACAGCGACGGCAACACCTACGAGCTCACGCCCGACGACATGCACCACCGCATCGCCCGCGAGATCGCCCGCATCGAGCGTCGCTACCCCAACCCGATGAAGGAAGAGGAGATTTACGAGGTGCTGAAGGACTTCCGTTACATCGTGCCACAAGGCAGCCCCATGACCGGTATCGGCAACGACTTCCAGATCTCGTCGCTGTCGAACTGCTTCGTCATCGGCAACAACGGCGACTCCGACTCGTATGGCGGCATCATGAAGACCGACCAGGAGCAGGTGCAGCTGATGAAACGCCGTGGCGGCGTGGGTCACGACCTGTCGCACCTCCGCCCCGCCGGCAGCCCCGTGAAGAACTGCGCCCTCACCTCGACCGGCGTGGTGCCCTTCATGGAACGCTTCTCCAACTCCACCAAGGAGGTGGCACAAGACGGCCGTCGTGGCGCCCTGATGATGACCATCAGCATCAAGCACCCCGACTCGGAGGCGTTCATCGACGCCAAGATGACCCAGGGACGCATCACCAACGCCAACATCTCGGTGCGTATCACCGACGAGTTCATGCAATGCGTCAAGGAGAACAAGCCCTTCATCCAGCAATATCCCATCGACTCACCCAACCCGAAATACACCAAGGAAGTCGACGCCCGCGCCCTGTGGAACAAAATCATCCACAACGCATGGCAGTCGGCCGAGCCTGGCGTGATGTTCTGGGACACCATCATCCGCGAGTCCATCCCCGACTGTTATGCCGACTTGGGCTTCAAGACCTTGAGCACCAACCCCTGCGGCGAGATTCCGCTTTGCGCCTACGACAGCTGCCGCCTCTTGGCCATCAACCTCTACAGCTACGTCGACCACCCGTTCACCGCAGAGGCACGCTTCAACCACCAGCTCTTCTCGAAGCATGTGGCCATTGCCCAGCGCATGATGGACGACATCGTCGACCTTGAAATCGAGAAGGTGGACGGCATCATCGCCAAAATCAACGCCGACCCCGAAGACGACGAGGTGAAACGCACCGAGCTGAACCTGTGGAAGAACATCAAGACGAAATGTCTGCAAGGCCGCCGCACGGGCATTGGCATCACCGCCGAGGGCGACATGCTCGCCGCCTTGGGCAAACGCTATGCCTCCGACGAAGCCATCGCCTTCTCCACCGAGATACAGAAGCTGCTGGCCTACAACGCCTATCGCTCATCGGTCAACCTGGCTGAGGAACGCGGCAAGTTCCCCATGTACGACGCCAAACGCGAGGAAAACAACCCCTTCATCAAGCGTCTGCGCGCCTTGGACGAAGACCTCTACCAGAAGATGACGCGTGTGGGTCGCCGCAACATCGCCATGCTGACCATCGCCCCCACAGGCACCGTGAGTATCTGCACCCAGACCACCTCAGGCATCGAGCCGGTATTCATGGTGGCCTACAAACGTCGCCGTAAAGTGAACCCCAACGACAAGGACGTCAACGTCACCTTCACTGACTCGTCGGGCAACTCGTTCGAGGAATACAACGTGTTTCACCACAAGTTCATCACCTGGCTCGAAGTGAACGGCTACAACGTCGACGAGGTGCTGAAATATGACGACGAGAAACTCAACGCCATCATCGCCAAGTCGCCCTACTACAAGGCCACGGCCAACGACATCGACTGGGTGAACAAGGTGAAGATGCAAGGCTCAATGCAGAAATGGGTCGACCATAGCATCAGCGTGACGGTCAACATTCCGAAGGAGACGACCGAAGAACTCGTCAGCCAGATTTACATGACGGCATGGGAGAGCGGCTGCAAGGGCATGACCATCTACCGCGACGGCTCACGCGACGGCGTGCTGGTGTCGAAAGACGAGAAAAAAGACAGCCCTTCGACCGAAAAGAAAGCCAAGGCCGATGGCGTCCGTCCCGACGACATCAAGGAGACGGCGGCGCCGCCACGACCGAAGGAGCTGGAATGTGACGTGGTGCGCTTCCAAAACAACTACGAGAAATGGATCGCCTTCGTCGGCAAGTTGCATGGCAAGCCCTACGAAATCTTCCTTGGCAAGGCTGAAGACTTCTTCCTGCCGCCATACGTCGAAAAAGGCGTCATCGTCAAGGAAAAAAACAAAGGCGAGGCCACGCGCTACGACTTCCGCTACACCGACAAAGGAGGCTATGAAGTGATCATGCAAGGCCTTTCGCGCTCGTTCGACAAGGAATATTGGAACTATGCCAAGCTGATTTCGGGCATTTTGCGCCACGGCATGCCTATCCAATACGTAGTTGAATTGGTCGAGAACCTTAACGTGGAGGAAGAAAGCATCAACACTTGGAAAAACGGCATCGCTCGCGCCCTGAAGAGATACGTGCCCGATGGCGTGGTCGACGAGAAGGAGAAATGCCCCAACTGCGGCGAGAAGCTCGTCTTCGAGGACGGCTGCAAGCACTGCCGTAACTGCGGATATTCGAAGTGCGGGTAAAGAGATCGTTGTTTAATTATTATAATAGGTCGCCGGCACAAGTCGGCGACTTTTTTATGCATAGGGCTGTAGGGCTGTCATATTATGGCAGCCGCACCTTAAACGGCTGCCACGGTGTGACAGCCCTACAAGCCTATAAACAATGTTTGGACATTGGCTGTAGTGATTTCAGCCAATTCTTCAATGGGGATTTGCAAAACATCGGCGATTTTTTGTGCCGTATGCACCAAAAACGCCGGCTCGTTACGCTTGCCGCGACAAGGCACTGGTGCCAGGTAAGGGGCATCAGTCTCCAAAACAATCCTATCCAAGGACAATGTAGGCAGGTAATCCTTCACGCCACAGTTTTTATAGGTCGTCACGCCGCCCAAGCCGAGATGGAAGCCCAGTTCAAGGTAGACCTTGGCCTCTTCCTCCGTTCCTGTGAAGCAGTGCATGATGCCACGCAGACCTCCGTCTTGTTTCTTTTCGAGGATCTTCACCATCTTGTCGAAGGCGTTGCGGCAGTGGATGGAGAGCGGCAGGTGGAGCTGCTTCGCCCAGTCCAATTGGGTCTCAAAGGCATCGAGTTGCTGTTTCTCGTAGGTGGCATCCCAATAAAAATCGAGGCCCACCTCCCCTACTCCGACATAGGCGACGCGGGACTGCGGGACGTGGGACGCGAGACTGGCCTCGCCCAATTCCTTTTCCATTTGGGAAAGCACTTCCTTGTAGTCTTCCTTGACTTCCTCGGGTTGCAGGCCCATCATCACGCGGGTGCATTCGGGATACTTTTCGTGCAATTCAAGCATCGGCGCAACGGTGGAGGCATCCACATTGGGCAAGAGCATCATCTTCACGCCTGCCTCCAATGCCCTTTGTACGGCCTCATTTCTGTCGAGGCTGAATTGATGGTCATAGATATGGGTATGGGTGTCGATGAGGTACATCTGTTTACAAATCACTAAACTAGTTTGTCTTTTGGGATTCCCAATTTCGAGAAAGCAAATAGTTTCTTGCCAAGGTCTTTCAATGAAGCCCCGACATGATAAACTGTATCGTCAATAATAAGGAAACGGTCATGGATCCCTCGCCTGGTTTCAATTTCTATAGATGAATACTGACTGTTATGACGATCCAAATCCAATTGCAACTGGGTGGTAATGCTTTGCGTAATGATTTTTGCCGTAACGGAATCATCACGTTTGGCCAACATCATCAAAACGGATTCATCTATATAATTGTCAATTAGTACGATGCTTTTCTTTGCCGACTTTATCAAATCTGTGGCAAAAACATAGGCATCAAAAATCTGGCCGTCAAAAAAAACGCCTTCAACTGGTGGAAGCGATGTACGGACAAAGAAATCAATCTTTTCCTCAGTTTTACTAACCCTTTGTTCCAACTGCTCAAACCGTTGATTTATGGCATAACCTCTTAATAAATAATCTTTTAATACCTTATTTGCCCAAATTCTAAATTGGGTACCTCTCCTACTTCTGACCCTATAGCCGACAGAGATAATAACATCCAAATTGTAAATCTTGGTCCTGTAGGATTTCCCATCAGAGGCAGTTAGTAAGGATTCCTTACATACTGAATTTTCATCCAGTTCACCTTCCTTGAAAATATTGCCTATATGTAATGTGACATTATTCCTTGTCGTCTCAAATAGCAATGCCATCTGCGCCTGTGTAAGCCAAACAGTTTCCGCTTCAATGCGCACCTCTAACTCAACACTATTATCTGGTTGATAAAGAATAATTTCTCCTTTTTCCATGCTTAGTACAAAAAATTATCGTAAGGATAGCGAATGGCGTGCATGTCGCGGATTTCCTTGTAGAGCAAATCACGGAATTCCTGATAGTTGTCTCGGTTTTTGGCAGAGATGAAGATGCAGTTTTCGTTCATCTTGGCCATCCAGGTCTTCTTCAGCTCGTCGTAGGAGACATTGCGCTTGGTGGGCGGCGTCAGGTCGTCGGGGTCCTTCTCCTCCCAAGTGTAGGCGTCGGTCTTGTTGAAGACGACGATGGTCTTCTTTTCGGCACAGCCTAGTTCGGCCAAAGTCTGGTTCACCACCTCCATCTGCGCCTCGAAGTCGGGATGCGAGATGTCGACGACATGCAGCAAGATGTCCGACTCGCGCACCTCGTCTAAGGTCGACTTAAACGACTCCACGAGATGATGCGGTAATTTACGGATAAACCCCACAGTATCAGACAACAAGAAAGGCAGGTTCTCCACCACCACCTTACGCACCGTAGTGTCCAATGTGGCGAAGAGTTTGTTTTCGGTATAGACCTCCGACTTGCTCAACAGGTTCATGATGGTCGACTTGCCCACGTTGGTATAGCCGACAAGGGCCACGCGCACCAGCTTGCCGCGGTTCTTGCGTTGCACAGTCTTCTGCTTGTCGATATCCTTAAGCTTCTCTTTCAGCAAGGCGATGCGTTCCAGAATCAAACGGCGGTCGGTCTCGATTTGGGTCTCACCAGGTCCGCGCATACCGATACCACCTCTTTGTCTCTCCAAGTGGGTCCACATACGCGTCAAGCGAGGCAGGAGGTATTGGTATTGTGCCAGTTCCACTTGTGCCTTGGCATGTGCCGTATGGGCATTGGAGGCGAAGATATCGAGGATGAGGCTGGTACGGTCGAGGACACGGCATTCCAAAGCCTGTTCCATGTTGCGGGCTTGCGTGGCGCTCAACTCGTCGTCGATGACGGCAATCTCTATGTTCTCCGCCTTGATGTACTGGTGAATCTCTTCCAGCTTGCCCGAGCCGAGGTAGGTCACGCTACTCGGATGGTCCATGGCCTGCACGAAACGCGCCACGGGCACGCCGCCAGCAGTCTCTAGCAGGAACGCCAGCTCGTCGAGGTATTCCTCGGTACGTTCGCGGCCTTGCTGTTTGCTGGCCACGGCGATGAGGACCGCCCTTTCGGGAATTTTTTCGTATGTGATGAAGTCACCCATTGTGATGTGTTGGTAGAGATGCGATTAATCGCGTCTCTACAAGCATTAATATGTTCTAAATCCAATAATCTTCCTAACCTCATTCAAGGTCTTCGCTGCGCTCTCGCGGGCCTTCTCGGCGCCCATGCGGGCGATGCGATCGAGGCGGGCCTCGTCGCTCGAGAATTCCTTGATCCTTTCACGGATGGGAGCTACGGCCTTCTCCAGGTCGTCGGCCAGCTGTTTCTTCATGTCGCCATAGCGGATGGAGCAGTCGTTCCACTTCTCGTCGAAGTACTTCACCGTCTCGGGCTCGCTGACGATGTTCATCATCGTGAAGAGGTTCTGGATGACTTCCGGCTTGGGGCTGTTGGGCTCGGTCGGGCCGCTGTCGGTGACGGCGCGCATCACCTTCTTGCGCATGGTCTTCTCGTCCTCGAAGAGGTAGATGCAGTTGCCGTCGCTCTTGCCCATCTTGCCGCTGCCGTCGAGGCCCGGCACCTTGATGGCGTCGCCGCCGAAGTAGTAGTTCTGTGGCTCGGGGAAGAACTCCACCTTATAGATGTTGTTGAAGCGGCGGGCGCACTTGCGGGCCATCTCCATGTTCTGTTCCTGGTCCTTGCCCACGGGCACCCATTTGGCGCGGTGCTGCAGGATGTCGGCAGCCATCAGCGTGGGATAGGTGAACAAGCCTGCATTGACGTTGTCGGGCTGTTGACGTGCCTTCTCCTTAAAGGTCGTCACGCGGCCCAGTTCACCGATGTAGGCGTTCATGTTGAAGTAAAGATACAGCTCGATGGTCTCGGGCACATCGCTTTGGATGTAGATAGTGGCCTTTTCGGGGTCGATGCCACATGCGAGGTATTCGGCCAGGATGGTGCGAGCCGAACGCTGTATATTCTCCGGCGTGGGGTGCGTGGTCAGCGAGTGCCAGTCGGCGATGAAGAAATAGCAGTTGTAGTCTTCCTGCATCTTCACGAAGCTACGCACGGCGCCGTAGTAGTTGCCGAGGTGAAGGTTTCCGGTGGGGCGGATGCCGCTCAATACGATGTCTTTCATCAGTTGTCAGTTATCAGTTGTTCAGTTGTCAGTTATTTGGGTGCAAAGATAGGAATTTATGGGGATTTGCTTCGCAAAGAAATCCGACAAAAATCAATTCAAAATTCTAGAAAACCTATTTAATGGATTTTTGAATGATTTTTGAACTATTTCTGCCCTTTAGGGCATACCATAAAAAAGGCTCGTCGTGTAGACGAGCCTTCTGAGGTTGTTGTGGCAGTGGCTTCCGATCAGAGCTTAATGTCGTCGCCGTTGGCGTTGAGGAAGTTGTACTGCAGCATGTGGAACTCGGGCATTGCTTGCACCTTGAATTTCTTACCGTATTTCTTCATCCATTTGCGGCGGATCGAGAACAGCCCGTCGATGCAGAGATAGGAATAGATGAAGGGATGCACCTGCAAGGTGAGGTGGTTCTCGTTTTGGTCGACGAGCAGGTACTTGAGATGGTCTTCGATTTCGTCGATGTAGAGGATGGCGGGACGGATCTTGCCTTCGCCGTCGCAGACGGGGCATTTCTCCTGCACCTGCACTTCCGTCTCGGGACGCACGCGTTGGCGTGTAATCTGGATGAGGCCGAACTTCGTCGGGGGAAGGATGGTGTGCTTGGCTCGGTCGTTGGCCATGGCTTCCACCAAGGCTTCGTAGAGCTCTTGGCGGTGTTTGGCTTCGTGCAAGTCGATGAAGTCCACGATGATGATGCCGCCCATGTCGCGCAGGCGCAGTTGGCGTGCGATCTCCTTGGCAGCATCGAGGTTGACTTGGAGGGCGTTGAGTTCCGGTGAGTTTTCCTTGTTGACACGATGGCCGCTGTTCACGTCGATGACATGCATGGCCTCGGTGTGCTCAATGACAAGGTAGACACCGTTTTTGATGGTGACGATCTTACCGAAAAAGCCTTTGATCTGCTTGGCAACGTTGTAATAGTCAAAGATGGGCTCTTTGCCTTTGTAGAGTTGCACAATCTCAGCCTTTTGCGGTGCGATAGTACGGATGTAGTTTTGGATCTCTTCATAGAGTTTCTCGTCGTTCACGTGGATGTTGTTGAACGACTCGTTCAGCAAATCGCGCAGCATGACGCTGGTCTGGTCCATCTCGCTGACCATCCTGCCGTAGGTGGTCATCTTCTTCATCTCAATGATGCATTGTTCCCACTTGGCGATGAGCGACCTGAGGTCGGCATCGAGTTCGGCCACCTTCTTGCCTTCGGCGACGGTGCGGATGATGACGCCGTAGTTGTTGGGTTTGATGCTTTGGATGAGACGGCGCAGACGGTTGCGTTCTTCGCTGCTGCGGATTTTCTGTGACACAGAGATGCGGTTGGAGAAGGGGACGAGGACGAGATAGCGTCCTGCAAACGAGACCTCTGCCGTGATCCTCGGGCCCTTGGTATGGATCGGCTCCTTGGCGATTTGCACCGGAATCAGGTCGCCGACGTTGAGGATGTCGGCGATTTTTCCGTTTTTCGGCAGGTCGGGATCAAGTTTGAACTTGTCCATGGGCAGGTCTTCGCCGCCCAGGATCTTTTTCTTGTACTTGAGCATCGAATGGGCTTGCAAGCCCAGGTCGAGATAGTGCAGGAAGGCCTCCTTGGGATAGCCGACGTCGACAAAGGCCGCGTTGAGGCCCGGCAGCAGTTTCTTCACCCTGCCCAGGTAGACGTCTCCGACCGCAAACTGGTTGTTGGTCTTCTCTCTATGAAGTTCGACAAGCGTGTTGTCCTCCAATAGAGCAATGTCAACCTCCGAAGCGTGCGAATTGATGACCAAGTCGCGCGTCACCGTCTTTACTTCCACAACCTCTTGTTGTTGTTCTTCAGACATAGTGTTTTTACTTTGGGGTTAACGATGGTTTGATAAAATAAAACAAAACACAACATTGGTAGGAGCCAATGCTGTGTTGTCGTCGTGTTTAGGCTCAAGAAGAGCTTATTTCTTCTTGTGTCTATCCTTTCTCAAGCGTTTTTTGCGCTTGTGAGTCGACATTTTGTGTCTTTTGTGTTTTTTACCGTTTGGCATAATATTGCAATTTTAGGTGTTTATCTTATTATTTGACAGCGTTCATGAAGGTCTTAGCAGGCTTGAAGGCCGGGATTTTGTGAGCCGGAATGGTGATAGCGATATTCTTGCCGATGTTACGGCCAGTCTTTTCAGCTCTCGTCTTGATGATAAAGCTGCCGAAGCCTCTCAGATACACGTTTTCACCCTTAGCCATGGAGTTCTTCACAACTTCCATGAAGTTTTCAACAACATTCTGGACAGCACCTTTTTCAATGCCGGTCTTGCTTGCGATTTCAGCAACGATTTCTGCTTTAGTCATTTTTTCTCTTATTTAATGGTTAGTTATAATGTTTGTTGTAATTTTGCGGCAAAGGTACGAACATTTTCAATACGGAGAGCCTATTAATGCAAATTTTTTCTTCTAATGAGTTATAAATAAAGGTTTTCGGCCTTAACAAACGCCATTTTTCGATGAATGATATACAAGACACCTTAATTAATTGGTACGAGGGGAGCCACCGCGACCTGCCGTGGCGACACCAGCCCACGCCCTATCAGGTGTGGCTTTCGGAGGTCATCCTGCAACAAACGCGCGTCAGCCAGGGCCGTGACTACTACCTGCGTTTCATCGAGCGCTGGCCAACGGTCGCCGACCTCGCCCAAGCCTCCGAAGAAGAGGTGCTGAAGCAATGGCAAGGGCTCGGCTACTACTCGCGCGCACGCAACCTGCACAAATGCGCAAGACAAGTCGTGGAACAACACGGAGGACAGTTCCCCGCTGATTTCGAACAACTTAAACAACTACAAGGCATAGGCGACTACACCGCCGCCGCCATAGCCTCCATCGCCTTCGGCCTGCCCCATGCCGTGGTCGACGGCAACGTGTACCGTGTTTTGTCACGGCTCTACGACATCGACACACCTATTAATATTAATGAAGGGCAAAAACTCTTTGCCGACCTTGCCGACAATCTCCTCAACCGCGCGCAACCCGGCCTCCACAACCAAGCCCTTATGGAGTTCGGTGCTCTGCACTGCACGCCCAAGAACCCCAACTGCCTGATTTGCCCCTTGCAAGCGCAATGCCTCGCCTTCGCCCACCAGACCGTCATGCAACGCCCCGTGAAACTGGCCAAAGTAAAGGTCACAACACGGTATTTCAACTATCTGGTTATCAGATTCAAGGACAGCATATATCTTCACAAGCGCAGCGGCAACGACATCTGGCGCAACCTCTACGACTTCCCATGCATCGAAAGCGAGAGGGCGCTGTCGGTCGACGAAGTCCTCGCCACGGACCAGTTCAAGGAACTCATTGAAGACAAGCCTTTTACGGTCGTCAAGGTCTCGCCCGTCTTCACCCACAAACTGACACATCGCACCCTGCTTGCCCAGTTCATCGAACTAAAACTTGAAAAAAAACTATTGCAGATTGAAACAAAAGATTTATTTTTGACCCGTGAAACGGAATTGGGTGGTTTCCCCATCCCACGCTTAATCGACTTATACTTAACTACTTAAAACAACACATTTATGGCAGGATTAAACAAAGTCATCTTAATAGGCCGCCTCGGAAAAAATCCAGAAATTTTTACTTTTGATAATGGCAACAAAAGAATTACCGTATCATTAGCTACTTCTGAAAGATATCGAGACAAAGAAGATATTTGGAAAGAACAGACAGACTGGCATAACATTGTCGCTATTGGTAATTTAGCTAATGACATAGCTGAGGGACGTCGTAATTATTCAAAAGGTGATCTTATGTATGTTGAAGGTAAAATAAGGTATCGTCAATATACAAACCAAAATGGGCAATTATGTAGTATCACCGAAATTCTTGCTGACAGAATGATGCAATTGTCACCCGCTCATCCCGCCTCTCAGTCATCATACGGCCAGCCCTACGCTCCCGCACCGGAGCCAACGCCAGGCTATATGCCGCCAACGACTGAACCCGAAGGGGGTAACGACTTACCATTTTAATATGGAGTTTTTATCAGCATAGATACTCTCACTTTCTGCCTATGTCATACCGACCGAGGAACGAGGGAGCGTATCTATGGGCAGAAAATTCGGTATGACATGCTGATAAAAACAAAGCCATTGCCATCAAATCAAAATATTTTGTAATTTTGCAGCCTGAACTATAAATCATAAGATTTTGGAAACACCCGACCCTGACCCTCTCATAGGACTGATCACCGTACTTCTATCCGGACCTGATCCGCATAGCTTTTTCACTGGATTTAACGTCAACGCCATCATAGGATTGGTCGTATTATGCCTGCTCCTCATCGCTTCGGCCCTGATTTCGAGCAGCGAGACAGCGTTTTTCTCCCTGCAGCCTGCCGACATCGACGACTTGGAATCGCGCAACGACACGAAGAGCAAACTCGCGCTCGACTTGCGTGAGAAGCCCAAGACCCTGTTGGCTACCATCTTGATAGGCAACAACTTCGTCAACGTGACCATCACTCTGCTGTCGACCTACATCATGGCCCAGCTATTCGACATGGCCAACTACCCCGTGGCAGCATTCCTGCTCGAAGTGGTGATTGTCACCTCCATGATATTGATTGCGGGCGAAATCACGCCCAAAATCTATGCCAACAAGCGTCCCGTCAAGGTGGCCCGCTTCATGGCACGGCCGCTGCGGTTCCTCATCGGGTTATTCAAACCCCTGAGCAAGCTGCTGGTCAACTCCACCTCGTTCATGGACAAGCACTTGGAGAAGAAGAAAGGCGAAATCTCGATGGAAGACCTCTCCACCGCCGTGGAGATCGCCACCGAGCAGTCGACGCCGCCCGAGGAGAAGCAGATGCTCATGGGCATCGCCTCGTTCAGCGAGAAGGAAGTGAGTGCCGTGATGATTCCCCGCGTCGACATCATCGGCGTCGACAAAGGCATGGACTTCACCGAGATGCTGGCCATCGTCATCAAAAGCGGGTTCTCGCGAATCCCCGTCTACGACGAGACCCTCGACAAGGTGGAAGGCATCCTCTACGTGAAAGACCTCCTGCCCTACCTCGACGCACAGTCGTACGAATGGCAGAGACTCCTCCGCCCTGCCTTCTTCGTGCCCGAAAACCGTAAGATCAACGACCTGTTCCAGGACTTCCGCGAGAAGAAGATCCATATCGCCATCGTCGTCGACGAATACGGCGGCACCTCGGGTCTCATCACCATGGAAGACGTGATTGAGGAAATCGTGGGCGAAATCAACGACGAGTTTGACGAGGCCAATGTGGAGGAGCACTACAAGAAACTCGACGACGGCAGCTACCTCTTCAAGGCGCAGACCAGCATCGTCGACTTCTGCAAGGTGTTCGACGTCGACGAAGATTACTTCGAGCCCATGCAGGGCGAAGCCGACACCCTCGCCGGTCTCATCCTCGAAATAGAAGGACGCATCCCGGAGATCGGGTTCAAGTTCACCTTCGAGAAGTTCCATTTCGAAATCACCGATGCCGACGCCAAACGCATCAAAGAAGTAAAAGTAGTGTTTGATGAAGAATAATGCTTCGACAAGCTCAGCAACCTAAGGGCCCTGAGCCTGTCGAAGGGCCGACAAATAGAATAAACATGAGAATCAGCAAGTTCATAATTCCATTGACAGTCATGGTTTTAGCCTTCGTCGCCTTCTCGTGCGACCGCGACACCAACTACCTGCCCAAGCCGCGCGGCTATTTCCGCATCGACTTGCCCGAGAAAGCCTACACCAAGGTCGACACCATCGAGCGCTACAGCTTCGAGTGCCCCGTCTACGCCCTCGTTACCCCTGACCCCTACTCGCCCGACGAGAAGAACTGGGTCAACATAGAGATGCCGTCATTCAAAGGCTCCATCCACCTGACGCACAAGCCCGTAGATGGCAACTTAGGCGAGTACCTGGAAGACGTCCACACCATGGTCGTCAAGCACCTGCAGAAGGCCAACGGCATGCGCGACAGCCTGATTGTCAACGACGAGCACAACGTCTATGGCATGTTCATCGAGATGGACGGCAAGGGTGTGGCCACACCGATGCAGTTCTACCTCACCGACAGCACGAAAAACTTCGTCCGCGGCGCCCTCTACTTCAACTTCAAGCCCGACAACGACTCGATGCAGCCCGTCATCAACTTCATCCGCAAGGACATCGACCACTTGATCGAGACCTTTGAATGGAAATAAAGAGAAACTATTCTTTTCTCTTTTTCTCTCCCAGCACACACCACCTGACAAACGGAATTCGCCGAATAATCTCATACAACAATGGCGAAATCGTCATCACCGCCACGAAAAGGATGACATACATTTGCCAAGGAGCCAGAGAAGTGTACATCTTCATCATATAGCCCAACGAGGCAATCACCAGATAATGAACGATATAGATGCCGTAACTAGAGCGGGTCATATAGCCTGCAAAGGTTCCCGTACAGTTGAACTTCGCCTTGAACCAACCCATCATCGCAAGGCACATCAGCCAACCATAAAGACAATTGAGCGGACTGCCTAAATAGTGTGGCGAGGTATTGTCCTGGCCAAAGGTTGTGACAATCAACACCGTGCCTGCGACTACGGCACTTACCATCAGCGGAATCCAAGCTTTCTCCAACTTATTCTGCACTTCATCGTGGGCAAACACGAAATAACCTAACAGGAAAGGAACCATATAAAAGAATGGCTTGTATAAGTTCAAGAGGCCATCAAGGCTCGCGGGACGGGGATTCTTGACAAGCGTTTGCTCACCAACCCAAAACAACACACCTAACAGAACTATGACCACATAATTGGCTTTCCCACACCAATTGTAAAACCGGTCTTTGCGGTCGATGGCTCTAACGAGCAACAACACCAAACACAGCAACCACAGCACTTGGATAAACCACAATGGTCCCGTGCCACTAAAAGCCATCATGAAGTATTTTGCTATTGCGGGCACACCGTCAAGCACACCTTGCCTTGCGGCCACAACGGTGTTGAAATAGCCGACCATCCAATGAAACACAAACAAGCCGATGGTGCCAGGCACAAGCAATTTGCGCGTGCGAGACTTGAACCATTCCTTAGCCGATTGTTTCTCTAACGCATACCGAGAACTGATGCCGGCTAGAATGAACAGCAACGGCATGAAAAAAGGATAGAGGATATACATCACAACATCTTGATACTGTTTGCATTGCGGATACTCTCCAAAACCACCGATGCCGCCAAAAACGCCTTTGTTGTTGTAGAAATAAACGACATGGTAAAACAGCACCAAAAGCACCGTCGCCCAGCGCAAATTGTCAATCCAATGCTTTCTCATTTTGTTAGCCCTCCCATCGCCTGATTAATTATGCTTTGGAAAACCTCCGTTTTAAGCAGCGCGATTCCTCTTTGGTCGCCAAGCACCATCAAACTATCGCCAGCCTTAATTTCGTATTGCTCTCGGGCCTCTTTCGGGATGACAATCTGGCCTCGTTCACCCACCTTCACTACACCAAAAATGTATTTTCCGTTTTCTGCTTCCATATTGATTTACTTTTTGTGATTTGTATGAACTTTCATATTTTGCAGCAAAAGTATGAATAATTTTCCGAAGTTGGTCTACATTTTTTGCTTTTTTGCATATTTTGTTCCCGGATTTCCAAAGAAAAAAACTATTTTTGCGGCGCGAAATTGCCACGCTTACGCTCGCAATGACGCTTTTGCGCCGATGTAAACTGAGTATTCACTTTTAAAGAAAGGGGGAAAGGCCTATGATTAACAGCCTGAAAATCGGAGACTTGACATGGCGTCATCTCAACAACCCAACGGAAGAAGACTTTGAATTCCTGAAAGACCGATTTCATTTCCACCCTTTGGATATCGAAGACTGCAAGTCGGTCAACCAACGTCCCAAAATCGACATTTACGACGATTATTACTTCCTCATCCTGCATTTCCCGAACTTCGACCGTCAGAACAAGTTCGTGAAAATCAAGGAGGTGAAGATTTTCTGGGGCAAAGACTACATCATCTCCATCGAGAAGAACCCCTGGGGTGTGTCGCAGCTCTTCGAGGAATACGAGGAACGCATCCAGAATAACGAAGAGATGAACATCCGCAACTCCGACATCCTCCTCTACCGCATTCTCGAGAAACTGATGACCGAGTCGGTGTACCTGCTGCGCAAGGTCGGCCTCGACGTCGAACTCATCAACCGCGAGCTGCTGCAAGAGAAACAGGTGAAGATCATCGAACGCATCAGCGTGACGCGCAAAAACCTTATCCTCATCAACACCATCTTCAAGCCACAGCTGAGGCTCTTCCACCTCTTCGAGACGGGTAAGGTGACCGGCTTCACCGACGACGTGGAGTACATGGAAGACTACTGGGGCAACATCCTCGACTACCTGCAGAAGGTCTGGGATATGACTGAGGACTACGAGGAACTGATCGAGGGCCTCTCCATGACCTTCGACTCGATGCAGACCAACAAGACCAACGAGACGATGAAGATCCTGACCCTCGTGTCGACCATCATCCTGCCTCTGACCTTCATCACCGGCCTCTACGGCATGAACGTCGCCCTACCCCTGCAAGAATACAGATGGGCCTTCTGGATCATCATGGGATTCATGGCATTGGTCGCCGTGGGGTTCTATATCTATTTCAGGCATAAGAAAATGATGTGATTGGTTTGCAACCAATCACATCATTTTACGATTAATTTCTCGTATTTTATCACCGCGCCATTGCGCATCACCTTGACGATGTAGCACCCTTGTGCCATATCATCGGGCAGCGTCACGACGCAGTCGTCGCCGACATGCGTGTTGGCCTTGAGCACTGTGCGTCCGCACAAGTCGCAGAGCACCACGCCGTCGATGGCGTTGCCATACACATGCAGCGTCTGTCCGTGCCCTACAGGGTTGGGGAAGACCGCCACCGTCTCCATTGTTTCCTCTACGGTATTCCATGTCGGGTCCCAGATCATGCGGGCATATTCCGGGTGGTCGATGAAGGGGTTGCGGTTGTGTTGATAGCTGGTATAAATGACGTTGTTGCGGTCGATTTCCTTTTGGCTGACGGGGTCCTGTTCGTTCCAGCGCATCAGCATCTGTATGGCCCACGGCTTGATTTCGCTCTTGGTGGTCATGTCGCTCGTGCTCCAGCTGGCGTCTTCGGTGTAGTAACGCACGCTCATATACATGAGGGCACGGGCGAAGTCGCCCTTGTATTCATCGATGGGTTCAAACACGGTACCGCTGAATCCCGATGTCTTGCAGGTGCCTAATTTCGAGCCGTTTCGTGAGGTCCAACTGGCCGAGCGCACCTCGCCAAAGGCATAGTTGCTGCGTTTGCCGTTCACAAAGCCATCAGTGGGAAAGATATGGTGCAGGTCGCAGCGCGGCGTGGTTTGCTCGTTGAACCAACTCTGCGGCCACGAGTGCTCGCGGTTGTAGCAGTCGCCCTCCGAGTCATAGTTTCCACATTGGTCCTGACCGAGATGAAACGTATAAGGTGGCGTGCCGCCCGGGCGGTCGGAATACATGTCCCACACCACGCCGTTGCCCTTGTTGTCGGTGCTCCAAAAGGCATCGGCGGTAGCCGAGTACGATATGGCGGTATGGCCTTTGATGATATTGTGCAAGGCCGTCTTCAGCGCATTGCCACTCAAACCGTTGGCGGAGTTGTAGTAATTGGAAGGCGCCTGCGCCATCACCGACAGCGCAAAGAACAAAGCAATTACGGCAGAAAACAACTTTTTCATCACCTCAATTTTTTAATTCTCAATTCTCAATTGTCAATTCTCAATTGTCAATTCTCAATTGTCAATTCTCAATTCGAAAGTAGGTCTGTAAACAAATACAAAACGGCGATAATCACCATGAACACCGAGGCGGCGAACTCGACGAAGCTCACCTTCTTGATGATGCCCGGGGCGAAGTCGATGCGCACGGTGAAGAACGCCCACAAAAAGCCTGCCACGGCCACTGCAGGGAAAAACCAGAGGCCGAAGGGCACGAAAAACGCGCTCACCAAGGCATACAGGAACGTGTTGACGGCGGCGAGGATGGTCAGCAGGAAGATGTCCTTGTCGGAGCTGAGGGTGTACATCATCTTGCCTTTCAAGATGCGGATGGAGTCGACGAAGAGCTTCACCGCCACCACAAGCATCATGGCAAACACCATATACTCAGCGATATAGGTAAATAGATGTGCCATCAGGCGGCTCAAAGTGAAGCCCAGCAAGGCCATGACGCCTTGACTGAGGCCGAACATCACGGGAATCCACACCTTTTGCAGAGGCTTGTCGTCGGCCTTTACCAAGCCCACCGAGCGCGACACCACGCTAGAGGTGAGGCACAGGATGAAGAGGATGCCTAATATGATGGAGGAAGTGGTCATTTTTCAAACAAATCAGAATGAGTTCCTGTGCGAACCAAAGACAATAGATTAATTCTGTCTTCCTTGGAATATATCAGCAACCAATCAGGCTGAATATGACATTCGCGGCAGCCTTTATATTGGCCTTTAAGCGGGTGATCCAAATTGCTCTCTGGAAGAACTACATCCATAGCAAGCATCTTGATTACTTCATTCAGCTTTTCTTCTGGTAAATTGCGTTTTAGAGCCAACTTCAGGTCTTTCTTGTATTGGTTTGTAAAGAAAATCCTTCTCATTCATGAACTTTTTTCAGATAGTCTTCAAAATCCTCACAATAAACGCCTTTCCCTTCCTTAGCTTCACGAATAGCATTAAGGGTCAATGATTTACCAGAATCCGTTGTCGGACGAACAGGTTTAACCAAAACACCAAGTGATTTTATCAAAGCCAACAAGGCCTTCCCAGTACTCGTCCGCTCGTTAACCGTAATTGTATATGTAGCCATATTCTTTTGATTTGCTGCAAAATTACAAAAATTTCCCAAACAGCCAGTATTACAAAAACAAATTTCGGGGACGCCTATTTAATTCTAGGCATCCCCGAATCAATACAGCCATAGATGCCCGCCTACACACGATCCAGTGTCGGCATGACAAGGGAGGCCGTTAATGCAGGCCTCAGAAAGTATGTCATTCCTGCGTCAGGCAGTGCGATGGCTGGAATCTATGCTTTCTGAAGCCGTCATTCAAGATTGATACCTCTTGTACCGCCACGCATAGATTCCCTCCTACCCACTTGTCAGCGTTGGAATGACATGCGCGGCTAGGGCTCAACGAAATCATCCCAGTCTCTTGAACTGGCAGGTGAAGTGACGCATGAGCTCGGCTTCCCAGGTGATTTCGAGGCCGCGCTTGATGCTGTCGCGACGGTCGTACACGTTCTTCAAGGCGGCGGCAATCACGTCCATGTGGTTGTTGGTGTAGACACGGCGCGGGATGCAGAGGCGCACGAAGTCGTTGCCGCCAAAGCGGTTCTGGCGCGTGACGGGGTCACGGTCGGCAAGGACGTAGCCGATCTCGCAGGCGCGGATGCCGGCTTCGAGGTACAGCTCGCAGGTCAGCGTCTGGGCGGGGAACTCTTCCTTCGGGATGTTGGTCAGCACCTTGTCGGCGTCGACGAAGATGGCGTGGCCACCGGCGGGACGCTGGTAAGGGATGCCGTACTCGTCGAGCTTGGCGGCGAGGTAATGCACCTGCTTGATGCGGGTCTCGACCATCTCGAACTCGATGTTTTCCTTCAGACCGACGGCCAGGGCGTCCATGTCGCGGCCGTTCATGCCGCCGTAGGTGAGGAAGCCCTCGAAGGGGATGCAGAACAGCTTGGCGCCTTCGTACCAGTCCTTCTTGTTGGTGGCGATGAAGCCGCCCATGTTGACGAGGCCGTCCTTCTTGGCGCTCATGGTCATGCAATCGGCATAGCTGAACATCTCCAAGGCGATCTCGCGCAGGGTCTTGTTCTCGTAGCCCTTCTCGCGCGTCTTGATGAAGTAGGCGTTCTCGATGAAACGGGCGCTGTCGATGTTGACCGGCACGCCGTACTTGTGGCACAGCTCGCAGGTCTCGCGGATGTTCTGCATCGAGACGGGTTGACCGCCGACGGTGTTGTTGGTCACGGTGAGGACCATGAAGGGCACGTTGCCTTGGTTCTCTTTCAGCACCTTTTCGAGCTTCTCGAGGCTGACGTTGCCCTTGAAAGGCACTTCGAGCTGGGTGTCGTAGGCCTCAGGCACGGTGACGTCAATGGCGAAGGCCTTACGGCTCTCGATGTGGCCCTTGGTGGTGTCGAAGTGGGCGTTGCCGGGGACGACCATGCCGGGCTTCACGAGGTAGGAGAACAGCACGTTCTCGGCTGCACGGCCTTGGTGGGTGGGGATGACGTACTCGAAACCGGTGAGTTCGGTGATGGTGTCTTTCATGTGGTAGAACGAGCGGGCGCCGCCGTAGCTCTCGTCGCCTTGCATCATGGCGGCCCATTGGCGGTCGCTCATGGCGCCGGTGCCGCTGTCGGTCAGCAGGTCGATGTAGTGGGCTTCGTTGAGCCACTTTTCGCGTTGTTCGCGGGTGGATTTCTTGATAGGTTCAACCATCTTGATTTTCCACGCTTCTGCAAATGGTAATTCCATGGTAATTATGATTTAAAGATTCAAAATTTAAGATTCAAAAATTCAAAATTCAAAGTTCAGCGTAGTAATGCTTTGGAAACGCAGCAATTGTTGAAATGTTGTTTTTTGAAACAGGAATGACTCATTCTGCATTCTGCATTCTACATTCTGCATTCCGCATTCAAAAGAACCTGTCGCGTTCCTTGATATTGAGGTAAATACTATTGCCAAAGTTGTGGGGCATAATCACAAATAGACGTTTCAAAAAACGCTTCAAAGATACGGCTTTTTTCGGAAATGCAAGTCTGCGAAGCTATATTTTGCTTTCGCGGCCCCAAAAACCACATTTTCCCGTCAGGTCATTCGTTCCCTGTCTACTCTCAACTGAACAACTGAACAACTGAACAACTCAAAACCCAACCCTAGATTGCTTCGTTCCTCGCAATGACGCGAAGCGGCAACTGAACAACTCTCAACTGAACAACTGAACAACTGCCAAAGACTTCTAGTGTCGGCAAAAAAACAGCATCACTTAGATGGTTTTGCCAACATTTTTTTCAAACGGCTGGCATCCCGACGGTTCTGCCATACCGTAACAATAGTAATCGTCTCTTCTTCGATGTAATAAACTATTTGATTCAGTTTTGAAGGCAGCGAGCGATAGCTTACCCCTAACTCGGTGTCTTCCACAAAACTTTTTCCCAACATAGGGAAATCCTTCAACAATTCTGCTGAATGTCGAATCTCAGCAAGCACCTCTTCAGCCTTTGATCTGCCAAAGGAAGTAGCGACATAGGACATTATTTCGAGCAGGTCGTCACGGGATTGCTCGCTCCAATTAATCTGCATAAGCGGCAAGCATTTGTTCCATCTCTTCCATAACCTCATCGTGAGGGATAAGCTTTACCCGACCTGCCTTAATATCGCGCCCGCGCTTCAGGGTCAAAGCCTTGGCTTCCTCGTCCGTATAGACGCAGGGGATTTCCCCTTCGGTATCATCTAGGTTTTCTTTGCCAATCAATCGCAAGGCAACATGTGTCAAAATGCGAGAGAGCTCCGCCGGGTCGTAATTGCCACAATCTGGAAGATTAACTTGTAAACTAACGCCACTCATATCATTGGTTTTTGCGTGCAAAAATAATAAAAATATTGTATATTGTATGCCTCCTGGAAAAAACCATAGCCAGCCGTCCCCAGTCCCAACTGAACAACTGAACAACTCTCAACTCCCAACTCTCAACTAACCACTGCCTCTAAACTCTCAACCCTCAACTCTAAACTCTCAACTCTCAATTATCAATTATCAATTATCAATTATCAATTTCCCTCTTGACTCCTATTTCTTTTTTCCCTATTTTTGCACGATTTTTTGAGCCTACCTCAGAATTTCGCTAAAATACTGACAATCAAGTAATAAAAAATTTAATAAACTAAAATCATTACAAATATATCGTCAAGCCTCGTGCGTCCCTGAGAATGCCTGCCACGCCCAAAACATGCATGAAAAAGAATCTAAATCATAATCCTCAAATCTTGAAATCTTGAAATGCGAAGCATTCAACGAAGTTAAATCTTTGAATCTTAAATCTTTAAACCATAGTATCAATTAAAAACATTCAAACATGAAAAGAAAAACTTTACTTTTGATGATGCTCTTGGCGCTCTTCTCAGCGGGCGCTTGGGCGCAAACGGAGTATCACTCCTACACAAACATTAATCACACTTATGGGTCAAACAGTTCTCTGTCTACTTGGAATTCTGACAGGTATCCTGAACGTTTGTTAGACAACAGCTTGGACACCAAGTATTGTGTCGTATTCACTCAGAACACATGGGCTGGCTATTTAAGTGTCAATTTCGAAAGCAATGACCTTATCATTCCTTCGAAGTATGTGATTTACACAGGAGACGACACCCAAAGCAATCCTGGACGTAACCCCAAGAGTTGGCATATTGATGCCAAGGTTAACTCAAGCGACAGTTGGACCACTATCCACACTGTTACCAATGCCAACTTAACCACTACAAACAAAACAAAAGTCGAATATACACTCTCTGGCGTCAACACAGCCTACAAGTATTTCCGTTTTTATATAAATAGTGTTGAAAGTGGTAGTACTTTCCAGCTACAAGACTTCTATTTCATCGCCACGGTTCAAGGCGGAGGCGTAAGCGCCCCCACCGAAATTCGCACCGTAGACGACTGGAATGATTTCTGCGCCACAGTGAACAGCGGCCACAGCTACAGCGGCCAAACGGTGACGCTCATGAACGACATCACCACCGCTGTTACCACCATGGCTGGAACAATCTCGGGAGAAACGGTAGGCAATGCGTTCAAAGGCACCTTCGACGGTCAAGGCCATACGCTAACCCTCGGCATTTCTGGTGGTGCTAGCAGTGGCTGGTCTTTCACTGCTCCGTTCCGTTGCATTGACGGCGCTACCATCAAGAATTTGAAAACCACAGGCACCGTCACCCAGACAGGCGGCAAAGGCGCTGCCGGCATAGTGGGCTGCTCGATAGGCACCTGCACCATCACCAACTGCGTCAGCAATGTCACTATCAACTCACAGACCAACGGTGATGGCACCCATGGCGGCTTCATCTCCTACATCAAATCGGGCACTACCACGTTTAACGGATGCGCCTTCACGGGTTCCATCACGGGTTCAAATACCTATTATTGTGGTGGTTTTGTGGGCTGGAATGCAGGCTCCGCCACCTTCAACAACTGCGTCTTCGCCCCGACTGCAATCACATTCGATTATACCACTGGCAACAGCGCCAACTTCTCGCGCAGCGGTGGCAACTTCAACAATTGCTACTACACCCAAACTTGTGGTACCGGTTGGACGCAAGGCAAACTGATGCACAGCATCACGGGGGCCTCAGGCATCACCGTGGCTAACGCCGGCACAGCCACAAGCTACACACCCGAAACGAGCACCATCGTGGGCTACGGCACAGGCATCAAGTTCAACAATATTCTTTATGCCGGCAACGGCGACAACGTGAGCCTCACCCTGGGCGGCAGCAATAATTACATGGCCGACCACGGCACTCTCACGGGCAGCGGCAGCAACTATACCCTCCAAATGGCGGATTACGATACTTATATCTTCGTCCCTATCACTGTTAGCGTTTCGGCCAACCCGAGCAACGGTGGCACGGTGAGCGGCGGCGGCCAATATGGCAATGGCGCTTCAGCAACCGTATCGGCCATGACCACCGGCACCTACTGCTTCGTCAACTGGACGGAAAACGGCACGGTAGTGTCAACAGACATCAACTATACATTCACAGTTACGGGAGCTCGCACCTTGGTGGCCAATTTCTCTACGTTTGATGCAAACAACATCTCAGTGTCGGGTAACACCACCATCGCCTGCGGCAGCACTACCACACTGACTGCTTCAGGATTGAATGGCGTGGCCTACAACTGGTACAGCGATGCAGCATGCACCCAACTTGTGCAGGAAAACAGTGCAACGCTGACGACTCCTGCGCTGACCGAAAACACCACCTACTATGTTAAGGCAGTGGGAGGGACCAGTTACATGGAACAAGAGACAACGTTCTCGTACACGGGTTCTGTGCAATCCTACAGCGTCCCTTCGGGTACTGCTGCCGTGAAGTTGGAAGTGTGGGGTGCCGAAGGCGGCGGACGACGTACAAGTGGAAATACTAATAGTGGCTATGGTGGCAAGGGCGGATATTCTGTAGGAACATTCCCGTCGCCAAGCGGCACGTTATATGTATGTGTTGGCGGTTCTGGTAGTTCTTCTACTAGTGGCACGGCATCAGGAGGTTACAATGGCGGAGGAAGCGGATGCGCCTCCGATAGTTATGAGCCGGGCAATGGCGGTGGCGGCGCCACCCATATCGCCAAGAGTTCGGGCCTGTTAACATCGTTCTCTTCCAATTATAGCACACAACTGCTCATCGTGGCCGGCGGCGGCGGCGGTGGCGGCGAAGACGACTCCGATAAAGGTGGTGCCGGCGGCGGCACGTCTGGAGAAAACGGTCAGAACGGCGGAACGTCCCAATCCGATTGTGCTGGAGGCGGTCAGACTTCGGCCGGTCCTAATGCTGGCTTCGGCTACGGCGCGTCCACCGGTCAAGGTGACGGCGGCGGTGGCGGCGGCGGCTTCTATGGCGGCGGCTCCAAGACTTACACATCGTCTGGCAGTGACACATACGGCGGCGGCGGCGGTTCGGGCTATCTGAACACCGCTCTTGCCGAGTCGCAAACCATCGCTGGCACCTCATCGATGCCCAACCCGAATGGCGGCACCATGACAGGTCGCGAAGGCAATGGCTACGCGCGCATCACGGCATACGTTACAGAAGAATGTGAATCAGCGGCAGTAGAAGTCACCGTTACGGTGACCAACACTTGCCCCACTCCCACCAACTTGCAATGCACATATTACAACCGCACCTCGGCCACTTTGAGCTGGACGGCTGGTGGCGATGAGACGCAATGGCATGTGCAGTATGGCCCTCAGGGTTCATCTAACCCACAGATATTATCCACGATGGAAAACCCGTATGTTTTGTCGCTCACAGAAGGCTATACTTACGACATCCAAGTGCGTGCCGTGTGCGATGACGACCACAATGTTTGGAGTGACTGGAGCAACACCATCACCGTCACGCCTCAAGCCCTTACTTACCTCTTCACCAACAACGGCGGCAGTGGCAACGGCCAATGGAACACGCTTGACAACTGGCAATACTATGTGGGTAGTGAGCTATACACTGCCACGACGCTGCCCACAATCAATGACAACGTGCAAATCAATGCCGCGTGCACCATCCCGAGAGATTGCTTAGCCCAAGCCAATGAAATCACCATCTTGAATAATGAAATCACAGGTGAAGCTCAAGGCTCCATCACTATCGAGGACGGCGGCCAGCTGCAGCATAACAACGATGGCGTGGTAGTCACCGTCAAGAGGTACATCGCGCCCTACGGTAGCAACCACGTTAATACCAACTTGGGGTACAAAATCATCTCCTTCCCCGTCGTCAACGGCATCAATCCGGGAAGCGGATTCATTGAGGGACTACTGACTCCTAATAACCCTTACGACTTCTATACTTTTAGATATAACAACCTAGAGAATGTCTATTTGGAATGGGTGCATGTTAGAAATGAAGATTTATTAGATCCGCACACGGGCTACCTGTATGCCAGCCAAAATGGCACCACGATTTCGGTCAAAGGCGAAGTTGCGCCAAGCGTAAATCAAGAATATCATCTTGATTATGAAGAAGGTAATGCGGCGCCATTCAACGGCTGGCAATTGGTGGGCAACCCCTTCGTGTGCAACGCCTACCTGACAGAAAATGACAATTTGGACTTCTACGTGATTCAAGAAAACGATGAATACGCCGAGTTCTATCCTATCACCCCCTCCGTTGAAATCCCGCCCATGGGCGGTGTGATGGTCTGGCTCCACGCCGACGACAATTTGGTCTACTCAAGGACGGCACCCAGCAAAGGCCCCGGCATCCTCAACATGGATGTGAACAAGGCTTCGATGCGCGGCACCACCATGCTCGACCGCGCCCGCGTCCGCTTCGGCGAAGGCCGCAACCTTGAAAAACTGCAGCTCAACCCCCGCCACACCAAGCTCTACATCCCCGAAGGCGGCAACGACTACGCCGTCTACTACGCCGAAGGCG
>CADBZW010000022.1 GCA_902799345.1 uncultured Bacteroidia bacterium | reverse complement strand
TATCCTGAAAGCCGCCCGCATGGCTGGTATCCATATTCCTACCCTTTGCTATTTTGAACTGGCAGGAATGAAATTTGAAAACAAACCCGGTGGCTGCCGCGTTTGCGTCGTCGAAGTGACTAAGGACTTCAACGGCCGTCCGCGTCGTAACCTAGCCCCGGCTTGCGCCACCGACTGCGTGGAAGGCATGGAAGTGCTGACCCACAGCGCCCGCGTCATCAACGCCCGTCGTACCGTGGTCGAACTGATCCTCAGTGACCACCCGGCCGACTGCTTGACCTGCGCCAAGAGCGGCAACTGCGAGCTCCAGAGCCTGGCCCAATACCTCGGCATCCGCGAAGTCCCCTTCAAGGGCGAACAGAGCCACTATCGCCAAGACATGTCGCCCAGCATCGTGCGCGACATGGACAAGTGCGTCATGTGCCGTCGTTGCGAGAACATGTGTAACAACGTCCAGACCGTTGGTGCCCTGAGCGCCATCAACCGTGGCTTTAGCGCCGTCGTGGCTCCTGCTTTCGAGCAAGACCTCGTCGACTCGCCTTGCGTCATGTGCGGTCAGTGCGTCCAGGTGTGCCCCGTCGGTGCCCTGAGCGAGGTGGACGACACCCGCAACGTGATGGCTGCCATCAACAACCCCAAGAAGACCGTCATCGTCAACACGGCTCCCGCTACGCGTGTGGCCCTCGGTGAAGAGTTCGGCATGCCCGCCGGCACCATCGTCACCGGTCAGATGGCCGCTGCCCTGCGTCGTCTGGGCTTCGACTATGTGTTCGACACCGACTTTGCTGCCGACCTTACCATCATGGAAGAAGGCACTGAGCTCCTCGGCCGCATCAAGAAGTTCATGGCTGGCGACAAGAGCGTCCGTCTGCCTATCCTCACTTCGTGCTGCCCTGGTTGGGTCAACTTCTTCGAGCACAACTTCCCCGACATGCTGGATGTGCCTTCAACCGCCAAGTCGCCTATGCAGATGTTTGGCGCTGTCGCCAAGAACTACTGGGCCGACAAGATGGGCATCAAGAGAGAAGACCTCGTTGTCGTCTCCATCATGCCTTGCTTGGCTAAGAAGTACGAAAGCAAGCGTAAGGAATTCTACAAGGATGGCAATCCCGACATCGACTACGTCCTGACGACCCGTGAGTTGGCTCGCTTGATCAAGCAGTTCAACCTCAACCTGAAGGATATGCCGAGCGAAGACTACGACGACCCGCTGGGCGAATCCACGGGTGCCGCCGTCATCTTCGGCGCTACTGGTGGCGTGATCGAAGCTGCCACCCGTACCGCCTACGAGGTGTTCACTGGCAAACCGTTGCCTAAGATTGACTTTACTGAGCTCCGTGGTATCGAAGGTATCCGTGACGCTTGGGTCGACTTTGACGGCACTCCGATCCACATCGGCATTGCCCACGGTCTGTCCAACGCCCGCAAGCTCCTCGAGAGAGTGCGCGAAGGCAAGGAACAGTTCCACGCCATCGAGGTCATGGCCTGCCCCGGCGGTTGCGTTGGCGGCGCTGGTCAGCCTTATCACCACGGCAACAGCGAGATCATCAAGAAGCGTACGGAAGCCATCTACCGCGAGGATGCTGGCAAGCCGATCCGTAAGTCACACGAGAATCCTTCGATCATCAAGTTGTACAAGGAGTATCTTGGTGAGCCTTGCGGCCATCTGTCACACGAACTGCTGCACACCCACTATTTCGACAAGTCAGAACACGTCGAGATCAGCGAGTAATTCAATAACCAGTAAATAATAGAAAGGAAATAAATATGGCAGTTATTAAATTATCAGAAGCGAAGATCAACTTCATCAAGGACGTCTGCAAGTCGTATGGCAACAAGCCGGGTGAAGTCATCAATGTGCTGCACAAGGTTCAGGGCGAGTATGGCTATCTGCCTGCTGAGGTCCAGGAGCTGGTGGCTAAGGAACTGGGTATCCCGGTTTCGAGAGTCTACGGCATCGTTTCGTTCTATTCCTTCTTCACCATGACCCCGAAGGGCGAGCACCCGATCAGCGTTTGCTTGGGTACCGCTTGCTACGTGCGTGGTGCCGAGAAGGTGCTGGACGAGCTGAAGCGTCAGCTGGGCATCAACGTTGGTGAGGTCACTCCCGACGGCAAGTTCTCACTGACCTGCCTCCGCTGCGTCGGTGCTTGCGGTCTGGCCCCTGTCATCGAAGTCGGTGACAAGGTCTACGGCCGTATGACCCCCGACCGCGTGAAGGACGTGCTGGCCGAATATAAATAATTTGGTTGTTAGTAGAGACGTAGCACGCTACGTCTCTACACACCTATTAATATTAATAGGCAAAAAAAAAAACTCCGTCTTAAATGAGGCGGAGTTTTTCATTATCCAATGGCAGGGTAGGGGTTTAACCCTTCACTGCTTCGGCCACAGCCTTGCCGAGGTTGTAGAGCTTGTCCCAATCCTCTTCGCGGATGGGAGCGCCTTTCACCTCGACGCTGTCGGCCACGAGGTTCCACTTGCCTTCCTCGGCGTATTTGGCGAGGGTCTTCACGCCGCCGCCGCTCCAGCTCATGCCTCCGAAAGTGGCATAGCACTTGTCTTTTGGCTTGAACTCGTTGATTTCGTGGACGAGCAAGGTCATGTTGGGGAACATGTTGCCATAGTGAGCGCAAGCCCCGATAACGACGCCCTTATACTTCCAGATGTCGCTCATGATGAACGACACCTCGGTCTTGGCCACATCGTAGACTTTCACCTCCTTGATGCCGGCCTCGGCGGCACCACGGGCCACAATTTCCGCCATGCGGGCGGTGTTGCCGTGCATCGAGCCGTAGACGACGACCACGCCTTCTTCACTTTCTTGTTTGCTCCATTGGGTGTATTTGCCCAAGACCCAAGCAAGGTTGCTGCGCCAGATGAGTCCGTGTGAAGGGGCAATCATCTTGATTTCCAAGGCACTGAGTTTCTCGATGGCTTTCAAGGCTTGCATAGCCACCTTGCCGACGATGTTGGCATAATAACGACGCATATCATCTTCATAGAAAGCGAGATTCACTTGGTCGTCGAAGATGCCGCCATTGAGGGCGCCAAAGCCACCGAAGGCGTCGTTGCTAAAGACGATCTTGCTGCTTTGCTCGTAGGTCACCATCGACTCGGGCCAGTGTACCATCGGCACCATGAAGAACTGCAAGGTGTGTTTGCCGAGACTCAAAGTCTCGCCTTCGGCCACGATAACCTTGTTCTCGATTGGACCATAGAAAGCCTCAAGCGGGGCGAAGGTCTTAGCGTTGCCCACCACCTGTACTTCAGGATACTCACGAAGCACGGCGGCCACAGTGCTGCTATGGTCGGGCTCGTCGTGATTAATAATAAGGTAATCCACCTTGCGACCTTTCAGCACCGACTTCACCTTGAAGAGATACTCCTCAAGGAAATTGGCTTCCACGGGATCGATCAAGGCTACTTTCTCGTCGACGATGAGATAGGAGTTGTAGGAGACGCCGTTAGGCAGCTCCATGTGGTTCTCAAACAGGTCGGTGTGGCGGTCATTGACGCCGACATAATAGATGTTTTCGGTTAATTGGATTTGTTGCATAATTGATAATGTTTCATTTTGTAGAGACGCAAAATTTTGCGCCTCTACAGTTAAAAAACCTCCTCGAAATCCTCCACGCCATGTTTGCACAACGGGCATTCGAAATCGGGTGGGAGGGTTTCTCCTTCATAGACATAGCCACACACCTTGCACACCCAGCGACGTTTGCCGTCCTTAGGCTTCTCTGTGGGTTGGGGTTTGGGCTTGATGTTCTTTTGATAATAGTCGTAGGTCACGCTGGGCTTGTCGGACAACACTTGGGCATCAAGCACGTCGGCAATGAACATGGTATGCGTGCCGAAGTCGATGCTCTTGGTAACACGGCAAGCCAGAAAGGCATTAGTGTATTTCGGGATGTAGAGCACATGGTTGACGGCACGGTGTTCCGACTCGCAGTCTGCAAATTTGTTCACCTTGCGTCCCGACTGGAAGCCGAAGTGCTCGAAGACCTTCATTGGCGTCTCGGTAGTCAGCATGCTGACGTTGAACACGCAGGAGTCCTTGATGAGGTCGTGGGTGTAGTTGCCCTTGTTGACCGTCACTGCGATCTGCAAGGGGTTGCTCGTGACCTGTATCACCGTGTTGACGATGCAGCCGTTGTCGATGTTGTCGTAGTTGGTGGTCAGCACATAAAGGCCGTAGCCGATGTTGAATAACGCCTTGGTATCCATGATGTCATAAATTATGTAGAGACGCAAAATCTTGCGTCTCTACAAATCATTAATTATTCCATGACAGAGAAACTGTCCTTGCCGATGCCGCAAAGCGGGCAGGACCAGCTGTCGGGAATGGCTTCAAACGGGGTACCGGGAGCGATGCCGCTATCGGGATCGCCTTTCTCTGGGTCGTAGATGTAACCGCAGACGTCGCAAACATACTTTTTCATAGTTGAAAGTTTATAAGTTAATAGTTAAAAGTTAATAGTTTTCAGCCTTGATTTGGAAATAGGACTGAGGATGGTTGCATACGGGGCAAATTTGGGGGGCTTTTTTGCCAATGACGATATGGCCACAGTTGGAGCATTGCCACACCATGTCGCCTTCGCGAGAGAAGACGATGCCTTCCTCGATGTTTTTCAGAAGCTTGCGATAGCGTTCCTCGTGTTCCTTCTCGATTTTAGCCACCAGTTCAAAGAGGACGGCAATCTTGGTGAAGCCTTCCTCACGGGCGGTCTTGGCCATGCCAGCATACATGTCGGTCCACTCGTAGTTTTCGCCGTCAGCGGCATCTTTCAGGTTGGTCTTGGTGTCGGGCACCTCACCGTCATGCAGGAGTTTGAACCAAATCTTGGCGTGTTCCTGCTCGTTGCGTGCCGTCTCTTCAAAGAGGTCGGCGATTTGGTTGTAACCCTCTTTGCGGGCTTTCGAAGCATAATAAGTGTACTTGTTGCGAGCTTGTGATTCGCCGGCAAACGCAGCCATCAGATTGGCCTCGGTTTTTGAACCTTTTAGTTCCATAATTAGTAAGTTTTATTGTTGATAATCAACGATTTATATTTAAAAACACTTAAAAAAGGGTAGGAGAGTACCCAATTTTTGGCAAAGATAGCATAATTAATCCAAAATGCAATACAAAATCCGTAAATTTGCAGCCGATATGATAATGGACCGAAATAAGCGAATGATTGGTGATTGGCCTGATGCCGAAAGACCGTCGTATATACCCAAATACCATTTAAGTGACTTCGCTGCCATCGACTTTGAAGGCGCCAATGGCGAGGTGACCAGTGCTTGCAGCATGGGTATTGTCATCGTTAGGGATGATGAGATTGTGGAGCGTTTATACAGCCTTATGAAGCCAGTGCCCAATAAATACGACTTCTGGACGACTAAAGTGCATGGCATCACATACAAGGACACCAATCATGCGCCGTTGTTTCCAGAGGTTTGGGACCAGGTCAAAGACCAGGTGAGAGGAATGCCTATGGTGGCGCACGGCATCTCGTTTGACGAGCGTGTGTTGAAGGCCTTGCATCAATTGTATCATATTCCGTATCCGAATTTTAAATTCTATTGCACACACTTGGGGTCGGAGTTGCTTGTGCCAGAATTGGAGAACCACAAACTTCAGACTGTGGCCAAGCATTTCGGATACGACCTTGCGAAGAACCATCATAACGCGGTTGCCGATGCGGAGGCGTGTGCTGTGATTGCGATGAACATTTTTTAGTTGTTCAGTTGTTCAGTTTACAGTTGTTAGTTTTATGGGGATTTCTTGGGAATTTCTTTGGTAATGGGGTATGGCTCAAAATATACTATTTAACATAATGTTGATTATTTGCAAATAGGGCGGTTTTGAACAGAATGCAAATAATTGACATTTTGCCCACATTTCCGCTTGCGGAAACCAAAATGATGACTATATTTGCAAGTTTGAAAACCAATAAATAGATATATCATTTAAATAATTAAATATTAACTAATTAAAACACCCACCTAATATGGAAATTACCGGAAAAGTGGTCAGACTCGGCGCTCTGACCGAAGGAACCAGCGCCCGCGGACCTTGGCGTAAACAAGACCTTATTATCGAAACGGAAGAACAATTCCCCAAGACCGTCTGCTTAACCTGCTGGACAAATCAGATTGATGAAATCCAGAAATTTGCGCCTGGACAAGCCATCAAAGCTCAAATCGATTTGTCATCACGAGAATTTAACGGCAAGTGGTACACCGACGTGCGCGTGTGGCGTTTCGACCCCGTTGGCGCCACGGCCCCTGCTGCAGCTCCAGAACCTGCACCGCAGCCATCGATGCATCAGACGCCGCCTGCAGCCGCACCTGCAACGGAATACTTCCCGCCCGCGGAAGACAGCGTGGACGATCTGCCCTTCTGATATTATGTTAAATACGGCCACCCATAGATTCTAACGGCACAAGACCTTGGAATGACTTGGGTGGCCGGTTTTCGCTAAAAATAATGCAAACCAACATCTTAAATAGCGATACCATCTGTGCCATCGCCACACCGCATGGCATGGGTGCCATCGCCACAATACGAGTCTCAGGCAGCAAAGCATTTCCCATTGTTTCTCAACTATTTGAGCAACACGGCAAGCCTTTCGATATGACCAAACTCGTATCCCATAAGGCCTATTTCGGCCAGATTGTTGACAATGGCATGATGCTCGACGAGGTGTTGGTGACGTTCTTCAAAGGTCCTCACTCTTTCACGGGCGAAGACTCGGCAGAAATCAGCGCGCACGGCTCGGTGTACGTGCAGCAAAAACTGCTCCAAGTCCTCATCGCCAAAGGCTGCCGTATGGCCGAAGCTGGCGAGTTTACACGAAGGGCTTTCGTCAACCGTAAATTCGACCTTGCCCAGGCCGAAGCCATCGCCGACCTTATCAGTTCGGAAAGTGAAGCTGCCCACCGTGTGGCCATTAACCAGCTGAAAGGTGGATTTTCCAAAGAGCTTCAAGTATTGCGCTCTAAATTATTGGAAATGACCTCGTTGATTGAACTCGAACTGGACTTCAGCGAGGAAGATGTGGAGTTTGCTGACCGAAAACAACTTAAAGCATTACTTCAAGAGACTTTAGATAAAGTAAACAAACTCAAAGACTCTTTTCGCCTTGGAAATGCCATTAAAAACGGCATCCCCGTGGCTATTGTAGGTCAGACCAACACGGGCAAAAGCACCCTGCTGAATGCCCTTTTAGGTGAAGACCGTGCCATTGTGAGTGACATTGCAGGCACTACACGCGACACCATTGAAGAAACCTTGAACATCAACGGCATCCTGTATCGTTTTATCGACACGGCAGGGCTACGCAACACGGACGAGACCATCGAGAAAATCGGCATCGAACGCTCCTACAAAAAGATTACGGAGGCCAGTATCATCATTGGTATGTTGGATGCCACAACAGATTATTTATCAATGCTTTCGTCGGCCAATGAGATTCGTTCAAAAGTCGATTTCGAGCATCAACAACTCGTTCTATGTATTAATAAGGTGGACACCTTGGCCGACCAAGGCGAGGTGCTGTTGGGACAGCTTCGGCAGGGTTTAGATGACGATGACGTGCAAATCATCTGCCTCTCGGCCAAACACAAGTTTGGCTTGAACGACCTTTACAACACCCTGAAACATAGCCAGCCCCTCGCCTATCCTGATGCCACTTTGGTCACCAATGTGCGTCATTTCGAGGCTTTGTCGCATGCTTCAGAGAGCCTGAAATCAGTTCAACAAGGACTTGAGATGGATATTCCTACCGATTTGATTTCACAAGATTTACGTGATGCGTTATTCCATCTTGGAAGCATCACTGGAGAAATCACTTCCGACGAGGTGCTTGGTTCCATTTTTTCTCGTTTCTGCATCGGAAAGTAATAACATTATGCGCAACTCGCAAAACACATCCAAAAGCATTGGCGCAAAAGCCAGCATCGGCATTCTCATAACGGCTGCGGCACTCATGTTGTTGATTTCAGGCATCCAGCAGTATTCCGCTCGCAAGCAAATCCGCTCCGATTTGGAACGGAATGCAGAAATGGAGTTGGTCCTCAAATCCTTAGGAGTGAAACATTCGCTTGAAGATGTGGAGCTTGCACTTCGTAACCGCCGCTGGGAATTCGAACAGGTGCTCCCCTACCCTGATTCCTTGTTTGCCGTCACGCGACGCGTCGTGGAACAAAACCCAAATTTCGACGGTTGCTGCATCGCCATGGTGCCCGACTATTATCCCGAAAAAGGACGTCTTTTCGAACCATACACGCTGCGACGCTGCGATGTGATTAATACCTATCAACTTGGTTCTGACGCACATGACTATTCTAAAAACAAGTATTTCATCAACTCGGTTGAAAACGACACTTCTTTTTGGAGTGAGCCTTATCCCGATGAAGACAACCCAAATGTGACCCTAATCACCTACACTTTTCCTGTGTACGACGCATCAGGGTGCGTGGCAGGCATCGTGGGTGTTGACTTAGAATCTGAATGGCTTGGCAAAATGCTGAATGCCAGACACATGTTTCCTTCCTCCTACCATATATTGATTTCCGGTGAGGGCAAATTGATATGCGGTCCGAAAGAGAAAGGGAATTCGCATCAACTCGCGGAAGAAACCCTTAACATGATAAACGACAGCAGTTTGCATCGTGAACCGAGTTCTTCAGGATATGCCATGCTCCTTTCTTTTACCGACAATGAAGACAATTCGGAAGGCAACGTTTTTTATAGTTCTCCCGAAAACATAAAACCCTGGAGAATTGCAGTTGTCAATTATGACGACGAAGTGTTTGAGCCTTTGATAAGAATGCGATGGCGAAACCTGCTGCTGACTTTGACGGGTCTGCTTATCCTCGCCTTCATCATCCATCGGTCCGCCAAAAGCATCAGCAACCTCCAACGGGCCAACATGGAAAAGGAACACATTGAAAGCGAGTTGAATATCGCCCGAAAAATCCAGATGGACATGCTGCCTAAACCCGAATCGGAAACTAAAAGCGATGATGTCGACATTTGTGGATCGCTCGTCCCCGCCAAGATGGTAGGCGGCGACTTGTACGACTATTTCGTCCGCGACGAGAAACTCTATTTCTGCATCGGCGATGTGAGCGGCAAAGGGGTTCCTGCCGCATTGGTTATGGGGGTGGTCCACACGCTTTTCCGCTCGGTTTCGGCTCATGAGAGCCGTCCTGACCGTATCATGGGCACGCTGAACGAAAATGTTTCTCAGGGCAATGAGTCGAACATGTTCATCACATTTTTCATCGGTGTGCTCGATTTGCCGACGGGCAAGTTGCGCTACTGCAACGCGGGACACGATCGTCCCTTTGTCATTGGCAAGGAAACCAATGTTTTGCCTGCCAAGGCCAATTTGCCTTTGGGCGTGGTTGAGAATATGGTTTATGTCGCGCAGGAGACAGACCTTGTTCCTGGCGACATGCTTTTCCTTTTCACCGACGGGCTTACCGAAGCGAAAAATATCAAGCATCAATTATTTGGCATACAACGACTTACAAACTATCTTCAAGAATGTGACAAGAAAATTGCTCCAAACACCTTAATAAATAAGGTGACTGAACAAGTCGATCTTTTCGTAAAAGATGCTGAGCAAAGCGACGACCTAACCTTATTGGCCGTACAATACACGCCTGCAATGAAAGAACTCATTTTTGATGAAACGCTGACTATCAGCAACAAAATAAGCGAAATCACCCGACTCAATGCCTTTGTGAAGTCATCTGCCCAAACCATTGGCATCGAAGCTACACTTGCCAACAAAATCAAATTGGCGGTTGAAGAGGCCGTGACCAACATCATCGACTATGCCTATCCCGATGGCGTGGAAGGGACAGTCACAATCGCCATCGAAGCCGATGCCAACGCTGTTCGGTTTGTCATCACTGACACAGGGGCAGAATTCGACCCAACCTCTGTCACAAAAGCCGACACCACGCTCGGCATCGACGACAGGCCCATTGGCGGTTTAGGTATTTTCCTTGTCCGCAACCTGATGGACAGCATCAATTATGAGCGCATTGACGGGAAAAACGTGCTTCGCTTGGAAAAAATATATGATTCCTAACTGGTTGATAGTTATGTTTGTGTATGCTTGTATTATAATTTTTTGCTTTTTTTCGCCCTTAGTTTCCTCTTTTTTCCTATTTTTGTATTCTCATAATCAATTATTAACCATAAAATTTTAGAAAATGAAGAAAGTAACATTTTTGCTCGCCGCCTTGCTTGTTGGTGGCATGATGCTGACAGGTTGCAAAAAAGACGACCAGAACAACAACGGTAACAATGGTGAAACCCCGGCAACAGAGGTTGTCTATTCAGTGAAGTATGAGCTTCTGGAAACCGCTCAAGTCTCAACCGGTAGTACATTCAGCGTGTTGCCAGGCTGCACTTTTGATGTCTCATACGTTAATGCAGAAGGTAACACCGTCGAAGTGAAAAATGTTACCGCCCCTTGGTCGGTGACTGTCGACAACATCAAGAAGCCATTCACGGCGAAATTGGAAGGCACAGTCAGCTATGATGAAGCCCAACTTCCTGAAACCGACATCAACTTTGTGAAGTTCCCGCAAATCACAGTTACCCCGAGTGTTGGCCAAGCTGTAGTCTCGAACGATTTCTTCTTCGACTATTTCCGTACAAAGCAAAAATTCCTGGATGCTATTCAACAAGGTTCGAGAATTCTCAATTTCTCAACTTCTAAAGAGCTTTAAAACAGTGTGTATGTCATAGAAAAGAAAAGCCGCTCTACTTTTTAGGGCGGTTTTTTTCTTTTTTTGCAGAGTGTGTAATTATTATTATTTTTGCGCTTTATTCAATATTATACTAACACATGAACACCATCATCACGGAAACAGACGGGAAATACATCGTTTCCCTTGAGGGCGAACTCGACACCGCCCACGCCATCGAAGTCGAAGAAGCCATGAAGCCACTTCATGATGTGAACGGCAAAGACATCACCATCGATTGTAGCCAATTGGAATACATCGCTTCCAGCGGTTTGCGCATCCTTTTGGGTTTGCTGAAAAGCGCCAAAGCCAATGGCAACAAGGTCGTTTTGAAGAGCTTGAACGACGAAATCAAGGATGTCTTCAAGATGACGGGCTTTATCGACCTTTTCAACATAGAATAACCCCAATCCTATGAAAGTTTCAAACTTAAGATTGCCAAGGCTTTCGTTGCTTTTATTTACACTGGTGGTTTCAGTCGGTGTGTATGGGCAGGAAGCCGACAACGAGTTTAGCATCAGTGCCAAATTGAATACCCGTGGCGAGTTGCGTTATGGCGGGTTCAAGGCCGACAGCCTCGATAACGACCGCATCGCCAATTTCATTTTGGGTTCGTATCAGCTGGATTTCGACTACAAGCGTTCGTGGCTCGAACTGCATCTTTCGCCCAAACAAGCTGGTGTTTGGGGACAAGCCGCAGGCGGAGGCTTGAGCCTTGCCGAAGCCTGGGCTTTGGTGAAATCGAAAAATGGTTTTTTTGCCAAAATCGGTCGTCAGATCCTGAATTACGACGACGAGCGCATCTTGGGTTATGACGACTGGACGATGACCGCCCCCACCCACGACGTGCTGAAGTTCGGCTACGAAGGCCACGGACACAAGGTTCACCTTATCCTTGCCTACAACCAGAATGCCGACAACCCTGACACAGGCAACACTTATTATTCCGACGGCATCCAGCCCCACAAGTCGATGCAAACACTTTGGTATCATTATGATACGCCCAGTTCGTTGTTCGGCGGGTCATTGCTCTTCATGAACGTGGGAATGCAAAGCACCGATTCAGAACACCCTAAGACTTATTACCAGCAACTGCTCGGAACCTACCTTTCGTTCACGCCAAAGCATTGGGCTGTGACGGGTTCTTTCTATTACCAGATGGGCAGGCAAGAAGACGGCATTCCGATAAGCGCATTCATGGGTAACGCAAAAGTGCAATTCACGCCCAACGACATTTTCTCCGTTTATGCCGGCTACGACTATTTGAGCGGCGACAAGTATTTCGCATTGCCTCCCCACGGCGCTTTTGGCATGGTTTTCCACGACACCATCCGAGGCTTCAATTCCATTTATGGCTCGCACCACGACTTTTATGGCGCGATGGACTTTTTCTACCTCGACAGTTTTGTCGGCAACTTCACGCCTGGCCTTCAAAACCTCTTTGTCGGTGGCACGGTCAACCCCGTCAAGAAACTGAACATCAACCTTTCGTACCATTATTTCGCCATTGCAACCAATCTGGATTACGTCCCATCAAAGAGCCTCGGCCACGATTTCGAAATCAGGGCCAGCTATGCCTTTTCCGATTTCGTCAAGCTGTCGGCGGGCTTCTCTTACCTGATGGGCACGGAGACCATGGCCATCCTTCAGCAACTTGAGGAAACGCGAAGGATGCGCTGGGGATGGCTGATGCTGTCCATAACACCGAAAATATATACAACCACTTGGCAAGACAAGAAATAAAAAAATAATATATGAAAGCTCAAACCGCACCTTTATCACAATCGCAAGTCGGCATTTACGCCGAATGCATGCAAAGCACTGAAAACAAAGTATATAACATTCCTTATCTTTTTCATGTAAACAAGGAAATCGACCTTGAACGCCTTCGGAAAGCCATCTTGGAAATGCTCGCAGCGCACCCCTACGCCAACTGTCGCGTGAAGGTGAATGAGGAAGGCGTTCCAGAACAATACATTGACAACCAGGCGTTTGAAATTGACATTGATGAGATTGACAGCATCGAACAAGAGAAGCCCAAATTGCTGAAACCGATGGGGTTCGAAGGAGAAAAGTTGTTATATTTCAAATTGTTGAAGGCAAAAGAGGGCAATTTCATTTATTTCCAGTTCCATCATGTTGTTTTCGACGGGGCATCGTTCACCACAATGCTGCAAGACATCGATAAGGCATATCAAGGCTTTCGCCTTGATGTTGAGGAGTTTTCATCCATTGAATATGCCATCGAAGAGCACGAGTTGAGGCAAGACGAGGCTTGGAAAGCCGACCAAAAATGGTATCAGGACCATTTCGTTTGCGATGATGTGGACACCTCACTCCTCCCCGACCTCGAAGAAAACGAATTCCGCAGCCACACCATCGAGAGAATCTTGAATGTGGATGCAGCCGCCATCGACCGTTTTTGCAAGGATAATAGCGTGAAACAGAGCAACTTCTTCAGTTCTGCGTTTGCACTTCTTCTGTCGCGCTACACGGGTGACGAACAAGTGCTGTTTTCCACCATTTGGCACGGGCGCAACGACCAACGCTTGAATCACATCTTCGGCATGTATGTACGCACTTTGCCAGCTTTGTATCGACTAAATGGCGAGATGACCGTGGGCGACCTGTTCGAACAGGGCAAACTGACTTCGGAAGGCGCACGACAGCACAACCTTTATTCTTTCGCCGACTTTTGCAGCGAACAAGGTACGCAGACGCATCAAATGTTTGTGTATCAAGGGAAACTTTACAATGAAGCCAGCATCGGTGGTTACCCGATAAAGATTGAACCGCTATTTGATAACTCAACAAACGAGCCTATCGAAATACAGGTCTTCCAACAAGCTGAAGGCTATAGGATTGTGCTTTCCTACCATGCACATCGTTACTCCGAGGCGCTCATCAACCAGTTTATTGCAAGCTACGAAACCATCCTGACGCATATGATGGATTTGAACTTGCAACTCAAAGACATACAGAATGTTTCTGATGATCAATTAAAGCTCCTTGACAAGTTCAATGAAACCGATGTCGACTACGACGAAACGCAAACCATCGTCTCATTGTTCAAGAAGCAAGCCGAGCTTCATCCCGACAAGACGGCGGTGGTTTACAAGGACAAGACGTATACCTATCGCGAACTTGACGAACTGAGCGACAACATTGCAAAAAGATTGGCGGCAAATGGTTTGGGCAGCGAAGATGTGGTTGCCGTCTTGATTCCGCGTTGCGAATGGATGGCCATTGCCTCTCTCGGCGTGCTGAAAGCCGGCTGCGCCTACCAGCCTTTGGATCCCTCCTATCCCAAAGAGCGTCTGGAGTTTATGGTTCAAGATTCAGGTACAAAAATGCTCATTGCCGATGAAAAACTGCTTCCGCTTGTGGAATTTTACAAAGGTGAAGTATTGCTCACCCGAGAGCTTAACCAAAGCGTCGAAGCCGATGTGCAAATCGGTCCTCCAACGGCACACAGCCTGATGACGATGATCTACACTTCGGGCACTACTGGAGTTCCCAAAGGTTGTCAAATAGAGCATCGTAACGTGGTGGCATTCTGCTTGATGCATCAAGCGTGTCACAACATTACTGAGCAAAGCAAGATTGCCGCATACGCCAGCTTCGGTTTCGATGCCTCGATTGAGGAATTGTTCGGTAGTCTGACCATTGGCGCCGAGTTGCACATCATTCCCGAGGAAATCCGCCTCGACTTGATGGCTTTGAACGACTATTTCGAGCAAAATGGCATCACCCATTCTTTCATGACAACGCAAGTGGCCTACCAGTTTGCGACCAACTTTGAGTGTAAGTCGCTGCAACGCCTGCTGACGGGTGGCGAGAAACTACCTTCGATGGTGCCGCCGCAGCATTATGTGATCGCCAATGGCTACGGTCCTTCGGAAGCCATCTGCTATGTCACCAACTTCGACGTGACCGAGGAACGCAAGAATATCCCGATTGGCAAGGCGCAACGTAACATCAAGTGTTATATCGTTGATAAACAAGGACATCGATTGCCTGTGGGTGCCAATGGCGAGTTGTGGGTGGCTAGTCCACAGGTGACGCGAGGCTACCTCAACCGTCCCGAAAAGACCGCTGAGGTCTACCTTGAAAACCCGTTCGATAAGGGGGAGAAATACCATCGGGTTTACCGCACGGGCGACATTGTGCGGTATTTGCCTTCGGGCGACATCGAATTTGTTGGGCGCAAGGACGGCCAGGTGAAAATCCGTGGTTTCCGTGTTGAGTTGAAAGAAGTGGAGGCCGTCATCAGGCAGTTCACGGGCATCAAGGATGTGACCGTGCAGGCCTTCGACGAAGAAGGTGGCGGCAAGTTCATCGCTGCCTATATAGTTTCCGACGATACCGTTGACATCCAGAAACTTAACACTTTCATCATGGATGAAAAACCGCCCTATATGGTGCCAGCCGTGACGATGCAAATCGACAAGATACCGCTCAATCCGAACGGCAAAGTCGATAAAAAATCGCTGCCAAAACCCGAGAAACAGTTGGGTGTTGAAAGTTTAGAGTTTAGAGAGGTGCCGATGAATGTGTTGGAGCAGGAAATCCATGGCATCATTGCAAAGATTATCAACACCGAGGACTTCGGTGTGACGACGGTGCTGGGCTATGTCGGCCTCACCTCCATCATGGCCATCAAGCTGGCGATTCAGATCAACAAGCGATTCGGTGTCACCCTCGAAGCGAAGTCGCTGGCCAAGACGGGCACTTTGCAGACCATCGAGAACGAGATTTTGGCCAAGATGATGAGTGAAGACGCTGAAAAAGAAACAGTTAAAAACGAGACCCATACCGACACGAACAATTTTCCGTTGTCGTATGCGCAGATGGGCGTTTATGTGGAATGTGTCAAGCAGCCTTCCACCACGCTTTATAACATCCCGTCGCTTATCCGTTTTCCGAAAGAAACTGACACACAATTACTTAAAAAATGTGTGGAAACCGTCATCAAGGCACATCCGCAGTTCCAGGTGCATTTTGGAAGCGAAGGAAGCAATGTTGTACAAATCGTTGAAGTTAACCAGCCTATCGTTATCAAACAGAGTGAGTTAGGTGAAACGGAATTGGAAAAATACAAATCGGAGTTTGTTAAGCCATTCAATCTGAAACAAGGGCCGTTGTACCGCATGGAAATCGTCGAAACCGAGAAACAAGTTTATCTCTTGGCCGATGTCCACCATTTGATTTTCGACGGTGGCTCCCTTGACGTGTTCCTGAGCCAGTTGTGCGAACTCATGAACAGCCAAGAAATCGAAGCCGAAGCTATCAGCTATGCCGATTTCGTTGCTGACGAGAAAGCCACCGAAAATAGCCAGAGCCATACCGAGGCCAAAGACTTCTTCAACGGACGTTTGGGCAAGTTGGAAGGTGTCACCGAAGTGCCCTCCGACCTGACCAACCCGCTGGAGCAAGGTTCGACCAGCTCAGTATACAGTGCATTGAATTTCAATGCGATGGAAGCTTTCTGCAAGCAACACAACCTCTCTCCTGCCCACCTCACTTTGGCGGCGGTGTTCTATTCATTGTCACGTTTCACCAACAATGAGCAGGTTTGCATCACCACCATCAGCAACGGGCGTTCCGACCTGCGCATCCGCAACACGGTGGGGATGTTCGTCAACACATTGGCATTGAGTGCGCAGATTGGCGAGCAGACCGTGATGGACTTTCTTGATGAAACCAGCAGGAACTTTGACGAGACGCTCCGGCACGAGAACTATCCTTTCGCTCAAATCGCTGCGGATTACGACCTTTCGGCGGAAATCATGTTTGCCTACCAGTTAGGGATTATCGACCGCTATGTTGTCAATGGCCAACAGCTTGAGGTTGAGCCGCTTGAATTAGACGCTCCGAAGTTCCGTATCGCTTTCTTCATCCAGGAGAAAGACGGTGTGCCGAGTGTTTGCATTGAATACGACAACGGCCGTTACAGCGAAAGCCTGATGCAACGCCTGGCGCAGTCGATCTGCAATGCGATTGACGCCTTCATCCGTCAGCCAGAGATGGCATTGCAACATGTTTCCTTGCTTGATGCCGAGCAAACCGCTGTACTCGACAGTTTCAACCAGACAGAAGTGCCTTACGACGACACGCAGACCATCGTTTCGCTGTTCCACCGTCAAGTGGAGCAAACGCCTGATAACATGGCAGTTGTGTATCACGACAAGCATTATACCTACAAAGAAGTGGACGCCATTTCGGAGCGTATCGCCAATTACCTTGTGAAACATGGACTTGGCAACGAAGATGTGGTTTCTGTGCTTATTCCGCGCTGCGAGTGGATGGCCATTGCATCTTTGGGCGTGCTGAAAGCCGGTTGTGCTTATCAGCCCTTGGATCCGAGTTATCCCGCCGAGCGTCTGAACTTCATGATGAAAGATGCCAGCGCCAAGCTGCTCATTGCCGATGAAGGATTGCGTCCCATCGTTGATGAATACCATGGTGAAGTTCTGTTGACAAAAGACATCGACACGCTGCCTGCCGCAGAGCCTGTAAGGGCCGACATCACCCCTTCGAGCCTTTTCATCATGCTTTACACTTCGGGTTCGACTGGCACGCCCAAGGGTTGCCAACTCGAACATGGCAACCTCGTGGCTTTCTGCCATTGGTACCAGAGTCATTATGGCCTGACTGCCAACGACAAGGTAGCAGCCTATGCCAGTTACGGCTTCGATGCCTGCATGATGGACCTCTACCCTGCCCTCACCTGCGGCGCTTGTGTCTACATCATCGGCGAGGACATCCGCTTGAACTTGCCTGATTTGAATGATTACTTCAATTCAAATGGTATAACTCATTCATTTATAACAACACAAGTTGGTTACCAGTTCGCGACTAATGTCGAGAACCATTCTTTGCGTTGCTTTGCTGTGGGTGGTGAGAAACTATCGGCCCTCAACCCACCGACCAACTACAAGATGTACAACGGCTATGGCCCGACGGAATGCACTATTTTCACCACGAATTATTGGGTGAAGGATTACGAATTGGACATCCCTATCGGCAAGCCATTGGACAATCTAAAGCTCTATATCGTTGACAAGCAATTCAATAGATTGCCCATCGGTGCCATGGGCGAGTTGTGGGTCACGGGACCGCAAGTGAGCCGCGGCTACCTAAACCGTCCCGAAAAGACTGCAGAGACATACATAAAGAATCCTTTCAGCGACGACCCGAAGCACAGCCGTGTGTATCGCACCGGCGACATTGTTCGTTACCTCCCCGATGGCAACATACAATTCGTGGGGCGTAAAGACGGTCAGGTGAAAATCCGCGGTTTCCGCATTGAATTGAAAGAAGTGGAAGCCGTGATTCGACAATTCCCCGGCATCAAGGATGCAACCGTGCAAGCCTTTGACTATGAGAATGGTGGAAAGTTCATCGCCGCTTATATTGTCAGCGACCAGAAGGTGGACATCAAGGAACTGAACGCTTTCATCGGTCAGCAGAAGCCGTCTTACATGATTCCTGCGGCCACCATGCAAATTGACAATATCCCGCTGAACCAGAACCAGAAGGTGAACCGTAAGGCCTTGCCTGCCCCTGTCATTCAGGCGGAAGACCACGAATATGTGGAGCCTATCAACGATGTCGAGAAACTCTTCTGCAAGATTTACAGCGACATTCTGTCCATGGACAAGATTGGCGCCACTGACAACTTCTTCGAGTTGGGAGGCACCTCGCTTATGGTGACGCGTGTCATCATCGCTGCCGACAAGGCCGGTCATCATATCGCCTATGGTGACGTGTTCGCCAACCCGACACCACGAATGTTGGCCAACTTCCTTACGGGCGGCACCATCGACGAGGACGAAGACGAAGAGGCCCGTAATTACAACTACGGCCCCATCAACCATATTCTTGAAAGCAACACCCTCAATGCCTTCCGCAATGGCGATCGCCAAACTATTGGGAATGTGTTACTTACTGGAGCTACGGGCTTTTTGGGCATCCATGTCCTCAAGGAACTCATCGACCGCGAGGATGTGCCTGTCATCTGGTGTATGGTGAGAGCCGAGAACGAGGAAAAGGCCGAACGCCGCCTGAAAGGAATGCTGTATTACTACTTCAGCAATAACTATAAGGAATTGTTTGGCAACCGTTTGCGTGTCATCAATGGCGATGTGACCCAAGAAATCAAGGTGGATGGCAAAGTCGACACCGTATTCAATTGCGCTGCCGTGGTGAAGCACTTCTCCAAGGGTACAGAGATTGAGGATGTCAACGTGGGTGGTGCGGCACATTGTGTGCGTTTCTGCCTACTCAATAATGCAAAGCTGATACATGTGTCAACCTATAGCACAGGAGGCATGTCCATCAATGGGATGCCGCCCGAGAATACGGTTTACACCGAGCAAAAACTCTATTTCGGACAGAACCTCGGCAACCAATACTCGCATTCGAAGTTCATCTCCGAGCGTGTTGTCCTTGATGCTGTAGCCTTGCATAAGCTCAATGCCAAGGTGATGCGTGTGGGCAACCTGGCACCGCGTTCCACCGATGGCGAGTTCCAAATCAACTTCCAGACCAACAGTGCAATGGGGCGTATCCGTGTCTATCAGATGTTGGGCTGCTATCCTTACGACATCACTGACTCGCCGATGGAGTTCTCGCCTATCAACGAGACCGCAAAAGCCATCGTGTTGTTGTCTCAAACGCCGCAGGAGTGCTGCCTGTTCCACCCCTACAACAACCATTACGTGCATTTCGGTGATGTGTTGGCTGAGTTGTCTCAAGTGGGGCAATCACCGAGTCAGGTGGAAACCGAGGCTTTCAACGAAGCCATGGAAACCGCCAAGCAAGACCCAGAAAAAGCCAAACGTCTCTCCAGCTTGATTGCCTACCAAGACATGGCCCACGGGCAAAAGACAGTCTTGATTCCGGCAGACAACCAATACACGACACAGGTGCTGTATCGTCTCGGCTTCCGCTGGTCGAGCACCTCGTGGGACTATGTGGACCAGATGCTGAAGGCATTGAATGGATTCGGATATTTCGAGTAGATTTTGCTTAAAGAGTAAGGTATTTTTGTACTTTTGCGCAACAAAAACAAACAGATATGGACAATAATAATTTCATTATCACCATCAACCGTGAATGCGGTAGCGGTGGCGGAGAAATAGCTCGGAAATTGGGCGAAAAGCTTGGTGTAAAAGTCTATGGCCGCGCCATGTTGGAAGGCATAGCCGAACAATTCGACATGACAGTCGAAAACATTGAACGCATCAAAGCACAGAAAAGCAATTGGTGGAACGATTTCTGCCGTTTCTACCAAAAATTTGGTGCTGCAAGTTACAAGGTCGGCGATCGACCTGCTGCTACTCCAGTGAGCATCTATTATGCCGAGGCAAGAATCCTTAAGGAATTGGCCGAGAAAGAAAGTTGCATCATTTTGGGACGTGCTGGTTTCAACATCTTCCGTGACTATCCTAATGCGATGCACATATTCATTAGGGCCGACAGGGATGCACGCATCGAGCGCATTGCGCGCAAACAAAACCTCGGCACCGATGAGGCCGCCAAAGTGGTCGACCGCATCGATGCCGAGCGTGATACTTTTGTGAAAACCGTGGCCGGAACCTCGCGCTACGATGCCCACAACTATGACTTTGTCATCAACGTAACCGGGATGACCACTGACGCAGTTGCTTCCTTCTTAGCCCAGAACATCAGCCACAAGTTGTCTTTGTAATTTATTCCAAGACAATCATCGCTTGTCCACAATAGTGGCAGTAGGATAGTTTTTGGGATTGAAGGTGACTTGTTCTTCCGTCACGCCATAACTGAGGTCTCGCATGGTGATGGTAATGGCAGAAACCTTGGCGCTCAGACTAATTGGCATATAAGTACCTTTGGCAACGATGAGCGTCATTTTCTTGGGAGCGTCCTTGTCGGGGTTCGATTTTGAACGCTTGCAGAGGAACTGCCATGAATCAGAAGTTTCCTTGTCAAGCTTGACGTCGTAACCGTCGGTGATGCCACTGAACATCTTAGCATCGCCTTCAGTTTCAGTCTTTTCCTTGACCTCATGTTTCTTTATTTCGATTTCGTTCTTCTCGGAATCGTAGTTCCAATCCGTTTGGCCGTCGCTCCATGTAATCGATTGCTTTCCATCCTCGGTTATTTCTATGCGGTATTTGTCGCCTAACGTATAAGTACGCGAAGAAAACGTCCCCAAAATCGGGATTTTCATGTCCATAGTCATGGCCAGCCCTTCTTTTTCGTCATGCTTGGCCATTTCGGCCTCCATGCGTGAGATAATTTCTTCGGGAGTTTGTGCAATCGCAACACCTGCGAAAGCGATGAAAGCGATGATACTCAGTAGTTTTTTCATGATGATTTGATAATTGTATAGTTTACGACATTAATATTACTCTATTTCATCCAACAAGTCATAGGCTTTCACCAGACAAAACACATGATTGAACGCCCCGATGGTGACCACCCGCTTCTCGCCGTCGTAGTACATCTTGCCGACATTCAAAACATAGTAATTATCCACCTTAAGCTGGCTTTTCACATAGACTTTCACGACCGCTTCGCTGATGGTGCCAGCAATGGCATTGCCGAGGCTTTCTAGGAAACCGGCATCTTTATTGTTTTCTTGTGACGATTTCACGATTTCCTGTGTCATCTTTTCGATATGCCTTTCTTCTTCAGGACAGGTGAACAACATCACGCCTGCAAGAATAACAAGGACTATAAGACATTTGATTAGTTTTTTCATGATAGTTTAATTAGATATAAATAGAAACCATGCAATAATAATGCCTTTTTTGTTTCGTCAAGCATATTATTTCTTCTTTTTTTCAATCCACCTCCTCACTGGGCCTTTCCCATTGAGTTCCATTATGACAAGAATGCCGAAGGCGATGGCAACGGTAGCCTTGAGTGCGGCAAATCCCGTGTGGAGGGCATCGGGAAGTTGGTTAGAGACGATGTTGTAGCTCGTCCAAAAGATGCCTGCTCCTGGCACCAAGGGGAAAATTCCGCTGATGAGGAACACCGTGATAGGACATTTGCGAGCCGTTGATTGCGCAAGAGCGACCATGGTGACCAAGGCGGTGGCGCAAAACATCACTTCGACGGGCGAAAACGCAGAATAACGGGTCAAGATGAGATAAAGTAGCCATCCCAGTGTTCCACATAAACCCGCATCTAAATAATATTTGCGAGGCACGCCAAAAAGCACGGCAAAGGCCATCGTGCCCAAGAAGGCAGCAATGAGTTGCACGATAAATCCCGAAGTCTGCGGGTCGGCAACGAGTGGGTCGAGGGCCAATATCGCGCCGAAGATATTACCGTCGAGCATGAAAGCCAAAGCCACGCCAAATGCAATGCAGAAAAACGTCAGCATGGCGTCCAGGAGTCGTGTGGTACCAGCAAGGTAGTCCTCGTTGGCCATGTCGCGGATGCCGTTGGTGAAAGCGATACCAGGAATCAGCGGGATGATGGCCCCGATGATCATGTTGCTCAGATGGCAGCCGAGGCCGAGGCGATACAAGCCAAAGCAAACCAACGGCGAAAGCAGGCCTCCTGTAACCGTGCTGACGATACGCGACAAATGCCGCGAGCCTACAAAGAGCATGAAGCTCCACAACACAAGACCGGCGACAAACGAGGCCAAACAGTCGGCGAAGCCACCGCCAAAAAGGATGCAGAAAGCTGCGCTGCCCACCGCCGAGGCCAAAATCTGTTCCCAAGCCCGTTTGGGTTTCATGGCACGGATTTGCTTTAGCCTATCTCCTACTTCTTCGAGCGTCCATTTGCCTTCGGCCACTTCGCGCGAGAGTTGGTTGACGGCCACCACTTTGTCGAGGCTTGCCCCTTTGATAGGGATGAACTTGGTGCGGGCAAAACCTTTGCCGGTCATCATGATGCCGTTGCTGAGCACGAAGAAGCTCTCGTCCTCCACGCCAAAATGGTCGGCGATGCGGTGCATGGTCTCCTCCACGCGCGAAATCTCGGCGCCGTTTTCGAGGAGAATGGCACCGGCTTCGTAGGTGATGTCTAATATTCTCGGGGTGTTGGTCATTGTTTAGGGAGTTGTTTGATGGCACGGTCGAAGTCGCTATGTGAACTTATAAGGTTTATTTATACGTTCCTTTTCTCATTTTGAACCTACAATAATTGTTTGTAAGTTGAACTGTAAAGAGATTCTTTACTGTTGTATTAGCCTTATCATCATCAAAGCAGACGTTTACGTTCACTTTGCCGTCAGAGTCGTTGTAGAGGATGATATTGTTTTGTTTGTCGGGCAATTATCTTGTTTAATTTATAATGCAAAGATAATGAGTTTTATTGATTTTTGGGTAAACGATATGAAATAATTTGATATTCATCTCAACTCTATAAAATCACTTAAGGGCAAGATTTTAGCCGCGCAAGTGTTTTTCCGTTGTGACAAGTCGATAGACCTCGAAAAAGAGACCTCTTTTGTGTTATCAAAATGAAGTACAGCATAATATGGAGCATTTTCAGCTTCAAATCCCTTCTCTTGTAATGCTTCAGGGGTCCAAATTTGGAACCCTTTTTTCTTTAATTTAAAAAGTTTGGCATTTTCACCATTTGTATGCAACAGCACATACCCAAGCCGCTCAAAACCTGGTTCTACTAGCAAAGATCCTTTGCTCTCTCCTGCACGAAGGTAACATAACCCTGTTTCCAGCATCTTTTCCATTGCAATTTTTCTAGCATGGTTAACGAGTACTGTTACCTCCTCTGGGAGTTCTTGCATCTTCTTCAACATCTTTTTCGCTACCGACTCTTCCTCAATTTCTTCCCTGCGTTTTTTGCTCAATTCCAAAAACGCTTTTTCTTGTTCGATGCCGATGAATTTCCTCCCTAATAGGTTTGCAGCTATACCCGTTGTACTACTCCCCGCAAAAGGGTCAAGCACCAAATCACCTTCATCGGTTGAGGCCAAAATGACTCGATAAAGCAAACGCAATGGCTTTTGTGTAGGGTGTTTGCCACAAGTCTTTTCCCATTTTCCAACAGCAGGAATTTTCCAAACATCAGTCATTTGTTTGTCACCGTTCAATTGCTTCATCATTTCATAATTGAACTTGTGCGGTTTCTTGGCATGTTTGCGTGCCCAAATGATGTATTCCGTCGAGAAATTAAAGTAACGGCAACTGAGATTTGGTGGAGGGTCTGACTTTTGCCATGTTATGACATTCAGAATCTTATATCCCAATTCCGTCAAACAATTTGCTACTGAAAAAATGTTATGGTAAGTTCCACTAATCCAAATAGTGCCATTATCTTTTAATTTTGAACGGCACAATGACAACCATTGCATGTTAAACTCTCGAATATACTCTGGGGTGCCTCCCTTGTCCCAATCGCCTTTATCGACACAGACCACTTGGCCATTTTGACAGCTTATGCCGCCATTGCTTAGGAAATAAGGCGGGTCTGCAAAAATTGTATTGATTGAATTGTCAGGGATTTGCGTCAACAAATCCATACAATCGCCATGGTACAATGCAAAAGCATCATCAACCGTGTAATATGGAGTCTTAAACTTCGTCATTGAAAAGACCAAGATTTCTTGAACTTATCACGCCTTCGCTTTTCAGTTTATGAATGAAATCACAAAGGGTTGTCAAGTTATAAATACAAGGAATGGTATAATATGCCTCTTCTAACTTGTTTCGTGCTGATTTCCATCCTATTCCATCTGTAATCCAAACAAATTCAAATCCACCTACGGCATTTATTTTGGGTGACAATTCAGAATAAGCCCTTGCAACTTCGTTTAGTTTTGATCCGCCACCACTATAGAAGTTGACTTCTATCAAGTATTTGCATCGTGTTGTCTCTATCACAAAGTCGAACCTTTTCTTGTCTTCTCCAAGCACGGATAGTTCTGGGTATTCTGTTGAATAAACTTCTTGGCGATAAGTAATACCGGACTTGTCAAACGATGACGCAACCTGGTTTTCCATCAAATGCCCACTTCTGTTTTTTCGTGCATTCGTATCAAGTCCTGTTTCAACACCAAATACATAATCCACAAGATTCTTGATTTGTTTCTTTTGCAAGACTTCGTCAAGACCTGTTCCGTGAATATAGTCAATCACTCCTTCAACATCTTCAAAAAGTCTGTTTATCAATTCTACTCTTCCATCCTCCAATATGGCTTTTTTGTTATCAGAGGTTCTGACGGCAATAAGAATATCCAAAACGCTATACACTTTAGGGTTTTCCAACCATAGTCTGCGAATCGCCCCGTCCAAATCTTCTTGACCAATCAAATAATTCAATTGGTTCAATTTAATAGCAATAGCTTCAACATTGCTGTTGATTTTTTTGAAATCGCAAAAGAATCCAAGCGTAGCATTGGTTTCTTTCAATTGGGACATGAATAATTCAAACTGTTCTTTCGTGTGCATTGCTATTTGTTTTTTAGTAGTTTGTGATTAGCAATTCGGTCAACTTCCCACGTTTGGTTGCATCAGCATTGACGCTTCGGGAAGCATATACTCGATGGATATTGAATCCGTCATAAATGGTTTCAAAGAACAGGTCTTCTGGATTTTTTGCCGAACAATCGGCATTGCTCAGCATCCATTTCACATTATCTTTTTCCGAAAGACGACGACAAAACTCCGCTAACTCTTTCTGCCTTTCGTCGCCAAATTCCTCCTTGACGTATGAATTGAAACTTGATGTAGCACTAAGAGGCCGAAATGGCGGGTCAAAGTAAAAGAAACACATTCCTTCATTTATAATGTTTGCTGTTCCTAAGAAATCAACATTCAATATGCTTATATCATAACGGTTAAGCAATTCACTATCAGCATAAATGACCGCTTCGTTACAAATGGTAGGATTGACATATCTTCCAAAGGGAACATTGAATTCCCCTTTTGAGTTTTCGCGATAAAGACCATTGAAACAAGTTCTATTTAAGAATATCAACAACGAAGTCCTTTCAATACTGGTCAAGTTTTCTTCATTGAAACGACGACGAATCATAAGGTAATACTCCTTTTGCAATTCAGATTCCTGAATAGTGGAATACTCATTCTCAATGTGTTTCAGCTTATGTACTAGTTCCTCTGCATGGTCCTTGATATTCTCGTATGCCTCGGTAAGATTGTGGTTAATGTCATTAATGACCACGTGCTTGATGTTGTTGAAGCGCTGAAGCATGAAAAAGAGCATGGCACCACCACCAACAAAGGGCTCAACATAGGTGACATTATCCCATAGTTCAAAGTCCATCGGAAGCAGGGCTTCGAATTGTTCAAGGAGTTGTGACTTGCCACCAACCCATTTGATGAACGGTTTTGCTTTATATGGAAACACCCAATGTTTTGCCAATTCTGTAAGTGACGCGAATGCTTATCCTACGGCAAAACGGGCAATCAGGGCAACAAAAAGCGCGGACTTTGTCTTATCCACGCTTCAGAGGCCCTAGGAATTGCCCGTTATCATCGATAAGCCGCGTCCACGCTTTCGCGTAGACGTTTACAGACTTATTCGCATGATAACATTCAAGAAATTTCCTAGGTTTCTGAAGCAGCCGAATAAATAGCAAACGCTATGTGTTTATATTTATGGTTTTATCTCTTTCTCTTTTTCTAATTATTTCATTTGACAATGCAAAAGTAGATCTTTCTGCAATTATTCACAATTCATTCTTTAAAAATATCAGTATTACAAAGTATTTATCTCAAAATCAACAAAATCATTTGCATCCAACACTATGTTAGATTCTAGATATTGCTTTTTGACTTGGAGGATAGCTTCTTCTTCAGAAGTGGCTACTACCTTTATCTGTCTCGACAGAAATTCCTTTATTTCAATCAGATAATCCATAAGTATATTTAATTCATTCCCACCAAACTGTCCAATAGGAATTTCCGTTGCCATTGTCATACATTGTCTCGAATTCTTCATCCGTATACCGATGGTGCAGACATTCATCGGAACAATAATGCTCCTTGCCATCGTCAATGCAATTTCCCTCTATCATTGGACGATTGCATATCTCGCAGATTCTTATACAATCAATATGTTCAATCAATTCATTCCAAAACTCAAAATCGATTTCCCTTTCCTGCAATTCTTCCTCGGTCCATTGAGGTAATTCTGGATGTCGTGTAATCTGGTTTTCTATGAAAGCATATTTATCCATTTACAATTGCAATTTTCGACAAAGATACTACAATTTCGAGAATCTATGGGAGAATTTGAAAAAAAGTAGAGACGTAGCGCGCTACGTCTCTACAAAATCATTGTTGAAAGAGAATCCTTACTTCTCCATTTCCTTCTTCAGTCTCTCCGTTAGCATGGGGACAATCTTGTGCAGGTCGCCAACGATGCCGAGGTCGGCAACGCTGAAGATGGGCGCAAACTTGTCCTTGTTGATGGCGATGATGAAGTCGGACTCTTCCATACCGGCCAGGTGCTGGATGGCACCGCTGATACCGCAAGCCATGTAGAGGTTCGGGCGGACGGTCTTACCCGTCTGGCCCACCTGACGGTCGTGAGGCATCACGCCGTTGTCGACCATGGCACGGCTCGACGAGACCACGCCACCGATGACGTCGGCCAAAGCCTGCAGCTTGTCGAAGCCTTCCTTGTTTTGCACGCCACGGCCACCAGAGACCAAGATCTTGGCATCGGCGATGTCGACGACAGCCTTGTCTTCCTTGATGGTCTCGACGAGCTTCACGTGGAACTTGCTCGTGTCAAACTTCGGGACGAACATCGTGACAACGCCTTGACGGCCTTCCTCGCGCTGACGCTTCTGCATCACGCCAGGACGCACCGTCGACATCTGCGGACGGGTGTTCGGGCAAATGATGGTAGCCATCAGGTTACCACCGAAGGCGGGACGGGTCATGCGGAACTGCGGCTCTCCGTTGCTCTTCTCGTCGCTGACGACTTCGAGCTTGGTGCAGTCTGCCGTCAGACCGGTCTTCAGACGAGCGGCGATACGCGGCGCCATGTCGCGACCGATGGTGGTGGCACCATAGAGCACGATGTTGGGGCAGCGTTCCTTCACGATTTGGTCGACGACCTGGGTGTATTGCTCACTCAGATAGTCCTTCAACTCGGGGCAGTCGGCCACGATGACCTCATCGGCACCGAATTCAATCAGCTTCTGGGCCTGGTCCTTGATGCCACAGCCGAGCAGCATGGCCACGACCTTCTCACCGAGGGTGTCGGCGAGGTCGCGGGCCTTACCTAAAAGTTCGAATGCAACGGATTGGATGACACCTTCACGTTGTTCTGCGAAAACGAATACGTTCTTATAATCTTTCAATTCCATGGCTGTGACTTTTAGATGATGTGTTTTTCTTTCAGTTTATTGACAATCAGCTCGACGGCTTCTTCCTCGCTCACTTCGTGGACCTCGCCCGGGGCCTTCATGGCCTTCGGGAACGACTGGAACACCTTGGTGGGCGAACCGCTCAAGCCGAGACGGGTTTCGTCGTAGTCGATCTTGTCGGCGCCCCACACTTCGACTTCCCTGTTGTAGGCCTCAACGATGCCGCTGACGGTCATGTAACGGGGTTCAAAGGCAGAAGCTAACACGGTCAGCAGGCACTTGCCTTCCACTTCGAGCACTTGGACGCTGTCTTCGTTCTCCTTGTGGACGAGCAGATGACCATTGTCAAGGACCTTGGCATCGCAAACGTAGGAAACCTGAGGCAGACCGAGGTGCTCGGCCATTTCGGGACCCACTTGTGCGGTGTCGCCATCGATAGCCTGACGGCCAGCGATGATCAGGTCGTAGTCCAGCGTGCGGCAGAGGCCGGCGATGGCGTAAGACGTGGCCAACGTGTCGGAGCCTGCGAACTTACGGTCAGAGAGAAGGATGGCACGGTCGGCGCCCATGGCGAAAGCCTCGCGCATGATGACGTCGGCTTGCGGGGGACCCATGGAGACCACGGTGACGTTGGCGCCAAACTGGTCCTTCAAGCGAAGGGCGAGTTCGAGGCCGCCTTTGTCGTCAGGGTTCATGATGCTCGGAACACCGTCGCGAATCAAGGTGCCCTTTACCGGGTCGATCTTGATTTCAGTGGTATCCGGAACTTGTTTGATACAAACGATAATATTCATACTTCTTCCCTCCTATTATTTCTTGAACAATTGACCGGCGATGACCATACGCTGGACCTCTGAGGTACCTTCGTAGATCTCAGTGATCTTGGCGTCACGCATCATGCGCTCGACAGGATACTCACGCGTGTAACCGTAGCCACCGTGGAACTGGACAGCCTTGGTGGTCACTTCCATAGCGGTTTCGGCGGCAAACAACTTGGCCATGGCAGCATCAGCCGAATACGGCATGCCCATGTCTTTCTTCCAAGCCGCGCTGCGCACCAGCAGACGGGCAGCCTCGACCTTGGTCTTGAGGTCGGCCATCTGGAACTGGGTGTTCTGGAACTGAGCAATGGCCTTGCCAAACTGCTTACGTTCCTTGGTGTACTTAACGGTCTCATCCATAGCGCCTTGAGCGATGCCAAGGGCTTGAGAGGCGATACCAATACGGCCACCGTCCAAGGTCTTCATGGCGATGGTGAAGCCCTTGCCAAGTTGACCGAGCAGGTTCTCCTTCGGCACTTCGCAGTTTTCGAAAATCAATTCGCAAGTCGCGCTACCACGGATACCCATCTTCAACTCCTTCTTGCCGATGCTGAAGCCGGGCATACCCTTCTCAACGATGAAGGCGGAGATGCCCTTCGTGCCCTTCGACTTGTCGGTCATGGCCATGACGATGAACACGTTGGCATAGGATGCGTTGGTGATGAAAATCTTGGTGCCGTTAAGGATCCACTTGTCGCCAGCGTCGACGGCGGTCGTCTGCTGCATGGCGGCATCGGTGCCGGCGTTGGGTTCGGTCAGGCCGAAAGCGCCGATCCATTCGCCCGAGGCGAGCTTGGGCAGATACTTCATCTTCTGTTCCTCGGTGCCGTTCTCCAGGATGGGAGCCATGCACAGTGAGGTGTGGGCCGAGACGATGACGCCGGTGGTGGCGCACACTCTCGAAAGCTCTTCAACGGCCATGATGTACATCTGGACCGTTCCGCCTGCGCCACCATACTGCTTCGGAATCGGGATACCCATGATACCGAGCTTGCCCATCTTCTGAACGGTCTCCATCGGGAAACGCTCCTGTTCATCGACTTCGGCGGCCAAAGGCTTTACTTCGTTCTCCGCAAACGAGCGAATCATCTGCAAGAACAGTTGTTCTGTCTTTGAATAACTAAAATCCATTTTTTTGTTTGGCTATTGGCCATTGGCTACTGGCTACTGGCAGCTCCTCTACTTGAAGGAGATTGCGGATCAAGTCCGCAATGACACCCTAGGACGGGACTGCCAGAGGCCAGAAGCCAGAGGCCAGAGTTAATACTTATAGAATCCTTCTCCAGTTTTACGACCGAGCAAACCGGCTCTCACCATCTTTCTCAGCAAGGGATGAGGACGGTACTTCGGGTCGCCGAACTCTTTGTACAACACTTCCATGATGGCAAGGTTGACGTCGTTTCCGATAAGGTCGGCCAAAGCCAGAGGACCCATCGGGTGGTTGGCGCCCAGCATCATGCACTTGTCGATGTCCTCAGCGCTGGCGATGCCGTCGGCGAGGATGCCGACTGCTTCGTTGATCATCGGGATGAGGATGCGGTTGACCACGAAGCCGGGAGCTTCCTTCACCTCGACGGGCTGCTTGCCGATGGAGGTGGCGAGGTCAACGATGCACTTAGTCACTTCGTCGCTGGTCAGCTGGCCTTTGATGACTTCAACGAGGGCCATGCGGTCGGCGGGGTTGAAGAAGTGCATACCGATAAATTGGGCGGGACGGCTCGTGCAGGCCGCGATTTCGGTGATCGACAGCGAGCTTGAGTTGGTGGCGAAGACGGTCTCGGGCTTGCAGATCTTGTCAAGCTCCATGAACACGTCTTTCTTCAGTTGCATCTCCTCGACGGCGGCCTCGATGACGAGGTCGGCATCGGCGAAGGTGGCGTAATCCGTTGTGGTGCTGATGTTGCTCAGCAGGGCGTCGACGGCCTCTTGGGTCATCTTGCCCTTCTCGACGAGCTTACCGTAGCCCTTCGAGATGGAAGCCATGGCCTTGTCGAGGCTGGCTTGCGTGCGGCTCTTCATGACGACGGGCATCTTGGCGGCGAATGCCTTCACGATGCCTTTGGCCATAGTGCCGGTTCCAATAACACAGATTTTCATATTTGTATGATTTAAAGATTTAAGAATTAATATTCAAGATTTTGTTGGCTTTCAGCTTTAACTTCGTTGAATCTTCGATTTCAGCAATCAGCTTTCAGCATGGTTTTACCCAAGCTGATAGCTGACTGCTGATGGCTGATAGCTGATATCATCATTTTCCTACAAACTTCGCAGGCCTCTTCTCCAGAAACGCCGTCATGCCTTCCTTCTGGTCGTCGGTGGCGAAGCACTTGCCGAAGGCGGTGTTCTCCAACTCGATGGCTTCGGTGGCAATCAGGTCGTAACTCTCGTTGATGCACTGCTTGGCGTAAGCAATGGCCAAAGGTGCGTTGGCGACGATCTTTTGGGCCGTCTCCATCACCTTGTCCATCAGTTCCTCGGGTTCATACACGGCATTCACCAAGCCGATGCGCAGGGCTTCATCGGCACGGATGGCCTTGCCCGTGTAGATCATCTCCTTGGCGTAACCTTGCCCGACGAGTTTGGCCAGTCGGTAGGTGCCGCTGAAACCAGGCGTAATGCCCAACCCCACTTCAGGCTGACCGAACTTTGCCTTGCTCGACGCATAGCGGAAGTCGCAGGCCATGGCCAACTCGCAGCCACCGCCGAGACAGAAGCCGTTGACGGCAGCGATGACGGGAATCGGCAGCGTCTCGATCTTGCGGAACGCGATGGCACCGAGTTTGCTGAACTCGTAGCCTTCCTTCTCATAGAGATGGGCCATCTCCGAGATGTCGGCACCGGCCACAAAGGCCTTCTCGCCGTCGCCTGTGATGATAAGGACGCGCGTCTGCTTCGTGTCGAGATTGCTCACGAAGTCGTCGATTTCCTTCAGGACTGTCGAGTTGAGCGCGTTCAACGACTTGGGCGCCGACACTTTCATGACGGCGATTTGGTCGTGCTGCTCAATCTTCAAAAAGGTGTATTCCATGTCCGCAGGGATTAGATGTCCATGGGTTTCAGGTCAGGGCTGATGATGAGCTTGGCCTCGGTGGCGGCTTGCACCTGCTCGACGGTGAACTCAGGATGGATTTCCTTCAGGACGATGCCTTCGGGCGTGATGTCCATGACACCCATCTCCGTGATGATCATGTTGACTTGACCGGCAGCGGTCAGAGGCAACGTGCACTCTTTCAGAATCTTGGGAGCACCCTTCTGGGTGTGTTCCATGGTGAGGATGACGCGCTTGGCACCGACCACGAGGTCCATGGCGCCGCCCATACCAGGAGCCATCTTGCCCGGGATGATCCAGTTGGCGAGGTTGCCCTTCTCATCCACTTGCAAGGCGCCGAGGAACGACACGTTCACATGGCCGCCACGGATGATGGCGAACGAAGTGGCCGAGTCGAAGGTGCAGGCACCAGGCAACAGCGTGATGGCGCCACCACCGGCGTTGATGAGGTTCTTGTCTTCCTTGCCTTCCTCGGGGGTCGGGCCCATGCCCATGGCACCGTTCTCGGTCTGGAGGGTCACGGTGACGCCTTCGGGCAGGTAGTTAGGAATCAAAGTCGGAATGCCAATACCCAGATTGACAACATCGCCGTCGTGCAGTTCCTTGGCAGCACGCTTGGCGATCACTTCTCTCATTTCATTTTTGTCCATAATTGTGGTATTTAAAGATTTAAGATTAAAGATTTAATATTCAGTTATTTAACTACAGATTAAACAGATTTTACAGAATACAATGTGGGTAATTTTGCAACTTCGTTGCGGATTGCACAGATTTCTGTACAAATCCGCAGCTTTAGCTGCAAAATTCACGTCACGGCATCTGTATAATCTGTGTAATCTGTAGTTTCTATTCATTGTTCAATAACATTTTACTTCATGCCTCGTTTTACCATCTCCTGAACCACAAACGAAGCGACATCGTCGGCGTAGGTGTTCATGCCGAAGCCGGCGTCGAAGCCCAGTTCCTTGGCCAGTTCGTGCGTGATTCGGGCGCCGCCACAGCAGCAGATCATCTTGTCGCGCAGGCCTTCGGCCTCCATCAACTCGATGAAGTTGGTCATGTTGTGGATGTGGACATCCTTCTGCGTCACGGTCTGCGAAACGAGTAGCGCATCAGCGTGAAGCTCAATGCCCTTGGCGATAAGCTCCTCGTTGGGCACCTGCGAGCCGAGGTTGTAAGCGTCAATCATCTCATAACGCTCCAGTCCGTAGTGGCCAGCATAGCCCTTCATGTTCATGATCGCGTCGATACCCACGGTGTGGGCATCGGTGCCCGTCGAGGCGCCGACGATGACAATCTTACGACCGATGTTCTCCTTGATGTACTTGTCGGTCTCGTACATGTCCATCGTCGTGGATTCCACCTTCGGCACGTAGATTGTCGAATAGTCGACCGTGTGGGTGCAACTACCATAGCAGTTGACGAAAGTGAAACCAGGTGTCAACTCCTTGTAATACACCACGCTGGGGTTCTCCAATCCCATCTTCTTCAGCAGCAACTTGGCGGCTTCCACGGCCTCGGCACCGCATGGCACGGGCAGCGTGAAGCTCAACTGCATCTTGCCGTCGTTCATGGTGTCGCCGTAGGGCTTTATCTTGGTGAGGTCTAAGGTCTTGTCATAGTTCTTGGCCTCCATTGAATACAATCCTTCGCTCATTACTTTTTCCCTTTCATTAATTCGATAAACGGATTAAAATAATTCTCGGCTTTCAGCGTCACGCCGGCCAGGCCCTTGCCACCGTTCTTCGGGCGTTTCACATCGCCGAAGATACCTTTCTCCAAAGCGGTGAACAGGCCTTCCTTGACGAGTTCCTCAAGCAGCTTGATGGTGTTGTCGAGCACTTCGTGGGCGCGTTTGCGGCAGATGCCACCCTCCTTGAATTCCATCTCGTCGCCGATGTTCTTCATGTTGTTGAAGATGTAGCGGGCGTTCTCGATGGAGAGGTAACGGTCGCTCATGAACGGCGTGTGGATGGCCTCGGTGGGCATACCCAGCAGTTGCAGGCCTTGGTGCGTCCAGATGCCGATGATGTTGAACAGCGCATCTTGGATGTGGCCACGGAAGATGTTGCCCGTCATGAACTTGGTGGGCGGCATGTATTTCAGCGGCGCGTTGGGGAAGATCTCGCGGGTCATCTGTGCCTGTGCGAGTTCCATAAGGAAGCCGTTCTCGAGCATCGGGTCCATCTCGAAGGCGTGGCCCAAGCCCATCTGCTCTTCGGGCAGACCGGCGATCTTGGCCAACTGCTCGTTGATGAGGTCGGAGGCCAAAACGGTATGTGCGGCTTCCACGGCATCGGCGGTGGTCAGGTAGTTGTCCTCACCCGTGTTGATGATGACGCCCGCGAAGCCGTTGATGATACGGCTCATGTATTGGTCGATGAGGGTGCGCTGCATGTTGATGTCGCGGAACAGGATGCCGTAGAGGGCGTCGTTCAGCATGACATCGAGGCCTTCGAAGGCGCCCATGATGGCGATTTCGGGCATGCAGAGACCCGAGCAGTAGTTGCAGAGGCGGATGTAACGGCCTACCTCCTCGCCCACTTCGTCCAGGGCCTTACGCATGATGCGGAAGTTCTCCTGCGTGGCGAAGGTGCCGCCGAAGCCCTCGGTGGTGGCGCCGTAAGGCACATAGTCCAAGAGGCTCTGGCCCGTGGTACGGATCACGGCGATAATGTCGGCTCCTTGACGGGCACCGGCCTGGGCCTGCACCACATCCTCGTAGATGTTACCCGTGGCCACGATAATATAAAGGTATGGCTTGGGGCCTTCGCCGATGGTTTCGAGGTAATGCTCGCGGCGGGCGCGGCGGGTGCGGATGCGCGTGAGGCTCTCGTCGATGACAGGTTGCAGCGTGGCGGCAATCTGTTTCTGGTCGCGGGTCACCACCTTAGTGATGTCGAGTTCGCCTTTGGCCACCTTCTCGGCAATCTCTTGGGGTTTGAGGCCCGTCTGGATCATGGCGTTGGCGATGAAGAACAGGATGCCCTCGCCGAGCACGCCTTTGTCCTTGATGGCGTCCACCACCACATTGGGCAGCGGCACGTCGCTTTCGTCCACGCCGTCGATGCCCATCAGTCGGGCGAGGGTGCGCTCCACGGCCACCGTGGTGTATTGCTCGCAGAAGGCCTGCACATCGTCAGCGATGTTCTTCGCCAGCCCTCTGGCATACTCCACTTTCTTAAAATCAAGTCCTAATTTACTTTCCATATTATTTGTTTATGTTGTTTAAATAATTGATTTATTGTTCGTTAATTCTTTATTATCTGTTTTGTAACCACTCCAGAAGGGGTAATAACCTTTAATATATAGGTGCCTGCTTCTAGTGTCGACAGGTCAATCACATTTTCTTTTGATTCTTTCACCAACTGGCCTGTAACACTATATACTTCAACCTTTTCTATTCCAACGGTCTCAACGAGAGCAACTCCATTAGTAGGATTCGGATAAATTTCCATACTTTCTATGCTTGGTTCCTCTATGCCATATCCTGAAAATCTTGCAACCAAAATCAAATCTTCCTCCAAAGTGAAAGTATAAGGATTGTCATTTGAAACAAATAAACCATTAGATTCCCAACCTTTGAAAACTGAACCATTCTTTTCTAATGCCTCTACCTTTACAGTCATATCATCACAAGTCACTGGTTCTTGGATAATACTTACAGTCCCCAATTCTTCATCTTCAGATAGAACAGTTATTGAAAACATATAATCTTCAGAGTAGTTAGTAAACTCATTCCAAAAATCCTTACTCTGATATCTTTCCAATGAGCCACAGGGAATGGTGATAGGTATCTCCCTGCTAACACCTTGGAAACTGTTGGTTTTAATAATTGGCGGCAAGGCTGCTTTTATTACCATTGATTGCAAATTTGTTCCCTTAAAAGTGTTCGATCCGATATTTGTCAAATTACATCCTATCTCAACAAACTCCAAATTAGAACAACCTTCAAACACATAATTCCCAACAGTTGTTACTTTATTCCCTATAATTACTTTTTGAAGACCCGTGCAGGAGGCAAAAGCATAATCATTAATGCTAATGACATCATTAGGAATATAAACAATACTCATAAGAGGAATATTCCTAAACGCTGAATTACCTATTTCTTTTAAAGAATTTGAAAGACTTATTTCCTCTACACTTGAACAATTGATGAAAGCTTGAGATTCAACATATTCAACACTATTCGGAAGAACTATTCTCTTCAATGAAGTACATTTTTTAAAAGCGTCGGATTTTATTCTGACCAATGATTGAGGGAATTCAATTGATGTCAATGCTATACATGATGCAAAAGCATTATCACTAATGGTGGTTAATGAAGATGCATCCTCAAAAACCACACTTTGCAACTCCGAACAGTTTGCAAACGAATTCATTCCAATTGATTCTGTAGAGTTCCCAATAACAACACTAGATAATCTGTTACAACCTTCAAACGAATAGTTACCAATGGTAACAATAGAATTAGGAATAACAATAGAATGTAACGAAGTACAATAACGAAAAGCCTCGTTACCCATTTCGGTCAATGATTCAGGTAGTTCTACTGTTTCTACACTAACACAATTAATGAATGCTTGATAACCAATGCTGACAATACCATTTGGCAAATCGATAGAATTTAATGCAGAGCATTTCTTAAATGCATAGCTGTTAATTTTTTCGAGAGAATTTGGCAAATTTACAGAAACGAGACCTGTACAACCCTGAAAACTGTAATCAGATAACAAAGTCACACACGAAGGTTCTGAAAACACGACTGAATGTAATCCAATACAATCTTTAAAAGCCGAATATCCTACAGAAACAATCGTGTAAGTTATTCCATCATGTTCGACCGTAGCAGGAATAACAAGATTTCCTGATGGTCTTGGGTCTCCATTGTTATAACTACCATTTACAAGTTGAACAGTTTCTGTTCCCTGATTAATGCTGTAGTACAATGCTTGCCCCGATTCACAAACTGCCGAAAAATCATAGGCAATACCACTTGCCATAAAGCTTGTCATTAACAATAGCGTAACAAATAATCTCTTCATTTTATTGATATTTAATTTGTTAATATTCATTTCAGCATTCTCCTTTCCTCAACGCCCTCCAGCACCTTCATCTGTTACTTTCCATATTTTTCGTTTATGTTGTTTAAATAATTGATTTATTGTTCGTTAATTCTTTATTATCTGTTTTGTAACCACTCCAGAAGGGGTAATCAACTTTAATATATAAGTGCCTGCTTCTTGTGTCGACAGGTCAATCACATTTTCTTTAGTTTCTTTTACCAACTGCCCTATAGCATTGAAAACTTGTACTTTAGCATGATAAACTCCCTCAATTCTCAGATAGTCCGTTACAGGATTTGGATAGCATGAAACCGTGATGTCATCTATTGAATACTCGTCAGTGAATAAGGTGCAGTCCTCTACGAAATTGGTAAATTCATTCCAAAATTCAGTGTTTTGATACAATTCTATAGTATTGCATGGAACATATACTGGAATGCCTTTGGGGACATATCTAAAACTTGAGTATTGGCAAATTGGCGGCGTGGCACGATCGATAGTAATAGAATCTAAGCCAGTACAATTTGAAAATGCTTCGAAGCTAATTTCCTCCACTCCCGATCCCAAATAAAGATAGTTGAGTCCAACACAAGTGTAAAAAGACCACGATCCGATACTTCTTACCGAGTTTGGAATATAGACAGCCGTTAATGCTGTATTCCATTCAAATGCTCTAGAGCCTATAGTCTGTAGATAATCTGGCAAATGTAATTCTCCTATTAAAGACACATGTGTATCAGAGGCAAATGCCCCATCTCCGATTGAGATGATACTATTAGGGAAGATTACAGATGATAGATTGCAAGCATTAAACGCATTGTCTCCTATATTGACGACCGTATAATCCTCACCATTGTATTGCACTTTTTCTGGAATAACTAAATCACCTGAAGGTGCTGTCACTTCATAATAATAGGTGTACCATTGGTAATATCCAGCATTAAAATACTCTGCATAAGTCAACTCGACCTTTTTTTCATTTTCGCTGAGGATGTTGTAATACAAAGTTTGTCCCGATTCGCAAACTGCTGTAAAGTCGTATGCAAAACTATTGGCGAAAAATCCAAGCAAACAAACTATTGTAAAAAGGAACTTCTTCATTTTATTGATATTTAGTTGTTTTCTCATTTCAGCATCCTCCTTTCTTCCACGCCCTCCAGCACCTTCATCTGCTGAATGGCGATTTTGTTCAGTTCAATCAGTCCTAATTTACTTTCCATATTTTCAGTATGTTGTTTAAATAATTGATTTATTGTTCGTTAATTCTTTATTATTTGTTTTGTAACCACTCCCGAAGGGGTAATCACTTTTATTAAATATGTACCTGAATCCTGATCAGACAGGTCAAGTGTATTGTCTTTTGTTCCTTTTATAAATTGACCATGGATATTGTAGGCTTTAATGCTTTCAACTTCGTTTCCAACAAACCTAATAAATCCATCTGTCGGATTAGGGAATACAACTATACTCTGACCAGAAACATTCTCTTCAATATCCGTATATCTACGCGCCACTTGCATAATGTAATCCATATCTCTTTCACAGCTATCAATATCCATACAACAGCCATTCTCCAAAAAATAGTAAAGCGTGGTTCCTTGATAATCCCCAAAAGCACCTTCTTTGTTTAACAATCTTCCCATTAAAAGAAGTACACCCCCTTTATATGCAGCTCCATATTCCTCATAGTAAAGTTCCCATCGATCCGTTTTATCCAACAATACAGACACTACATCCTTGATTTCATTTGAAGAGAAATCCATGATGGTGTTCATATAAGCCATCATCAGTTCCATATATGCATAGTCACTATGATATCTTCCTCGATCATATTGGTCTTGAATCTCAAATACAAATTCTACTTGACGTGATGAATAAAGTGAAACCAGTTCCGTCAAAGCATCTTCACGATTATAAAACTCTTCAAGACAATTCAGTCGGCCTCTTAAATGCTCCATACTATAAAAAAGATCGTCCAAAGCCCAAACATCAATCATGAAAGGATTATAAATACATGTTTCAAGCAACCGCGTTGTTGAAATATCTTTCAAAGTATCCATCGGCAATTGTACGGACTCAAGTCGTGCTTCATAACTGCCCAAAGCTATCCATTCTTCTGTTCCTGGAATCACGGGATATAAATAACCGTGATACGGCACTGCATTGGTATGATAGGGTTGGAAGACTTCTTGCGCACTTACCGACAGGCCTAAAAGGCCAACAATTAGTATTAATAATAGTTTTTTCATTTCAACATTCTCCTTTCCTCAACGCCCTCCAGCACCTTCATCTGCTGAATGGCGATTTTGTTCAGTTCAATCAGTCTATCGCGTTGCGGCATACCTTTATTAATAAAGACCGCATTGAGGTTTTCCATATTCGAGAGGCAAATCAGTTGGTTGATGTTCGCATAGTCGCGGATGTTGCCCTTCAAGTCGGGGTTGGCGTCGCGCCATTCCTTGGCTGTCATCCCGAAAAGAGCCACATTCAGCACATCGGCTTCGTTAGCGTAAATCAAGGAGGCATGATAACGGTCAATCTCTTCTGGAACAAGATTCTCTTTTATTGCATCCGTGTGGATATGATAGTTTATCTTCGCCAACTCCCTCTTCACCGACCAACCGAGTTGCTTTTGCTCTTCTTCTTTTAGGCGTTGGAATTCTTGTATAAGATATACTTTGAACTCTGGGCTAATCCACATGGCAAATTCAAAAGCGATGTCTTTATGAGCGTATGTTCCACCGTATCGACCAGCCTTTGCTTGTAAGCCAATAGCATTGGTTCTGCTAACAAAGTCCTTCACACTAATTTTGAATCTATTTAAACCAGCCTGATTTCTAATTATGGCGAATTCGCCATAATTAAAATCTGGATTGTTGACTTTCTCCCAAATCCCAAGATACTCTAAAGTATTCCTATTACGAAGCCAATCAGTCACAAAAAAAACCCCGTCTTTAGCCTTCATCATATCTGTTATGCAGATATAGTCACTGCTATTAACCTGAACCACTGTGATTTCTGTATCTTTAACTAATATCTTTGCCATATTATTTCCCTCCTTCCTTTTCAACGAGGTTCCTAAACCCCCTCGAATTCGAGGGGGTTTTATTCTCACCTTCCTCATTCAAAGGGGTCGAATTCGACCCCTTTGGGTCTAAACCTATCGAATTCGATAGGTTTAATTGTACCGAATTCGGCATATTTAAAATCTCCCTCGCCGTCTCAATCCATTCCTTGTCAATCCCCAAACTCTCAGCGATATTCAATGCCTCGTGCGGCACTTCGCCGTCTTGCACCTCGACGAGTTCGTAGTTCATCGTGCCGTTCTCGAAGCCCTTCACGCGGAGGCAACGGGCATCGGTCGGCTCTATATCGTAATGCGTGGTCATGACGAGGCTCACATTGTCGCCGCGCAACACCTTCACCAAGGCCGACACCAAGGCCGTTCCCTCAGTGGGATTGGTGGTGCGGGCCGGCTCGTCAATCAACGCCACTATCTTTCTGTTTTCGCGCGATGCCTTGATGACGGCATCGATGCTCTTCATCTCTGCGGCAAACGACGACAGCCCCTTCTCGATGGACTGCTCGTCGCCAATGCAGAAGAAAATCTCGTCCTTGACGGCAATGTCGGCCGATTGTGCCGGAATGCCGAACCCGTATTGGAACAAGTACTGGCACAGCGTCAAGGTCTTCAACACCACGGTCTTGCCACCCATGTTGGCACCCGTAATCAAGGTAGGCTTCTGCCCAAAGGTGAGGCTCACCGGCTGGAAGGCGCGTTTGCGCTGCGCCAAGGCGTCCTTCACCTGCGGATGGAACATCGCCTCGTAACGGCTGATGTCATCCTTCGAAATCGTCGGGAAGCAAAGTCCCAACTGTTTTATCTGCAAGGCTTTGGCGAGGTTCATGTCAATCTTCGCCATCGCGATTTGGGCTTCCTCCAAAGCCTTCGCGAAAGGAACCAACTGCTTGCTCAAATCCCTCCGCACACCTTCTTCAATCTCGGCGCACTCGGCCAAGAGTTCCTCTTGCCGGCTGGGATTCTGTCGCATCTGCGCGCGCAGGTCACGCAGTTCCTGGCAATAGGAGTCATAGACATAGAAGGTCGCCATCTTCAATCCGTCGGGGTCGAGGATGGTGATGACCTCGTTCAGGTCGGGCACGGCAATGGCCTTGTCCAAGCCGTGAGCTTTCATCCGCTCCGCCACATCGACGGCCAAGATGGCCAGATGCTTCACCTCGAAGAGTTCGATGTCATCCAAAACGGCCTGCTGTCCGAGGTTTTTGATGGTCGTGCGGATGTCCTTCAGTCCCTGGAGGCGGAACTGGAGCGTATTAATATAAGGTGTATCGACCTCCTCCACGAAACGCACGAACTGCCGCAGCACCTCATACGAACGGGCAATCTCCTCCCCTGTCCGCATCATCGGCATGTCGAGCATCCAACGGCGCGTATAGCCCGCTTGCAGTTCGAGTTGCTCGAACACGTAGCGCAGGCCGCAGGGCGATTCTATGTGGTCTCTCAATTGCATTCCTTTTTCATTAAATCATACACCGGAAGTTGTATTGCTTCCGAAAGTCTTCCACAAAGCGTGTCGGAGTCCAAGGTCACGCCCAAGGGCGAGGTTGGGTTCACCGTCACGGCGATGAGTTTGCTCTTTTGCAGCACGCGGATCATGCCGCCTGCCTTCAAGAACAG
>CADBZW010000021.1 GCA_902799345.1 uncultured Bacteroidia bacterium | reverse complement strand
TCGAAGGACTAAAACAACAATAAACAAATCAATAAACACTAAAGAAATGGCTACGATTTATGACTTTAAGGCCCTGAACAACAAGGGCGAAGAAGTGGACATGGCCCAATACAAGGGCAAGGTCCTCATGATTGTCAACACCGCCTCGAAGTGCGGTTTCACTCCCCAATACGACGGCTTGGAAGCCCTCTACAAGAAGTACCAAGACCAAGGTCTGGTGATTCTCGGCTTCCCCTGCGACCAATTCAAGCACCAAGAACCCGGCACCGACGAGGAAATCGCCGAGTTCTGCCGCCTCAACCACGGCGTGACCTTCCCACTGATGAAGAAAATCGACGTCTTCGGTGAGAACGCCCACCCCATCTTCAAATATCTGACACAACAAGTACCGACCGAAGAAATCCACGGTCTGAAAGACAAGGCTACAATGATGCTTGTGGACGGCTTGAGCAAATCTGAAGGCCGCGAAGAAGGTGGCGTGCGCTGGAACTTCACCAAATTCCTCATCTCCAAGGACGGTAGCCTCATCAAGCGTTTTGCGCCTGTGGCCAAGCCCGAGGACATGGAGGCTGATATTGAGGCCATGCTGAAATAAGACTGTTGGGACACGAGACCGCGAGACTACGGGACTGCGAGACAGACCCATTCCCGAAGTCCCGAAGTCTCGAGTCCCGAAGTCAATAATATGAACAAGTAACACTAAAACTAAACAACAATGGAAGCAAAAGATCAAGTTCTGCAAGCCATGCGCGAGATTGGCGCACCCGTCAACGCGGGAAAAATCGCCGAAGTGACAGGTCTCGACCGCAAAGTGGTCGACAAGGCCTTCGATGCCCTGAAGAAGGAAGGCGCCATCGTGTCGCCCGTCCGCTGCAAGTGGGAACCGGCCAAATGATGCCGTGACCTTATGAATGCGACCGCTGCAGAGGTTTTGCGCCTTTGCGGCGGTTTTGCATATATTGTGATAGGGGTATTTTGCAGTTCACATCAATATCCAGTCAATTGCTGATAATTCACTAAGCTTAACCGATACTCTACACGGCTGTCGGTCAACTCGTCGCGGCTTTGCTTGAGGAGGGTCTGGGCTTCGAGCACGTCCGACAAGGCCACCAGTCCGGCCTCATAATAGTCTTCCGTGATCTTCAGGTTGGCTTCGGCGTCGCTGAGGGCGGTCTGCGCCATGGTGATGCGCAGCCAGCTCTGCTCTAGGTTGAACCAGGCTTGGTTGGTCTGCATCTCCATCTTCTCGATGAGGTCGCGGCGCGTGTTCTCGGCCATCTCGGCGTCGAGGTCGTGTTTCTTTAGCTTGTATGAGGTCTTGTGCCAGTCGGTGATGGGTATCTGCAGCATGGCGAAGACCATGGCATTGGGCCTTGAGTGCTCGAAGATGGTGTGGTAGCTTGCGCTGCCGCCCACCAACAATGACGGCAAGGCTTCGCCGAGGGTCATCTTCTTTTTCAGGTCTTCGGCCCGCAGCGAGAGGTCGAGGAGGTGGCTCTCGTTGCGCGAGGCGACGGCTTCGTTGGCCACATGATAGTAAGTCGTAGGCTCGATTTCCAGGCCTAAGGTGTCGGTGAGCGTCATCGTCTGCCAGTCGGCGCCGATGTACTGCCCCATGGCCATCTTGAGCAGGGTGATGCCGTCGTTCAGTTTCTTGCGGTTGAGTTGGCTTTCGTTTTGCTTTACGCGGAGTTTAAATTGGTCGGTGGGCATAGCCAAGCCTGCTTCAATGGCACCCGCAAGGTCCTTGTCCAAGGTGTCGAGCAGCCGATCGAGCATATCGAGGGTCGTCACCTTTTCTTGCAGGGCAACGATTTGCCAATACAGCTGTTCGGTTTGCAAACGCACCTCGTCTTCTTTCACCTTTTCCTGAAGTTCAGCGGCTTCGATGCCTAGTTTGGCGAGTTTGTTGCCATTGCGGATGCGGCCACCGGCATAGATGGGTTCAGTTGCCATGGCATTGAGTATCACGCCGTTTTGTATAAGGGAATACTCCTTGTCCAAACCCATATTGGCGCCATATTCGGCGTAGAGGGTGTAAAGAATCTGTCTCAGTTGCGCGTTGTCGATGTCCTCGATGCTGAAGTTAAGCAAAGGGTTCAGCGCGTCAAAGCCTATGGCTTGTGCCGACACGGTGGGGAAGAATTCTGCTCTGGCTTCGTTTTTCGTTGCTCTCGCCTTGTCGATTTCCAACTGGCTGTTTTTCAGTTCGATGTTGTTCTTCAAGGCCATGTCGATGCACTCTTGCACAGAAAGGCGAATGGGTTCTTGCTGTTGCGCAAATAGAGGAAACACAAACAATATCAAACAGATTGGAAGGATAATCCTTTTCATAGAATTGTTTTTTATCACAAAACTTGCAAAACCTACAAAACAATATTTTGATGAGTGCGGCATCCAACTGGGTTGCCGCAGGAAAGCAGGCCAGTTGGCTGCTTTCCCACCTTCTGTTTTGAAGTTTTGACAGTTTTGTTGGTTTTGTGACATACAATTAACTCTTTTTGAATATTTGCCAATACATCACGGGCATCACGGCCAGAATAATCACCATCGAAAGCACCACGCCGAAGCAGATGACGACGCCCATGGGCATCCAGAGCGGGTTGCGTGAGATAATCATCGGCAGCACACCCAAGGCGGTGGTGGCCGAAGTGAGGAAGATGGGTCTCATGCGGCGGCTGCCGGCTTTCATGGCGGCTTCCTTGGTGGGCAGACCCTCGTCGGTGCGGAGTGTCTCGGCATATTCGTACATGACGATGCCATTGCGCATGATGATACCGATGAGGCTGACGACACCCAGCAAGGAGGTCATGCCGAAGTCGAGTCCAAAGAGCCACTCGCCGAAGAAAGCGCCAAACATGCACAAGGTGCTGGAACCCAAGGTGAGCACGGCCAAGTTGACTTTCTTGAAATAGGCCACTAGGAACGCCAAAAGCACCACGATGGCAGCGATGAGGCTCCACAACAGCTGTGGGATGACCATGGTGTTGAGCGACGACAGCCCGCCATATTCGATGCTCACGCCCTCGGGCAGGTTGGGCACGACTTCCGTGTTGATATACTGCTGTATCTTCTTCATGCTCACCGTCTGTGGCTTCCAAAACTTCATGTCGGCAGCCACGGTGATGACATTTTTGCCGTTGCGGTGTACCAGCTGCGCGGGATGCCAATCGGGGCTGATGTCGGCCACCTGACGGAGCGGCACGTTGGTGCCAGGCACCATCGTGGGGATGATTTGGTTTTGTACGGACTCGTAGTCGTTGGGGTCGTAGTTCTTTTGGGAATACAACCTCACAGGGATGCCTCTGTCTCCCTCCCAGACGGTGGTCAAGGGCTGGCCGTTGAGGCTGCTGGCCAAGTCAAGGGAGAGGATGCCTTTGGTGAGGCCCAGACGGGCACATTCCTCGGGCTTCATGGTCACCTTGACCGACGACAGCATCTCGTCGTAGTCGGTATGCACCCAACGCAGTTCCTTGTCGAGGGTGAGCATGTAGTCCTTGATTTGCTGCGCCACGGGAGCGGTCTTGCTGTAGTCTTTGCCATAGACATAGACTTCCACGGGCGTCGAGACGGCTTGATAGTCAAGCTGGCGGAAGCGCACGTAAGCTTCCGGGAAGTAATAGGAATACTTGTCGTCCCATTCCTTCAGCAGGGCTTCGGTGGTCTGTTTCGAGGTGGTGTTGACGATGAGCTGCGCCAGGTTGGAAGCGGGGATGCTGGGCGAGTAGGTCACATGGAAACGTGGTGCGGTCTCGCCGATGAAGGCCGTCACAGAGGTGACGCGCTTGTCGGTCAGCATCATGTGTTGCAAAGAGTCGCTGACCCGCGTGGTGGCTTCTATGCTGCTGCCCTCGGGCAGACGAATCTCGACGGCAAAGCAGTCGCGCTCGGCCATAGGCATCATCTGCACGTTCAAGGCCAAAAACATCAGCACGCCGAGGACGATGGAACCGACGCCTAAGCCAATGGTAAAATGAGGATGCTTGAAACAGTGGCTTTGCATCTTGTCGTAGAGGCGTTGCAGGAAACCGAAAAACCGCATCTGCGCCCTCACGAAGCCATTGTGCCGTGGCTTGTCTTCCGGCTTGATGAATATGATTTCAAGTCCGGGGATGACGAGCATGGCGTAGGCCAAAGAAGCCATCAGCGAGAAGGCCACGGTCCAAGGGAAGAGCTGCACAAAGTCGCCCAAAGGACCGGTGATGATGCGCGTCATCGGGAAGAACATACAGGCGATGGCGGCCGTGGCGATGAACATGGGCATAAACAGCTCCTTGGCGCTGCTCACGGCGGCATCGAAGGGCTTGTAGCCTTGGCTCAGCTTGTCGATGTAGCCGTCGATGTTGATGATGGAGTCGTCCACAATCATACCTAGCACAACGATGAGTGCCGCCAAGGTGACGGTGTTCAACTCGATCCCAAAGAGATACATCATTCCGATGCTGAATGCCGTGCAGATGGGCAGTCCCGAGCTGGCGATGAGGGCCGTGCGGAAGGGGAAGAGCAGCAGCATGACCACGATGACGACAATCATGGAGATGAGCAGGTCGCGGAGGAAAGAGTTGACCGACTTCTGCACCACCTTGGGTTGGTCGGTGATGCGGTAGAGCTCCACGCTGTCGGGTAGGGTGGCCTTGAATTCGGATAACACCTTCTCCACCTCTCTTCCGAAAGCCACGATGTTGTAGCCCTTGCGCATCTCCACACTGATAATCAAGGCGTCGTGACCGTTGAAGTTGACCACTTTTGACGACTCGGCCATGCGGCGTTCGACGGTGGCCACGTCGCGCAGACGGATGGTGTTGCCTGCCGCATCGGAATAGATGATTTGTTCTTCGAGTTCTTGTTCGCTGACCATGGGATTCTCGATGTGGAGCGGCTGGTCGAAGTCATCGCCCTCCATGGTGCCTGTGGTGGTCAGCAGGCCCTGCGTGGCATATTGCAGCATCAAGGTGTTGGGGCTGATGCCGTAGAACGAGAGTTTTTCCTTGTCGACGGTGATGGCGATTTCCTCGTTTTGTTCGCCCATTACGCGCACGTTGCCCATCTCGGGGATGGTGCGCAGACGGTGCGTGAGGTCGTCGGTGTAGCCGTGCATCTCGCGGTAGGTCTTGTCGGCCGACTCCATGGCGATGAGCAGCGAAGAGGTGTTGCCGAAGTCGTCGATGACAGCGATGGCCAACACGCCTGCAGGGAAGCTCAGAGCCTTTGACTCGTTGATTTTATGGCGGATCTTCGACCAGGCCATGTCCTTGTCTTTCACAGAGAGGTCGAGGCCGACGTAGATATAGCACATCCCTTCCTTGGTGATGGAATAGGTGTTTTTGCGGTCCACCTCAGGCATGACGAACAGCAGCTGTTCCAAGGGCTTGGTGAGTTGGGCCTCCACCTCCTCGGAGTTGGCGCCGGGGTAGATGCCCGCCACGATGCCGGTGCGGATGGTGAAGGCAGGGAACTCGTCTTTCTTCATTTCGACGAGGGCATAGATGCCAAAAGCCACGATGACAGCCACGACGACCCAGACGATTTTCTGGCGCAGTATGCTGCCGCTGATGATGCCTCTTTCCTTTAACTTACTCATAACTCACCTTCATTCCTTCACTGACTTTCTGATATCCTTCCACGATGACGATGTCGCCGCTATGCAAGCCTTCGCTCACCACCACACCCTTGCCCGAATAGCCCGAGATGGTGATGCTTTGTCGCGTTGCACGACCGTCTTTGGCCACCCACACGAACTTGCCGTCGTTATTGATCAAAACTGCGTTGGCGGGGACGACGATGCCGTTGTCGACATCCGAACTCAACACCACTTTGGCGATCATGCCAGGGGTGAAAGCCTCGTCGCGGTCGTCGATGAGAACTTTGACGGGGTAGCTATGCGTGAGCAGCGAGGCGGTCATGTTCTTTTCTATGATATGGCCCTTGCAACGGCGGTCGTCGAGGGCGGGGATGAGGATCTGGGCCTCGTCGCCGAGTTGCACCTTGGCGATTTCGTTCTCAGGCACGCTGATTTTCACCACCAGGCCTTCGGTGCTGATGATGCGCATGACGGGTTTCAGCGGGGTGATGCTCTCGCCCTTCACGGCATTGAGGTTGGTGACGGTGCCGTCGAAGGGGGCAGTGACGGTATTGTCGGCCAGCATGGCGTTAGCCAGGTCGAGGGCGGCTTCTGCTTTCTCGAGGTTGGCCACCATTTCGCGCCATTTGATTTCGGGGAGGCTGCCGTTGTCGTGTACCTTCTTCAGGCGGTCGTAGGCGTCTTGAGCCTGTTCGAGGGTGGCCTGTGCCGAGCGTTGTGTGCTCTCCATCTGCGGCGAGGCCACACGTGCCAACACTTGTCCCTTGCGCACCATGCTACCCTCCTTCACGTTGAGTGTTTGCAAGGTGCCGCCATACTTGAAGCTGATGTCGACGCTGTTGCCCTCCTCCAAGTAGCCCGGATAGCTGTTGCGCACCAAGCCTCCCAAGGTGTCGATCTGTTGCACGCCCACGGCGATGACACGCTCCTCGGCATTACCGCCGATGAGTCGCTCCTTGAGTTGGCTCGGGTCGGTGTCGGCGCAACCCATCAGTAATAGAGGCAAGAGCCAAAGGATAGGTTTGTTTTTCATAGCATTAGTTTCTTATCGCAGCCATGCGGATGTTGTCGCCATAAACCTTGAAGCTGCGCTCGTTGGTCTCGGCTTCGCCTTCGTAGATCATGTTGAGGATAAGCGTGTTGTCCTCATACATCTGTCCCGTGGCATGGACACGCAAGTCGTTCTTCAAGGTGAGCGAGTCGCCGGTGAAGAGTAGGGTATTCTTCGTGAAGTCTTTCAGGAAGATTTCGTTGTCCTTGCAGAAGGCATGGGTAACTACGACCTCGCCTCCCATGGTGTTCATCACCACGAGCACGCTATCCTTGCCGTTGCCCAAGTCGCTGATTTCCAATTGCCCGATTTCGTTGGGCAGACTGACCGTATAGGTTGAGGGCTCGTCTTCGGCGTTGATTTCGTCCAAGGTCACGCTGCCCGAGGTCTTGAAGCTGTAGTCGCCGCGAAACAGTGGGGCGTTTTTCTTCTGGCATGAAGCCAAGGCGATAAGGCAACACACTGATAATAAGATGCTTATTTTCTTCATAAGGATACCATTTTAATGGGCGCAAAAATAGCAAGAATCCCCGAAACGAAGTTCAGGGATTCTGTGTTTTTATTGTCTATTCTGTGTTTTTTGTTGTCTGTAGAGACGTAGCGCGCTACGTCTCTACCAAACAATTATCATTTCACCACCAATTTCTTGGTCACCACGGCACCATTCTGTTCGATGATGTTGACCAGATAGATGCCCTTGTTCCAGTCACTTGCGTCGATATTGACTACGCGGCCTTCGGAATGATAGATTTTTTGTCCGACGAGGTTAAAGACCTCCACCTTGGCCACATTCGCGCCTTCCATGGTGAACTGGCCCGTGGTCGGGTTGGGGTAGAGCTTGGCTTCGGCGGTGAGTTCGGTGACGCTTACCAATTCCTCATCAATCACAACATCGAACACTACATCATTATCATCCGACATAACCAGTATAGAAGTGTGTATTTGGTCTTGTTTATTGCCGAAATCAGTTCTGGGGGTAATGGTAATCATAAAATTCTCACCAGTTTCCAAGACATAAGGCAAATCATGATGGGTCAATTCCAGGAGGTCATGCATCAATTGGTTTTCACCTTCGGTGATTGCAGTAATTTCGATAGGTGTATGAGTGCCGTAATTTCCATTGGTCACATAGACTTCAGCCTGAGGTTCGTTGACTGTCAATTCAACCCAAGGTGAGCCAGGTATAAACAAGCCCAAATCTTCCAAACTGCTGTTAATCATTGCTCTTACGATCCTATCGCCGATAGATGTGTTGATATGGATGATGGATTCGATATAATCTTTCGCGGGAGGAACGATGAACATCACATTCACTTGCAATGAACTTCCCGAAGTCAAAGTATATGGAAGATCATCTGTAAGGATGTGCAGATAGCCGTTATCACATTCAATAGAGTTGATGACGACATCACCGATTGTTTCATTGATGATATCAAAGTGTTGAGTATTAGCAACTTCAAACCACAATGTATCAGGTGTAATAATCAGTTCTCCTGCCGGCTCATGTGCCTCCATGGTGAAATGGTGCGGGTCGAGGTCGGCAAAGACGGGCTGCGTGTAGCGATGTCCCGATTCATCGGCACCAAACACATAGTAGTCGATGCTCGATTCGCCTTGGTAGCCTTTGATGTAGCCGACATACTCGTCGGGGTTGCCCGTGGCGGTCATGTGGGCCACCTGATAGGCGCCGTTGTCGATGCTATAATAAACGAGGAGGGAGTCTTGCTTCAGTTCGGCACCGCTGTAAGCGATGAACTTGCTCACCACGGCGATGGAGTCTTGCCATGCCTGCTCGCCGAAGAGCACGTTGCGGTGGTCGACGAAGAGCATGTTGAAGTCCATCACGCCACGGGTGCGACAGTGCAGGGCATCGGTGTTCTGCCAGCCGGAGCTGTAGCTGCTGTTGGTCACACCAACGATGTCATAACCTGGCATGGCCTCTTGGTAAACGGCCAAGGCGTTGTTGTTATAGGTGTTGTTGTTGCCCAGCGGCACATATACGGTCTTGTTGAGGATGAGGCTGTTGGTGTAGGGTGCCAAGGTGTTGCCGCCTGGCTCGTCCACACGATACACGCGGTAAGGATAGCCCCAGCAGCAGTTGGTGGAGGCGAAGTAGTCGGCCACTTCTTCGTAGTCGGCATAATGCGAGTTGTTTTGCGGCAGACGGGCAATCAAGATCTTGTCGGGTGCGAGGTACTTGCCCCAGCAGTCCACGTGGGCGATGTAGTCGCCTTGCGGGTCGATGGTGATGTGATAGGGGTCGATGCCGAGGTAGTCACGCATCTTGTTGCGGACGTTGGTCTCGTTGTTGCTGTTTTCCTGCAGTACGAGGTTGTCGCTCACGCCGTGGCCGCGACCATCTTCCATCATGTTGCCGCCGGTGTGCTGGAGGTTCATGCCGTACATGGGGATGTCCCAGTAGGTGGCGAACACGCCTGAGATGTTGTCGTCATTGGGACGCGGACGGTTGTAAACGTTGTCGACGATGGCGGGGTTGCGGTCCTCGAAGATGTACCACGGGCCGTAGTCGCGCACCCAATAGGAATCGGTCGAGGCGTTGACGAAACTCACATTACTCATGTTGACGCCAGCGCTTTGGAAGCTGCTCTGGGCTTGGCTTTGCTGCGAATTACTGACGATGCAATATACGCGGCAGTTGTTGGAGAGCTGTGCCACAAGGCTCGTCGGGATGCCCAGTGGGTAGCGTATCATCACGCCTTGCATGGGTTCAAACTCGGCCACGAAACGCGGCTCGCCCGTAGGCGGGTCGGTCTCGACGAAGTTCATGCCACGCGAGGTGTCATGCATTTCTTCCTCGGAGAGATAGTGCCATCTCATCCAATCGGGTTTCTTCTCTTGGGCCTGCATCGTAGCGGCCATCAGGAGCAAAAGAGTAAAAATAGATAATGCTTTTTTCATTGCTGGAAAATTTGGCGGCAAAGATACTAATTTGGAATTGCCTGCGGCAAGAAATCGTTCAAAAATAAAATATAAAATCTTTCAAAATCAGTTTTTGAGGGAAAGATTTTCTATGATTTTGAAATAGATTTTTTACAGATTTCTTCGCGAAGCGAATCCCCAAAATCACATCAGCTTCTGGTAAAACTGCCACCACTTGTCAGGCAGTTCGTTGTGCATGGCTTGGTCGTAGTCTTCCTTTGAGCAGGGAATGAAATGATGCCGTTCGTAACGTTGGTCGTTGTTTTGCAAGAACGACATGTCCATCCACCATTTGCCCGTGGTCTTATGGCAGAGGAAGACGATATCGTTTTGGTTTTCACCGATTTGCACGATATAACGCTTGAAGTCGTTGCTCTCCAAGGTGGGGATGTCGTCTTGGCGCATTGAGAAGCCTTCAATGAAATACCAAATCATCTCGGCGATGAGGTTGGCCGTGCGCGAATTGATATCGTAGTGGGGGTTGTATTCGAAGAAGCCGACCGACGAGAGCTTGTAACTCAGTCCGGCATAGCGCGTCATGCGGCAGGCCTCTTCGCCGTTGAAGCCGTTGGGCGAGGCGTTTTTCACGCCTGGGGCGTCGGCGGCACGGATGGCCGCGATGTCGAAACTCAACAGGTTGGCATTGCGGATGAGCGGCTCGGCCAATTCGATGTTTTGCTTGATGTTACCTAAGCGATAGGCATCGAAAAGCAATTGCTTCATCAACTCAATATTCTCTGTGTCAACATAATACGACTGGTAGCCGATGTTGGTGAAGTTGAACAGGAAGTTGGGCTGGTGAAGGATGATATGGCTTAAGTAGGAATGTGAGTTCAGCGATTCCTTGTCGTTGCCGATGTCGAACATGGGGTCGACGGCGGTGATGTTGATGAGCTTGCCCGTGGGCTCATACACCTGGTACATCGTGTAGGTGAGGTCTTGTCCCGCTCCGATGATGATGGGCACGATTTTGTTTTTCATCAACTCGGTAAGCACCTGGTTGACGGCATAATAAGTGTCGTTGAGGTCTTTGCCGATTCTCACGTTGCCCAAGTCGACGATGTGGATGTCGGGCCAGTGGTCGAAAAGGGGATAGAGGGCCTTGCGGATGTAGTCCACGCCGTCGGCGCAGCCTTTGTTGTCGACCGTGCCTCGTTCTTCCTTGACGCCGACGATGGCCAAACTGACGCCTTCGAGGCTGGGGAATTCATCCTCGTTGCGGAAGATGTTGATGGTCTCGCCCAAGGTCTTCTTGCCAGGCCGGAAACTCTTGCCGAAACACTTTTCGGGAACAGGTTCAAGGAAGATGCTGATGTCCATGGTGGTATTAATCGGGCAATAAACCCACCTTTAACCGTCATTGCGGGCTTGACCCGCAATCTCCCGGGCGAAAAGGATTCGTCTTCGCGCTTGGGAGATGGCGGATGTTCCTCCGCCATGACGGTTAAGGGTTGAGTGTTGTGTAGCCCAAATTATTGTGGATTACTTGTATAACTTCTGCCAGTTCTTATACTCACGGTCCTTCCACGGTGCGTTGTGGTAGGCGTAGCTGACGATGGCGGGGATGACGGTGGTGCCTTCGGCATAGACCATCTGCTGCAGCTCCTCGCTCACCTTGCCCCATGAGCCAGCCTCGAGCAGCGTGCTTGACGAGCAGGCGCCGTCGCGTACGTCGGCCACGGTGATTTGGATGGCATATTTGTGCATGGGCACTTCGTGACCCAGGATTTCGGCGCAGACGACGGTGTCCTGTGCGAAGTTCTTAGGCGTGCCGCCACCGACCATGAAGAGGCCCGATTGAGGGCTGTTCATCTTGATTTCGGTGAGTTCGAGGAAGTCGGCCACCGAGTCGATGCTGACGTAGGGCTTGCCGGCTTTCTTGCGGAGCCACTGGTGCTTGCCGATGCCGAAGCCAGCCGAGCTGTCGCTGAAGGCGGGGCAGAAGATCGGCACGCCGCACTCGTAGCAGGTCTGGATGAGGCTCTCTTTCTTCACGCCGTGACCGTTGGCCAGCCATTTGCCGACCTCATAGAGGAACTCGCGGCTGCTGTAGGGACGGCACTCCAAGGTGTCGGCCACGTCGCAGGTGGCTTGGTCGCAGGCCTGCAATTCTTCCTCGTCGATGAAGGTGTCGTAGATGCGGTCGATATAGAGTTCGCGCAGCTTGGTGTCGGGGATGACGTTCTCTTTCGTGCCGATGTAGTGCTTGTAGCCGAGGGCTTCGAAGAGGTCCATGTCGATGATGCTGGCACCCGTGCTGACGACGGCGTCAACCATCTTGTTCTTGACCATCTCCACATACACCTGCATACAGCCGGCAGCCGAGGTGGAACCGGCGATGGTGAGGATGTTGGTGCAGTCCTTCTCCGCGATCATCTGGCAGAGGATGTCGGCGGCACGGGCGGTGTCGCGCGAGGTGAACGACATCTTGCGCATGGCGTTGATGAGTTCGGTTGAGTCATACTTCTTGATGTCGATATGTTCGACAACGTCTTTCAGTAAGTCTTTTTTCTCCATTGTATTTCAGATTTAAGATTTAATATTTCTACTTGTCGTCGCTTCGCGTCATTGCGAGGAGGAACGACGAAGCAATCTAGGGATATAAATTTCATGTCCAGACTGCTTCGTGCCTCGCAGTGACGCTAACCGCGTCTGATTAAGAATGCAAAAATAGGAATTTATTTGCATTGCGTCAAAAAAACAAAGAAAAAGCGGCAGAATTGCTTCCGCCGCTTTCGTTTGGTTATTTCTTCTTCACCACTTTCTTCTTCGGGGCGTTCTTGGGGTCTTCCACGATGGCCAAACACTGTTCGTAGGTCAGGGTGGAAGGCTCGGTGCCTTTCGGAAGCTTGTAGTTGGTCTTCTTGTAGGCGATGTAAGGACCGAAGCGGCCGTTCAACACACGCATGTCGGGGTCGTTGTCGAAGGTGAGGATGATGTTGTCCAAGTCCTTCTGACGTTTCTCGTTGATGATCTCGACGGCGCGGTCGTATTCCACGAGGGCGGGGTTGTCGGTCTTGGCGAGGCTGTAGAACTTGTTGTCGTGGCGGATGTACGGACCAAAGCGACCCACGGCCACGGTGATTTCCTTGCCTTCATACTCGCCGAGGATGCGTGGGAAGTCGAACAGCTTCAACACCTCTTCTAAGGTGACGCTCTCGATGCTCATGTCTTTCTTCAAGCCGGCGAAACGGGGTTTCTCCTCCGATTCGGTGTCGCCAATCTGTGCCACCGGACCGAAACGTCCCACTTTCACATACACATTTTTGCCCGTGGCAGGGTCAACGCCGAGGAGCTTCTCACCGCTGAACTTGCCAGAGTTCTCAGTCGTGGAGATGATTTGGTTGTGGAAGACCTTGTAGAAATCGGAAATCATGGTGTTCCACTCACGCTGGCCTTCTTCAATCTGGTCGAACTCCTTCTCCACGTTGGCGGTGAAGTTGTAGTCGATGATGCTCTCAAAGTATTGCAGCAGGAACTTGTTGACCAGCACTCCAATGTCGGTGGGTATGAGCTTGCCTTTCTCGGCGCCAATGGTTTCCTTGCCTTTCTTCTCGCTTATCTTGTTGTTTTTCAAGGTGATAATCTGGAACTCTTGCGGAGTGCCTTTCACGTCGCCCTTGGTGACATATTCACGCTTCTGGATGGTGGAGATGGTGGGGGCGTAAGTCGAAGGACGGCCGATGCCTAGCTCTTCCATCTTCTTCACGAGGCTGGCTTCGTTGTAACGGAACGGCGGACGCGTATAGCGTTGCTGGGCCTCCATCTTCTCCATGTCGAGCAGGGTGCCCACCTCGATGGGCGGCAGGATGGCGGTATCTTCTTCCGTCGTGTCGTCGTAGCTCTCGCGATATACCTTCAGGAAGCCGTCGAAGAGGATGGCTTCGCCCGTGGCCACAAACTGCTTTTTGTTGGTCGACACACCGATGTTGACGTTGGTGCGTTCCATCTGGGCATCAGCCATCTGTGAGGCGATAGTGCGCTTCCAGATAAGCTCGTAGAGACGGCGTTCGTCGGCAGTGCCTTTGACAGTATGTTGGTCGAGGTAGGTCGGACGGATGGCTTCGTGTGCCTCCTGGGCGCCTTTGCTCTTGGTATGGTATTGGCGCGTCTTCACGTATTCGGCGCCATAGTTTTTTTCGATTTCCTTCTTGGCCATGCCGAGGGCGAGACTCGACAGGTTGACGGAGTCGGTACGCATGTAGGTGATCTTACCGGATTCGTAGAGTTGTTGGGCGATGCGCATGGTGTTGGCGACCGAGAAGCCCAGCTTTCGGGCGGCCTCCTGTTGCAAGGTGGAGGTGGTGAAAGGCGGTGCGGGATAGCGCACGGTGGGTTTTTTCTCGATGTTGTCGACCTTATAGGTGGCATTCATGCACGACTCCAGGAATTTCTTTGTTTCCTCTTCGTTTTCAAAACGATGCGGAAGCTCGGCAGAGAGGGTGTACTCTTGTCCGTCTTTGGTGAAGGTGAACAGCGCCGTCACGCGGTAAGCACTGCTTTGCACGAAGTTCTTGATTTCCTCTTCGCGTTCGACGATGAGACGCACGGCCACGCTCTGCACGCGACCAGCCGAAAGGGCGGGTTTCACCTTCTTCCACAACAGCGGCGACAGCTCGTAACCCACGAGGCGGTCGAGCACACGACGGGCTTGCTGCGCATTGACGAGGCCCATGTTGATTTCGCGCGGGTTCTCGATGGCGTTGGTGATGGCCGACTTGGTGATTTCGTGGAAGACGATACGCTTGGTGTCTTTTTTCTTCAGGTCGAGTACCTCATAGAGATGCCACGAGATGGATTCTCCCTCACGATCCTCATCGGATGCCAGCCACACCGTATCGGCGGCCTTCGACAACTTACGCAACTCGGCCACAAGGGCCTTCTTGTTGTCAGGGATTTCGTATTCGGGTTCAAAGTTGTTGTCAATGTCGACACTCAAGGTGTTCTTGTTCAGGTCACGCACGTGGCCTTCGCTTGCTTTCACCGTATATTCCTTGCCCAAAAAGCCTTCGATGGTCTTGGCCTTGGTCGGTGACTCCACGATAACTAAATTCTTTGCCATAGTCTCTTTTTTATACGCTAAGGGTGCTCAAGCAGCCCTTGGTTCAACTTCGATTTGCGCGTGCAAAATTAGTGGAATTAAATGGCACGAAAGGAATAATTTTGAAAAAAAATTCTTATTTAATTGGTTTTCAATGCAATAAAAACACTATTTTTGCCGCATGGAACAACTACTAGAATTAGCCCGACATGCCGCCCTCGAAGCAGGCAAGGCCATCATGGAGGTGTATGCCCAGCCTTTTGAGGTCTACACCAAGGACGACGACTCGCCCGTGACCCAGGCTGACCTTCGTGCGAGCAATATCATTAAGGAGATCTTGAAACCGACGGGCATTTCCTTCGTCAGCGAGGAGGACCTGCCGCCCGACCGTTCACAATATAAGCGTTATTGGCTCGTCGACCCACTGGATGGCACGGTCGAGTTTGTGAACCGCAACGGCGAGTTCACCGTCAACATCGCCCTGATTGACGAAAAACAACCCGTTATGGGTGTGATCTATGCACCGGTAACCAATCAATTGTGGTACGCCGTAGGGACACACTGCGTGTGTCCGCCTGTAACCACGCTGACGCACGCGGTGCGTCCTTACACCGTTCTGGTCAGCCGTTCCCACCGCACCCCTGAGGTAGACGCATATATTAATAAGGTATTGCGCCCCGCCCATCCCGACCTAGTCATCGACACGCAAGGCAGCAGTCTCAAGTTCGCCCGTCTGGCCGAAGGAAGCGCCGATGTCTACGTCTGCTACAGCAAGACCAAGGAATGGGACACCGCCGCCGCCGATGCCATCCTTCGTGCCGCCGGTGGCAAGGTGCTCCGCATCAGCGACGGACAGCCTCTTGAATACAGCAAAAAGGAATATCCGAACCCGCCCTTTGTGGCGTGGGCACCTGGATGGTAAAACAAAAATGGCACGAAAACATTCGTGCCATTTTCCGTTTTCGGAATCTGCTCTAGTTATTCCAATTTATTCCAATTGTCTTGCTATTTCTTCCATGAGCCACTCACCTTCAAGGTTGCGGGCGACAATCACGCCGTCCTTAATGAGGGCGTTTTGCGGGATGAAGGAGATGGCGTACAAGGCGCCAGCGGCGTTGTTCCAGCCTTGCAGGTCGGAGACTTGGGTCCAGGTCAAGCCGTCTTTTTCGATGGCGGCGAGCCAGGCTTCCTTGTTGGTGTCGAACGACACGCCAAGCACGTCGAAGCCTTGGTCATGGTATTTCTGGTAGGCGGCCACCACATCGGGGTTGGCCTTGCGGCAGTCGGGGCACCACGAGGCCCAGAAGTCGACGAGCAAGAGCTTGCCCACTGCGAGTTCGCTCAGTGTAATGGGGTTACCTTCGGGGTCGTTTTGGGTGAAGTCGATGATGGGCTGGCCAGCCTGCACGCGCTCTTGTTTCTCCACATATTCCTCGGCCAGAGTCAGGTTCTTGTTGGTCAAGGTGCTGTCGGCGGCGTGGATGTTGTCAAGCATGGTGCGCAGCTCGCAGGGACCGAAGGCCCACTTGTAGCGGTACATCACATAATGCGCCACGGGGTCGGTGGGGTTGTCCCAGACGAAGTCGAAGCAGTGCATCTTCAGGATTTCGTCGGCGTCCTCTTGGCTCATCGTGCTGTCGGCCTCCAACTTGGCTTCAAGCTCATTATAGCTTTCGGTGAAGGCATTGAGACGGTCTTGGGAGGCTGAGCCTTTCACCAAAATGGCGTTGGGGTTCTGCGCGTCGCCTTCGAGGGTCACGTCCACATTGTCGGTGAAGAAGGGGAAGGCACGGCGCCAGCCCGGCAGCATGATGCTGTACATCTCGTTGTCGTCGCATACGGGTGTGTTGAACACGGCATCCCAGTTGGCAATTACTGCCGAGTCGAGCACTTGTCCATCCTTTTGCAGGTAGACGGTCTGTCCATCGGCATTGGCCAAATTGACGTTGACCTTAAAGGTCTTCACTTCAGGCTTTGAGGTACAGGCGAACAATCCCAGCGCAAGTGCACCTAAAAGAAAGAGTTTCGTTTTCATAGCGTGATGTTAATCGATTGTAATGCTATATGACGACTAAGGCTTGAAGGTCTATTATTTCAATAGTTCCGCCAGTTTCGCCGCCAGTTCCTCGCCTCTCAAGCCCTTGGCCACCATGTTGCCATCCTGGTCGAAGAGGAAGTTGGACGGGATATAATAAATCATGTAACTCTCACTGGCTTTGTTCTCGCTGTCGCGCACCTGCGTCCAAGGCAGTTGGTCGTCTTCGACGGCCTTCAGCCAAGCGGCTTCGTCTTGGTCGACGCTGACGCCGATAACATCGAAACCGAGTTCATGGAACTGCTCGTAAGCGGCTTTCACGACGGGATTCTCCTTGCGGCAGGGACCGCACCATGAAGCCCAGAAGTCAACCAAAGTGAGTTTGTTTTGGGCAATCTTTTCAGAAAGGGTAACATTCTCACCGTCTTTGGTTTGCAGCGTGAAGTCGATGAAAGGCTGGCCCACTTCGAGGCGTTCCAATTTGGTGATGTAGTTGTTGAGGTCGTCTTTGTAGATGGACTCGGTGGTGAAGGAGCCCACCAATTCCTTTAGCTGGTCGAGAGGATAGTCTTGCTTCACGCCATCGAGGATGTAATGGGTGACAAAGCTATCGGGATGTGCTTTGATGTAGTCGTCGCGGAAGCTGTCCTGCTGCTCCATCAACGCGGTGCCCACGGTGTTGAGCGAGTCCATTTTGATGGAATCATTGTCGTCGAAGGCTTGTTGCATCACGGCATAGAGGTCGCGGATTTGGTCCTCAAACCCCTCCAGCTCTTTGTTGTAGGCGTCTAGCTCGGCCTGTGTCTCCGATGCCATGACTTCTACGTCTTTCGGGTTGTTGATGTCGCCCACAACGGTGACGTCCTTGTTGTCGGCAAAGAAAGGCATGGAGCCACGCATACCCTTAATCTTCAAGGCATAAAGGATTTGCGGGTTGTCTTTCTCTGCATTCAGCACGGCGGTTTCGTTGGCGATGACGGCCGAGTCGATGATGACAGGGGCGTTGTCGACATACTTTTGCAGGTAGACGGTCTTTTCGTTGCCGTTGGCCAGGCTGACATTGACCTTGAAGTCATTTCCTTTTTGGTTGCAGGCACTCAAACATAATGCGAGTGCGATAAAGAATAAAAGTTGTTTTTTCATTGTAATTCAGGTATTTATTGTTATTTATTCTCTTTTTCTTTCCCTTTTGAAGATGTAAAGGATCATCATGATGAGGAAGACGGAAACGGGCACGCTCAGCAGGATGCGCAGCAACACTTGGCCGATGAGTCTGAAACTGAACGACTCAAGGAAAAACAGCGCGAAATGATGGACGAACACCAGGCATAAGACGTAACGGAAGAACCACATGCCATCCAGCTGGCCGAGGTTGGGTTCGGGGATGTTCTCGAATTTCTGGTTGCCCGAAATGAGTTGTATGATGGAAGGCCGACAGAAGGCCATCAGGGTGGTGGCTCCAGCATGGAGTCCTGGTGTTCCTGTGAACAAGTCGACGGTCAAGCCCAACGCAAAGCCCAACACCAACAGTTGCCATTTGGGAGTGTTGAATGGCAACAACATGATGAAAAGCATGTAGATATAAGGGTGTACGTAGCCGCCCAAACGGATGTGGTTGATGACCAGCACCTGGAAAAGCACGAGCACCACGAAGCGGATGATTTGTAGGACGGTCTTGTTCATGTCATTGGAATTTGGCTTTGAGTGAATCGGTTTCAGCTTTGTGCAAATCCTTGATGACATAGACATGTCGCAAGGTGGAGAAGTCGGTGGCGTAACGTATCTTGGCCTTGTTGAGCGCGTCGACAGCGGTGGGGTAGAACTCCTCCACAGTGCCCACCATCAGGTCTTCGGGGAAGATCTTGGAGTGCGAACTGGTCAGGATGGTGTCGCCTTGTTGCAGGACGATGTGGGTGGGGATGTCCTCCACGATGCCGTAGCGGTAGTTGTTGGTCTGCCATTTCACGCTGGCGATTTCCTGGTTGTTTTTGAAGCGCACGCCGACCACCGACTTACTGTGGAGCAGGCTCATGATGGAGGCATAATGGCGGCTCACGTCGGTCACCACGCCCACGATGCCGTCGGTCGAGATGACGCTCATGTCGCGCTCGATGCCGTCTTTTGCACCTTTATTTATTATAATGTAGTTGTTGGCCTGGTTGGTGCTGTTGTTGACGACCTTAGCAGGGATGTATTCATACAAGGTGTCGCCTTCGTTCACGTCGTAGACACACGAAGCGGTGTCGTACACGATGGACAGCTGCTGCCTGAGCATGGCGTTTTCCTCGGCAAGCTGTTCGTTGGCGGTGTTGAGGCGGAAGTAGTTGCCCACGTCGCTGCTCCACTCGTAGATCTTGCCCACAACGGCGTTAGAGGTGTTCACCATGCTGTTGCGGTGGAAGTTCTGGCTACGGGCCAGCAGCAAGATGGAAATCACTTCGAGCAAGATGAACAGGATGACGAAGTGGTGTTTCAGTATGAAACGCTGAAGGTTGTACATAGTTATTATTGGACTTCGGGACACGGGACTTCGGGACACGGGACAAAAAGTCCCACAGTCTCGCGTCTCGTAGTCCCGCGTCAATTATTTGATCAGGAACGTAAATCTGTCAAAGTTCTTCAGGGCGATGCCGGTGCCACGGGCGACGGCGCGCAACGGGTCTTCAGCGACGTGGATGGGCAGCTTGGTCTTGGCGTTGAGACGCTTGTCGAGGCCACGCAGCAAGGCACCACCACCGGTGAGGTAGATACCCGTGCGGTAGATATCGGCCGACAGCTCGGGCGGCGTCTGCTCCAAGGCGTTTAGTACGGCGGTCTCGATCTTCATGATGCTCTTGTCGAGGCAGTGGGCGATCTCGGCATAGTTGACGCGGATCTCCTTCGGGATACCGGTCAGCATGTCGCGGCCCTGCACGGCATAGTCATCGGGCGGGTTGTCGAGCTGCGGGATGGCAGCGCCGACTTCAATCTTGATGCGTTCGGCGGTGCGCTCGCCCACGATGATGTTGTGTTGCTTGCGCATGTACTCTTCGATGTCGGCGGTGAAGTCGTCACCAGCGATACGGATGGACTTGTTGTTGACGATGCCACCCAAGGCGATGACGGCGATTTCGGAGGTGCCACCACCGATGTCGATAATCATGTTACCCGTCGGCTCAAGCACGTCGATGCCGATACCGATGGCGGCGGCCATAGGCTCGTGGATCAGACGCACCTCTTTGGCGCCGGCCTGTTCGGCCGAGTCCTTCACGGCGCGCTCTTCCACCTCGGTGATGCCCGAAGGGATGCAGATGACCATCTTCAGGCTGGGCGGGAACAAGGTGTTCTTGAAGTTAATCATCTTGATCATCTCACGCATCATGTACTCGGCGGCTTGGAAGTCGGCGATGACACCGTCGCGCAAGGGGCGGATGGTCTTGATGTTTTCGTGGGTCTTACCGTGCATCATCATGGCGCGCTTGCCGACGGCGATGATTTTCTTCGTGTCGCGCTGCATGGCCACGATGGAGGGCTCATCAACGACAACCTTGTCGTTGTATATGATAATCGTATTGGCCGTACCCAAGTCAATAGCGATTTCTTTGTTCAAAAATGATAATACTCCCATATTCTTCAGTTGTTAGTTGTCAGTTGTTCAGTTGTCAGTTGTTCAGTTGTTCAGTTGTCAGTTAAGTGTTCCTTTGTAGAGACGTAGCGCGCTACGTCTGTACCATCATTCGTTAATGTCTAAAATGTCTAAATCCTGTAAACACCATGCCGATGCCGTTTTCGTTGCAGCAGTCGATGGATTCTTGGTCGCGCACCGAGCCGCCGGGCTGCACGATGGCGGAGATGCCGGCTTCGTGGGCCAACTCGACGCAGTCCTTGAAGGGGAAGAAAGCGTCGGAAGCCAGCACGGCACCACGCAAGTCGAAGTCGAACGAACGGGCCTTCTCGATGGCTTGGCGCAGCGCGTCGACGCGTGAGGTCTGTCCGATGCCCGAGGCATAGAGTTGCTTGCCTTTGGCGAGGACGATGGCGTTGGAGCGGCTGTGCTTCACGATCTTGTTGGCGAAAATCATGTCGTCCACCTCGTCGGCAGTGGGTGCCTTGGTGGTGATGACCTTGAAGTCGTCAGCCGTTTCGGTGTGGAGGTCGCGGTCTTGCACGAGATAGCCGTTCAAGGCGGTCTTCACGGTCTGAGGCCTGTAGAGGTCGGCCTTGAGGTGCAGCACCACGCGGTTTTTCTTCGAGAAGAGCAGGTCGAGCACGCCCTCGTCGTAACCCGGTGCCACCATGACTTCGATGAAGAGTTTGTTGATCTCTTCAGCCGCAGCCATGTCGATGGGACGGTTGCACACCAACACGCCACCGAAGGCCGAGACGGGGTCGCCAGCCAGAGCGGCGAGGTAAGCCTCTTTCACGGTGGGACGGCAGGCGATGCCGCAGGGGTTGTTGTGCTTGAGGATGGCGAAGGTAGGCTCGTCGAACTCACGGATGAGGTTGAGGCCTGCGTCGAGGTCGAGCAGGTTGTTGTACGACAGCTCCTTGCCGTGCAGCTTCTCGAACATTGCGTCGAGGTCGCCGTAGAAGGTGCCTTTTTGGTGCGGGTTCTCGCCATAACGCAAGGGGGTGCCTTCCTCTTCGGTGATGCGTAGCGGCTTGTTGTCGTCGTCTTTCACGAACCAGTTCATGATGGCGCTGTCGTAGTGCGAGCTGACACCGAAGGCGTAGGCTGCAAAACGGCGGCGGTCGTCGAGGGAGGTCTCACCGTGTTGCTCCTTGAGCAGCTGAATGAGCTCGCCATAGTATTTTTGTGAAGGCACGATGAGCACGTCGTTGAAGTTCTTCGCGCCAGCGCGGATGAGCGAGATGCCGCCGATATCGATCTTCTCGATGATGGCTGAGGCGTCTTCGGTCTTGGCCACCGTCTCCTCGAAGGGATAGAGGTCGACGATGACGAGGTCGAAGGCGGGGATGTCGTAGTCCTGCATCTCCTTCTGGTCCGACTCCAGCTGGGTGCGACCCAAGATGCCACCGAATACTTTGGGATGCAAAGTCTTCACGCGACCGCCCAGGATGGACGGATAGCCCGTGAGCGACTCGACGGTCTTCACCGAGGGGTCGAGGGGCTTGATGAAATCATACGTGCCTCCCGTGGAGTAGATCTGCACGCCGTTTTGCTTCAACAAGTCGACAATCGTGTCGATGCCCGTTTTATAAAATACTGATATTAAAGCAGTTTTAATCTTTTTCAATGTTGGAAAGTTTAGGTGATTTTAAAATGCAAGATTACCAATTTTCCACAAACCCCGCAAGAGCAAAATACTTTTTTTTTGAACAAAGATTTCAACAATTTCAGCCCTAACAAAAGCCTTGTCGTTATGTAGAATGGTTCGAAAAAAGTGATAAATAATCCGTTGAGAATGAAGCTTCTAAAAGAAAAATTGATTATAAACTACGAAATCCGACTTTTCGTATTGTTTTTCTTCTTATTTTTACAAGTTCAAAATTAGGCGAATGGAAACAAAGTGGATTTTACATCAACCTGTTGATAAAAAGCAAGTTGAAGAGATTGTCAAGGTGCTCAATATCGATGAGAACCTTGCCACTTTGCTTGTCCAACGCGGAATTACCAACTATGAAGAAGCCAAAACGTTCTTCCGTCCCTCGCTCTCGCAGCTCCACGACCCCTTCCTGATGAAAGACATGGACAAGGCCGTCGAACGCGTGCTTCAGGCCATCAACAACGGCGAGAAAGTTTTGATCTATGGCGACTATGATGTGGACGGCACCACTGCCGTGGCGGTGGTCTACACCTACCTCAAGCCGTTCTTCAAGAAGAAGAAGATCGAGTTCTACATCCCCGACCGCTACGAGGAAGGCTATGGCATCTCCATCAAAGGCATCGACTATGCGGCCGACAACGGCTTCAAACTCGTCATCGCCCTCGACTGCGGCATCAAGGCCGTGGAACGCATCGAATACGCCAACAGCAAGGGCGTCGACTTCATCATCTGCGACCACCACCGCGCCGGCGACGTCATCCCCAATGCCGTGGCCGTGCTCGACGCCAAGCGCCCCGACTGCAACTATCCCTACGACGAACTCTCGGGCTGTGGCGTGGGCTTCAAGCTGGTGACCGCTCTCTCCATGAAGGGCTTGGGCACCATCGAAGAGGTGTATGAACTGCTCGACCTGTTGGCTGTGAGCATCGCCGCCGACATCGTGCCCATCACGGGTGAGAACCGCGTGTTGGCCTATTTCGGCTTGAAGCAACTCAACAAGAAACCGCGTCCGGGCATCGAGGCTATCTTGCAAAAAGCCAACATCTACCGCCGCGACGAAGACCAGCATGAGGAAGACGAGAGTGTGCTGACCAGAGAGTTGACTATCAGCGACTTGGTGTTCCTTATCGGTCCGCGTATCAACGCCGCTGGACGTATCGCCAAAGCCTCTGACTCGGTGCGCCTGCTGCTCGCCGACAAGAAAGAACACGCCGAGAAGCTGGCCACTTCCATCAATGACCTCAACGACGAGCGCCGTGAGTTCGACAACCGCATCACCGAGGAGGCCCTCGACATGATCGATGCCGATGCTGAGCTTCGCGACGCCAAGAGCACCGTGGTCTTCAACGAACGCTGGCACCGTGGCGTCATCGGTATCGTGGCCTCGCGCCTCACCGACTATTACTACCGCCCGACCATCGTCCTGACGCGCGCCAATGGTTTGGTGACAGGGTCGGCACGCTCCATCAAGAGCTTTGACATCTACGATGCCATCGACAACTGCTCCGACCTGCTCGAGCATTTCGGTGGCCACAAATACGCCGCCGGCCTTTCGATGAAGCCTGAGAACCTGCCCGAGTTCCGCCGCCGCTTCGAGGCCTACGTCGCCGAACATCTGGTTGACGAGGACTTCGTCCCAGAGATGGAAGTCGACCTAAAGATCAAGTTCAGCGACATCACGCCCAAGTTCATGCGCATCCTCAACCAGTTTGCGCCCTTTGGTCCCGGCAACATGGCTCCCGTGTTCTGGACCGACAACGTCATCGACGCAGGTGGCTCCCGTCCTGTGGGTGGTCATAAACACTTGAAACTCACCGTGTCGCAGGTGGGCGACGCCGAGCAAGGCGTGGCACCGTTCTCCGGTATCGCTTTCCAGAAGGGCGACCTCTTCAACCGCATCCACAGCGGCGAGCCTTTCAGCATCTGCTATCATCTGGAATACAACACCTGGCAGGGCAAAACCAACTTGCAGCTTAATGTGAAGGACATTAAGTTTGCGGAGGAGCTGTAAAGTTTCCTTTATAGTTTTGGCTATGGTTCTGGCGGATTTGCAATCTGCAGGCTGTGAATTTCATGCCTAATACAAAACCCCCAGCATCCACTACTTCCGTTTCCACCATTTCTTTCGGCCTTCCACCACGCCAGCCATGCGGTTGCGCGACTTCTTCATCTTCGCGAAATGGGTGGACTTGCCCGCCCTGGGGCCTTTCAGCGGGGTGACGGTGGACTTGGAGGCGACGAAGCCGTTCATGTCGGCATCCTCTATGTCGCCGTATTTGTTCTTCTTCGCGGCAAAGATGATGATGTTGTCGATATACCAGCTTTGTACGTATGCGCCATGGCCGGTAAAATACAGGCTGAACTGCGGCTCACGGGTCTGCCATTCCTCCATGTCGAAGAGCAGCAGGTACTTGCTTTGGATGATGGGACCCAACAGGGTGTCTTCCCAGATACTCTCCCAATCTTCGCCGTTTTGTGAGATGCCTATGCCGATTCGGGCGTCCAAATCGCCCTCGGTGGCGTCGAGGCAGTGGTTGAATTGGAAGTAGATGTAGTCGTATTTGTCCAGCTCCACGATAGGTGTCACGAGGCGTGTGGTGCCTTCGAAGTTCATGTCGGGATACATCTGCATCTCGCGCGCCTTGCAGCCGGCGTAACGGGTGTTGGAGAGGTACCACACCACCCAGTCGTCGCCTTTCGCCTCCCAGCCCTCTTCGAGCCAGGGGTTGTAGAAGCCCTCACACAACACGATGTCGCCCCGCTGCGCAAACAGCGGCAAGGTGAGAATGACGGCAACCAAGGTGAGTAAATATCGCTTCATCAACATTTTATTTGGCGACAAAGGTAATAAAAAATATGAAAGTGCCACGTGTTTGGCTCGATTTATTATTTTTGCGGCATAAACGGACATTGTGCTTAGGGACAAAACCCAGCCTAAACCCTCATTGCGGGCTTGCCCCGCAATCTCCTGCGCAAAGGGATAACTCGCAAGCGCAAGAGATGGCGGATGTGCCTCCGCCATGACGGTAAAGGGGGTGTTTTTGTACTAAGGCTTTGATTAAGTGAATTATAATATGCCAGCAAAAGAAAAAACCGCCTTTTTCTGCAAGGAATGTGGAAACGAGTCGCCGAAATGGTTTGGGAAATGTCCCGCCTGCGGCGCATGGAACACCTGCGTGGAAGAGACCGTTGTCACGGGAAAAGACAGCAAATCGGTGAAGAAAACCGTCGGATTGGAGATGGACAAAGGCCTTCCCGCACCCATCAACGAGATTGGCAATGCTAAGGAGCAACGTATCATCCTGCCTTACGAGGAACTCAACCGAGTGTTGGGCGGCGGCTTGGTGCTCGGCTCGCTCACCCTCGTGGGCGGCGAACCCGGCATTGGCAAGTCGACCTTGCTCTTGCAGACGGCCTTGCAGCTGGCGGGCAGAAAGATACTTTATATCTCCGGCGAGGAAAGCCAGACCCAAATCAAGATGCGAGCAGAGCGCATCGGTATCCACAACACCGACTGCCTCATCCTGACCGAGACCAATACGCAGGAAATCCTGAAACACTTCAAGAACGTGCAACCCGACATCGTGATTGTCGACTCCATACAGACACTCGAATCGCCTTATGTGGATGCCACGGCGGGCAGTCTCTCCCAGATTCGCGAGACGGCAGCCGAGATGAACAAGATCGCCAAGGCCTATCAGGTGCCGGTGTTCCTCATCGGCCACATCACCAAGGACGGCAGCATTGCCGGACCGAAAATCTTGGAGCATATCGTCGACACGGTGTTGCAGTTTGAGGGCGACCGTCACTATGGTTTCCGCATCCTGCGCACCATCAAGAACCGTTTCGGCTCGGCCTCCGAGTTGGGCATCTTCGAGATGAACGCCACGGGCCTCCGCGAGGTGACCAACCCCAGCGAGATCCTCCTCTCACAACGCGACGAGGAAGTAAGCGGCATCGCCATCGCTGCTACCATGGAAGGGCAACGCCCCATGCTCATCGAGACGCAGGCCTTGGTGAGCAGCGCGGCCTACGGCACCCCGCAACGCTCCGCCACGGGTTTCGACATCCGCAGGATGAACATGTTATTAGCAGTGTTGGAAAAACGTGCAGGTTTCCGCCTCTCTATAAAAGATGTATTCTTAAACATCGCAGGCGGTCTCCACGTGGATGACCCTGCCATTGACTTGGCCGTCATCGCCGCCGTGCTTTCCTCGAATGCCGACATTCCTATCCCTTCGCGTTATGCCTTTGCCGCTGAGGTGGGCCTTTCAGGCGAGATTCGTGCCGTCACTCGCATTGAAGCTCGCATCGCCGAAGCCGATAAGTTGGGCTTTGAGAAGATTTTCGTCTCGAAATACAACGCTAAGGGCTTGGATACTAAGCGGTTTAAGATTCAGATTGTGCCTGTGGCTTCGGTGTATGAGTTGGGTAGTGAGTTGTTTGGATAGAGTCTATTCTAAAAACCAAGTATAATCTTTTAAATCTTCCAAATAGACATTGTTAATCCGGTGCTTTTTAAAAAGGTCTTTCACCCGCTCTGTCACAAGAGATTCTAAAGTGTTTTCAACCAAGAAGAAGTCACACCCATCCCATGTTTCCAATCGAACAGACTTGCCTTTCATTACAGAAAAATGCTGTTTAGGAATTGTAATGTTTGAGTTTTGGATTTTCGTTTCAGGACCGCTCAAGGTTTCTATGAATACGGCTTTTGAGTCGTCCAATGGACCACATTTTCCTGTTATTGTAAGTAGATAATACTTCAAATCTTCGTGTCCTTTGATGGTAATTGGATAAAACTTACAACCGGTTATATTGTTGTCTTGTAACAATCTAACCACCCTTTCTGAAATGGCAAACAATAAGCCCTGCCCAGCTGTGACAACATCCCAAAACTTCTTGCCGCCCAAAGCAATAAAACAAAGTTTTTCTTTGGGAACATTTTCGTCATTTCCTATTTTAAAATCATCCCATTCTTCAGGACGAAAACAAGGTACTAACCGCATGCTTCCTCTTCCATCATGCAAAGTGAAAAACTGTGGTTCTTTCATTTTTTTGTTTTGTTGATGCTTATATCTTTTTGCGCCAAAAAAAACTTACCATTTACTGGCAATTAAAGTACCGCCGCCGCTTTCCGAATCTTCGCCATCCATCGGATGACATCCTTGTCTTTTCGAGCCATCTGAAGATTGTATTTGGTCTGGATGCGCATCAGCAACTCGGCGGGCAGGCCGAGAGCCGCCTCAAAGAGCAAGGCCGTATTGGTGGTAAGAGGACGGTGGGCATTGAGCAGTTCGTTGAGCACGGAATAAGACATACCGATATTTTGGGCAAACTCGCGCTGCGAAATGCCACGGTCTTCCAATTCGTCTTTGATAATCTCCCCTGGGTGCGTAAATTTGAAAGGAGTCAGATTATTGGCAATCATTTCGTCTTTAATTCCGTCAATGTGTATCATAGTGCAAAAATAGAACTAAAGATTTAATAATCTCAAAAAAGTGATATTATTTTGTAATAAGCTGAAATTTTGATGATTATTTTTCGTTGAAAAAACCATCAGGTTTTATAAATATACCTCGAAAAATTCCTATTTTTGCAAAAATGAAACGCAAACCGACAATGCTCTCCCCGAAATTCGATACTTGTTTCTTTGAGCGCTATGCCATGGTTTCGCTGGCCACCTTGTTGGGCGAGCCGTATGCCCATCTGGTTAACCGCGACAGGCCCGACTTGCAGGACGAGGAGGCTAGCATCGGCATTGAGGTCACCCGTGCCATCCGTGAGAACAAGAACGTGGCCAATGCCTTGGTGAACGAGATGGCAGGCGAGGATGTCACGGAGGTGAATGCCGACGACATGCGCCACATCAAACAAACGGGTTATGCCTACGGCTTGGGCGACGGCAACATCGTGGGTCGCAACGAGTACGAGTATTGGTCGCTGGCTCTGCCCTTGAAGCGCATCCTCGAAATCAAGATGGACAAGGTGAATAATGGCTTCTACGGCGATTTCCGCGAGTTCGACCTCTTTGTCTTCACCAAGGAAGACCTCGACCTCGACCAAATCCAGCAGACCATAGTCTTCATGCAGGAGAAGCAAGCCTTCCAAAACCGCCTGTATTCACGGTTGTTTGTCTCGCAGATACAGACCCTGTTCGACTGCGACCTCTTCACGGGACAGTACAAGAAATACAGGGTAAGCCCAACGCAAAGGCGTTATTTTTATGACGAAGCGATAAAATGACGCGTTGCGTTCAAAAGAAATTATATCTCAGGTTAATAGAACGGGAAGAAGAAGAAATAGGCGGCCGCCCAGTCTCGTCTGACGCCTTCGGCCTTGCCGATGCTGGAGCCTGAGCTGTTGCGCACCGTGCCGTCGCTTTCCACCTTACCGATGCTTGATCCAGAACCGTTGCGTACCGTGCCGTCGCTGTCAATCTTACCGATGCTCGATCCAGAGCTGTTGCGGATGGTGCCGTCCCTGTCAATCTTGCCGATGCTAGAGCCTGAGCCGTTGCGGATGGTGCCGTCGCTGTCGAATCGTCCGACGCTCGATCCAGAGCTGTTGCGGATGGTGCCGTTGCTTTCAATCTGGCCACAACTCGAGCCGCTGGAATTGCGAATGGTTTGTGCCGTGGCACCCGATGCCATAATGAGGACTATGGCCAATAAGAATACTCGTAATGCTTTCATGTCTATTATGTTTTTAGGTGAATGATTGCTGCAAAAGTAGTAAAAAACACGCAAGAACCATCTCGTCTGATGAAAAGAAAATGTCTATCTTTGCAAAAAATAAGGAATGAACGAAGAAAAAATCATATTAGGCATCGACCCGGGCACCATGGTGATGGGCTACGGTGTCATCCGTGTGCAGGGCAAGCAGATGGAGCTCCTCACGATGGGCGTCATCAACTTGAAGAAGCTGGCCAACCAGGCGCTGAAGCTGAAGAAGATCTTCGAGCGCGTGCTGGAAATCGTCAACGAATACCATCCCGACGAACTGGCCATTGAGGCACCTTTCTTTGGAAAGAACGTGCAGTCGATGTTGAAGTTAGGTCGCGCCCAAGGGGTGGCGATGGCCGCCGCGCTCTACCGCGACATCCCTATCTTCGAGTACTCGCCCAAGACCATCAAACAGACCATCACAGGCAACGGCAACGCCTCGAAGGAACAGGTGGCCAAGATGGTGCATTTTATGCTGAAGACAGACGAGAACCCTGATTTTTTTGATGCCACTGATGCCGTGGGTGCCGCCCTCTGCCATGCCATCGACAAGGGCAAAGACGTCAACTACACCAAGCACAGCACCGAGAAGGCCAAGGCCCACCGCAAGCCCGACTGGAGCAAGTTCATCGCAGAGAACCCTGACAGGGTGAAGCTGTGAGGAAATGGAACATTTTTTGTGGTTTTTATACTTATAGACTCAAAAGAAAAACCAAATTTTAAAAAACATAACCAAATGATTATCACTATCATCTGTATCACTATCTTGGCCTACGCCATCTCTGGAAAGGATATCAACGGATTGCTCGACAAGCTGAAAAACGTGGATTGGAAGAGGAAATCCTCCAATATGCTGGGAAAAATTGGCACGTATGCCAAAAAGGCAGGTCGCGTCGCAACCAAGCCGCTGCTCCAACTATATTATGTGCTGACTATGGGCGAGACCACCACGCTGGAGAAGGCCCTCATCGTGGGTGCCATCCTCTACACCATCTTGCCTTTCAGCTTGATACCTTATAAAGCCCACAAAATCCTAGGTCTGCTCGATGAAGGCTTGGCCGTGCTTTATGTGGTGAAGAAGGTGCAGCACAAGATCACCCCTGAAATCAACGCCAAGGTGGATGAGACTTTGAATCAGTGGTTCGGTCCAGAAGAAGCTGCTCCATCTGCTGCGCCTGCTGAGTAATTCAAAATGTGAAAAAATGCCTGCCTATGTCATTCCCTCGGGAATCTATAGGCAGGCATTTTTGTTTGATGGATTTTAGAGCTTTACAGTTCCGACGACAGATGATATTTTCCGCTGCCGTAGGTCTTGACCTCGTAGCCATTTGCCGTGGGCAGACAGACCTCAGCCGTGGTGTTGGCAGGGATGACGATGTCCCATTCAAAATGGTTTCCCTCACGTTTCCAGTGGCTTTCGATGCGACCTGAGACGGAGTTGTAGGTGCAGTTGACAAAGTCCAGTCCTTCAATGGGATAAGGCTTGAGTTGTATCTTGCTGTAGCCCGGCTCAAGGGCACGGATGCCACCGAGGTATTCGTATTCCCAGAGGATGAGGTCGCCGAGCAGCATCACGTGGTTGCCTGAGTTCATGGCGGGGTCGGCGGTGTTGCCGTTCCAAAGCTCCCAGATGGTGGTGGCGCCGTTGCGAACCATGTAGCCCCAGCTTGGGTAGGTGTCGTTGGAGGCAATCTTGAGGGCGAGGTCACCGCGACCGTATTCCGTCAGGCAGCGCATCAGCTGTTGGATGCCGATGACACCTGTCGACACGTGACCGCCACATTCGTTCATCGTCTTGTCGACGATGCTTTCCAAAACCTTGTTTTCCAATCCTTTTGGTACCATGCCGAACCATAAGGGCAAAATGTTGGCCGTGACCGTGTTGTTGGCATAGACACCCGTCATTCGGTTGAAGTACTTGTCGTTGAAAGCGATGGTGGTGGTGGTGATTTCTTGGTTGAAGAATGCCACATCGTCATCGAAGCCCAAAATCTCGGCAAACTTGGCCATCTTGCCGCAGAGGTAGCAGTAGAACGGTGTGGAGATGACAGTCGACTCGGTGATGCGGTTGGGGTCGCTGGAGTGGATGAGTTCGAGGCTCTCGGGCGGCATACACCAGTCGCCGTAAGTATCGCGAGGCATGAGGCCGCCCCGCATGTAATCGTTTTTCATGTGAAGCATCCACTTCTTCCAAGCAGCATAATGTTGGCGGATGGGTTCAGTGTCGCCGAAGCGGGTGTAGAGCATATCCGTCACGGTGACCATAGCACCTGGCCAGGTCATATTGTCGGTGTAGCCGCGCCAATAGGGTGGGATGACGTTGGCCAACGCACCGTTGTCCCACTGACTGTCGTCGCCATCGCAGAGCCACTTGGCGTAGAGCTGATGGTTGTCGAAGATATACGACTCGCCGAAGTTGCCCGTGGTGCGGTCGCCGGTCCAGCCCATGCGTTCGTCGCGTTGCGGGCAGTCGGTGGGCATCGAGCGGTAGTTGCCTCGGATGCCCCAATAGGCGTTTTTATACACCGCGTTGATGATTTCGTTGGAGGACTCAAACGAACCCGTCACGGGCATCTCGTCGTAGATGACCCAGCCCTCGAAGTCGTCCATGGTGGGCGTTTCGCGCAGGCCGCTGATTTCAACGTAGCGGAAGCCGTGGTAGACGAACATGGGATGCCATGAAATGGGTAGAGACGTTGCGCGCAACGTCTGTACACCACAAATATAATGGTCAATGTTCTCGGAACTGCGGAGGTTGGCGGTGTAAAGCGTGCTGTCTTCTTTGATGAGTTCGGCGAAGCGCAGGGTGATGACATCGCCGGGTTGCTGTCCACGCGCTTTCATGTCGATGAAGCCGACCATGTTTTGGCCCATGTCGAGGTACCATTTGTCGCCTTTTTGGAACAGGCTGACGGGTTTCAGTTTCTCCATCACGGTGATGTTGGGGTTAGGCTGGGCGGAGAGTTGACCTTCGGGGGCTTCTACGAGTTCGGCTTGGAGCCACTCACTGTCGTCATAGCCTGATTCTGCCCACCCGCATAGATTCGCTTCGGATTTAATCGGCATGTCATACCGAGCCTTCGAGGCGAGTGTATCTATGCCGATTAAATCCTCGGAATGACATGCGGGTGTAAACTCAAAGTTTTCGTCGTAGGTCTCGCCATCCCATTCATTGGCGGTACGGATGGGGCCACGGTTGGTGATTTTCCAGGTCTCATCGCTGACGATGGTCTCTTTCTGGCCGTCTTTGTAAGTCACTTCGAGTTGCAGCAGCAGGCGCGGCGTGCCGAAGCCAAACACATGGTTTGTGCCGTCCCAGTTGGGGTTGGCTTCGTTGTAGCGGATGCTTGTGTATCGACCGCCTTCAAGGATGATTCCCATAGCGTTGTCGCCTTGCTTGAGCATCTCCGTGACATCGTAGGTGTTGAAATACACGCGACTCGAGTACCAGGAAAGCGTAGGTTTCAGCAGTTCCTCGGGCGCGATTTCCCGTCCATTGAGGTAGGCACTATACACGCCCATACCGCTGACATACAGCCGAGCTTTATCAACCTCACCTTTGAGGGCAAAGTCCTTGCGGAGATAACGGGCTGCCAAGCGGGTTTTACCTACCAGCACATCGTCCTCAAACTCATGGCCAATCCATTGGGCTTGCCAGTCGTCTTGGTTCAACAAGCTGATTTCAAACGATTTGACTTCGCTTTCCACTTTGGCTTTCTTGCCTTTGGCGGCAACGGTCGTAATGACTTTCCAGTAGGCTTTGTCGCGGCTTTGGAGTTCCTTGCCCGCGTAAGGGATGTAAAGCATCTGGTTGGAAGGCACCACGCCTGAATCCCAAAGGTCGCCGATGCCATTTTGGGCGTTATCGGCGGTTGAGGCCACGATGATGCGGTAGCTTTGTTGCACCACCTCGTTTTCTGTGGTTTCGTAGTTCCAGCTGAAGCGCGGCTGGTTTGTTGCCAACGGCTGTTCGTGGTGTTGTTGCTCCACGTTGGGGTTGGTGATGGTGACATCTAGTGTGTTGTTACACGAAGCAAGGCCAATGAGGGCTAAAAGAAGTATTGCAATGTGTTTCATGATCTTTATTTAGTTTCTTGTAAATTGATTTGTTATTTTTCCAATCTAAATACTTTCGCAAGTTCTTGCATCTGCGCCTCACTCATGCCTTCCGGCTCGAAGCCCATGCTGCGGGCACTCATGTAGATTTGTGCGGCTTTGTTCAGCACATCCACTTGGTCGAAAGCCGCCATGATGTCGGTGTCGACGGCAAATACGCCGTGCTTCTCCCACATCACCACGTCGTAGCCTTCGTCAAGGGTATTGAGGGTGGCTTCGCCGAGGGCAACGCTTGACGGTAACAAGTAAGGCACGATGCCTAAACCTTTCGGACAGAACGCCCGTGTCTCTGGTATCATCGACCAAAGGATTTGGGTCAGCACGTCCTTCTCCAGAAACGGACGATGATGTGTCATGGCCACCAATTCGATGGGATGGGTGTGGAGAGAGGCTTTGTAAGGCGAGCCTTTGCCAATCAGGTAATTGTGAACGCTGAGGTGCGAGGGTAGCTCCGAGGTGGGCATCACAGGTTTGTCGGCGATGATTTCGTAATGGGCGCAGTCGTCGAGGATGCGGATGATGGAGCCGTTGTCCATGGGCCAGCGGGCGAGGTCGCGCATGCGGCGGTTGGTGCCTTTGCAGAAGAAATAGCAGCCTTTTAGATTAGGTAATGTAGTTCCAATGGCGATTGGGGCTGTAGGGCTGTCACACTGTGGCAGCCGTACAAGTTGAGGGTTGAGTTGGTCGGTGACATTGATGACGATATTGCCGCCGTTGCGTTCGGCCCAGCCTTTTTGCCAGAGGTAGCCAGCTACCTCGGCCACCTGGTCGATTTGGTATTTCAGTTCGGGGTTGTTGTCTATGATGCTTTTCATTGTTCATTCTTTTTTTGACACGGGACGCGGGACTTCGTGACATGGGGCAAATCCAAGGTCTCGCGTCTCGCAGTCTCGTGTCTCGCGTCCTTTAATATTCCTCTCCATAGCGTTCCTTGGTGATTTGTGCGAGCGACTTGCCGCGGGTATTGGGGCAGCCGATGATGCCCACAATCAACGAGATGAGCAGCAAGCCAATCATGCAATAGGCGGCCACGGTGAAGCCTTCGCCGTTTTCGCCATAGATGAAAGCGAACACCAGCCCCCATACAGCCGAGAGTCCCCTGACGACGAAGAACATCAGTCCTTGTGCGCCGGCGCGGAACTTGGCGGGGAACAGCTCCGAACCCCATAAGGCGTAGAAGATTTGCACCGACATACCGCCTTCGATGCCCCACAGGATGGTGAACAGCCAAAGACCTGCGGTGCCATTCACGCCGACGGCCACAATGATAACCCAGGCGCTGATGGCGAAAAGCAGACCTAAGATATAGATTAGTTTATGGCTTGTCCTGTCGATGACCTTGGAGAGCAGGAAGGTGACGAACACGATGATGGCCCATTGGATGCAGTTCATCCAGTTGGCTTGTTCGTTGCTGATGCCGCCTGCAGTTTCATAGATATGCGGTTGAAAGAAGCCCAAGACCGAGGCGACGAGGTTCCAGGTGAGGTAGATGACAGCTAAAAAACACGCGGTCTTGATAGCGGTTTTGTTGGAGAACAACACCTTGAAAGCGTGCCAAAGACCAGTATCTTCTCCTTTGGCCTTAGCTACCTCTTGGCTGGCTTTCCACTCGGTGCTTTCTTCCAATTTGCGCTGCAGGTTCCAGGCGATGAATGCCACAATCAGCAATGAGAAGAAGACGATGCGCGAGCTGAACACGTTGACAGCCTCTGTGGACAAGCCGTCACCGCCAAAGGTGTGTGCAATGCTTTCGACCCAGCCGAACAGATAACCATCGGGGGCGAAGAACATGCCCAACAATAGTATGATCATCGGCCCGAAGCCCCACGACATCTGGGAGATGCAGATGTTGCGGCCGCGTTTGTCGTTCTCGGAGCTTTCGGAGATGTAGGTCCACGAGGCCGGTACGCCGATGCCTACTGAGATGCCCGTCACTAAGAATCCCGCCAACAGCATCGGGAAGCTGACGGAGAGCATGATGAGCAGCACGCCCACCATGTAGACGAGCAGGTTGTAGGTGTAGATGAACTTGCGCCCGTATTTGTCGGCCAAGAAACCGCCGATGATGGCACCGAGGGCTGCACCCAAACAGTTGGCACTGATGAAGTTGAGCCATCCGAGATGCACCTCGGTGAGGCCCAAGTATTTCTGCCACAACGTTAGGCCACTGGCTCCTGCGACGATGGCACCGGCATCCAAGTAGTTGGTCAGCGAGACGGCGATGGTGCTTTTTAGGCTTCCTTTGTTCATTGTTTAATTGTTTGGTGTTGAATTGTTTAATTGTTGTTTGAGGCGGGTCAAACGATTCAACAATTAAACAATCAACAATTCAACATCTTTTCACTGTCACTTCTTTTTCATATTGCTGTACCTTGGCGATAAACTCTTCACCCACAGGAACATTGTTCTTTAGGTTGAAGTAGTCATAGACGGCACCAAAGGGCAGGGATTTCATCTCTTCAAGCAAGGCTAATTTCTCGAAGCCTTGTCCCTTGTCCTCATAATGGCGCAGCAAATCAAGTGGCTCCAACAAGGCTTGCAGCAGGCATTTCTGCGTGGCGCGGGTGCCGATAAGGTAGGCACCTATTCTATTAATGGACGCGTCGAAGTAGTCGAGGCCGATGTGGGCGCGGTGGAGGGCTTCGGCGCGGACGATTTCCTTGAAGAGGTCGAGGGTCTGGTCGTTCATGAGGGTCACATGGTCGGAGTCCCAGCGGATGGGACGGCTGACATGCAGCATCAGTTCGGGCACATACAGGAGCAGCGAAGAAATCATGTCGGAGACGTTCTCGGTGGGTTCGTAATGGCCTGTATCGAGGGTGTAGATGACCTTTCGGGTGGCACAGTAGCCTGCGTAGAAGTCGTGCGAGCCGACGGTGAAACTCTCCAAGCCGATGCCGAAGAGTTTGGCCTCGACGCAGGATTTCATGTCGGGCAGGTCTTCGGCCAAGATTTCATCCAAGGATTCGGCCAGCAGCTCACGGTAGCGTTTGCGTTCTACGGTGAGGTCTTTCAGGCCGTCATGTACCCAGATGTTCATGATACAAGGGTCGCCTTGTGCCTTGCCCATGGCATCGGCGATGCGACGACAGCGTTTGGTATGCTCGATCCAGAAAGCGCGGATGGCTGGGTCGGGGTTGGCGAGGCTGAGTTCGCCGCTCTTGGGATGGCCGAAAGAGGTGCTGTTGAAGTCGAGCTTCATATTCACCGACTTGCTCCAGTCGATCCAGCTCTGGAAGTGCTCTACGCCCACTTGGTCGCGGTCGACGAACTTGCCGCCGAAGTCGCCGTAGATCTCGTGTAGGTTGACGCGTTGCGTGCCAGCGAGCAGTGAGTTGACGAACTCAAGGTCGGCGCGCACTTCATCGATCGTGCGGGCACGACCAGGGTAGTTGCCCGTGGTCTGGATGCCACCCGAGAGGCCGGCGTTGCTCTCGAAGCCCATCACGTCGTCGGTCTGCCAGCAGTGCAGCGAGATGGGGGTCTTCTCGAGGATGGCGATGGCTTTGTCAGTGTCGATGCCGAGGGCGGCGTAGCGTTCCTTGGCGAGGGTGTAGGCGTTGAGGATGTTTTGTGTGTTCATAGGTTGGTGGTGTTAATAGCAGGGGTTCGCTACGCTCACCGCCTGCTTAATGTCCTGCGCCCCTATGGGCTGGGGTTGTATGTCTTTGTTTCAAAGTTTTGTGCTATCATCTTACGCATGGTCCAACGGTCTTTGACAAGACCGGCCGCCTTGGCTTGCACCATGAGGTTGCCGATGGCGGTGGCTTCGGTAGGACCCGCCACCACGGGCATCCCGATGGCGTCGGCGGTCCATTGGTTCAGCAGGTCGTTGGCCGAGCCACCACCGATGACGTGCAGCTTCTCGATCTTGAATGGTGCGACTTCTTGCAGCATGTCAAGCACCTCTCTATAGCGCTCTGCAAGGCTGTGATAGATGCAGCTTAGCATTTCGCCAGCACCATTCGGGGCGGTATAACCGTTTTCTGTCAGTGCTTTGCTGATTTCCGCTTCCATGTCGTCGGGATTGGCAAAACGCGGGTCGTCGGGGTTGATGCGTCCTGCGTAGTCTTTGGCCGATTGCGCCATCTTGGTCATCTCGTCATAGGTATAGTCGTACCCTTGCGCTATCCATTTCTTGCGGCATTGCTCCACGAGCCACATCCCCGTGATGTTCTTCAGGAAGCGCGTGGTGCCTTCGATGCCGCCTTCGTTGGTGAAGTTGAGCCGTGCCGACTGCTCGGTGATGATGGGTTTGGGCACCTCAATGCCCATGAGGCTCCAAGTGCCGCTACTGAGATAGGCAAAATGCTCATTCTCAGCGGGAACAGCAACGATAGCCGAGGCCGTGTCGTGACCAGCCACTGCCACTACAGGCACTTCGCCCAGCCCAGTTTCTTTCGCGATGCCGAAACGTAGCTTTCCAACCACTTCTCCAGATTGTACCCTGTCAGGAATTTGGTCGTCGGTGAGACCTACCGCGGCCATCAGCGAAGGTTCAAATCGTTGCGTCTTGGGGTTTATCAGTCCAGAGGTGGAGGCGATGGTGTATTCGCAGACCTTACCGCGTGTCAACAGGTAGGAGAGGAGGTCGGGCATGAAGAGGATTTTCTTAGCGTGACGGTAGGCCACACTGCCTTCCTCGGCTTGGGCAAACATCTGGAAGATACTGTTGAAGTTCATGATTTGGATGCCCGTCAAAGCATAAAGCTGTTCACGAGAAACGATCTTGAAGAACTTATCAGGAACGTCGTCGGTGTAAGGGTCGCGGTAGGCGCGAGGCAGACCCAAGAGGGTGCCGTCATGGCCGATGCAGCCGAAGTCGACGCCCCAGGTGTCGATGCCGATGGAGTCGAGGGTGATATGCCGTTGTCCCAATTCCTTGAGGCATTTCAGGAGATGCTCGTAGATGCTATATACATTCCAGTAGTACTTGCCTCCGATTTCGAGGGTTTGGTTCGGGAAACGATAAACCTCCTCCATGCGGAAGCTGCCGTCAGTGAAGGTGCCCAAGATGGCCCGTCCGCTGGTGGCTCCACAATCGAAGGCGAGAAAGCGATACTGCTTCTTCATGTCTCATGGATTAAAACACCATCACGGCACCGCCGCCTTCGGCGAGATGGAACTTCACCTTGTTGCCCATCACTTGGATTTGTTCCGCCACATAGTCGCGGGCGGCGCGGTTGGCATTGATTCCGTCGCGGAAGATACGTCCCGACTTGGCGCCGAAGTTGGGCAACACCGAGAGGTCGAGCTCAATGTCGCGCTCCTCCCAGTTGGTGATGGCACCCACATACCAGCGGAAGTCCTTGCGGCGGGCAATAACGATGTATTCGCCCACCTTGCCATCCAAGACGATGGTCTCGTCCCAGGTGGTGGGCACGCTGGCGATGAACCGCGTGCATTCGTCTTCTCTTATGTAGTTGCTCGGGCTGTCGCATAACATGTTGAAAGGCGACTCATAAATCACATATTCAGCCAGTTGTCGGCAACGTGTGCCTTGGCTCATCGGCTCGGTGTAGATGGCGGTGAAGCTGTATTTACCCCCGTTTCTCATGGCTCCTTGGGTGTAGTCCATAGGTCCAGCCAACATACGGATGAAAGGTATGGTGACTTCGTTGGTGACGAAATCGCTCTTGCTGTCCCAGCGTTCCTGTTCCATGCCGTACACGCCTTCGTGGTTGAGCACATTGGGATAGGTGCGGTTGAGGCCCGTGGGTTTGTAGGCGCCGTGGAAGTCGATGAAAAGATGGTATCTGGCGGCGGTCTCTGCCATGCGGTAGTAGAAGTCGACAATCATCTGGTCGTCGCCGTCCATAAAGTCGACCTTGAAGCCTTTTATGCCCATTTCGGAATAGTGTTGGCACACATGTTCCATGTCTTTGTCCATGGCGGCGTAACCAGCCCAAAGCACGAGGCCCACATTGCGCTCGGCACCGTATCTGACGAGTTCGGGGAGGTCGATTTCGGGTATCACCTGGAAGAGGTCGGCCTTCTTGTTGACGGCCCAGCCTTCGTCGAGGATGACATACTCGATGCCGTATTCGCTGGCAAAGTCGATGAAGTATTTGTAAGTCTCGTTGTTGATGCCTGCTGCGAAGTCAACGCCATAAAGGTTCCACCAGTTCCACCAGTCCCAGGCCACTTTGCCGGGCTTAATCCAAGAGACGTCACCGATGCGGTTGGGTGAAGCCAAGAGATAGACCAAGTCGTTGTCGGCCAGTTCTTTGTCGTTTTCCGAGATGGTGATGATGCGCCAAGGGAAGGCGCGTTTGCCAGCGGTCTTGGCGATGTAGTTCTCACGTTCTTTCACCATCCATTGCAGGTTGTTGTGGCCACCTTGTTCGCGGACTTTGGGATAACCGGCATGGACGGCGGAGAGACCGAATTTACCATTGGCGTTGCGGAGATACAAGCCAGGGAAGTCCTCCAAGTCGGCTTCGGTGATGACGGCTTTTTTGCCATCCTTGAGTTTGACCAGCAAAGGCAGGAAGGCGAGTTTTTGAGGGTCCATTTGGCTCAAGGTAGTGTCGGTGTAGGTGTTCTCGAACGAGTTGTAGAACTGTTGGCTGATGAGGTCACCTTCTTGTCCGGCACGGCGAAGCACATACGGGATCAGGGCTCGATAATCCGCATCGAAGTTGAAGTCGGCGGTTTCGCTTTCGATGATGATGGGCTTGCGGAAGTCGGTCTCGAAACGATAGGCCACGCCAGCATCGTATGCACGGAAGATGACTTTATAGTTGCCTTTGAGGGTCAGTGTCAACTCCTCGTAGACTTCAGGAATTTGCGCCTTTTTATATAAAGGTGACGGTAGGATCTGGTTGACAGACCGTGTCTTGGCGCTTTTCACGACGGGTTTCGAGCCGAGCATGGTGCCGTCGGCGAGTTTCATGCCGATAGGTGAAGGTGTTAATACACAAGTGCTTCCATGGGTGACGGCGTATGTCAGTTGCTCGCCCGCCTTAATGGTGACGGTGATGTCCTTGTCGGGCGATTGAAGGGTGTATTGCTTTTGGGCAAAGGTGCTCACGCAAAGCATAAGGAGCGCAGAGAGGAGGAGTTTTTTCATGATATAGAGGTTTAAACAGGCAAAAATAGAGATTTTTCAGCACTTTACAAAAAAAGCCACCAAAATTGCTTTCGATGGCTTTGGTAAGGCTGGGAAATCAAAAATATCCCAACAGGCAGGGCTTTTTAATAACTAAATAATTTCATCCAGATCAGTTGTTGCTAACGGGAGAGCCCTTGCCGGTTTTGTCCGTCTTCTCAGGAAGGGTTTCCGTAGGTTGACAAAGCACTCGACCTGTGATGTGCAGCACCACAGTGGAGTTCTTGATGGCGTTAGAGGTAACCGTAATTGTCTTGTTGAAGTTACCGGCACGGTTGGTCCTATAAGTCACCTTGATGACTTCCGACTCACCGGGGAAAATAGGCTTGTCAGGCCAGGACGGGATGGTGCAGCCGCAACTTGACTTTGGTTTCTGAATCAGCAGGGGCGCATCGCCCGTGTTGGTGAAACGGAACTCACATTCGCCATTGCCGTTGTAAGGCACATCTCCATAGTCATGGACGGTTTTCTCAAATTCGATTTCAGGACCGCTCTGGGTCTTTGCGTCTTGCGCCTTGACCGCTCCTGCCATAAGGAGCATGATGCCAAGCAGATAAATGACTTTCTTCATTGCTTTAGAATTTTAAGATGGTGAATAATAAGTGATTTGTGTTTTAGGGTATACGTTGTGAAAGAATTGATGCTGCGAAACTACCGCCTTTGTCAAGCGGTCGGACAGTCATTCCAAACAATTCCAATAATAGAATAACGTATTGTTCTGAAAACAAATGAGATAAATCAGTAGCTATTCCAAACAATTATTGGAAACAGTCCAAAGTTTTTTACTCTTCCTCCATCTTTTTTCTACGTCTTCCGCGCAGTTTGTCGATCATATTGACGGTAGTGCCGAGATAAGTCATAAACGGAGGTCTCCAAATCCTTGAGAAGATTGGCTTTTTTGTTGCTGTTCAGATAATTGTCCAACAACAACATGATACGCTGTTCCTTCATCAAAGCCTCCGAAAGGCGGTCGGCATAATCCTGTTGGATTTGCTCATGCTCGGCGTGTTTTTGCGTCAAATCTTTGTTCTGCTGCTTGAAGTGGAACAGCTCGGCATTGATTTCGGCCTCACGCTTGCGTCGCCTTGCCAAGCGGATTTGCGAAACCAACAACGCAGCCAAAACCAAAGTTGCTACTAAACTGACGATAACTATGATACGTTGTTTGATGATGATTTTACGGTTCAACTCGTTCCGCATCACCTCACTGTCATATTTATGGCTGATAAGCGCGAGATTGTTCTCCTGTTGCTCTATTTCTCTTAGATTGTTGCCTTCCTCATACAGACATCCGTATTTGCAGGCGGTCTCATAATCGCCGCACTCTTCGGCATAATCAGACAAGACACCGTAATAGAACCAAGTATCCTCGTTAGGATCCGCATGGGTCACGAGCTCTTCCAGGCGGCCGTAATAATAGTCTGCCGAATCCAAGTAGCCGCACGCATAATAGATGTTCCCCATGTCGTGATAATAATACATCAGCAAATTGTCGTCTGCGTCTGTAATCGAGGTTTGCCAAAACTGGCTGAGGTAGTCGGCCGACTTTTCGTAATCTCCTGCATTGAAATACATGGTATGAAAGGCGGACAAGACATCGCGTTTTGCTTTTGTTGATCCGCTTTGCTCAGCGTATACAATAGCCTGTTCCAGATAATATTCAGCGCTATCGAATTGACTATGTATTTGATAGAAGTCGCCCAGTTCCCTAAGTGCTTCTGCCCGGTTGGCGTAATCGTCGCTAAAACCTTCTGCGGCGGATCTCAGTAATGAAACAGTTTCTTGTTTGTCGGCATAATAGCCCAAACATCTTGCAATATTGTATCGCGCATAAGCCACCGTCAAAGTATCGTTCGCCAGCAGGCTGTAATGCTCCGCATCCTTGAATAATTGCAATGCTTCTGCTTTATTGCCAGAATCCAACTGAATGCGGGCACTTTCCAAAGCATCTCGGCCTGCCTGCCTTACATTATGGGGCTTGGGATGGCAAGCAGCTACCATAAAGCCCGTCAACAATGCGAGAATCCATGCCTTTTTTATGTTGTATTGCGTTTTGCAAGAGCAAAGCGAAATAGAGTTTGTACGCATGGTGTCGTGTTTTGAAATTGTATGGCAAAGATATTTCATTTATCAAAGAGTCAATAAGGCAGTCCAAACTTTTTCAAGATTTTTTCAATGTAATAATTTGTGAATGAATTAGTTGAAAGTTCAGTCATTCCAAACTTTTTTCGGGGGCAATCCATGGGTTGTGGAGGTCCTATGCCCTTATGGGTGTTTTCAGTTTCTCCAAAAACTCCGCGAAAGCAGTGTAATCAACGAGAATAGCTCGACCCTGCCGAGGACCATTAGGAGCATCAGCACCCATTTGACACCTTGCGGGAAGAAGACATAGGAGCCATTGGGCCCCACATCGCCGATGCCGGTGCCAACATTGCTCAAAGTGGCCACGGAGGCACCCAAAGCCGTCTCGATGTCGATGCCACAGGCCAACAAGATGATGGCGCCGACAAGAAAGACGAGGAAATAGACGAAGATGAAGGTGGTGTGCTTGTAGACGCCGCTGATGGAGATGGCCTTGTCGTTGACTTTCACGGGCAGCACGGCATTGGGGTGGATGATACGCCGCAAGTCGAGCACCGCGTTTTTGACGAATAGCAGATGGCGGAAGATTTTGACGCCGCCAGAGGTGGAACCCGAACAGCCACCGATGAACATCAGCAGGAACAGGATGACACAAAGGAAGGTGGGCCAAGTGGAGTAGTCGCTGACGAAGAACCCCGTGGTTGTGAAGGCCGAGATGACGCTGAAGAACGACTCACGGAAGGCTGACCCGACGGTCTTGTGGCAAACGAAGAACAACACCAATCCCATACCGATGCCCAAAAACACGGTGTAAAGCAGAAAGGTGCGGAACTCTTGGTTTTTCAGGATGGTGAACGACTTCCATGTCAGGGAAAGCAACAGCAGCGAGAAATTACAAGCCGACAACACCATAAAGACCGTGATGACCACCTGCGAGTAGTTGGAGAACGCCCCGATGTTGGCGGTCCTTGTGGAGAAGCCGCCCGAGCTGATGGTGGTCATGGAGTGGCACAGGGCGTCGTAGAAGTCCATGTCGCCCCAGTAGAGAAGTAGGGTCTCCAACAAAGTGAAAAACAAGTAGATAAACCATATGCGCCTCACGGTGTGCATGACTCGGGGATGCAGCTTGTCGTAGGTGATGCCGTTGATCTCGGAGACAAAGAGTTGCATGCCGCTCATGCCGAGGTAGGGCAGGATGGCCAAAGAGAACACGATGATGGCCAAGCCGCCAATCCATTGTGTCATGCTGCGCCAGAAAAGGATGTCTTTCGGGACAGACTCGATGCGTGTCATGATGGTGGCTCCCGTGGTGGTGAAGCCCGATAGAGCCTCAAAGAAGCCGTCAGTAAAGTTGGGCACGCTCTTGCTGAGCAGGTAAGGCATGGCGCCGAAGAGGGAGAGCACCAGCCAAGAGATACAGACGATATAGACGCCGTCGTGCGACCTGATGGTGTCGTCTCTGTGTTGGCGCGTGGCGATGAGGAAGATGAAACCAGTGAGTAGCGTGACCAGTGCGGAGAAGGGCATACTGAACGAGTACAACCCGCGATAGACATAGGTCACGGGGAGCGTCGCAAGCATGAAAAGGCCTTCGATGAGTAGCAGCTGGCCTTCAACACGGAGGACTAAGGGGTGATTTATTTTAGTTTTCCACTTCATCGGTTAATGGAATAACCTTTCTACTGCGGGGATGCCATTCGGCAGGGCCAGCACCACAACTTGGTCGTCGGTTTCAATTTGGAAGTCGTCGGTGGCGATGAAGCTCTCACCGTCGCGTGTGATGCCACAGATGATAGCGTCGATGGGCATATTCAATTGTCCAATGGTCTTTCGCGTGACGGCAGCACCTGCCCTTACCTGAAACTCCACGATGTCGGCGTCGATGCCGCTGAGGCTCTTCAGCGTGGAGACCTTGGCGCCGAGGGTGTATTTCACCATGTAACTGGCCGCAATGAGTTTCTTGTTGATGATGGAGTCGATGCCGATGTTCTGCGAGATGTCGATGTAGTCGATGTTCTCGACGAGGGCGATGGTCTTCTTCACGCCGAACGACTTGGCCTGCAGGCAGGTTAGGATGTTGGTCTCGGTGTTGTCGGTGACGGCGATGAAGGCGTCCATGTCCTTGATGCCCTCGTCCTCAAGCAGGTCGAGGTTACGGGCGTCGGCGTTGACGACCAAAGCCTCCGATAGGTAGTTGGTCAGATCCATGCAGCGCTCCTTGTCGATTTCCAGAATCTTGATGTTCAGGTCGTGTTCAAGACGTTTGGCTGTGATGCGTCCTACACGTCCACCCCCTACAATCATAACATTGTGGACATTGATTTGTTTCTTGCCGCTCAGCTTGATGATGTCCTTGATGGCATGAGGCTTGGTGACCACATATACCATGTCGGCCACCTGAAACACCTCGTCGCCTTGGGGGATGAAGGTGGTCTGGCGGCGGTGTATGGCAGCCACGCGGAATTCGATGTGTTCGTATTGGTTGATGACCTCGTCAACGGTCTTGCCGAGGATCTCGGCCTCGGGTTCAAGCTTCACCATAAAGAGCTGCAAGTTGCCGCCAGCGAAGTCGTAAGTCTCAGAGGAGGCGTTCTTCTTCAGGAGCGAGATGATTTCCTGTGCGGCAATGTCTTCGGGCGATACCAGTCCGTCGATGCCGAGGTCTTGGTACATACGCCACACCTCAGGGCTGAGGTTCTCCATCGTGTTGACACGTGCGATGACCTTCTTGGCGCCCAGTTTCTTGGCGATGATGCCCGTCAGCAGGTTGATGTGCTCATCGTGCAGCACGGCGATGACCAGGTCGGCGCGTTTCACGTTGGCGCGTTGCAACACGGCGGTTGAGGTGGAGTCGCCCGTGATGGTCATCAGGTCGGTATGCGATTCCATCATCTTCAGCAGCTCCTCGTGCGGGTCCACGATGGTGATGTTGTGGTTGCTGCGCACCAGGGCTTCTGCCAAGTGCATGCCTACTTCTCCGTCTCCAGCGATTACGATGTCCATTTCAGTTTCTTTATTATAAAGATGCAAATGTAGGCAAATAATTAAATATGTTGCAGTTTTTTCTTGTTTTTCCCTTGCATATTCCGAAAATTGTTTATTTTTGTGCTAGCGTTCCTTCGAAAATAACATCATTTATAGTCCACTTTATTAATAATTAAAACCCCAAAAAAGATGAAAAGCTTTAGACCTGTTGCAATGCTACTCGCATTGTTTGTTGTGGCTTCAATGACGTCATGTACAAAAGAAGGTGTTTATACACCGAAAGAAAAAATCAAAAGAGTGTATGTTTCCTCAAGTTCTACTGAAAAGTACTTGTCGCAATCTTGGAATTGGGACGGCAAACTTTTGAGTTCCATTGACCACTATTCAGCGAGTGGTTCCTTAAGTTGGACCGAGGACTTCACTTACGACGGCAAACGCCTCGCTCGTGTCGATTATTTCGTTGGTTCAGAGTCCACCGTCTATGAATATGATGGTAAGTATCTGAAGAATGCCAATTACTATTACAGAGGTGAGTTGGCAGCAACATCAAGTTATGAATATAGTAAAGGGAAGATGAGCAAAATGACCATAACCAACTATGATTCTAAATCTAGAGGAACGGGTCATTTGGAATCCTCTTACCTTCCTTTCCAAACCGAGGTTGTCAAAGCCTGCAACAAATGCTTGACGAAGTTGCAATCAAAAAACCCTGGAAAGGCATTGGAAATAGTAAACTATCAATTTACCTGGGATGGTAATAATGTCAGCAAAGTTGTGGCAACGGTTGACGGCGAAATGGCAACAGTATCACTCTATTACGACAGCAAGAACAATCCGTTAAAGCGTTTCCATGACCTTTATTCCGATGTTGATAGCGATATGGGACCTGTGGCGTTTCTTTCAAAAAACAATGTCACCAAGATGATTGCCAACTATGATGGCGAAAACGACGTGCTGGACTACACCTATCTGTATAACGGCGATGATTATCCGGTAATGCAGATTGAAAAATATCCTGGTGATGATTATCAGTATGTAGTCTATTACGATTACGAATAATAAAGGCTTTATCGAAAGAAGCCAGGGCCGTGAGGCTCTGGCTTCTTTTGTTTTTACCAAATATCTGACCAAGTGACGGAAATGACGTGATTGGTGGATTTTTCGCCCTCCTTGAAGACGTTGGCCATGCCGAAGGTGTAGCGCACCTCGATGAACCAATAACTCACTGCCGCCGTGACACCATAGTCGATGCGGTTGAACGAGCCTTTCTCCCACGGCGTGATGAATTGTTGTTTCCTCTTGCCTTTCACTTCCTTCACCTCGTTGCCGCCGATACAGAAGCCGATTTGCGGCCCGATGCGCAGTCGCGGAATCTTTGACTCGTCTTCATCTTCCTCTTTCCATTTGCGGAGGTATATGTTGAGCAGCAGCGGCATGGTGATGTAATGCGACTTCTCCAAATAGCGTAGAGTGGTGTTGCTTTCGCCAACCCATTTCTTTGAGCTCGTGCCTTGCCGTGAATAAAGCACATCGATTTCGGCACCAAAGATGGAGTGCTCAGGGATGAGGGCGATGCGCACTCCCCCGGTGAAGTCGGGACGGAAACGTGTGCTGTCGTTGCCGCTGATGTTCATGGTGCTGATGTTCACCCCCGCCATCAAGCCCCCACCGAAACGCTGGGCAAAGAGCGGCGAAAACGTCACCAACAAAAGCGAAATCAGAAATATCAGTCGTTTATCAGTCATCCAAAAACCGATTTAGACTGCAAAAGTAAAAGATTTGGTTGGATTGGCCGTTTTTTTTCAAGGATTTGTGTGTTTTTAGATTGTTGGCGCATACCTTTCCTCCGCTGGTGCGTGTTGGGCATCAGCCGCAAGAAAAGCAATTAAGGCAATCAGTTATAGGCATGAACGCCGCCCAAGAGCATGTTTACGCCGAAATAGGTGATGAGCACGCTCAGGAAGGCAAGGATGCCATAGATGTGGAAAAACACGGGCTTCTGGAAGGCTTTCCATACCTTCTCGTGCAATGGAGCAGCGTAGATGAGCAAGGTGATGAGTGCCCAGACTTCCTTCGGATCCCACGACCAGTAGTTGCCCCATGAGACATTGGCCCATATCGCGCCGATGAAGATGCCGATGGCGAGCAAGGCGACTGCTGGGTAGAGCATCGCCGTACTGAGGCTTTTCAAGCGTTCCATACGAGCCTTGTCTTTCGGCTTGACGAGGGCGACGACGCCTACCACCAAGATTCCAAGGAGCAGGGCATAGGCCGTGACGATAGTGGATATGTGGAGGCTGAAGAAAGGCGAGCGCAGCACAGGCAACAGGGGATGGGTAAGCATCCTGACGTAGAGCAGCACCATCAAAACGATGAGCACGCCTAGCCACGACCAGGTGACGGCACGGAAGGCCTTGCGTTGCTCAATAAGGATGGCCGCCAATGCGGCGAACAGTATCGCATAACCCGCATAGGTCACGGCGATGCCCCAGGGGTCGCGGGCAACGTCGAGGACGGAGTTGCCCTGCTCGTCGTAGTCGCTTTGGTAGAAACGGTAATGCTTGTGTCTCAAGATGTTGTTCATCGAGATGACGATGTCCTTTTGGGTTTCGCCATCGGTGAGTTGAAGGTAGCTCACATAGTCCTTCGGTTTCTCGCTGTCGGGATATTTCACAATCTCAAAGTGGTCCAAGGTGAGGCTGAAGGGCAGCGCTTCTTTTGTTATCTCTCCTTTGTCCTCGATAAAGAAATGGCTGTTGGGGCGGTTGGGTTCGAGTTTCATCCTGCCGTGCTGGCCCGTGAGCATGGTGAGGAGCGCACCCAAAAGGATGAGCAGGATGGACAGATGCAAGGCGCAGACCGACAGTCTTTTCCACATACGGCATTTCACATTCATAATGATGATGAGAACGGCTAACACCGCCCATAACCCTACGAACCACCATGCCGAATAGACGTGTGCCAACGCATACTCCGAGCCATGCAGTTTTTCGACGATGGTGCCTGCGGCGAGTACGGCGATGAGTATGATGACGAGAACAGATGTGATGTGACGAAGATATTTCATGGCAATATTAATTCAATTACGCTGCAAATGTCCGAAAAAAAACAATTGAACCCTCTCCCCATGTTTGGCGATTTTTTGGCGGTTTTGTCCTAATTAATAAGGATGTAGGGCTGCCGTTCGGCAGCCCTACAAACCTGTAGAGACACGGCGTGCCGCGTCTCTACAACCATTGTTTCAATCAAATTGCGTCAATGAATTTCACGACGGCGTCGCGGTCTTCTTTCGAAAGCTCGCGGAATTTCTCCACCGAGCGGCGGGCGTCGCTTTGGGCGTTGCCGTGCCACATGATGGCCTCGATGACGGTTTGTGCGCGGCAGTCGTGCAAGCGGTCGCTACGACCGGTGCATCTGGCACTCAAGCCACGGCCCCAGAGTGGGGTGGTGCGGCACCAGCCCGTGCGGATGTCGTTCTCCATGTGGAGCTTGTGCTGGATGTAGTCGCTATAAGGCCAAATCTTCTGGTTGGGATAGCGGGGCAGACGGGCATCGCCGTCGGCGAAGAAACCAGTCGGGTCGGTGAACATGTCGTCGCCGGTCTTCCACGAAGGACGGTGGCAATAGGCGCAACCCATCTGGTTGAAGAGTTCCTTGCCGCGTTGCACTTCAGGGTCGTCCATGTTACGGGCGGCAGGGACGGCCAAGCCGCGGTGCCATACCATGAAGTTGACATAGTCCTCGTCCTTCATCTCGGGAACCTTCAGGGATTCGGGGATTTGGTCGTTCATCATCAGGTAGTTGTAGATGTCGGTCTCCACATTGCCCGTGAGGTTGTATTGTGGGAAGTAGTTGTAGAACTCGGCCTGCACGTCAGGGTCTTGCGAAGCCTTGGTGGCGTAGGCGGCGGTCATGTAATGACCCATCTTGGTGTGGTGTGTCACGTTGGTGATGTTCCAGATGGCGTTGGCGCCGGGGGCGTCCTGCAAAGGACCACGCGTGAGGGCGTAGGTGTACTTCTTAGGATGGGTCGTGTTGCCGTAATAGCCCGTCGGAGCAAAGTCGGAGCCGGCCCACATGGCGGGGTTGAGGCCGTTTTGCATGTAGCCGTCATTATACTCTTTTTGGTATTGTGCCTTCAGTGAGTCGTCGGGGATGGCATCGATCAAACCGGTGCCATAGATGCCGATGGTCGATTCGAGGCGGCAGACGAAGTCGCTGTAGGGGATGGGCTGGCCACCCACTTCAAGCGGCACGTAGAAAGCCTCTTCGGGGATGTAGACCTCGGGATAGGTGAGGTTGTAGGTCTCGCCGTCGGGGAACTGGTTGCCCCATTCGTCGGTGTAGCTCAGCCAGTTGATTTGGATTTGGGTTTCGTCCAAAGGAGCTTTGAAAGGCGCTACGGCCTTGGTTTGAGGCATGCCCGTGTAGCTGCTAAGGTAGGTATCGTTGCGGTCGGTGAAGACGAGCAGGTAGCCGTTGCCCCAGTCGTCGGCGCGGTAACGGTCCATGCGCATACCATGGCCGTAGCCAGGATGGCAAGCGATGCAGCTGCTGCGGATGTAAAGGGGACCTAATCCGTTAAAGGGAGGGTTGTTTTGCGTGTAGGTACGCTCAAAGAAATACTCGCCATACTTGAAGGCGGTACCCAAGCCAGCTTGTTCGACGGCAGGGGTGGGGTCTTCGTAGGCGGATTGCGAGCTGTTAAAGGTGGTGCCCAATTCGCCTCCGGCGTAGGTCTCTTCGCTGACGACCTCGGGGATGGGGTCCTTCGGATTGCAGGCGGCCATAGCCATAAGGCCTGCAAAGGCGATGATGCCAAAGTGCTTGTAATTTATCATGATATTTGGGTTTTTGTGTTGTTTTTCTGTTTTTATCCGTCACTTGCCGTCATTGCGAGGAGGAACGACGAAGCAATCTAGGGAAGGGTTCCTTGTCTAGATTGCTTCGTGCCTCGCAATGACGCGAAGCGACCTTGAGATTACTTCCTGTCGATCTTTCCGAACTCAGCCTTCACCTCGGCCATCACGTCGGAGAGGTCTTGGCAGGCTTCCATGGCTTCGCCAGCGCTGGCGTCGGCATAGAACTGCACGAATGGGGCCTTCATGGCATCGATTTTCGCAATGGCGTTTTCGATGGCGTTCAAGGCCTTGGTGTCGAGCTCGGCGTTGTATTCTTTGATATAGGTATGCACTGAGAGGGACTCGTCACGTTGGCTTTCCATGCCACCCATGTAGGCGTTCTTGATGCTGATGATGTTGTCATGGAAGTCGGTGATGGACTTCTGGCTGTAAGGCGACTCCACATAGGTCACGTCTTCGCCCGTGTGGCATTTGCCGATTTTGGAGGTGCCCACCTCGTCGGCGATGTCGATGCAGCCGTCGGCGATAGCCTCGAGGGCGTTGGTGAAGGTGGCGAAGGTGCTGCCAGCCTGACCGGCTTGGGTCATGTTTTCGCCGTAGGTGTTGCGACCTCCGTTGACGGTGGTATTGAACTCAAGTTCTTCCATAAGGTCTTTGTGGGCTTGCGGTGCATTGGCGTTCCAGCTTACTTCGAGTTGGAAGCAGCGGTTGCGCAGGTCGCGCGACACGGCGACGATATAGGTCATCATGTCGTCGGTGATTTCGTTCACATTGCGGGGCTGACCCTCACGGAAGAGGATGAACTCGATGCCATGGAAGCCGAGCAGGGCGTTGCCGAGCTGTTCGCCGGCCACCATGCCGTCTTCATCGGTGGCAAGGGCGGCAATCATGTTGGGGCTGGCCATCAGGTTGTTGAAAGCGTCTTCGTCGAGTGGCCATGAGTCGATGTGCGGGTCGATGCCAAAGTCGGAGGCGGCGCCAAAGAGGAAGGCCTCGCTCATCTCCCACCACTTGCGGGCTTCAAGGAAGGTGACGGTGGCGGCATTCACGTTGGTTTGGGTCTTGTTGGCCTTCAAGGTTTCGAGGTTGTCGACGAGTTTTTCAGTCTGTTCAGCCAAGTTGGCATAGGTGGGATACACCGTGTGGTTGAGGTACTGCTTGACGATGGCCTCTTTCTGGGCTTTGTTGGCTTCCTCGGTGGTGGTTTGAGGATCTTTGTTGCAGGAGCTGAAGTTCACTGCGAGCAGGAGGGATGCAGCGACTATGGCTGCGGATCTGAATAAATGCTTCATTTTTTATTGGTGTTTTGAATTTGATTATTTCGTAAAGAATCCACTATACGCCACGCCCAAAGAGAACGCAGGCTCATCGTTGTATTGTTCCTTCAGGAAGCGTTTGGCGTATTGCGCTTTGATGACGACCTGCTTGATGGGGTAATAGTTCACGCCGAGGGTCATCACATGACGGTCGGTCCATTGGTAGTCGGTGAGGGTGTTAGCGGTGGGGATGTAGCTGTCGTAGTAGTCGTAGCGGCCAAAGACATAGAGCTGATGGTTGCCTTTGTGTTTGATGGTATGCAGTATGTCGTAAGCGACCTCGCCTCCAGCGGCCAAGGCGGCCTCGCCGACCAGCGAACGCGGATAGGGCGAGAAACTCTGGTGGTTCTGGTTCTTGTTCCACGACGAGATGAGGGCGGCATCGCCGAGGTGGCCGTAGTCGAAGTTGCCGCGCACCACGAGGCCGTGGCCTTTGTAGTCGAACTCGGCCGTGCCGATGACGACGGTGCCTTTCACGTCTTTGTATTGGCTCGTCTCGGAGAACTCGTTGGTGACGGCGTCATTATTAAAGGTGTTGCCGATGTAGCCGCTCACACCGATGTGTAGATTCTTGATGCTGTAGTTGTCGACGCGCAGGGCGCCAGCGAAATGGTTGGCCACACGGAACTCAAAGCCCGAGGCTGAGCCGTTCTTCACCCAGTTGGCGTTGTTGAACATGTTGGAGTTGAGGGCGGGCACCACGATGGCCTCGTAGTGCCAATTGCCTAGCTTGCCCCACAGGCTGATGCCGGTCTCGTGCCAGGTGTTGGGCATGATGGTGAACTCGCCTTCGGGGCGGTAGCAGGTGAAAAACTCGGTGGGCAGGTGGGCGTAGTTGGTTTGTCCGACGGGAACGATGATGTGACCCACACGGATGTTGAAGCCCTTGCCGAACGACTTCTGCAGCCAGAACTGCTCGAGGGCCACCTCGCCGCCGCGCTCGATTTCATGTTCGAACTCGCCCGTCTCTTCGGCTTCGATCTCCACGGCCACCTCATTGCCGCCGTGTTCAAACTCGATTTCGCTGCCCATGCTCCAGCCTTTGCCGAAGTCGTAGCCCAGGTTGATGACCACATGGGGCAGGTCGACGCGGCCGTGGCCTTTGGCGTCTTTGTAACGCTCGGCATGGGAATAGCGAAACATGTTGTCGCTATAGAAGTTACGGGTGTAGACGGCTTCGCCGTATCCACCCACAGTGAGGCGCGAAAGGGAGAAAAACTTGGTGGAATCGTTGACTTTGTTCTGTGCTTGCAAAGGCATGACACTCAGTGCCAAAGCCAATGCAGCGCATTTTGCAATCGTAATCAGTTTCATAGCGGACACTATTATTCAAATACGAGTGCAAAAGTCCCGTTTTTGTCTTCGCAGTCCAATCCCCAACAATTGGGGTTTTTGGGAAGAAAGCCTAATTATTAATGAGGATGGAGAAGAGGTTACTAGTTAGTTTCGTTCTCGTAGTAGTATTAGTTATTTCAGTGCTTTCACAGGGCATTCCTTGGTGCATTTATGGCAGAGGATGCACTCGGTGGCGTTTTTGCGTTTGCGTGAGTCGTTGTTCACTTCCACTTCCATCGGGCACACTTTCAGGCATTTGCCACACTGGATGCATTTGCTCTCGTCGCAATGGATGCGCAGCAAGGAGAAGTAGCTCATCGGCTTGAGGAAGACCGTGACGGGACAAATGTATTTGCAGAAGGCGCGGTTGTCCTTGAACACAACGGCAAGAAGGATGCCCACCACATAATAGACCAAGTTGCCGATGAGAAACAGCATGAATAGGGTGTGCTTGTTGGCTTTGTCGAAATGGAACAGCAGGAGGACGAGGATTAGCGACAACGCGAACACGATGTAACGGATGAAACCAATCTTCTTTCTCGGACCTTGTGGCTGTTTGTAGGGGAGGAGGTCAAGGATCATGGCGGTCCAACAGGCATAGCCACACCAGCCGCGCCCGAAGAGGAGAGGCCCGAAGATTTTAGCGATGAGATAATGAAGCACACCTGCGCCCACTACGCCGGAGAACAAGTAATACCAAAAGCCCTCGATCTGCATGTTCTCCCTGCATATCAGTCCGAGAAAGACCAGCATATAGGCACCTACGCCAAACTGGATGAATTCTCTGGCATATTTCCATCCCGTCTTTGACAAGGCCAGTCCAACACCGATGATGGCACCGATATAGCTGAAGTTGAGCAAATAGAACAAACTTCCTGTTGCCAGCCATAGTGAAATGGCGATAATCTCGAAAACGGCAAACAGAATGATAGGGATTTTGTAGTTTTTCATCAGGTTACATTTTCATGTAATACGGAGAAGAGCGGATTTTGTTACAGCAAAAGTAAAAAAGTATTGAATTAGAAGGGTTTTGTTTGACAAGTCAATGATGATTTATGGTCGAAAAAATCACAATTTCTTGGGATTGTAACGATAGGGCAAAGCATCGGATTTTTGCAGGCTTCAAGGGCATGGAAGAGTTCATTATACTGGGCTTTCGCCGAGGGCTTTTCGCGATTTGGAGAAATCGTCTATTTTGAAGTAAACTCCACAATAGCGCTCGCCTCGCTTCCAATGGCTAACTCGATGATGAAGCCGTTTTCTATCTCAAAAAGGGTAGGAGTGAGGCTGTCACCCAGTTTGGCGGCCACACGATATTCTACGCGAAGCCCCTTTATGATGAAATCTTCAGGAAGCAACTCCATCGCTATGCGGATGTAGTTGGCATTGTTGACGTGGCGGTTGTAGTCGATGTCGGCACGCATCACCGAGATGGGCGCAAAGGTCTTGCCTCCTTCCTTCGGCAGGATGATGCGGCGGTCTTTGTAGTTCATCTCTAGCTGCGGTTCAATGAGCAGCGAGTTGGCCACGACATCGTCCACACGTTTCAATTTGCCGTTGACTTTATCCACAAAGGCACCCATGCTCCAAGTGCGGTAGCAGGGCTTGCCTTCGGCATCATAGATAAAAGTGTTGCGGAAGCCGAACATGGGCTTCATGCCGTAGACTGAGGTAGTCACGGTCAGTTCTTCCTTGAAATCGGGCACGCGTATGATCTCCACCTGCCTTGAGGCCAGCAGTTGCGCCATGTTCTCACGGGCAAAATATTCTTTTACCTGTGGCTCGCTGTCGATCCACATCTCCGAGCAGTCCTGCATCATCTGAAGGGCGGAAAACAGTTTGAGTTTGCCCTCGCTGTCGCAGGTGCTTGTGGTTACTTTGTAGTTTAGGCTGTACATAAATTCTAGTTTTCGGCAAAGATAAGGTTTTTTTTCGTTCGCGTAAGTCGTCTCAACGACACCAACACCAGCGGAATGCTGACCATCAACGTCATTACCTCGGCAATAGGCATACTGAGCCAAATGCCATCCTGTCCGATGATAGGGGTGAGCAAAAACATGGGAATCAGCACGAAGACGATGCTTCGGCAGAGGGCGATGACCACCGACTCCAAAGGTCGCTCGATGGCGGTGTGGAAACTGCAAGCCACAATGTTGACGAACGACACTAGATAATGTAGCGTGACGTAGGTTGTCGCCACGGTGGTCAATGTCTGCAACTCCAGGTCGCCGTTGCTGAAGGCACTTGCAATGCCGTGTTTGAAAACCAAAACGAGCAGAAACACCCCGATGCCGATGCCGCCACCGAGAAGCAAGGCGTTGGCCAACAACGACTTGACCCTTCTGTGGTTTTGGGCGCCGACGCTGTACGACATCAAAGGATACATGGCCTGCGACAGCCCGAAAATCGACATGTTGACGATGAAGTTGAGGTAACAGACGATGGTGAACGCCGCCACACCCTTGGTGCCAATCTCACGCATCAGCACGAGGTTGAAGATGTAGGTGGTGACCGCCGCCGAAACCGAAGTCAGCATCTCGGACGAGCCGTTGAAAAACATCTTTTTGATCTCCTTGCGTCCACCCATCATCTTGCCGAATCGGACAAAGCGAAACAGCACCAAGGCCGCCGTGGTGTTGGCTATGCAAGTGGCTATGGCAGCTCCGGCCACGCCCCAGCCGAAACGCAGCACGAAGAAATAGTCCAGGACGATGTTCACCACGCAGCAAATGACCCCGCTGACAAACACCCAGTTGGGTTTCCCGTTGAGGCGGGTGAAGGCCTCCGTGAAGTTGGGGATGCAATAGAAGATGAAGCCGCAACCGATGATGCCAAGATATTGTCGTACAAATGGATACACCTCATCGTTGCTACCAAGGAAATAGCATAAGGGCTTAAGGAAGATGCCGACCAGAACGGACAGTAACGCAATGGTGACTAACAAGGTGACAAAGGTTAGCGAAGTATAGCCTTTCGCCAGTGATTCGTCGCCCCGTCCTTTGGCGATGCCCGTGATGACGATACCGCCTGAAATGATCATGATGGACACGCTCAGCATCGAGCTGATGAGCGGCATGGCGATGTTGACGGCGGCAAGACCCAATGCACCCACGCCACGGCCCACGAAAAGCCCGTCAATGATGGTCTGCAAACCCACGATGAGCATCCCTATGATGCTCGGCAAGGCATATTTGGCAAATTCTTTGAAACTGACGCTGATAAGTGCTTTGGTTCTGGAAGGAAGGCTGTTCATTTCATATCCTGAAGCTTAAACGAGGGCTGCAAGACTATCTCGGCGACTCCTTCTGATAAGCGGCTGCAAAAATAGTAAAAAAATCACCCCATCACCACATCCAAAACCATCATCAGCACAAAACCAATGGCAAAACCAATGGTGCTGAGGTTGGAATGCTCGCCCGATGAAGCCTCGGGAATCAGTTCCTCGACGACCACATAGCACATGGCACCAGCAGCGAAGGCAAGCATGTAGGGTAGGATAGGGGTAAGCCACGCGGCAATCATCACACCCGAAGCAAAGCCCAACAGCGACTTCTGCAACCTCGGCGACATGTCTTTCTTCATGAAAAAGACGAAGGCCGCACCGAGCATGGTGCCCAACAAAGGAATCAATAAACCGATAGCCGTGCCCATAATGGTAGTAATAACAGTTTAGACTGCAAAGGTAGGCTTTTTTCGGTAATCCGAAAAAACAAAACCGCCGCAAAGGTCAAGAAAAACCTTGCGGCGGTTGAGTTGTTAGAACTTTATGTTACGCTTCTTCAATGGCTCCCACTGGGCAGCCTTCTTTGGCTTCGGCGGCTGAAGCCATTGCCGACTCTGGCACTTCGCCTTCAATGGCGACAGCCACGTCACCTTGGATGCTGAACACTTCTGGGCAGGTGGATTCACAAAGGCCGCAACCGATGCAACTGTCATTTACTTTGTACTTCATGATGTTCCTTTCTGTTATTGGTTTATGTGTTGGTTAATCAATCCTTTGATTTTCTCGATGATGGCCTCCACTTCCATCCCCGATTTCTTGCTCATCTCGGCGATGGTAGCTTTGCCCAACATGATTTTGCCAACGGGCGTGTTGAGCATCTTGAACTTTTCGTTCACTTTTGCCATTTCCGCCTTCAGCCAAGGATATTGGGCGATGAGGTCGGCTAGTTTTGTGTCTTTTGTGATTTCCATATTGTCATCTTTTGCGGCTGCCACGGTGTGACAGCCCTACAACTCTAAACTCTAAACACTCAACTCTAAACTTTAACATCAGGGTTTTTCTCCGTGAATTTATCCTTCAGCACCTCGATGATTTCGGCGCGGCTGTTGCCTTTCTTTTCCATTGCGGCAAACCGTAACAAATGTTACATCAGGCACTTTTTTCCTTATTTTTGCGCTGAAAAAAACACTGTTATGGAAGAACTGAAACGTGTCAAACTCTTTGCAGGATGCAGCGATGAATCCTTGGAGCGTCTGCTCGAAAGCCCTTGTCGCCGACAGGATTATCCCGCTGGAAGGCGGATGCTCAACCCGGGTGACCCTTGCCGTGCGCTGATGGTGCTTGTCGAAGGTCAAGCCGAGGCGCGAATGATGGGCGAGGAAGGCCGCGAGGTGCTCGTCGACCACCTGAAAGCCCCAATGTTGCTGGCACCAGCGTTTCTGTTTGCCAACAATAATGTCGTCCCTGTGGAAGTCACCGCCCTCACTGATTGCGTAGTGTGGCACATCAACCGCGAAGCCTTCTTCGAGTTTATGCAACAGGAGTCAACCGTGTTGCGCGCCTTCCTTGAAATCCTCTCCGAGCGAGGCCGCTTCCTGAGCCGAAAGATGCGCGCCTTCGCCGTCAACAGTCTTCGCAACCGCGTCATCGAATACCTCGAAGCCAATGGCAGCATCACCTCAGTGGCCGCCGCTGCTGAACAACTTGGTGCAACAAGACCCTCGCTCAGCCGTGTGCTTTCGGAAATGGTGAGCGAGGGCCTTATCACAAAAGATGGGAAAGGCTACAAGAAGTGTTAAAGTCCAAAGATTCTCATATCTTCCTCAACCGTACTAATCCCGCCAATGCCGAAGTTTTCGACCAAGACTTTGGCCACATTTGGTGAAAGGAAAGCAGGCAAGGTCGGGCCAAGGTGGATGTTCTTCACACCGAGGCTGAGCAGGGCTAACAGGACGATGACAGCCTTTTGCTCGTACCAAGCGATGTTATAGGCGATAGGCAATTGGTTTATGTCGTCCAAGCCAAACACTTCCTTCAGTTTCAATGCAATGAGTGCCAGCGAGTAACTGTCGTTGCACTGGCCCGCATCCAGCACGCGCGGAATGCCATTGATGTCGCCCAAGGCGAGCTTGTTGTACTTGTATTTGGCGCAACCAGCCGTGAGAATGACGCAATCCTTGGGCAAGGCCTTGGCAAATTCGGTGTAGTATTCGCGGCTCTTCATACGACCATCGCAGCCTGCCATCACCACGAACTTGCGGATGGCACCGCTTTTCACGGCCTCTACTACCTTGTCGGCAAGGGCAAACACTTGTTCGTGGGCAAAACCACCTATAATCTTGCCCGTCTCAATCTCTTTCGGGGCTTGGCAGGTCTTGGCCAAAGCGATAATTTCACTGAAATTCTTTTTGCCGTTGGCATCGGCGGGGATGTGCTTCCAACCCGGGAAACCTGTGCTGTTGGTGGTGAAAACGCGGTCTTTGTAGGTTGCATTAGCGGTCGGAGGCACGATGCAGTTGGTGGTGAACAGAATGGGGCCGTTGAAGGCTTCAAACTCCTCGCGTTGTTTCCACCAAGCGTTGCCGTAGTTGCCTTTCAAGTGGCTGTATTTCTTTAGTTTGGGGTAATAATGTGCAGGTAACATCTCGCTATGTGTGTAGATGTCGATGCCGGCGTCCTTGCTTTGTTCCAAAAGTTGCTCAATGTCGTTGAGGTCGTGACCGCTGATGAGGATGCCCGGACGGTTGCCCACGCCAATATTTACCTCGGTGATTTCGGGGTTGCCGTAAGCGGTAGTATTGGCTTTGTCGAGCAGGGCCATCGCCTTCACGCCCCATTCGCCTGTTTTCAGGACAAGAGCGGTGAGTTCGTTGACATCGTCGCAGGTCACCAATTGGCCAAGGGTTTGCAGGATGAATTCATTGATGTCGCCATCGACTTGACCAAGGCGGGCGGCGTGTTCCAAGTAGGCGGCCATGCCTTTGAGGCCGTACATGGTCAACTCTTTCAGCGAGCGAATGTCCTCGTTGGTTTCGGCAAGCACACCTACGGTTTGGGCTTTCTCGTCATATTGCTCGCGGGGGCAATTCCATTCCAATACATCAAGTTTCGGGAGCACGATGCCTTTCTTGTTGGTCACTCGGTCTTTGAACATTTCGCGCAATTCCAAGCCTTTATCGATACGGGCGTAGATGCTCTCAGCATCGAAGTTGGCGTTGGTGATGGTCGAAAACAGTGCGTCGTTCACGAAGGCGTGGATGCTCTTGCGGAAATCGCAATAATCGTGTCCGCACCCGTGCTGGTGATGGTTGGCGATGACGCCCAATCCTTTAAGGACATAGATTAAAAGGTCTTGTGCATGAGCCACTTGTGGGGTCTTTCCGCACACTCCTGAAATCTTACAGCCGGCGCATCCGGCAGTTTCCTGACATTGGAAACAAAACATTTTCTCGTTCATGGTCTTGCGTGTTGAATAAGTTGTGAAATTTGCCGCAAAACTACATACGAGGAACGACTTGGAGCGTAACAAATGTTACAGTGAAAAACAAAAAATCCGTAAATCAGGTCTCAAACTGTAGCGAGCAATTACGCTTGGTTCTCGTTTAATCGAAACTCTTTCTTATAGATATATGTGGTATAGCCAGGAGCGTACGAGTCATAGACCTCGCTGAGAAACTGACCTACCAGTGTGAAACCATGCTTAGGGTAGTATTCGTGGGTGCAACTGGTGTCGGTCCAAAGGTAAAGATTTCGCAGGTCTCTGCGCTGGAACTCATCCATCATAGCCTGCAGCAACTGCTTTCCACAGCCTTTCTGATTACTGATGAAGAGCGATAGTTTCACCTCGTCGTCATTCATGCACTGCACCGTTTTCCCGTCAACCTCCAGCATATAGTCGGCCAATAGACGGAAGCGTTCACGCTCATGGTCGGTCATCTGTGCTTCAATGTTCTCGCGCCATTGATAGACATCTGCCTTGTCATCATGGAAGTTGGCAAACAGCACCCCATGAATCACGCCATCATCGCCCACGGCCTTCAAGGCCAGCGAGGGATTGCTGTAATTGTAGCGGAGAATATACTCTGCCACTGCATCGATAAACCACTGCCGTTCGTCGGCATAAAACTCTCCCCATGCACCAGCAGCCAGTGGTACTGCTTTAGCAAAGTCATCATTCGTGAATTTCTCTATTTTCATTTCTATTATTTCCTCATGCTTTATTAAAGTCATATAACACTCTGATAAAGTGGAATTTATCAGTATCTTTTGCCAAATAATGTACGGGCTTCTTTTGTCCATTTGCGAATGAAATCAGTTTTTGCAACGGTATAGGCATCTCTGTCATGCTCATGTCTCTTCCATAATTCAAGCTTTAATGTTTCATATTCCTTTGCAATCTGAGGATGCTCATTCAGATAGTCGCGGAAATACAGCTCATCATTATCTCCTGCGTATCTAAGATGAATGTGATAAACCTTATCCGCAAATCCCTCTTTTGTATATCCCTTGTTGAGTGAAATACGTCCCTTTTCTTCAGACATTCTGATAAAGCCATTCTGCTCCATAACATGCGATACTTCTTCCATGTCGGCATTTTCAGATATCTCAACCATCACATCAACAATGTTCTTGGCCCAAATGCCATGGATCGCTGTGCTTCCAATGTGACTGATTCTTTTAACAGGATAACCTGTCAAAAGGTTAGTAATTTCAGTTTCTATTTCCTTGAAGTATTCATTCCATTGATCATTGGGCTGAACAAGGAAGATGGGGAATAACTCCCACAATTCTTCCAACATCATTTCCGACAGTTCTTTTCTCATCATCAAGTCCTTGAAAATTCCGATTTATCTGTTTCGCAATTCGGCTGCAAAGTTAATAAAAAACAATCTATAAACGGGTGAAATCTACTTGCTGTTCCCTTTGAACAAAAATACCACAATCTAAGCCCATGCCTGGATTGCGGTATTGACTGTTACTGACATAATATTACTTTTTGGGTTAATAAGATTATTATTGCTCTTTTCAAAGATTTGAAAACGAGTTTGTTAGATAAAAAGATTATGTTTTTTTTGATTACTGAGGCAGCATCTGACCCTTCCTAGTAACAATGGCCTGAAGCAGATAAACGACCGCGATGATTGCGCCTACCATGTATGGTGACAAATGAGCGGCCAATGCGATAGGCGAAACAATCAGTGGGGAGAGGAACTGTCCCAAATAGAGTGCCGTGGAAAGCAAAGGCATCACGGTGGTGGCCGCTTCCTTGCCCGCTTTCACGCTTCCGATGGTGTTCAGGTAGGGAACGCCGATGCCGTTGGCAATGCCGATGAGTGCTGAGCCAAGCAAAAGAAGTGACAATGAAGTCCCTCCGGCAAGGCATAAATACCCCGCCATGAAGCCGATGGGAGCAGCGTATTTCATCTGTGCGGCGAAGCGTTTCATCATTGCGCCAAAAACCAAGCCTACCAGGAAAGCCACCACATCCAAGCCCATCATCACCAAAGTGATTCCCGTCACCGAAAGCATCCCAGAGGCCGTCAGCGCGAAGTTGGTGGGGTAGATGAAGAAAAGGATCATCACGAGGAACATGCCCACGACCGAGGGGTGGAATTTCTTTAGTAAGTTGAGAGTTGAGGGTTTAGAGTTTAGTGTTGTTGGGTCTTTTTTCATCAGGCTTTCGTTGGGCAGGAAAAGCATGACGAGTACCACGGCGATGAGGCCAAGCAGATACACCAAGAAGGCATAGTTCCAACTGACTGCCGCCAACATTCCCGCGAGGAAAGTGGCCACCACGCCGCCCATCTGGTTCATGGCAGCGGCAAGACCCATCAGGCGGGCTTGCTCCTCGGGAGGGAAATAGTAGGCCAAAAGGCCCGTGGAAAGCGGCATAATCATGCCCACACTCACGCCTAACAAGGCCCTGAGTACCAGCAACACAGCAATGTTATCAGCAAAAAAGGCACCGCTTCCCGCCACCACATAAAGCAGCAGGCCACAAAGGGCGATGGTGCGGGTGCGCATCACGCGGCACAGCATCGGGAAACAGAGGTTGGTGAGGATGATGAACAGCGCAGGCATGCTCACCACAAACTGGATGAGCAGCGGATTGGCGTCAGCGAAATGGGCGCTGATGGCATTCAAGGCAGGTGCGACGGCGGCTCCCGCCATCACGGTCAACAGCGACATCGAAAGGATGGTCGCAACAAGAATCTTTGGATTGGATGAATCTTTCTTCATACGTAAGAATCTATTCAATTAAACATGTGTCCAACTGGCATAGTTCTTACAGATTCACCCTATGATTCGGCTACCGACACGCTCGCCGAAAAACGGGTGCAAAAGTACGGAAAATCGCAAAAATGGTGTTCCTTGAGGATGAAAAAAATCTGCAATGCAGGTTCAAATGCCAAGTGCCTCAAGAGCGCACTCAAGCTCTGCCTGATTGTCGCTGAGGAGCATGAGCCGGTCGCCCACATGAAGATGCAAGGCAGGCACGCCGAAACGGCTGCCCGCCTTGCCTGCCAAGATGCTGGCAAAGAATAGGATTGACAGAATCAGTAAAACGAATTCTATTTGCATGAGTCCTTATTCCTCTGGTTTCAATTCTTTCAAGACACTAAAAAACGCCTCCGCATCAGCACCTTTGTAAACAGTGATGTCGGATTTCGGTTTGAATTCGTAATCCGAGTAACGAAAGAGTTGAACGGCTGCAAATTGTTGGTCTTTAGTGTAAAGTACGAACAATTCAATAGGGCTAAGTGTCTTGCAATGCAGTTTCTTTATATCGTTGAAATGATGCTTTTCAAGACATGCTCTCAAGTCGTCGTAGTCGTCGGCGATGAAGTAATACATTTTTTTGCTCACCGCCATCTGCGTGGGCATATAGTGCCAGCGGCGGAAGAGGCCTTTGCGTTCCAGTTCAGTGAGTTCGTGGTTTTTGAGATTCTTATAATTTGTCGTTTCCATTTTTATCGATGTTTAATTGTTGGTTGTTTAATTGTTTAATTGTTGGGCTGTCGCATTATGGCAGCCATCTGTAAGGACGCACCGCGTGCGTCCGCATACAATTATCCCATAAGGTGCATAATGCGCCTTAAATTAGGGGAAAACGAAAAAAAAGGAACGACCTAAACCAGGATGCGTCTCAACCGGAACACATGGTATTCCTTCGGGAACGCAACTAACTGGGTGACAGAATGATGAATTAACCTTGAAACAGCAGGCTTGTGCGTCGAAAGCAACACCTGCCTGATGCTGACATTACTGACGGTTCGGGTGCGGTTGGGCAAAACTCGCATACTGAAACCGGGCGTACAAACCGTGCTTTCCTGTTGCACGGCATGACGGGTCTCGGCAGCAGCATTGTAGAGATTCATCAAGTTGGCCTCCATGGAGTCAACAAAGACAATGCTGTCTGTCTTTGCACATTCCTTTCCCGTCGAAACTGATTGATTTACACAACCATTCAGGCTCATAAGAAAGAAGAACAATATGGTGGCTAAAAAGCGCATGGATGCAATCATGTTAAATTCAACTGCAAAAGTACAGGTTTTTGCGAAAGAATGTTTCTTTTTGCAGAAAACAATTACCCCAGGACCCAAAAATTCCCTAATTTTGGTGCCACGATTATCCGATATCCTATCCTGGATTTCAAACAATATCGAAATGAAAAAACTGTTTTTTATTCTGCTGACCGCTTTGGCATTTGCCTCCTGTTCAAGAAACGCCCAACACATTGATTATGTGTTGTCTTGGAAAGGTGATGGCATAGGCGTTTCTGTTGCTTTGGCCACGCCTGCCGATACCATAGTTTTTAGTTATGCCTCCGAAAACGGGGGAATGACCGACCAGATGACTTGGTTCCAGGATTTGAATATCGAAAAAGGAAAAGTGTTGATTGACACGTCGTCGCTTGAACTAACCGTTATCCCTGAACACGGAAAAGCCCGATTCTCGTATGTCGTCCGTTGCACGCTGCCCGCCGATTACGGTTCGCCCGGCGGTTGCCTGTGGGATGTCTTCCGCCCCGACATCGATGATGCGATGCTGTTCACGAGGACGGAAAACTTGTTTGCCGTGCCTGCCGAAGACGACGAGACACCCGTTTCGGTCACTTGGGAGTCGGTGCCCGATTATCCCGTTTTCTGCCTCTATAATGCCGGAAAGGGAACGGAGCGTTTTGAAGGGAATGTGCGCGACATTGCATGGTCAGTCATCGCAGGCGACCCTTTGCTGACCGTTGACTCAGTGATGGTTGACGGAAATCTTCACTATTTGGTGACGGCCCTTCGCAAGAATGCAGAGATGAACAAAGCGGAACTCACCGACTATTTCAAGACCTTTTATTCTGCCATCTCCAGCTTTTGGGGCGATGAATACGACGGGCCTTATTCGATGCTGTTTTTCCCTTTTCGCCGAAACACTTGGGAAGCGACAGGAAACGGGTTCACCAACGGCTTCGTCTCACGTTATGATGCCACTGCCGACACTATCCTGACCACAAAGCGCAGGGATTTGTTTACCCATGAAGTTGGGCATAAATGGCTGAACAACGGCCCTGTGTGGTTCCCAGAGGGCTTCAATGAGATGCAGACAGGCTACCAACTCGTGGCCTCGGGATTGGAAGATCCGACTTATTTCGCCACTTACTTCAACATCGCCCTTGCCGGACTCTATCACAGCCCCTATAGGAACGCACCAGACGAGGAGGCCGAGGAGAAGTTTTGGAACGACGGCGACTACATCTGGCTCTTGTATTGGCGCGGCTATTGCTATGCCTTCCATTTGGCAGGCGTTTATGAAAGAGAAACGGGCGAGCCTAACTCCTGGAAGCCGATGATGCAGACAGTGAAACCTTTCATCGACGACTTCACCGCAGAGAAATTCCTCGATGCGATGGCCGGCTTGATGGACCGCGAGCGCCTTGAGAAAGACTATCGCACTTATATCGTAGAAGGCAAGGACTTCGAGTTCTTGCCCGAAGACTTGCCTTCAGGCTGTGCCATTATCCATCGCGAAGACGGCGCCCCGCAACTCGTGGTGACGGATACGGTGGCTTTTGCAAGGCATTTTGAGTGAAGAGGACGCTGCTCCAATAATCACCTCCTGCCAGCCAGCACCCCGCCGCCATGACGAGCGTGGCAACGATGAAAATCCAGCCGATGGGCTCACCCACAATAATTGCCGAAAAAAAGCTCCGATGAACTCTTCTATAAAATCTGTTGATAAATCCCCTTATCTACATCCTTGAACACATTGAAAACCACCTGTTTGACACTGCAATCGGGATGTTCAGTCAAGTAATCTTTGACGGTTCGTACGGCGATTTCGGCAGCCATTTGGTTCGGGAAGCGGAACTCGCCTGTGGAAATACAGCAGAAGGCGATGCTTTCAAGACGGTTTTCATCGGCTAATTGCATGATAGAACGGTAGCAAGAGGCCAACTGTTCCTTTTGCAATGGGTTTGGGATGCCTGTCGGAATAATCGGCCCAACCGTGTGTATGACATACTTGCACGGCAGGTTGTAAGCCTTTGTGATTTTGGCTTGACCAGTTGGCTCCTCGTGACCTTGTTGGAGCATCAGTTGATAACACTCCTCGCGCAATTGCACACCGGCTGCGGAATGGATGGCATTGTCGATGCACTTGTGCAAAGGATGGAAGCAGCCCAACATCTGGCTGTTGGCCGCATTGACGATGGCGTCTACCTTTAATCGGGTGATATCGCCTTGCCATACCAGCAATTGTTTGTTGGTAGAGACGGTGTGCACACCGTCTCTACAATCGTCCAATTCTACCACACCCTTTTCTTGTAATTGCACCTGCAGTTCCTCATCCTGCAAACGCATAAATTCCTCACTGACGGGTTTCGGCCAACGCACATTGCGCAAGGCGCGGAACAGGTCGCGCTTGCCTTGCAAATCCGTAGGGACCTGCATTTCAGAATACTGTGGGTCTTCTTTTAGAAGATAGTCTATTAAATAGTCCAGACGTTTCATTCTCAACAATTCAACGATTCAACAATTCCTCTAGTATTTCCCCAATATCTCCATCAATCACAATCGACCTGTCTTTGATTTGTTCCACAGTGAACGCCTCGCCAAGGTTGATGGTGGCATAAATCGCCTCTGGGTTTTTGTAGGTCATCTGCATAAAAGGCAGTTTGATGATGGTCGGGGTGTTACTGCCTATGCCGAGGTCCCAATACAACACCTTTCCGTGTTGGTGGCTGTTCACGAAATCGAGGTAACGCTGTGCAGCCTGGTGCCAGCCTTCGTCCTCCACAAAGGTGTCATCGGCCCGCAGGTTGACCTTCATGGGGCCGCCACAGACGGGACAATGGGGAATCAATTCGGTCGGTATTTTCATATCGTTTTGCGCCGCAATCATTCTCCTGATGGTTTTCTCATTGTCGTAGGTTTTTTGGTGACAAGGTTTCGCACATTGGAACAACCCGTAGTCGCCTTGGGTATAGAACAACCGTTGTTTGTCGAAGCCAGCTTTTTGGAACTGGTGATCGACATTGGTGGTGATGACGAAATAGTCCTTGTCCAGCACGAGTTTCAAGAGGTTGTTGTAAACGGGTTTCGGGGCGGGCACATAGCGGTTGTAGTAGATATGTCGGCTCCAGTAGGCCCAATGCTCCTCCTCGGTCGGGAACTGGTGGAATCCCGCCGTGTACATGTCGGTGAAGCCGTATTTCTCGATGAAATCGGCAAAGTGTTTCTCAAAACGCTCACCCGAATAAGTGAAACCCGCCGAGGTGGATAGGCCAGCACCCGCGCCGACTACGACGGCATCGGCGGATTGGAGAGCATGATATAATTTTTGTATTTCCATGTCAAACGTTTATTCCTTGCGTGCAAAACTACGAAAAAATCCGCAACCCAAGCCATTGCCCGGATTGCGGCTCGTTCATATCGATATAATCGGTGTTTTACCACTTCACCTCGTCTTGGAGGATGACACCATCGGTCATCGGGCTGTCGGCATCGGTGAAGTTGTTGGATTTGTATTGGATGCAAATCATCGTCAGCGGCTCGTTGCCTGTGTTCTTGAGGGCGCGTTTGCCGTCGGGAGCCACGCGGACGATGCTGCCTTCGGAGACGGGAATCATCTCGCTGTCAACCTGATAGGTGCCATTGCCTTTGAGGATGATGTAGAGTTCCTCGTGGGTCTTGTGGGTGTGAAGAAAGCCGCTGTCCTGTCCCGAAACGAGGGTCTGGTAGGAAATCTCGCAGCCTGTGGCCTTCAGTGCCTGTCCGACAAACACCTTGCCTTTCAGGGTGAAATCGGGACCCATGGGCAGTTCGTAGTTGATGATTTCGTCGGTCTTTCCCACCGACACGGCAGTGTAGTTCTTGCCTTCCTTGATGGTTTCTAATGTTTTCATTTTGTGTTAATTTATTGTTGTGTATCAGTTGATCGTTTGTTTCTGTCTTGCAATATGTTTTCCTGATGCTCGATGCCCCATGAAATCAATGCGTCGAGATGCGGCATGAGGCTCTTTCCGCGCTCGCTGAGGCGGTATTCCACCCTCGGCGGCGCCTCCATGAACACCTCACGGCAGATGATGCCGTCGTCTTCGAGATGGCGCAGCGTGGAGGTCAGCATCTTTTGCGAAATGTCGGGGATTTGTCGCCACAAGTCCTTGAAACGCAGCACTTCCTTTTGCTCCAAGGTGTAGAGCACCAGAAGCGACCACTTGTCGGTGATATGCGAAATCACGTTGCGTATCGGGCAATCGGGGAAAGTGGCATTTTGTATTTCCTTTTTGTTCATCGTTTTTGGATTAACGGTGCAAAAATATACAAAAATTTCTAATTTTCAGTCACTTACCTTTTGTCAATACACGCACCTTTTTGTAAGTATTGCTGAAAAACAACAAGTTAATACAATAAGCAAAATCACTTCCCCGCCAGCCAGCAGCCCGCCGCCACGCGAAAAGCGAAGATTGGGAACGGACGAAGAGCATTTGACTTTTTTTGGCGTTTACCAAGAAAAACCACTACATTTGCAGTCTCAAAAACGACTCCTTATAGTAGTAAATAAGGTATGAAGCGGATTCCTGTCATAAAATTCCAGCGCGACAAGTACTGCGACGAGCTTTTGGTCGACGTGGTGACGCTTGACGCCATCCGCAAAAGCAGGGGTTTCCAAGAGGTTCTGAGGCAGTCGTTCTATGGCGTGATGCTCACCACGGGCGGCTTTGGCGAGGTGGAAGTCGATGGCGTTTCGTGCAGCGCAAGCAAAGGCTTGGTGGCTTTTGCACGTCCCGGCGACGTTTGCACCGTGAAGGAAGACAACGGCCTGACAGCCTTGGAACTTATCTTCGAACGCGACTTCCTGCTATCGTTCTTCAACGACCCGCACTTCATCGACAGCCTGCCTTATTTCACCCATCGCCGGCCTTCGCCGTATCTGATGCTCGACGAGGCCATGTACAACAAGATCGTCGGGCTGTTTGTCGAAATCCAGATTGAGATTGCCCACGACCGCAGCGTCCATTTGCTCCGTGCCTTGCTTTATGAGGTCTTGGCGCTGCTTCAGAGGGCTGTCCCGGTGGAGAGCGATGTGCCAATCAGCGTCGAGTCGCGTGTGGTTCGCTTTCAGGAGTTGGTCAACGAGTATTTCGCCACCGAGACGGGCGTGAACTTCTACGCCGAAAAGCTGTGCGTTTCGCCCAACTACCTGAACCGCATCGTGCAGCGCACCTTGGGCCAGTCGACGAAGGCCTACATCCAGTCGCGCCGCATCGATGAGGCCAAACACCTGCTGCGTTACACGGCCTTGCCCATTGGCCTCATCTCCGACCGCCTACATTTCGACACGCCGTCGTATTTCGTCCGCACCTTCACCAAAGAGACGGGACAAACGCCTTTGCAGTTCCGAAACTGTCCCGAAAAGTGACATTTCCCGATTGTTAATTCCTTCCCCGGTCGCCAAAACCGCCGTACTTTTGCATCGTCAAACTTCAAGCAACAGATTGAACGATGAAAAGAACATTAATCCTTGCCGTGACGGTATGCCTGCTGGCTTCCTGCGGCGAAAACAAGAACGAAAAAACACAAGCCGACAACAACGAAAAACAAGAAGCGATGAACACGATCAGCAACAAAGAGAAGGCCGTGGCCCTTCTGAAAGCCATCGAGACCGGCGCAAGCGAACCTATTGGCTACGTGAATGCCGAAAACTACAAACAGCACAACTTAGGCGTCGAGGACGGATTGGACGGATTCGGCCGCGCCCTGGCGGGACTGGCCAACTATCCCGAAAAGGCCAAAGTGAACACCGTGCGCGCCTTCGAGGATGGCGACTATGTGGTGTGCCAAACCGACTACAACTTCTTCGGCCCCAAGGCGGGCTTCGACATCTTCCGCTTCGAGGACGGCAAAATCGTCGAGCACTGGGACAACCTGATGGCCTACAACGGTCAGCCCAACCCCAGCGGCCACACGCCTTTCGACGGCACCACCGAGATGAAAGACCTTGACAAGACCGAGGCTAACAAGACCCTCGTGCGCAACTTCGTGCAAGACGTGCTGATGGGTCAGCACCCCGAGAACCTCACCAACTACTTCGACGGCAACAGCTATATCCAGCACAATGTCTCCATCGCCGACGGCCTCGACGGTCTCGGTGCCGCCCTTGCAGCCATGGCGGAGCAAGGCATCAAGATGGAGTACTTCAAGATTCACAAGATCTTCGGTTGCGGCAACTTTGTGCTGGCTGTCAGCGAGGGTGCCTTCGCCAACCAACCCATTTCGTACTACGACCTCTTCCGCGTGGAGAATGGCAAGATAGCCGAACACTGGGACGTGATGGAGACCATCGCCCCCGAAAGCGAGTGGAAGCACCAGAACGGCAAGTTCAATTTCTAAGCGACAATTCCCGCTAACTGAAAAAACAATCCCCGTCGGGCAAGGCCTGGCGGGGATGTTTGGTTTATCGGCATTGTCGGCAAGATTTTTTATCTTTGCAGCTGAAAATCCACGCCGACGGCAATCCCGCCTACCCGGAACGAGAACCATGGCAACCCATGAACTTTATCCGATAAGTGAGCCATGAAAAAAAGATAGGAAGCTAAGATTGAATATAAGCCAATAGACAGATAAATCGGAGTTTATATAGTTGAATCATACATAACACGACCGACGGTCTTCCCAATGGAGGCAGAAGAACCTTGGAGAATTGTCGAAAACTTATGTGAGAACATCACTCATCTCGTAGAGAACTTATAGAACAAGACCCTTTATAAAGCCATGCTACACCTGAACAAAGTACATCACATCGCTATCATTAGTTCCGACTATCAGCGGAGTCTCCACTT
>CADBZW010000020.1 GCA_902799345.1 uncultured Bacteroidia bacterium | reverse complement strand
GCTATTAGGCGTGGCGGTCACGGTGCAGGTCTGGCCGTAGTTGAAGGTACCGCTGTCGGTGCCGGGGTCTTCGCCTTCCACGATGGTGATGTCATCGACCAGCAACGAGGCTTGGTCGGCGTTGGCGGTGTGGCGGATGGCTACATAGCCCATGCCTGAATAGCTGCCCAGGTTGACGTTGACCACGGTGTAGTTGGTGGAAGTCACACGGGTCGCAGATACCACCGTGGTGGTGAACTGGCTGATGGCGTTGGTGCCCGTCGACACGAGGACGGAATAGTAATCGGTATAGCTTGTGCTTGTGGTCTTGATATAGAAGCTCATGCTGCCACCTAGCATAAACTGAGGCGAGATCAGCCAGTCATCGACGGCGTTCGACTCGTCATAGACGGAGCCGATGTAATAGTTGCCGCCATGCGTAGTGTAGTTCTGGTTGGGACTGCCTGACTGACCCACGGCCCATGTCGTCGATCCGTTGTCGTTGCTGCCGACGGTCCATCCTTGCGTGGTGCCGTTCTCGAAGCCATAGGTGAAGGTGTCTCTGTTGCCGCTTACGCTGACCGAGCCGCCCACGGTAGGATCTGCGGTGGCGGTAATGGTGAAGGTCGGCACGGCGAAGTTGGCCACTAGGTTACGGCTGTAGTTCAAGGTGAAGGTATAGCTGGCATTGGTGGAGACCACGGTGCCGTTCTCGGTCCAGTTTTGGAAGGTGTAGCCCGTGTTAGCTGTGGCGGTCACGGTGCGGGTCGAGCCAGTGGGGAAGGTGCCACCACCAGTGACGGTGCCGCCAGCGGTCGGGTTGGCGGAGACGGTGATGGTGTATTCAGAGGCTGGGCTGCCCACTTGGATGGTGGTGATATAAGGTATGCGCTGTTGACGTGTGACCACGATCATCACTTGGCCGCTTGTCACAGGGGTGACGGTCACGTTGACGGTGCCAGAGGAGGGAACCACGCCCACGCCGATGATTTCATTGTTTTGCGTGATGGCGACGTATGAGCCAGGCACAGCACTCACAGGGAACGAAGTGGCACCAGCGGGGAATACGGCTGCGTGGCTGACGTTGTTGGGATCCGGAACCTTGTGGAAAGGCATCACGGAGCCATCGCCCAAGGTGTGGTAAGCTTCCCAGTAGTATTTGTCGGAGACACTGGATTGATAGCTGCCGGCATGGGAATAAGCCACAGCGAGGTTGCCGATGAAAGGCACAGAGTTCAAGGTGTTGAAGCCCGAGTCGTCAAACATGGCGTCGTAGCAGCCTGTGGTGGTTTGTGCCATCTGAGGCATCTGGTTCATGGTGGTGGTGGCGCCAACGGCGAAGTAATAGTCCTCATACCAATAGGTCTCAGGGCAGGAGCCGATATAGCCCCAAGCGCCCTTGTTGGCGGCTCTCAGGAAAGCCTCTGCAAAGCAGGTGCCGCTGTAGCCCCAGTTGGCGGCCAAGCAGCAGTTACCCATGGCCCACAAGTACTTGTCGTTGTTGGTCATTGAGTTGACGCTGCTGGTGGTGAACTGTGGGTCATACCACATGGTGTTGTCGCCGTGGGCGGTGTAGTTGACGAATCCCACATTGTTGATGTAGTTGTAGCAGGTGGTCTGGCCCGAACCCGTGGTCAGGAAGACGTGCGGGGTGATGCCGTGTTCTGCGTTAAAGTAATAGTTGTTGGCGTATTGCATGGTGGGTTTGCCCACTCTCGAAGTCCAGTTGGAGTCCCAACCGGCGATGAGCAAGGTCTCGTCTAAATAAGAAGGATCCGACATCGTGTACTTCTCGTAGGTCATGATTTTGTTGATCAAGTTGGTCAACTCGGTGGTCGAAGAAATCGGCATACGGCTCAGGAACATCTCGGGATAGAGGTCGTTGTCGGTGGTGCTTGAGTAGTACAAGTCGGTGACTTTGCTGGTGGTGTTGCTGGTGGTAGCGGCGGGGATGACATCCTTGTCGCCCACGAGGACGACGAAGGTAGGAGCATCGGTGTTGTATATGTTGCGGATGAAGGTCTTGATGGCCGAGGCCGACGTGCCTGTCTCCGACGTGTTGTAAACGGTCGTATAGATACCTTTCTGCTTCTTCCAAATGACCCAGTTCTGGAAGGCCGTATTGGAAGCATAGGTCGAGTTGGTGATGACGATCATCTTGACGGGGGTGGTGTAGAGGTCGGGGTGGTCGGTATAGACATCCATCACGGCGCGGCCGTTGAACATCTGGGCGTAGATGATGTCGAAGTAGGGGCTATAGGTGCTGACGAGCATGTCTTCGGTGGCTTGGGCGTCGGCGTCGTCGAAGAACACTTCAACTTCGATGTTGTTGAACACACGCAACGTGTTGTTGACGGGGTCGTAGCTGACGGGATCGATGCACATCTTGCCTACTTGGATGCCACGCATGAGGCCGTCGACGCTGACGGTGGCGCGAGGTGCCGAGGCGAGGCCACGGGTTTGGTATGCCGTTGCATTGTAGACAAACGGAGCATCTTCAGGGTCGATGTCCTTACGCAGCGAAGGCTGGCGAGGCACCAAAGTGTGGATGCCGTAGTCTTCGAGGCGGTAGTCTGTCGTGCTGTAGCTGGTAATCTCGATGCGCGGGTTGGCGCCAAGAGGAATGGCGATGAGTTTGTTCACGACGGGGACCTGAGGCTCGCCTTCGTTGCCGCCGATGACGGTGTTGGGCATGCTGATCCAAGAGAACAAGCCGCGGTCGCTCTGGTAATCCTCGGCTTCGATAGTTGAGAAAGTGAACGAAGCCCTTAGGCTTGCCATGTCGCTTTTTACACATTCGGCCTGCGACTCACTGCGCAAGTCAATCCGGCCATTCTGAGCCATGGCGAAAGCGGCGCTCATGACCAGAGTTAGTAGAACAGCTAGTTTTTTCATTTTATTATATAGGTTTGTGATTTGTTTTAGATAAAATTAGGGCGCAAAAATAATGTTTTTGCGAAATAATTGAATGCCGTTTTGGATAAAATAGACAAAAAAAGTTCTCTATCTAATTAAGGTGATGGAATCTTTTAGTACTTTTGTTGGCACGACAGAAAGCATAAGACATAGTGAGTAATAGACTTTTTGAAACGGTTCTCTATCATCGAGACCCCCAACAGGTGGAAGGACTTTCGCGATTTTTCAAGACGGGCAAGGGACAATACGGCGAGGGCGATAAGTTCCTCGGCATCAAGGTTCCCGTCATCCGTGAGGTGGTGAAACAATGCTGGGCTGACACTTCTTTTGAGGATTTGGAGACCTGCATCCGCTCCGAGTTCCACGAGATGCGCCTGGCAGCCCTGCTTGCCTTGGTGCAAATGTTTAAGCATGCCAAAAAAGACGAGTTACTTCAAAAACGATGTATTGAATTCTATTTATCTCATACTGAGTTCATTAATAATTGGGATTTGGTGGACCTGTCATGCTACGAACTGCTGGGGACATGGTTGTTGGACAAGGACAGGACCCTGCTTTACGACCTTGCTCGCGAAGGCAAGACGATTTGGGAGCAGCGCATCGGGATGGTGAGCACCATGCAGTTTCTGCGCCACGGCGAGTTGGACGACACCTATGCCATTGCAGATCTTTTTTTGGCCAAACCTAAGCCTTTGCACGACCTGCTCCAAAAGGCCGTCGGCTGGCTGCTGCGTGAGGCTGGGAAACGCGATGAGCAGAGGCTGAAAGACTGGCTTTCAACATGTTGCCAATCCATGCCGCGCACGATGTTGCGCTATGCCATTGAGAAGTTCTCGGATGAGGAACGTAACCGATTTATGAAACCATGAACGACATCCAACTGCATTACATAGAACAAGGCCAAGGCCGGCCTTTGATTCTGCTCCACGGCAACGGCGAGAGCTGCGATTATTTTGAGCATCAAATCGCATATTTCTGCCATGACTATCGCGTCATTGCGCTCGATACGCGCGGACACGGCCAATCGCCGAAAGGAGAGAAGCCGTTTACCATCAAACAGTTCGCCGAGGATTTGCATGACTTCATGAATGAGAAAGGCATCGCGAAAGCCATTCTCTTAGGCTTCTCCGATGGTGGCAATATCGCCTTGGAGTTTGCCTTGAAGTATCCGGAACGTGTTGAGAAACTGATCCTTAATGGTGCCAATCTGTTTCCTTCGGGCGTGAAGCCTCTGTATCAGTGGCCCATCGAAATCGGCTACCGCATCGCCAAACTGTTTTCCAAAAAGTCTGAAAAAACCAAGAAGAACGCCGAAATGCTTGGGTTGATGGTCAATGAGCCACATGTCGAGCCAATTGAATTAGCCAGGTTAACAATGCCTGTTTTGGTCATCGCTGGCACAAAAGACATGATCAAAGACTCGCACACAAGGTTGATTTACAATAGCTTGCCGAATGCCCAATTGGCCATCATCGAAGGTGACCATTTCGTGGCCAACAAAAACCCTGAAGCATTTAATAAGGTGGTGGAGCGTTTTTTGAGCTGCAATTGAAAAAAACTCCCAACTCCTAACTCCTAACTCCTAACTATTTACTACCTTTGCAGCGTAATTTAGAATCATTTTAGAATCGTTATGCTGAACAAAGAAAATGTTTTGGAAGTCCTGAAGGACGTCATCTATTTCCCTAAAGGGGATAATATCGTTGCCTTAAACATGGTTGAGAATCTGATGGTTAGAGATAACGCCATCCGTTTCGACCTCGTCATGGAACATGCCAACGACCCGAAAAACGACATCTTGGTGAATGGCGCCAAGCGCACGCTGACCGAGGTGTTTGGCGATATCGATATCGAAATCAAGGTGGTGGAGGAGAAGACAGCCCTCTCGAAGGTGAAGCACATCATCGCCGTGGCATCGGGCAAAGGCGGTGTCGGAAAGTCGACGGTGGCCGCCAACCTCGCCATCGCCTTGGCACGCGCCAACCAGCGTGTGGGCTTGATTGACGCCGACATCTACGGTCCTTCCGTGCCGATGATGTTCGGCCTTGGCGATGAGCAACCTGGTGCCTTTGAGAAAGACGGCAAGACGGTGATGCTGCCGCTCGAACGTTATGGCATCAAGCTGATGAGCATAGGCTGCTTCGTCAGTGCAGACCGTCCTCTGATATGGCGTGGACCTATGGCCACCAGCGCCTTGAACCAGCTGATGAACGACACCCTTTGGGGCGAGCTGGACTGGATGGTCGTTGACATGCCTCCTGGTACGGGCGACATCCAACTGACGTTGGCGCAACAATACAACGTGTCGGGTGCGCTCATCGTCACCACGCCGCAGAAAGTGGCTTTCGCCGACGTGTTGCGCGCCGCGATGATGTTCAAGGAAGAAGCCCTGCAGATTCCGATCTACGGCTTGGTGGAGAACATGGCTTACTTCACGCCTTCCGACATGCCTGAAAAGAAATACTACATCTTCGGCAAGGAGACGGGCAAGCAGTTTGCCGACCAACTCGGCGTGCCGTTCCTCGGCCAGATCCCGATCACGGAGAAGATTGCCGAATGTGGTGATGCTGGAATGCCGCTCGCCCTCGATGCCGACTCGCCTGTCACAAAAGCCTTTGACAAGATTGCACAATCGATAATTAATGCATAAACCGTAGAGACGCGATTAATCGCGTCTCTACCAACGAAAAATATATTTGGTATGGATAAAGAAACCATCCTCAGAAAAGTCAAAAACGTCCTCGAACAGGTGCGTCCCTACCTCCAACAAGATGGCGGCGACGTCAACTTCGTGGAACTCACCGACGACAACACCGTGATTGTGGAACTGACGGGTGCTTGTGGCAACTGCCCCCACAGCAGGTCGACGCTCAAAAACGGCATCGAAGCCGTGATGAAGAAAGTCATACCCGAAATCAAGGCGGTGGAGCAGGTCGAGACATTGGAATTATAAACTCATTGTCAAACATAAAATTCAAACAAGATGAAAAAAGTTCTATTCTCATTAGTGGCCATGCTGCTCCTTTCGGTTAGCGGCATCGCTCAAACGACATTCACAAAGGTGACTTCAGCCTCGGGTCTCGAGGCTGGTGCCAACTACATCATCGTGGCCCATCACGACGACTTGGGTGTTCTTGCCATGGGTAACCAAAAGACCAACAACCGTAATGCTGTGGTCGTGTCAGAAGATGGCGAAGCCATTACTGTTACTCCCGGCACCGATGCTGAGAGCGCTACCGATGTGTTCCAATTCACGTTGGGAGGCAACGCTGGTGCCTGGACCTTGTTCGACGAGGTGAAGGGTGGCTATCTCTATGCCGCAAGCAGCAGCAGCAACAACCTGAAGACGCAGACCGAGCTCGATGCCAACGGCGAGTGGGACATTGCCTTCAACGCTGACGGCACGGCTGAAGTCGTCGCCCAAGGCGAAAACACTCGCAATAACATGCGTTTCAACCCCAACACCCAAAACAACGCTCCCCTCTTCAGCTGTTATGCTGAAACGTCTAACATCGATACGCGTGTGAGCTTCTACAAGGCTGGTGGCACCCCCGCCCAACCTGACCCGGAGCCGAGCAACTATCCCACCGAATTCCATTGCTTGACCAATGCAGATGGCTTGAGCATCACCGTTGACTGGGTCGATGCCACGGGCACACAGCTGCCTGACAAGTATCTCGTGCTGGCCTCCACGGGCGACATCACCGTCCCCGTCGACGGCACTCCCGTCGCCGATGGTGAAATGGCCAAGAATGTGGCTTATGGTGTTCAAACCGTGACCTTCAGCGACTTGCAAGGCGCCACTGCCTATCATTTCGCAATCTTCCCCTACACCAACGCTGGCTCCAACATCGACTACAAGACCGATGGCAGCTACCCGACCGCATTAGGCTCAACGGAACAAATCATCACCCTCTTCTTTGAAGATTTCGATGAAGAACTCGGCGTGTTCACTCCCTACAGCGTGGCTGGCGAACAGGAATGGCATCATGGTGAACATCAAGGCACGACCTTCGCCAACATGAACGGCTATTCTGGTGGCGCCAACGAAAACGAGGACTGGCTCGTCAGCCCCGCCATCTCCAGCCAAGGCAACCAAGATGCTCTCCTGAGCTTCCGCACGGCCATGAAGTTTGATGGCGACCCGCTGCAAGTGAAAGTCTCCGTCGATTATGACGGCCAAGGCGACCCCGCTGGTGCCGAATGGATCGATATCACTGGCGAATTTGAATATTCAACGGGTAACTATGAATGGGTTGAATCTGGCGCAGTGAACGTCTGGAGTGTCCTTGACGGATACGATCTGGGTTATCCTAACTTCTATGTTGCCTTCGTCTACAAGAGCACTGCCGAAGCCGCTTCGTCTTGGGAAATCGACTATGTGAAGGTCATCTCCTATGGCGCCGAGTCGGTTGCCGAGCAAAACAACGCCATCGGCCTCTATCCCAACCCCGCCAACGAACAAGTGTCGTTCGTGCTCGAAAACGACGCCCAAGTCAGCGTTTTCGACATGACGGGTCGCATGGTGAATGAGGTGAACCTGACCGCTGGCGAAGCCCAACTCAACGTTAGCGAACTGCAGAGCGGCGTGTATTTCGTCAACATCCGCTATGCCAACGGCACGACGGCTGTTTCGAAGTTCGTGAAGTTCTAATACAGACGCGATAGCGTCATTGCGAGGAGGAACGACGAAGCAATCCAGGGTGCAAGTTTGTGGTCTGGATTGCTTCGCTGCGCTCGCAATGACGCAAAGCGACAACAAGATGAAAAACCTTTTCCTCATAGCATTTCTTTTCCTCTCTACTTGGGCCTTGGCCCAGCAGGTGGAGCCGGTGCGCTATGAGGTAGACCGTTGGAGCAAGGACCAGAACTGCCATTTCCAGAGCGTTGGCCTCTCAGATGGCATCATGGTCTACGAGACCGATAGGATTAATAAGGAGAAACAACACCGCCTCTGGAACTTCGCATGCCTCGACAGCAGCCTTTACGAGACCCGTAGCGACCTCATCCCCTTGCCCGAGAAACTCAAATACTTCGATTCCGACAGCGACGGCAGATATACTGCCTTCCTTTTCGTCAACGACGGCAACAAAAAAGCTGCCGACACCTTGGATTTCCTCGTGGTGAGTTTCAATCGAAAGGAAGGCACGTATAAGACCTTTTGGAACAAATGGCCTGAGAAGTCGGTGCCCCTGTCGGTGAAGGTCGTCGACGGCACGATGATGCTGGCCTTGAACAACAAAAACGGCAATGGCTCCTTGTCGTTCTATGACTTGACGTCTCATGCCTATCGTACCATTAATCCATCTCCTTCGACGAGTTTCATTTTGTTTCAAACTGAGGCGTTCTCCAAGGAGCATTGCTTCGTGGTGGCTGCCAAGGAGTTTGAGAACAAAAGGTTTGTCTCCACTTCTTTCATGGTGTATTCGTCAACGGGTCAGCTGCAAGGCAGTTATCGCTACGAAAACATTCCCAATGCCGCTTTGGGTCGCATGGGCTTACGGTTCGACGGGGGCCACAACCTCGTTGTCATCGGCACATTGGAGCGTGAGACGGGACGCAAGGTCAATCTACAAGGCGTGACCGAAGACTTCGACAAGGAGAGTGTCGGCGTGGTGTGGGTGCGCTTCGTTTCGGGGACGCCGGACAGCCATATCTATCTTTTCAAAGACATGCCTGAGATAGAACATGCCTTGACGGCTTCCGACCGTGTCAGGGTACGCGAGGAACGCTTGAAAAACCAAAAGAAGGACAACCCTACTAGAGGCGAGATAGCCTTCCAGTTTTTGTCACCACGTATTACCGATTTTGGCGACTTGACGGTTTTTGCTGCCGAGGCCTTCATGCCTTATTATCACACGGAAACGCGTATGAGCTATGGCTATTACGGCTATTATGGCGGCTACCCATCCACTTACACCGTGTTTGACGGCTACGACTTTTTCAGCGAGGTGCTGTTGGCTTTCGATCAGGAGGGCCGTCTGCAATGGCAACAGTCTGTGAAGTTTGACAACGAGCTGACCTTCGACCTTTTCCCGCATGCCGTCGAAGGGGCCTGCTATGGTGAGCTTGTCGTGGCTTCGCCTTACCGCAACAAATTGCGTTATTCCGCTTTCGATGCCCAGGGTCAACCGTTGATGCACCTGCAGGAGGAGAAGCTTGCCCCGATTCATGGTGCTGATTATGTGGATGACGAATATTTTGCTCAGATGGCGAGATGGTATGGCAGCCGTTTCCTCATCTTTGGCTCGCAAATCATCCAAAACAGTGTGCAACCCAAGGCAAGGCGGACGGTGTATTACCTGCAAAAGGTTCAATATGATTGAGTTATGGTTGGAAGTTATCTAAGATATCTCTGGCAGCGAAAGAGCGAATACAGTATCCATTCGCCCTTTGTCTATGAATTCATGCGTAAGGTGCTGAACGATAGTGGCTCCAACCGCGACTACGACACCATTTACCGTATTGCCCGTTTGTTTGACAAGCGGAAGCATATCAACTATAACCTGCGCAAACAAAGTCGCCTACTTTATCGCATGGTGCGCTATTTCGAGCCTGACTCGGTGGTGTCGTTCGGTCACATGAGCGCCTTGAATGCCACGGCCATGGCTTTGGGACACATGCAAACGAAGGTCTATCTGGAGCAGTCGGAGAGCTTCTTGGAGACGCTCAACTCGATGGGCGTGGTCAATGTGAACCTCATCCAGCCGGAGGAGTTCGACTCGGGACGTTTCAAGCGGCTCAACACGGGCTTTGTCTTCTTCAGCCGCAACTCCTTCGAGGAAGACACTTGGGATTATCTAGCGGACTGCCTAAACTACAAGTCTTCTGAGTCGATATTTGTCTTCGAGGGCATCCATCACAACCGCGACATGGAAGACGCCTGGGAGGAAATCAAAGGCAACGAGGACGTTTCGGTTACCTACGACCTTTATTGCGTTGGTGTGGTCTTCTTCCGCGAAGGCATTGAGAAACAAGATTTTGTATTAAAGTATTAGAGTTAATATCACAAAACATGCAAAACTCACAAAACAATAAAAAAAGTGTGGAAAGCACGCCAACCGGCTGCTTTCTGGCGGCGACGCGGTTGCGCAGCCGCCACAACCAATGAAAAGTTTTGGATGTTTTGTGATAAAAAAGAATTACGATGAAAAACATTACCTATACCAAAACTGGCGACGAAGGCAAGACCTCGTTGATTGGCGGTCTGCGTGTTGCGAAATATGACGACAGGGTAGAGGCTTACGGCACTGTCGATGAGTTGAGTGCTTTCATTGGCGTGCTTTATGACCAGGAAGGCGTCACCGCTGAGATGAAGACTGTGTTAGACACTGTACAGAACAAGTTGTTCACAATCGAGTCGCATTTCGCTTTGGACGAAAACTCTGAGGTAAAGAAGATGATCCCTGTGCTGACTGCTGAGGATGTGGCCTATTTGGAGCACGAAATCGATGTGATGAACGAGCAGTTGCCCGAGTTGAGGAGCTTCGTCATCCCTGGTGGCAACCTGAAGGCCAGTCATGCGCATGTGTGCCGCACGGTGTGCCGTCGTGCCGAGCGTCAGGGCTGGCGTTTGGCCTCTGAACATCCTATCGATTTGCTTGATTTGAAGTATCTCAATCGTCTGTCGGATTACTTCTTTGTTTTGTCAAGATTTTTTGGTTTTTTAGACAAAGTTGGTGAAAATAACTGGGAATCAAACAAATAAAAATTTGTAATTTTTTATAAAAAGCCCTTGCTAGTTCAAAAAGAACTTGTATTTTTGCGCCCTCAAAAATCAAGCAAGTAAGACTATGTATTGGACACTAGAATTAGCCTCAAAATTGGAAGACGCTCCATGGCCAGCCACCCGTGACGAATTGTTGGATTGGGCCTTGCGTACGGGCGCACAAGAAGAAATCATAGAGAACCTTCAGGAAATCGAAGACGAGGGTGAGATATACGAACGCATTGAAGACCTTTGGCCGGATTATCCTTCGAAGGATGATTTCTTTTTCAATGAAGATGAGTACTAAATAAGTTAGTAAACAGTAAAAAAGACCCTTAGGTGACTGAGGGTCTTTTTTTATATTGGCGATTCAAAAGAAATACCGCTCTTTTCTCCAACAACGTACATGGCCGACTTCAAAACGCCGTTTTTATCAGTTAGATTGTCGACATAAAGCGGCTTACCCGAAATGAAATGTTTGCAAAAGAAAGTGTCACCGACCTGCCATTTCGAGTTTTCCGTTTTGGTGATTTCAAACTTTTGATTGCCAAGATATTTCAATGTGCTTTTTCGATTAGGTTGCCATGCGATTTGCAAGGCGTCACCAATGCTCAAATCATCTGCGTTGATTTCCTCGCCTTTGAAATCCCCAGAGCCGCTACCTTCCAAAAGTTGTAAATGCTCATGATAGGCGTTCCAACTTTCATAACCCACATATTGCGACAAGACATCCAAAGTGTAAAGTCTTATGAATGAACTTTCTTCCGTTCTGTCATAGCCGAAAAAGCGTTTCAAGGTTTTCGCATTGATGGACGTTTTGGGTAGTTCCTTTTTGATGTCCTCCTCAAGGAAGTCGAAATTGCTTGGCGACAAGGTTTTATCTTGAAAACCAGCGCGTTTTCTGATGTCATCGCGCAAGTTGTCAAGCTCTTTTGCGCTTCTTGAAACGGAAGTCTTTGTCATGGTTGTGGCTTTGTTTGGTCTGGCAAAATTACAATAATCGGTCAGATAAGGCGGGAAATTCCTACTTTTGCATCAATAATGTGTGCCTGTATGGATGATAGTTACACTTCTGGATCATTCGGGGAAATGTCGGATGGCTTTTCCAAGTTCCACGATTATAAGCAATTGCCTTATAGAGGTGCGGGCTATAGCATTTTATTTACGGTCATCAGCGGAGAGCGCAAACTGTTTCTGAAAGCCTTGAATCGAGAGCAAGGTACCTCGGCAGAGAACCTTGCGAGGTTGCAACGCGAATACAAGATCTTTGAACAGCTTTATGGCAACGAGCACATCGTCCGTTGCATTGGCTGGCGAGAAGATGCCGAGGTTGGGCCATGCATCGTCATGGAGTATGTGGATGGCGAGACTTTGGCCGACTATCTGAAAACCCATCCTTCCAACAAAGAGAAGAAACGTATTCTGAATGAATTGCTTGACGCGGTGGGTTTTATCCACAAACACCAGATAGTTCATAATGATTTGAAGCCTGGGAATATTCTCATCACCCATAATGGACACAATGTCAAGTTAATAGACTTCGGTTACGCTGATTGCGATCCCAACATCAACAAGGCCACTGGAGGCACGAAAGCCTTTGCTTCTCCTGAATTGGTTCGCCAGGAAACGACGGATGTCACAAGTGACATTTATTCATTGGGTTTTATCATCAAGGCGTTGTTTCCGCACCGATATGGAGGGGTTGTGCGCAAATGCCAGCGGAAAAAAGCCTCAAAACGGCATAAAAACATCAATGAGGTGCGAAAAGCCCTTCGTTTTAGGGATTTTCTTTCACGATGGGTGTCGCTCTTGGTGTTCGTTGTGCCGTTATTGGTGTGGTTTCTCACCAGTAAACCCATAAACGAAAAAGCAGACAAACAACTTGTTACTGATGATGAAATCCAGCCGCAATCTGAAATAGTGACCGACACGGTTTTTATTGTTGAAGAGAGGCATGATACTATTAAGGTGGGAATTCCGATCAAGCCAAAGTTGGATGTTGTTCATGTACAAATTCCCGTGAATTCCGATGTCCCGACAGACTTAGACCAAGATTCCCTTGCACAAAGTTATCTTGAACAGTATCAACGTGCTGAGTTGGAAAGCAAAACTGCATCGCCATTGTTTTTTTTGGATGAAACGAGTGGCCTATATGGGTATGTTGACAGAAACGGGAAGGAGGTTATCCCAGCCATCTATCAAGATGCCAAAGCGTTTAAAGACGGTTATGCTGTTTGTTGCTTTGATGGAAAATACGGATTGGTCGCACCAGACGGATGCCAGTATTTGTTTAATTACCGAGAAATACTCACACTGGGAAAAGAATATCATTTTTATATCGGAAGAAAGCGTGGACGGTCTCGAGATTATGTGATTTCCCTAAATCCTTTACCTATTGAAGCTGAATATGATGATGTGGAATTAGCATTCAGCGAAATGGGAATAATACCCGTGACAAGGCTTGGACGGTATGGTTATATAGGAATCGATGGCAAGGAGTTGGAGAAACCGATATTCAAGCGTCGGCTTACATTCAATAAAAATGATCTTGCCATTGCCGAGACAGACGAAGGAAAAGGAATTGTCAACGTTTGTATGAAGCACATTACCAGTTTGAACTATCCTTTTGCAAAAATAGTTGACGGAGGTGTCTTTTTGTTTGGCCCATTTGAAAATAGTTTTGGTGTGGTTACCCTTGATGGAAAGGTTAGTGTTGAGCCAGGTACTTATGCACAAACTACATATTTGGAAGGCCTCTCCATGATTCTTGCAAAGACCCAAGACGGGTTTTATACCATTATCGACATCAATGGCAGGGTTATCGTGCCCAAGAGCGAGTCCATCATTGTTTCGGAAGGAGTTGCCATCATTAAAAACGGAGGCGAACCACAGTTTCTGAATCTTTCCACTTTGTAGTAATAGCTGTGGACAAGTGAGTTTTTACATCCGTTCCTTCTCTATAATAAGTACCGAAAAGTACCACACCCTGTTTTATTAAAACCTCTACTTTTGTCCTCGGATAGCAGTGCTGGTGGTTTGCCGGAAAAATTTGCAAGAATTGTTGCAAACACAAAAATATTTGTATATTTGCGGCATTATTATCGGTAGCGATACCACCTGTCTGAAAGTGAGAATCTCGCAAATTTGAACGAAGTAAGGCAGAAGAGAGTGCGCTGCGTGCCCATAAAGCACGCACTGCTTTCCTTATCTTTACTTCGGGCATGCGAGAGCCTTCACTTCAAGATAGGATTGGGGTGCGGGCTTTTTTTGTTGCCTTTTCCCCTACGCGAACGATGCAGCGGAAGCCGAAAAGCTGGAAGAGAGTAGGCGTAAGTTTGAAATCTAAACATTAAAATTAAAGTATTATGTGTATTAAGTTTTTACAATTGGTCGCATCATTTATTATTGCGGCATCGTTCGCTTCGTGTGGAGGTGGAAACAAGGAAGGTAAACTCTCCGACATTAACGCCGTTGAAGACAAAAGCGGCAAAGTGAATGTCATCGAACAGGCCAAACCTGCCTTAATGGTTATTCCGAGCGACCAGTTTTTGCAAAGGAGCGGCTATCTCAAGACCCGTCAGTACAACGGTAGAACTGTTTACGACAGGGATTATGCTGGTTTCTTGCTAAACAACACAACCAATAAGGATGTGGTTCGTGCTATCCAGAACTACTTCATTGGCCAAGGTTATCCTTTGAACGATCTTGAACAATCCATTAAGTCATTGAATGTTCAAGAAAACATGGATGACGCTGATGGTGTCGTTAAGGATGCTAAGACGCTGTTGGTGGAAACGGTTCGTCCTGACATCATCCTCGAATTCGACTACGAATTAAAGAACGCAAAAGTATCACGCACCGTTACCGAAGAGCGCATTGATTACTCAATGGCTGCATTAGATGCATTTTCCAACAAAAGCGTTGCCTCTTTCGTGAAGACGGATATTGACGGCAATTTCACCTCTTATCTTGAAAAGCAACTGCCTTCAGACATGCCTAAATTCGTTGGACAAATCAAGGAGTATTTCAAAGACATCGTTGTCAATGGTCGCGACATCACCTTCCGCGTAGTCATAGATGGCAATTCGGCTGTCAATCTCGGTGATGACTATAATGACATGGGTGACACATACGCCGACTGGATTCGTGAATGGGTGAAGACAAACGCCAAGAATGGTTCGGCAAATCTGAACCGCAACACCAACAAGGAGATGTTTTACACCTCAGTTCGTGTGACTAACAATGGCGATGACGGCACTCAATTCAATGCCTACGACTTTGCCAATGCTTTCCGCAAGGAATTCACCAAGACTTTCCAAATTAAGAGTGTGAACACCACCCAAGGCTTGGGCGATGCTTCTGTAATGATTAAATAAAGGTGTACTATGAAAACGAATTGTTTGTTTATGATCCCAATTTGTGCGTTGATGCTTGCATCGTGCGGCGGCAACAATGCCAAAAAAGAGCAAGAGGCACAAGCCCCAACCTTTGCCCCAAAACAGCAAGAGACCGTTGTTACAAAACGCCCCGCATCTAGAAAGGTCGATAGCGTGTTGGCTTTTGTCGGTCAAGTGAAACTGAATATCATGCTTCCGGAAGGTTTGCCCGAAAACAGCAAAAACGTGCTGCACAACAAGATGGTAGCCATGACCTCGGTTAATGGCGTTGGCTCGGTGGATGCTTCGCCCATTCTGTGTGTCATTCCGACCTTTGCCGAAATGAATCATGACATCACTGCGACGGTGCCTGCCAAGCATAAAATCAAATACGATTTCAATGTATGGGTAGCCAATCTGGAAACGGGCGAGGTGTTCGCCTCGGCTCAGCAGGATTTGTTGGGTATCGGCGATTCTGAAGAATTGGCTTTGGGCAATGCCATGTCAGCCATTTCGCCGAATGACAACAAATGGCAGGAAATGCTGAAAACCGCCCAAGACCGCATCATCGAATTTTACAATACCAACGGCGACCGTCTCATCAAAGAAGCCCAAGGTTATATTGGTGTGAATGACTATTCAAAAGCTATGCTGATCCTGAACAATATTCCGATGGCTTGCGGTGAAGTGTATGACCGTGCGCTTGAAGTGAAGAATAACGCTTTGGATCATTATTTCCAAAACGATGCCGAGTATCTGATTTCCAAAATGAAGGCGTATTTGGCTTTACCTCGTGACGACGAAAACGGCTTTTCATACGATTTCCTTGCTGTATATGCTATGGTACCGCCCAACAGCAAGGCCAAGGCTGAAGCTGATGCCTTGTATGCCGAATATGTGAAATCTCTTGACGAAACCGCAAGGAAGAACATGGAAAAGCAACAGCGCGAATGGGAAGCCGAGCAAAAACGCCTCGACCGCGAAGCCGAAATCCGTATTGCCGAAGCCAATGCGGCGGCACAAGCCCAAGCTGAACAAAACGCCCACGAACTAGCCATGTACAAAGAGCAAATGGCTGCCGAAATAGCTATCCAAGGCCAGCAACAGCTTCTTGAAAAATACAAGAAAGACGCTAGTTATAATAAGCTTGGCTGGATTTGGAAGCTGTTCTATCATGGAAAAGAATAAGGTTTAATCAATTAAATTACAAGTAATTATGGAAATCTCTAAAACAAAGAAAATTGGATGTTTATCAGTGATTGGTGCTTTTGTCCTATTGATGTTGATAGTTTTCATTAGTGATGGGATTAGTGAAAAAAAGTCGAAAAATAATTCAGTAAAAATTGAGGATTTGATAGAGCAAGGTGACTTCATTGAAGCCAAGAAATTGGCTAAAACCAGCGAATATGGTGGAGATGAGATGATGACAAAAGTGTTGAAAGCCCAAGTGTCAACATTGTTGGACCGAGGCGATTTTAGTCTTGCTTCCGATGTGGCAAAAGAAGAAGGCCAATACAGTATCTATTTTAATAGTTTATTAGAAAAATTGGTGCCTTTGTATGAATCAAACAAACAAGGTTTGTTTATGGCATTGGCTCAGTTAAATATACCATCCTTAAATAGCCCTCGTAGTGGTTGGGACGGCAAAAGTAGTTATGGTAATTTTGGAGAATCAACATTGAATTCTTTATACACATCTTTCAATAATAGTTTGTCTCAACTCATGAAATACGCTAAAAGCAAAAGTGATATAAATACTGTAAAAGAGTTGGCTGTGTATCTAAAACCACAATATAAACAAGTGAAAGGGAAAGTCCGAGAATGGAATGTTAAATTGCAAGAAAATGTTGAAGTTGATGGTATGGTTTGGGAAGACACCCCCAGTGATTACACACAAGTCAATCAAATAAAAAAGGAATTAGGAATACAATGAATTGCTATGCCCAACCAATTCGATGAAATCCGATGCCCGAAATGTGGCTCTACCCAACTCGTGGCCAACAAAAAAGGCTTTGGGTTGGGTAAAGCCCTTATCGGCGGCGCCATTTTCGGTGGTGTCGGGCTGCTCGGCGGCTTCCTCGGGAGCAACAAGATAAAAATCACATGCCTGAACTGCGGGCATTCGTGGACGAGATAATAAATTGAAAGATTCGAACATAATGAAAAAGACATTGTTTTTATTGGCATTGAACATTATGGCCATAACAGTTGCAAAGGCTCAGATTTTTGGAAGTTGGAATCTGTCGCGAGAGACGATGGACGGACGACCTTTGCATGTATTCACAGCCTCCTATTCCGAGGATTCGCTGGATGCGGTCAGGCCTTTGTTAGAAAAAGAGTTGAGGGATAAACAATCTTCGTTGTCTGCAGATGGAGCACCTATGCTTGACTATGGGGATAGGAAAAAAACTAAACCTGTTGCCAAGCCCGTTGCTTTGGAAGCGGCAAAAGAATTGCGGATCATCACGGAGAAGTCTCCTAAGTCGACATTGTTGCCTCAACAAAACAAAGGGAGATGGGGCTTTGTGAACGAAAAAGGCAAGACCAAAATCAAGATGAAATATGACAAGGTGGAGCCGTTCTTACAAGGCCTTTCTTGCGTTAAGAGTGATGGCCTTTACGGATACATCAACGAAGAGGGGAATCTGGTGACAGGCATCATTTATGAAACCGCGTCATCTTATTTTCGAACCACGACAGACCAGGTTCTTGCATGTTGTCGAAAAGACGGCAAATATGGGCTGTTGAAAAATGATGGTTCTGTCTATTTGGATTTTCAGTATACTGATTTAAGAATTGTGAATTATTCGTATGCTTTGGCAACTGATGTGTTTGGGAAGGTCAACGTGGTCGTTCTTGATGCCAGACCGTTGTCGACAGTGTATGACGAGGTTTCCATTTTGGAAGGAAGCGATTACGCCATAGCGAAAAGAGGAGGCAAGACCTATTTCATCGACAGAAAGGGAAGGGAAGCGAAAGACCTTTGTTTTGATGATGCTGAAGACATGGAAGGGGGGCTTGTTTTGGTCAGTAAAAACGGGAAATACGGAGTACTCGACAAATACTTAAATATGATTGTGCCATGCAATTATACTAATGCTGGATTTGACAAGGGCTGTTATCAGATAGGTAATAATTGGGATGGTTTTGGCATTGTCAGCCGAGGGAAGGTCGTTGTTCCTGCCGATAGCAAAAAGACTGTTCTCGTTCCTTTCCAAGAATCTGCTGTTTATCAGAATGATAAGGGAAAATACAATCTCGTAAGGTATGACGGAACATTCATATTTGAAAACATGAATGGTGTAGGAAACTATGGTGAGAGAGAATCCTTGTATTATGCTGATTATGGGAAGAATAAGTTGGTTTACGATTATGAAAACGATAGATATGGCATGGTTTTCGGGAAAGAAGCGAATTGGCTTCCCGAAGACGCGAAAGATTTCACTTTCGATGGTGTCATTGGCCGTTACATAACCAACGGAATTGAGCCTCATTACATTTCCAAGGACGGAAAAGTCTTGACGGAATTGGAAGGTGCCGTTGAGGTGCGCACATTGAACAACAAGTATTTGGCAGTTTGCTTTAGAAGAAAGAGCACTGCTATGACCAATTCTACCAGCCCCATGGGCATCTCCATGGGTGGCGGACAAACAGAGGATTGGGAAGTGGCAAATACTAATGGTAAAATATTGACCGACAAGCGCTTTGCTTCTATAGGAGAGTTCAATTCAAAGGGAGAACTGCCGTATGTGGTTTACGATAAAAAGAGCTGGCAATATGTGAAGGGAAAGATGAAGTTCAATGGCGATAAGGTAACTTATTTGAAATAGTAGTTTCTTTGTTTTTATGAGGCTATAAGGTTCAATAGAACATGCTTTATGTTTAATGTTGGAAAGTTGCGTATCTTTGCGCAACTTTCTTGTTATGCAAGTAACCTTTTCAAATAGATTTAGTTTCGTTGCCCAACTCACCCAAGGCCTCTTTCTGACCGACAATAACCGTTCGCCATGGGGCCGCGTATGGCAACTCTTTTCAAGATACACTTGGGAATTGCCGCAGACCCTTGTGGGATGGCTCTATTCTGTAGGAAGGGCTTTGGCTGGTCAGGTCGACCGCGTCGATACCTTGGGCGGCATCACCTTCGCGACGAAATTGGGATGTGGCTATAGTATGGGTGTGTCGTTGGGTACTTTCGTCGACCTTTGGGCCGGCCCTTGGATGCTTGGAGAAGGTGAGGCTTATATCCTTGGCAACCCAATCTGTATGCACGAGTTTGGCCATACAGCCGATAGCCGGCTTTTCGGCTGGTTTTATCTGCCTGTTATCGGTTTGTCCAGCCTTCTGAGCGCTACGGGCAAGGGCAATCATAATGTGTTTTGGACCGAGATCCGCGCCAACCGTCACGCCAGACGTTATTTCTCCAAGTATTATAGTGTAGCCTGGAATGAGACAGGATACCCTACCCAAACAACTCTCGCCTAAGGTTTCTTTCGTCATAACCCGCTTTTCTTTGCTATTTTCAGTAAAGATTGGGGTTTGAATGCGTTTTTCCCTTATCTTTGCCGCAAATACCAAAATTTATGGACGAAGTTAGAGTTATCGAGATCAAGAAAAGTGTTTTCGAAGATAACGACAAAGATGCCAATGCTTTACGTAAGGAACTGAAAACGAAAGGTGTATTCCTTCTTAACTTGATGTCAGCCCCTGGAAGCGGCAAGACGACAACCCTTATCCAAACCCTCAATCGCATCAAGGACATGGTGCGTGTGGCAGTGATGGAGGCCGATATCGACAGCGATGTGGATGCCGTCAAGATTGTGGAGGCCACAGGCGTCCCGTCCATCCAACTTCATACAGGAGGCATGTGCCACCTCGATGCGAAGATGACACGTCAAGGGCTCGACAACGTGGCCTTGAAAGAGGTGGATTTGGTCGTCCTAGAAAACGTTGGGAATCTTGTATGCCCCGCTGAGTTCGACACGGGTGCCGTCCGCAACGCGATGATTCTCTCCGTGCCGGAAGGCGACGACAAACCGCTGAAATATCCTTTGATGTTCACGGTGTGCGACCTTGTCTTGATTAATAAGACGGACGTTATGCCGTATTTCGACTTCGACCTCGAACGCTGTAAATCCTACATCCACCAGCGTAATCCCAAAGCACAAGTCATCCCCATCTGCGCCAAGACAGGGGAGGGCGTGGATGCCTTCGTCCAATGGCTCCTCACCGAAGTCAACGCCTGGAAAAACGACTGATAGGTAGATGAGCAAAATAGCTTACATAAAAAGCAAGAAAATTTGGCCGTCAGCAGTCAGCCATCAGCAGTCAGCCACGATGCTACCAAGCTGAAAGCTGACGGCTGATAGCTTACAGCCAAGAATACTGTACTTTATTTGAACGATTACTTAACTATTAACTGCAAACTGACAACTGTAAACTCCAAACTATTATTATGCCCGAAATGTCAACCAAGTTTGTCCCTAAGCACAAAGGCGACAAAAACCCGAACCCGAAACTGTTGAAATTCGTCCGTCATGTCACGGATCGTATCCCTGGAAAAATCAAGATGGACACCGATGCCCCAGAGTATTGGGGCCTTGCCTGCATCTTCGAGGACGAGATGGATGCCACTACCCGCGAGGCCTCGTTGGATTTGCTCTTGGATATGCTTCCCGGCAACTTCTTCAAAGTGAGAGAGCATCACAGCTATGCCGAATTGCATGAGTTGAACGCCAAGAAGCACTATACCCCCGACGACAAGTCCTTTGATGAACTTCTGGACAAGCTGGCCTATTTCGGCATGTTGGAGTACGACTACGGCGACAAATACACCAAGGAAGGACCTGTGGCCGGCACTTCGTTTGAACGTGACGCCCGCATCTACTGGGTGCCGATGTTTGTCCCAGGTTCAGCAGAATATACAAACATGAACGTGGAGCTGATGGACAAACACCCCGAGCTGGCCATGTTTTTCGAGCGCATGACCTTCCTGCCATTGGAAAAGGTCACGCCAATGGTGCCCATGGGCGGTAGCGGTATCGGAATGCACGTGATTCCCGTCGAAAAAGCCATCTCGATGGAGAACGAGACAGCCGACATCGAGCATATCTCCTATTGGCTCAAGCGCTATGAAGGCCACCTGGCAGTGGGCATCTGCAGCTGCCGCTACGGACGCAAAAAACTGGACGAAGGCTGTGCCGACGACTACCGCGATTGGTGTATCGGCGTAGGTGACATGGCCGAATACCTTGCCGAGACGGGCCGTGGACACTTCATCACCTACGACGAGGCGATTGCCATCCTGAAAAAGGCCGAAGACCACGGCTTCGTGCATCAAGTCACTAACATTGACGGTGAAGGAAAGATTTTCGCCATCTGTAATTGTAATGTAAAGATATGCAATGCTTTGCGTACATCACAGCTTTTCAACACCCCGAATATGTCGCGTAGTGCCTATGTGGCTCATGTAGACCCGAAGAATTGTGTGGCTTGTGGTCGCTGCGTGGAATACTGCCCTGCAGGTGCTGTGCGTTTGGGACAGAAACTCTGCACCAAACATGGCGAGCAGACCTATCCCAAACAGGAACTCCCCGATGCCAAGAAATGGGGTCCGCATAAGTGGACGGAAGACTACCGCGACAAGAACCGCATCAACTGCTATCCTACGGGTACCGCACCCTGTAAGACGGCTTGTCCTGCCCATATCGCCGTACAAGGCTACCTGAAGAAAGCCGCTGAGGGCAAATATACCGAAGCCTTGGAGCTTATCAAGCGCGAGAACCCCTTCCCGGCAGTCTGCGGTCGTGTGTGTAACCGTCGCTGCGAGGATGCCTGTACCCGTGGCACCATCGACCAGCCCATCGCCATCGACGCGGTGAAGAAGTTCATTGCCGAGCAAGACCTCAACGCTGAGACGCGCTTTGTGCCAGAGGTGAATATCTGCTCGAATGTGCAGGAACAATGGGAGGAAAAGATAGCCATCATCGGCGGCGGTCCCGCAGGATTGAGCTGCGCCTATTATCTTGCCACTATGGGCTACAAGCCCACTGTGTTCGAGAAGAGCGAGGAGCCTGGCGGCATGTTACGCTACGGTATTCCTTCCTACAAACTGGATAAGGACGTCATCAAGGCCGAAATCGACATCATGCGCGAGATCGGTGTGGAGATTCGCACGGGCGTGGAGGTCGGCAAGGACATCACCATAGAACAACTCCGTGAACAAGGCTACAAGGGTTTCTATGTGGCCATCGGCTGCCAGGGAGGCAAACTGCCCGGCATTTCGGGTGAAACACTTCCCGGTACCATCACCGCCATCGACTTCCTGCACGACGCCAACTGCGGCAAGACGAAGGTTTCGGGCAATGTAGTAGTCGTTGGCGGCGGCAACGTGGCCATCGATGCTGCCCGTGTGGCCAAACGCAGTGGCGCAACATCGGTGACAATGCTGTCGTTGGAGACAGAAGACATCATGCCGGCATCGCTTGAAGAGCGCAAAGAGGCTCGCGAAGACGGCGTGGTCATCAACCCAGGTTGGGGACCGAAGGAAGTGCTTGGAGATGGCAAAGTCAGCGGCATTGTCTTCAAGAAATGCACCTCGGTCTATGATGCCGAACATCGTTTCAACCCACAATATGACGAAAATGAACTGATTACGTTGGATGCCGACATGGTTATCTTCGCCATTGGACAGACCGTCATTCTGAAAGATCTGCTCAAGGACACCAAGGTAGAGTTCTTCAGAGGCGTGTATCCCGTTGCCGACAAACTGACGTATCAAACAGCTGAAGAAGACATCTTCGTAGGCGGCGACGTCTTCACGGGTCCCAAGTTCGCCATCGATGCCATTGCCGCTGGTAAGGAGGCTGCTGAGAGTCTGCACCGCTATGTGCAGCATGGCCACATGACTATCGGGCGCAACCGCCGCGACTTCATTGAGTCGTGGAATCATACGACAACAGTTCGCGTCAAGTGGAAGGCCATAAAGCCAACGAGAATCCTTTCAGCGAATATATGGTCACCCTCACCGAGGAGCAGGTGCGAAAAGAGACAGCCCGCTGCCTCTCGTGCGGCGCATCGGTGGTCGATGAGAACCGCTGCATCGGCTGTGGCATCTGTACCACCAAGTGCGGCTTCGATGCCATCCACCTCTTCCGCGACAATCCCGATGCCAGCATCATGCGCACCTCAGAGGACAAGTTCGGTGGCATCCTACCCTACATGCTCAAACGCACCGGAAAAATCATCTTCGGCAAGAAAAACTGAACAACTGAATAACTGAACAACTGATAACTGAATAACAGTGCACGAACTAGGAATCGTATTCTATATCGTCAAGGACGTCAAGCAGGTGGCCGAAGAAAACCATGTGGAGCATGTCTCCAGCGTGGTGATGGACATCGGTGAGGTATCAACCGTGGTGCCGCATCTGCTCACTGACTGCTGGCGTTGGGCTGCCGACAAGGAAGACCTCCTTCGGGGCTGTGAGATGAAAGTTAACACCATCCCTGCGGTTACCCTTTGCGGCGACTGTAACAAGGAATACGAAACGGTCAAGTTCGGCAAGACGTGTCCCTATTGTAACAGCAAAAACACCTGGCTTTTGCGAGGTAACGAAGTGGAAATCAATAGTATTATTGTGTAATTCAAAATTCAAAATTTAAAATTCAAATAATCAAGTATATGTCTTGTTTTGTAGTACCTTTAGCACAAGCGGTGGTCACGAGTGCCATTCGCAAATCCAATGAAAAAAACAACCGAAGCGATCATTCTGCCTTTGCGCGTCATCTGCCGGCTTTGGAGAAGATGCTTTGGGGCGGTTCGGTGATGTTGGTCGTGGATCATGTCATCAACGGCGAACTCACTTGGCGTTTCCCGTTCTTTACCGCCCTTGAGAATGCGGGAGGCGGTGCCGTCATGCTCCGCGAAATGCTCACCGTAGGCGTTCCCATGTCGTTAGTAATCACAGCGGTGTGGGCGGTATATGCTTTGGCGAAAGAGCGCAAAAAGAAAGTCCAACTGACTTAATGTATTATGGATTGCTTCGCCGTCCCTTTTAATAATGACGCGAAGCGTTAACTGAACAACTGAATAACTAAACAACTTAAAACTAATAATTATGTTTTTCCAAGTGTATGGCGCTAATGCGCTTTCTCAGTGGGGAATGATGCTCGTTGTCCTCGCTGGTCTTATCTTACTGAACGAGTTTGCCCGTCGCACCAAGTTCGGCGGTATCTTTACTTTCTTGGTCGTTCCCGTTGCTTTGACGGCCTACTTCCTCGCCATCTGGCTTGGAGTCCGCAGTGGAGCACAGTGGGCGTTGGAAAACCAGACCCATGTCTATATGCAAGGCTGGTTCCATTATGCCAAGCTTTATGCAGCCACAGCCGGATGTATCGGCTTTATGATGATCAAGTACAAATGGGGCATCGGTGCCAAGCACTGGTTCAAGCCTTTCCCGTTCATCATCGTGGCCATCAACATCTTGATTGCATGCGTTTCCGACTTTGAGAGCGCCGTGATGGGATGGAACAAATGGTGGCTCACCTCCGAGGGCGTTTGGCAATATGGTGGCTGGCACAATGTCTTTAATGGTGTCGCTGGTTTGTTCAACATCTTCTGTATGACTGCCTGGTGGAATGTGTATGGTTCCAAGGACAAGAAAGACATGATCTGGGCCGACATGACCTGGGTCTACATCGTCATCTACGACATCTGGAACTTCGCCTACACCTACAACTGCCTGCCGACGCACAGCTGGTACTGCGGTATCGCCCTGCTTCTTGCCCCGACTGTGTTCGCACAGGTGTTCCCGCTCTTCCAGGAGACCTTCAAAGACGGTCGTCAATGGTTCAGCTGGGCTACGCTTCCCGTTCTCTATCCCGAAGGTGTCACTACCATTGAGAAACTGTACGCTGCGGGCGGACAGGCTGCCGTTGATGGCGTTGTGGGCACTACAGTAGATCCTTCCGTCGTGGCGGCCAATCCTACCATGATGATGGTGATCAGCGCACTCGCTCTGATAGTGAACATCGTCGCTCTTGGCTACATCATCGCGGTTTCCAAGAAACGTCACATCAACCCGTACAAGGAAGACGTCTTCGTCAACCAGAAGTACTACAAAGACGCCATGGCTCGTGCCGACGTCGCTTGATGTTGCAACCCTATTCAAGCAAAAAAGTCCGCAGATGTCTGCGGACTTTTTTTGTTCTTAAATTACCCGTTCGTTGACCATCTTCCATTCGCCGGGCTGCAAGTCACCCAATGGGATGTTGCCAATTTGGATGCGGATGAGCCGCAGCGTAGGAAATCCTACAGCGGCGGTCATGTGACGCACTTGGCGGTTCTTGCCTTCGATGAGAGTGAGACGCACCCAACTGGTCGGGATGTTGGCGCGGTAGCGGATGGGAGGCACCCTTTCCCATAGGTTTTCGGGTGCATCGACGATTTCTGCTTGGCAAGGTTTGGTGCGGTAGCCTTTGATGGTCACACCTCTTTTCAACTGGTTGACAGCCTCTTGCGTGATTTGCCCGTCTACCTGCGCGAGATAGGTGCGCGGATGCTCAAATTTTGGGTCCAGTAGTTTCTTGATGAGCGGTCCGTTGTCGGTGAGGAGTAAGGCACCCTCGCTGTCATGGTCGAGGCGACCGGCGGCGTACACATTTGGAGGGAAACCGAATTCATCGAGGGCACGGTGTCCGGCTTCGGGAGTGAACTGGCTGAGGACGCCGAAGGGCTTGTTGAATATGATCACCATAGCGCAAAAATACGCATTTCTTCCAAGAGTGGGAGGCTGAGAGATGGATTTTCTATGAAAAATAGCATTGCAATTGAGAAAAACATTATTTTTGCCAATTAAAATCAAATAGTGCGACCATCCATAATCATGCGAAAAGTAGTCACCACATCGGATCTCAAAAAGGCCTTGGGTTTGAAAGGCTTTTTCGGCACCTGCGTCGCAGGGCTGGCTTATGGATACCTTCGTCTCGGCAAGATTAACCGTCTCTTCGACGGAGCCGCTGATTATCAAGGCCGTGAGTTCGCCGACCACCTGCTGGAGAACATGAACATCAGCATTGATGTGGCTCCCGAGCAGTTGGAGAATATTCCTAAAGAGGGTGGTTTCATTGTGGTCAGCAACCATCCCTTTGGTGCCATCGAGGGCGTGATGCTGTTGAGTGCTATCGCCAAGGTGCGTCCTGACTTCAAGGTCATGGCTAACTTCATCCTGTCGCATATTCCCAATCTCAAGGAGTGCTTCTTCGCTGTCAACCCGTTCGAGAAAAACCCCGAGTGGAAGAGCAGTGTGGGCGGCATCAAGGGCTCCATCCAACATGTCGCAGGTGGCAATGGCTTGGGTGTCTTCCCTGCTGGCGAGGTGTCGCGTTATCATGGACATGACTACCCCGAGGACCTGCCATGGAGCACTTCCATCGCACGCATCATCAAGAACGCCGGCGTGCCTGTCATCCCTGTCTTTTGGCAAGGTCGCAATTCGAGGTGGTTCTATGCCATAGATAAGATTCATCCCATGCTGGGAACAGCGCGTCTGACCAAGGAATTGATCAACAAGCAGGGCCAATGCTTCAAGCTACAAATTGGCAAGCCCATTCTGTCTGCGGAAATCCAGGCATACGAGAATCCTAAAGACTTGGCGGCCTATTTGCGTAGCCGATCCTATGCCCTTGAGGCCAACATTCCTACCTCAGCCGTTGAGGAAAAGAAAGAACTGAAGATGGAGGAGATTGATGCTCCGTCAGATTTGTCGCTGATGCTCAAAGAGTTGGAGGCTATCCGCGAGAAGTCGTTCCTGTATTCCGCCTCCGATTACGATTGCTATCTGGCAGACTATGAGGATATCCCGAATTTGATGCACGAGATCGCCCGTCTGCGTGAAGAAACTTTCCGTGCCATCGGCGAAGGCACGGGCAAGCGTCTCGACCAGGATGAGTACGACTCGCATTTCAAGCACCTCATCCTTTGGGACAACGTGAAGCAGAAGATTGCGGGCTGTTATCGACTGGGCATTGGCAGCGAAATCATTCCCAAGTTTGGCATCAAAGGCTTCTATGTCAGCTCTTTGGTGAACATCAACGAGGCATTCTCCGAAAGGCTGAGTCACACCATCGAGTTGGGACGATCATTTGTCTCCCTCGACTATCAGAAAGAGGTGCTGCCTTTAGTGTTGCTGCTGAGAGGCTTGTCGGATGTGGTGGTACGCTATCCCGAAATCAACCATTTCATCGGCCCTGTGAGCATCAGCTCGTGGTATCCCAAGTTCTACATGAGTATGATTGTGAAATACGTCACGGAGAAGCATCCCGTGAGCGAAGAGCTTGCCCATATGGCCACGCCGATGACGCCGTTCCATGAAGACTTCCTCAAGGTGGATGCAGACGTGCTGATGAAAAACAACATGGACAGCATCGACAAGTTCGACAAGTTCATGTTCCGCCTGAGCAACGGCCAATACCGTCTGCCTACCTTGTTCAAGAAATACCTGAAACTGAACGCCAAGTTCTTATGTTTCAATGTAGACCCCGACTTCAACGACACGCTCGACAGCCTCTTGTTCCTCACTTTCACTGATTTCCCCGAGGACGAGGTGATGCCGCTCTTCCGCGATAGCAGCGACGAAGAGAAGGAGATGGTCAGAAAACGTTTCGGGTATATTTAATCCTCAGTTTCTTCTTCGATGGTCTGCGCAAAGAAGGTGAAGTTTACCTTCCCGTAATGCCTTTGCTCCATGAAGTGCGGGTGCTCTTCAAAGTTTTGGTATTTGTCGTGCTCCAAGACGAACATGCCGCCTTCGCGTAATAGGTTGCGGTCGAAGACGAGGTTGACCAATTCGTTGTAATGCTCGCAGTCGTAAGGCGGGTCGGCAAAGATGAGGTCGTATTGCATCTGGTGTTTGTCGAGGAAGCGGAACACATCGGATCGGACCACAAGCAACTCCTTCATGTTGAGCTTGTTGGCGGTCTCACGGATGAACTTCACGCAGCCGAAGTCTTGGTCGACGGACACGACCTTGGGGCAGCCTCTCGAGACGAGTTCGTAGGAGATGTTGCCCGTGCCGGCAAACAGGTCCAAAGCCTCGGTTTCTTCGAAGTCGAAGTGGTTCTCGATGATGTTGAACAGGCTTTCCTTGGCCATGTCGGTGGTGGGGCGCACAGGCAGGTTGTTGGGTGCCGTGATCTGTCTACGTTGGTATCGTCCTCTTATGATTCTCATTGCAGTGCTTGGTAAAGGGTGTAATAATACTGGTACGGTACTTCGTTCAAGGCTTTGCTGACCGTGAGCCGATGCGGGTCGTCCACAAAATGGATGTCTTTCACATAGCGTCCGCAGAGGTCAATGATGTCGGAGGCGGGACGGATGAGGCCCGAGAAACAAACGGGTGTGTCTTGTCCCGAGCAGCCGTTTTGTTCCATGGCGAACAGCAGGAAATAGGCGAAGTCTTCTTTGGTGTTGAACTTAAAGTTGTTGAAAAAGACCAACTTGCCTTCTTTTTTGACGAGCATGTCGAAGTCGCGGTTGCGGACTTGGACGAAAACACCGTGGTTTGTGTCACTTTTCAATATGCTGTCGATAAAGACGCTGCTTGAATGAGTGATGACGGCTTCTTTCCATCTGGCTTGTATCTTGTCCTGAAGTGCTTTCGGAAGGGCAAAGACATGGTGGCAGGGCACCGACTGTATAGGCTCCGAGACGACGGCATAGCCTTCAGGGATCTGGAAGCCGAAGTCGAGGTATTTGGTTTGGTCGGCTTCGTTGAACAACGGCTCGGGGACGAGGGTGCAATAGCGGTTGTCGACGAGGAAGGATACTGAATGGAAGCTGCTGTTGTTCAATCCTTTGGACTCCGAGGCACGTTCCAAGGTGCGGAAGAGGTCGTCGCTGTCGGTGAGCAGATCCGACTGGTAAAACTCCACGCCGACGAGGGTACGGGTCGTGGTGTCGAGAAGGGCAAAAGAAAGACCACCCAATGCGCATTGGATGGCCATTCTGTACTGCGATGACTTCTCGGCATCAAACTCCTCACCGAACTGTGAGATATAAGGATTCAGGGATGCCGTCATTCATCCTAACGGTTTAGAGTTTCTCCCAGTTACCGTCAGTAGAGGCTTCTTCCATCGAGCCGACTTTCAGACCGGCGTAACGATTGATGCTTTCTTTCTCAGCCTTGGCGTTGTCGACGCGCTGCTTCCATTCCTTCTCGTTGAAGGCGGCACCCGGAGTGGCCAGGTAGACCTCGTAAGGCGTGCGGGCTTCGAAGACAGGGATCTCAATGCCGTTGCGGCTGATGTTACCAGCTTCAAGTTCAAATTGCTCGTTGTTGGCTCCAAAAGGCACGATCTTCATCTCGTTGATGTTGAAATTATCGCGGCCAGCCTTGAGCGAGTCCATCACCATGATGAAACCGATGGTGTCGTTGATGGTACGGGTGAAGGTGGTGTCGGTCGGGTCGGGAACGATTTTCACGATCGGGATTTCGGCCGTCTGGCAGAACTTAATCAAAGTGTCGAAGCTGTTCGTGTACTTGTTGGTGGCGTTTTTGTAAAGCACCTCGGCATTGCGGATGTCGATGAGGCGTTCAACGACTTTGGCCTCACGGGCTTTCTGCTCGTTGTTGAACTTAATGGGAGCCTGGATGCTCTTGACGACTTGCCATGCTAACAGGACGATGATGGCAAACAGGACGATGTTGATGACGATGGATAATCCTTTTTTCATTGTAGTATGATTTTCTAATTCTTACTCTTTTTGATTGGCTGCAAAGGTAGGATTTTTTTCTTAATGTGGCTCAAAAAAATGCGCTTGAAATTAAAAATGGATTTTATGATAGTCTAAGTATTTGTCGTCCAGATATTTGCGAATCTTTTTTGCGATAATGACAAAAACCTGCAAATCCCTTTTCTCTAGCCATTCCGTGGCGTCGTCGTCGCAATTGATGGCTCTTGCAAAGGCTAAGTCGACTTCAAAATGGTTTTTGGCAAGCCATGCTTCGGCGTTCTCGTCTTTGTCGATGACGCTGTCGATGGCCACCAGTTGGAGAAAACCGTTCTTCAAAAGCCATTCCTTGGCTTTGGCTTCGCCTTGTATGGCACGGCTGAAGGCTCCGAGCTCGGGATATCCGTTCTTCATGAGCCACTCGAAGATTTCGTCGCTTCCAGGCTCAAAGGTGCAGCCGAAAGCCATTAGTATTTTTACGGGGTAGTGGGTCATTTTTATTCTTTCACTAATTTTGAAGCCAAAATCTTGTCAATGATGACTTTATCTCTATAAGTATGAAAAAAGATGCTCCACTTTTTGTTGTGGGTTACAAGCACTTTTTCTCTTTTGCTTTTGCTGTATTTCTTGGCGATTTTCCACTCGGTAACCTTTATGCTATCCGCAAGAAAAGTCAAAGAGAGCATCTCCGCATAAAGTTCAGCCGCGTAACGCTCAGCGTGTTCGCGGCTGTTTTTTTCGACAATGAAATCCTTGATTTGCTCAATGTCTTTCTTTACTACATTACGAATCTGGATTTCATACCTCTTCATAATGCTTTCTGATTTTCTCGTTCAACAGGTCTTGAAACTCTTCGAAAGAGAAACAGCCTTTCAAGGTTTTAGGATAAACCTTTTCCTTTAGGCGATATGAGGTACCTTTATTAGTGTGCTTTATAGTTGTCGTTGTAGTTTGCATACGATGGAGGCATTTAACTCTGCAAAAATAGATATTTTTGTTATTGGTCGCAAGAATTTTTCATTTACAGTCTATTCTTCTCTTCATTTCCCGCCCCAGTGCCTTTGTACTTGCTGCGCGCGGTGTTGAACTTGTAGCGTATGGTGAGACCAAACTCGCGGCTGTCGCTCCAGCCGATTTGCTTGGTTTGGATGCCGTCAAAGTATGAGAGCATTTTGTTCTTTTCGGTTCCAAGCAAGTCGTAGCCTTGCAAGCGGATGGAAAGTCGGTCGTCAAAGAAGGTTTTGGTAAGGCTAATGTTCAGCGACCCAGTATTTCCAATGAACGAACCGTTTTCTTGGTCGCCGATGGTGGTTAACCAACCATCGATGGAAGCCACCCAGCCGTGACCGAATTCAAAACTGTTATCCATACCAAATTGAAATACAGGTCGGTTCAATACGTAATCGCCAGTGGAAGTATGCAGTGTGAACCATTGCTTTTCCATTGCGACAGTAAGTTGAGGCGACCAAATTTCGAATTTCGGAGCCACAGCCACCATTGCCGAAACGCTTTTCAGAGATGGGATGTTCGTTTGCGTGATGACCGTGACGCTACTATGCCCCTCCAAAGGCTTGGACCACATAATGATAGCATCTTTGCGGTCGCTGTAATTCACCGAGCATTGCAGAAACTTCCAAAGTCCCATCAAAGTGAGGTCGTGTACATATTCGTGTTTCAAAGAGGGATTACCTGTCTGCATCAAGAAGCGGTTGCCATAACTCATATTGTTACTCAATTGATTATAAGTAGGGCGGCGAGTCTTGGCGGCATAACTCAATTGCAGTTGCACTTGATCGATTTGTGTGGCGAAAGAGAGACTGGGGAAAAAGTTGCCGAAATTGCGACTTTGCTCATCGATGTGGAGACCGTTTTCAAAATAGTCGAACTTCACCCATTCGTAGCGTAGGCCTGCTGAAAGTTGCCCGATAGGTGTTTCGCGGCTGTATTCCACAAAAGGTGCTATGTTCGACTCTTCTAACTTGGCGAAGGAAGTCGGCACATAGTTTTCGGGCTGGATGTAGTCGTCGTTGCGGTGGGTGTTGGTGTACTCTGCACCAGCCGTCAGATTACCGCCAAAAAGCGGATAATCAACCGTGAGTTTTGAGGCGAAAAGCTGATTCTTTACGATGTTTTCCGAGGTAAAGATGCGGCTTTCCTGACTGTCGCTTTGTTCGTTGAAAAGGGCGTATTCGTGGCTGTCGTTGCTCAAAAAGTCCGTGTTGAAATTGATTTCAGCTTCACCGATTTTGCCTCTGTAATAAGCATTTATCGTATGTGCAGGTTGCTGATAAGTCGTTCTGCCAACGACCGTGTTTTCCATGTGGTCAAAATACTGACCATTGGCGGTAATGTCACTTGACGACCAAGGTGTTTGTATTCTGTCAGGTCGAAGCGTGAAGTTATAGCGGAAACCGATGGAATTATTCTCATCGAAAGCGTAATTGGCACCAATCACATTGCGCGAGGTTTGGCTTTTGATGCGATTGTCTTGGATAAACAGTTGCTCCCATAAGGTGTCGGAGGGTACAATCGTGGTGGTGATGCTTTGCCAGCGAATGTTGGTCAAGGAATAATGTAGTGTGCCGAACACATCTAATTTGTTGTGGCGATAATTCCAGTTGAGTTGTTCTACGAGGTCGGTGTTTTCCGATTGATAGTAAGAGGAACGCATATCAAAACCGAAGCCTTCGCCTTGCACGAGCTTGGTGCGTATCTTGACAACACATTTCACCGAGGCATCATAACTCGCTCCCGGATTGGTGATAACCTCCACGTTTTTAATGTCTTCTGATTTCAGTTGGTCGAGTTCAGACACATCGCGTATCTCGCGCCCATTGATATAGATAAGCGGAGCACCTTTGCCGAACACTTCAAAACCTTCGCCTTTTTTGGTCAAGCCAGGGATTTTGGCCAGCACATCTTCTGCCGTTCCCGCCTTGCTCAGCACCGAGTTTTCCACTTGCGTGGCAATGCCTTCAGAGGTCATTTTGTAAGTTGGTCGCGAAGCCGTCACTTCCACTTCATTCAAAAGATGTTGGTCGGGCATCATTTTGATGTCGCCCACATTTCCGCCAAGGCATTTAATGAATTGCGAAACATAGCCGATGCTTGAAACTTTCAGCAATCCTTGGGCCTGCTTTGCCTCGATGCAAAACTGTCCGTTGATATCCGAAACAGCACCTTGCACAAATGTTGAGTCGGGCAACGACAATAAAACCACATTGGCGAAAGGCAAGGGATAGTCGTTTTCGTCGATGATTCTTCCATTGATGTTTTGCGCTTGGGCGACTATCGCCATCAAGCAGAGCACGGGGATAAAAAGCAGTCTTTTCATTACGGCTGAAATTTGATGTTGAACACGGGTAATATGGACCAGACCGCATTGTTACCCAAACGGGTAATAATGGTTTGAAGAGCGAAGAATTACCCTTTTGGGTAAGGAATGGCCATTTTTTGTAATTTTGCGAAACGAAAGCTACAATTATGACCCAAATTGAAGACTTTTTCAACGAGAAAAACCGCGTGGAAAGCATCACGGAGGCGGATTACCTGCGAATCAAGCCATATATCGAAACAGCTAAAGCCTTTGCGCAAACGACTTACCAGTCTATATACATCATCGATTACTTCAAGAAAAGATTTCTGTATGTATCTGACAATCCGATATTTCTTTGCGGGCATTCTGCCAAAGAGGTGATGGAGATGGGCTATGGTTTTTATCTGAACCACGTGCCTGAGGCCGAACTTCCGATGTTGACAGAGCTTAATCAGGCAGGATTTTCGGCCTTCAATGCCACGCCACGCGAAGAAAAAAAACATTGCTTGATGTCGTATGATTTCCATATCCTTTCAGGTGGGAAGAAATTGCTTATCAATCATAAAATCACGCCACTTGTGTTGAATGATTTGGGACAAGTTTGGCTGGCACTTTGCACGGTGTCACTTTCCTCACGTAAGGAGGCTGGACACATTGAATTTCGTCATTGGGGAACCAGCCAATACAGCGTGTATACTTTGACCGAGCACCAATGGATAGATCAAGACGAAATCAAGTTGAAGCCCGAAGAGAAGGAAGTTTTGGTGCTTTCGGCTCAAGGTTATACGATGAAGGAAATCGCCGAAAAGGTATGCAAATCCATCGACACGGTAAAGTTTTATCGCAAGCAAGTGTTTGAGAAATTGGAGGTTGAGAATATTACTGAAGCATTGTCGTTTGCTATTAATTATGGGTTGTTATAGTTTTTTTTCTTATTTTTGCACAAATAATTGAAAGCAAATGAAGACCAAAAAAGAAATAGTGGAAAATTGGCTGCCGCGTTATACGGGTCTGCCTTTGGAGAAGTTCGGGAAATACATTCTGCTGACCAACTTCCAAAACTATGTGGATCGCTTTGCCGAATGGCAGGGCGTGGAAGTCGTCGGCCGTGACCGCTCCATGCCTTGCGCCACTGATGGAGAAATCACCATCATCAACTTCAGCATGGGCAGCGCCAATGCCGCTACCATCATGGACCTGCTGAGTGCCATTCAACCCAAGGCGGTGTTGTTTCTCGGCAAATGCGGTGGCATCAAGAAAATCAACAAGGTCGGCGACTTGATCCTTCCTATTGCTGCCATTCGTGGCGAAGGTACCTCGAACGACTATTTCCCGCCTGAGGTGCCTGCATTGCCAGCATTCAGCCTTGAAAAGGCCATCTCCACAACCATTCGTGACTATGGTCGTGACTATTGGACCGGCACGGTCTACACCACCAACCGCCGCGTTTGGGAACACGACGACGAATTCAAAGACTATCTCCGCAAGATTCGCTGCATGGCCGTCGATATGGAAACGGCAACCATTTTCACAGTCGGGTTCCACAACGAAATCCCGACTGGAGCCTTGCTGTTGGTGTCAGACAACCCCATGGTGCCCGAAGGCGTGAAGACAGAGGAAAGCGACAAGATCGTCAGCAAGAACTACGTTGGTGAACACCTCCGCATCGGCATCGACTCGCTGCGACAATTGATTAATAATGGTATCACCGTCAAGCACTTGAAATTCTGACACGAGACTTCAAGACACGAGACGCGAGTTATTGGTCTCGCCTCGTGTCCCGCAGTCCTGTGTTTCGTGTCAAAAACAACAGACATGAAAACCTACGAACAGATTCTCTCCGAGATCCACAAGAAACAATTCGCGCCAGTCTATTTCCTGACGGGCGACGAGCCGTATTTCATCGACATGATTGCCGACACCATCGAGAACGAGGCCTTGGATGAGGCCGACCGTGCCTTCAATCAGATTGTGGTCTACGGCCGCGACGTGGATGTGGAGACCATCGCCAACCATGCCCGCTCGTTCCCAATGATGGGCGAGCGCATGGTGGTCATCGTCAAGGAGGCGCAGGATGTGAAAAACTTGGAGAATTTTGAGCCTTACTTGGATACGCTGCCCGAAACGACTTTGCTCGTTTTTGTCTACAAATACAAGAAGTTAGACAAACGCAAGACTTTCGCCAAGAAACTTGACAAGAAAGGCGTTTACTTTGAGTCGAAGAAGCTGTATGACAACAATATACCTGGTTGGATTCAGGGCTATCTCAAAGACAAAGGCTATTCCATTCAGCCGAAAGCCACACAGATGTTGGCCGACTACCTTGGCACCGACCTCAACAAAATCGCCAACGAGCTTCAGAAACTCATCATTTCCCTGCCCAAAAACAAGAGCATCGACGATGCCGACGTGGAACGCAACATCGGTATCTCAAAGGACTTCAACGTGTTCGAGCTTCAGAATGCCATCGGTAGCCGCGACGTGCTGAAAGCCAACCGCATCGTGAACTATTTCGGCGACAACACCAAGGAAAATCCGCTTTTGGTGACGGCAATCAACCTTTATAGTTATTACACCAAAATCATGAAGCTGCACTGCACGCAGGACAAGTCGCAGGGCAACCTGGCGAGCGTTCTGGGTGTTAGTCCGTTTTTCGTGAAAGACTATCTGGCTGCTGCCCGCAACATCCCTCCACAGATGTGCATCCGCAACATCTCCATCCTTCGTGAGTTCGACATGAAGTCGAAAGGCTACGACAGCGGCGACACGAGCGAGAAGGATTTGTATAGAGAGATGATTTTCAAATTAATGCATTGACTACGAGACGCGAGACTGCGGGACTGCGAGACAAATCAGGTTTTGAAGCCCCTTAGTCTCGAAGTCCCGTAGTCCCGAAGTCAAAAGAAAATGAGAATTGTAGCACAAAGAGTAACCCACGCTTCCGTCACGATTGGCGGGAAGGTGAAATCTGAAATCGGCCTCGGAATGTTGATCCTTCTCGGCATAGAGGAGGCCGACACTGCCGAGGACGTGGACTGGCTTTGCACCAAGCTCAGCAAACTCCGTATCTTCGACGACGGCAACGACTCTATGAATTTGGACATCAACCAAGTCGGCGGTTCTTTCCTCGTCGTGAGCCAATTCACGCTCCATGCCTTGACCAAGAAAGGCAACCGCCCCAGTTTCATCCGTGCCGCCCGTCCCGAGCAGGCCATTCCGCTTTATGAATTGTTCTTGAAACGCTTGGCCGAAATCTCAGGCCGCGAAGTGCAAAGCGGCGAGTTCGGCGCGATGATGGCCGTGGAGCTGCTCAACGATGGTCCAGTAACGATTTTGATGGACTCGAAAAGGCGGGAGTGAAAAATCATTCCACCACGATTTTCCGCGTCTCACCATTCATTTTTATGAAATAGATTCCTTGGGGCAATTCCAGTTTTTCTTTGCCATTGATTTCCTTTGTCAGAATGGTTTGACCGATGGCGTTTACGACGGTCAAAGTGCCAAAGCCTTCAATCGTCACATATCCGTTGCTTGGGTTGGGATAGAGTTTGAAAGTGCTTCTATGGTTCTCGCAAACAGCATCATACAGTGTGGTGCAAAACTCAGCCTCGGGGCTTATGGGTGAGGCATAATGTGAGCGCGTTTCCATTTTGCGTTGTGTGAAAAGATAGGACGTGCCTGGCGTAAGCCCTTCAAACAAAGGAGAACTTTGCCATGCGCCCCCATTGATGTTATACTCGCCATCCTCTATGGCGACAAGGGTGATGCTTGTTTCGGTGTTGCTTTCCAATTGGGGAGCCTCAGGCATGGTTTGCTCGGCTTTTCTCACTGGGCCGACAAGAGGCGAAACCACATTTCCGATGCAGTTTTCGGCTGTCACTTGTACACGGATAATCTCGTCTATGTCGTCCTCTGTTAATGTATAAGTCTGGAATACAGCGTTTTCAATGTATGTTGTGTCTCTTCGCCATTGGTAAGTCAACGCGCCAAAGTCGGGAATGGGTGGCATGGAACTCAAATCGGCCTCGGCGGTCAACGTTTGCCCGAAAACTGGATCGCCGACAATCTTGACTTCGCCGATCAATGAAGGTATGATGCTGTCGCTCAATAACTTGTCGATGGCACTGTAAGCATTGAGCCTTCTGCTTTCGGCGACAAGTCCGTCGAGGGAAGGCAAATGGTCGGCACCGTCGAAAAGCGACTGTTTTACCGAAAGGCAGAAACTGGCCGGGTCGCTTTTGCAGGCTACCATTTTTTCGTAAGGCAAGGCCGCATACATCAGTGCAATGGTTCCCGAAACTTGTGGGGTGGCCATAGAGGTCCCGGTTGAGTTGCCGTAGTCGTTGTTGGGTGTCGTGGAATAGATGCTCGTTCCAGGTGCGCCAAGGTCGATATTGTTGATGCCATAACCGGCGCCTCCGTACTTCTCATCGGCAGAAGTGGTATTGGTAATGCCAATCAGGTAGTTGCCCGGGCAGGCTGAAGGGACATCGCCGACCACATCAACGTTTACGTTCATGTTGGGTCCGGCGCCGCAGCTCAATATGCCCACGTTGCCCATTTCGTCGTACATCGAGCACCAAATGGGATAGTCGTCAGGATTCCCATAATCGACACCGAAAGAGGAATTGGTGGCCACGATGAAAGCACCTTCCTCGCCGTTGGTTTCGTTGTATCGCGCCCGCATTTCCAAAGCATACGAGTAGGCCTCCACAACAATGGACTCATTGCTCGAACTCCCACAAATGGACATGACTTTCACGTTCCAGTTCACGCCGCAAACACCTTTTCCGTTGTTTCCGACGGCTCCGATGATGCCCGAGACATGGGTGCCGTGGCGGTTGGCACCTACAGTTCCATTGTGGTTGTAGGCATTCCATCCACGATAGTCGTCAACATAGCCATTGTTGTCGTCGTCGATGCCATTATAGGGAATTTCATGGATGTTTCTCCAACAATTGAGGTCTTCGTGGGTCCAATCCGCGCCACCGTCGATGACGGCCACAACGATGGTGTCGCCCGTCGCCGTGACACCGCCAGTGGTGAATTCTTCCCAGGCTTGCGGAAGGTTCATGATGGCTGGTGCCCATTGCATGTTATAATACGAGTCGTCAGGAACCGCTTCGCGCAGTTTGATGTTGGTGTGGTTGTTTTGTATGACCCGAACATCGGCGTTTTTCGATAGGCGGAGCATTTTTTCTTCTCTTGGCTCTTTATTGTCGATGATTTCGAAAAGCCAGATATTCAGTCTTTTGGATAAAAGCCTTTTCGGCATGATTGCGGCATCGCACTTTGCGGCAAAGGTCGAGGCCTCCACACCTTGCTCCAACCAGATGATGAGTTCGTTATCGACGTAGGAGGCTGTTTCTTCGCTTTTGGCATTTGATGGCGCTTGCTGTGCATGGGAAAACACGGACAGAAGCATTACGCCTATAATGGCAGCGGATTTGAGTATGGTTTTCATAATATTACAATTTTTAATCAAACTTTCAATCTGCGAAAATAATCATTTTCAGATTACTCGCCGCTTTTCCAATCAATTTCAAAAGAAATGCCTTCTTTGTATCCATAATAAAGCCCAGCAACTGACAACTGCAAACTTCTAACTTCTAACCATGTAGAATCACTCCTCGTTGTTGTCGGCAATAATATGCAAGTCGCGCTGCGGGAACGGAATGGTGATGCCGTTGGCGTTCAGGGCGTTGTAGATGACCTCCTTGGCACGGTCGGCGTAACCGATGTGCTCGGCGGCCAAGACATATTGCTTTACGTAGACTTCAACACCACTGTCGCCAAACCCTCCGAGTACCACATAGATGCCTTTCTTCGGCTCCACGATTTCACGTCCGTAGGCGTCTTTGGTACGCATCACCTGCATGGCGTCTACAATGATGTCGCGCACGCGTTGCATGTCGGTGCCGTAAGCCACGCTCACAGTCACCCTGAGGAACTCGTAGGAGTCGCTCTTGGTGAGGTTGGTGAAGCTCTTGGCAAACAACTCCGCATTGAGGAAAGAGACGGTGGTGCCGTCGATGGTCTCCACTTGGGTGGTTTGGTAATTGATGTCGGTGACCGCACCACGCACGCCGTCGCACACAATCCAGTCGCCAACCCGCAAACGTCCGCCCATGAGCTGGATGCCGTAAACGAAGTTGTTGATGATGTCCTTCAGCGCGATACCGATACCGGCTGACAAACCGCCTGCGATAAGCCCCAAAGAGCTGGTGGGGATTTGAAGGGTAACGATGAAGATGTAAACATAAACAAACCAAACGGATACGCTGATGAGGCTGTTGCCCAACGAGAGGTTGATTTCGTTGTTGCGGATGGCTTTTCGGTTGTACTTGCGGAGGAAGCGATTGTATTGGGTCTGCTGCCAGATGGTGCGGATGGCCTTGCTCAGGTAGCGGAACACATAGAATAGCCCTGCAAGGAACAGAAGGTTATACAACGACACCCTAAACCCGTCGGCTCCATCGTGTTGGATGAAAGGCTCTATGAAAATTTGGCGATACAAGTCGTTGAATTCAAAGATGTTAAGTGCCCATCGGATGCACAACGGGAACAATATCAACACTAATAGCGGGACAATTACATCGTGAATCAGGTCGTAGAACCATGTGGCTGAGAACAACAGCTTTTCCTTGGCTGCGCCTGACAGATAGGTGATTTTGGCCTTGTAGTCTTCCACTCGCTTGTCGAGGCGATGCTCTTTGTACCATAGTAGCAGGTGCCAAATGGTGGCAATGGCAAGGATGGCAGTCAGCAGGAAGAACCACCAAACCAAGATGATGAGTGCCATGAAAATGTAGCCGGCCCAACTGATGAGCATGGCAATGGCGGTAATGCCAAAGGAGAACCAGCCAATGATGGCATCGGTCCTCTCCGAAAGCCTGCTCCGTCGCAGATTGGAGATCAACTGCCACACGGTCATAATCAGCAGAAGGGGAGGGAAGATGAAATTCAGGAAGGCGTTGGGCAGGAAAAGCGCCCGACAGCTGATGACGAAGAGTGCCGTGAAAATAGTGGACAGGTAGCTTCGAATGCCGTGTTTGAGGTTTTGGGGTTCCAAACGGATGAGCTGCGCCGTCGTAATGGACATCAGCAGGCAGATGAAGGTGTGCGCCAAGCTGAGGGCCTTGGCCGTCCTGTCGTCCGACGTGGATTCGTAACTGAGGACGATAAACAGGACGCAGGCCAGCAAAAGGGCGATATAACGCTTTTGTTCTTTGGCCACTGCCCGATTTAATGGTTTCACGAAACGGTAGACAAGCCGCATCAGCAAGGCGGCAATGCCCCAAATGACGAAGAAGGATAAAATATAAACCACCAGCCAAAACAGTGTGGTCGAGTTGTTGAAACGACTGTCCTTGGTGTTTTCGCCTGATTCGCCGTCGTTTGACCATTTTTGGAAGAAATTCGAGGAGAATTTCTCGGCCATGGCGTTTTTGGCCTGTCGCCAATAGGTACCTGGGTTCATCAGGATTGTTCCCCAAGGAGTTTGGCCGTCCACGAACACGTTTTTCTGAAGGATCTTGTAGTAATCCTGAGCGTAGTCGTAGGATTCTTTCATGCGCAGCCAGGCTTCGATGTAGTAGGTGCTGTCGGCCATGACCACTTCGCGCGTCTGGGCATAGATTCGCAGCAGTTGCGAAGCGTAGAAAATGCACGAGTCGCGTTCCATCTGCCCCATTTCGCTCAGGATGAACGGCGAAGTGCTTCCCTCTTTGGCAACTGTGTCCTGCACCGCCATCGGGGCAACAAGGGTGTCCTCCTGCTCAGGCTGCTCCTCTTGCATGAGGGTTTCGTTGTGAGCCAGCAGGGCATCAATTGTGTCGTCGAAATAGGCAAGGCTGTCGCCGATGGCCAACGAGTCGCTGGCCAATGTGTCTTGTGATGCAATGAAGGCCATGACGAGGTTCACCTGCTCATACAGTTTTTGCTCCAAGAGGCTTTCGTTGTGTTGCAAGTGGGCGTCCAGTGTGTCGTTATGATAGGCGAGGCTGTCGGGCACCAGTTCCACTTCCTTCAACTCGGGAGGAAGGCGGCGCAGTGCTTCAATAAGTCGCGCATAGCGGTCGATTTCGATGTTCAGCTTCGTCACGGCGCGGTCGTAGGGCGTGCGGTTCTTGTTGAAGTCCTCGTATTCCTGGGTCACTTTCTCCAACGCATAGCTGATGTCGAAGGTGTAGTCCTGCTTTTGGGAATACAGCATCAGTGGCAGGTCGTTGCATTTCTTCGCAATCTCCACCATCTTCTGGTGCTGCCCTTCGTAATGGTTCTTCAACTCGTCTTGCGTTTGTGAGATTTGCTGGTAGTCTTGGAACAGTTCGCGCCGCAGGTTGGCCAAGGTGGCGTCCAAATCCATCCCGGTGAAAACGGCCAAGGCCGGCACGGCAATGGCTAACAATGCCGCAAGAATGTATACAACTTTGCACTTTTTCATGATAAGTAACTATTCAAATTAAACTGTATATTCTTTTGACACGGGACACGGGACGCGGGACTTCGGGACACGGGACAAGTCCAAAGACTCGCGTCTCGCAGTCTCGGGTCTCGCGTCTTTTATGTAAACTAAACCTGCTCATATACTTATTTGTTGCTTTTTTTGGTCTCCGCCACGAAACAGGCTACAAGCCCGTAGGTGATGGTCGGGCGTATCCAGATTTCGGTGAGCAAATACGCGGTGAATTCATCGGTAGGCTCAAGAAGGATGTCGATGTTATAAAGTAAGGCGATGAGCATGTCGATGATGCAAATCAGCCAAAGGTTCCGCTTGGTGTAGCTCTTCCAGTCTTTGCGGGCATAAAAGTAGGTCAGTAGGATGATTAATGCCACCGACAGTGTTAAACATGCTAAGCTGATGGGGTGGTAAGCCAGCTGTGGCGGGAAAAGAATATCGCGCAACATCACCGTGATGCCGACGGATATGGTGCACCAATAGTTGAACTGCTTTGCTTGGAGACGGTTGAAGAAATACATCCAAATCATCACCACACAGGCGATGTAGAAGATGTTGAGCACCAGTTCGGGCCAGGTGTCCTTGAGGCCGTAATGAAAGATGCCGTAAAGCATCGTGCCCACCGAAAGCATGACGGCCAAGGCGGTAATCACGATGTCTATGACTTTGCCTCTCTCTTTGAATCTTGTTTGCATGATTGTTGTTATTAGTTAGATGGAATAGCTACGGGACATTGGATTGTCCCGTAGCTTCTTTCGTTTACGAACAGGTTGGTTTGTCAGCCGCGTCTGTACAATTCCGGAATAGGGGCTCCTGCGGGCATCATGCCTGCCATGAACGACAAGAACTCGTCTTTGTCGAAGTCTTCTTTGGAGCAGGCAATGATAAACTCGGTGCCATTCAGCTTTGCGAACCAGCCGGTCTCATAAAAGCCATTCCTCAGATGGAATTTGCGTCTTCTTTCGCGCTGCTCGGCGTTGTCGCTTTCTTCAAAGGGGCTTTCGTATGAAAACAGGAGCGTTTTGCCTTTATAGTATTCCCTGATGGCGCTCATGGCCTTGCCGCCTATGCCGCTCGAACGCTGTTCGGGACAGATGGCGAGATAAGTCAGATAAACGCTTGTTTCGCCCTCAGCCGTTAGGAAAAATCCGGCAAAGGTGTCGGGGGTTTCTTCGGGATAGATGCCAAGTAGCTTGATGGGCATCAGCTTTAGGTTTGCGAGGATGACGTCCATGCTCATGGTGCGCTCATTCTCAGGGAATGACTCCTCGAATAGTTTTTTGACCGCAGGAATGTCGGGGTGATTAGGTGTGAGTTCTTTAAAAATCATAAAGTTCTTCTTGTATAGATAAACTTGTTAGTTGTTATGTAATTAACGTGAATAGACTTCCTCGCCGTCCACGATGGTGGCGATGATGTTGGCCTTCTCAATCTCTGCAAAATCGTCGTGCATGAAGTCACGGTCCAAGACAGCGAAGTTGGCGAGCTTGCCTATGCTGATGGACCCCATCCTGTTCTCTTCATGCCACATGTAGGCCACATTGCTTGTCAGGGTTTGCAGTGCTTCATACCGGCTGACAGCCTGGTCAATATTTCTGATATATTCGTCAGGATATGACGGCAGCTTCTTCAATACTCCCATGCAGAATGCCTGGACGGCACTGAACAGGGGGGATACAGGGTAGTCTGAATGGTTGGCAACCACGCCGCCTCCGTCCATGATGGATTTGACCGGATAGGCATTGTTGGACTTCTCTTCGCCCACATAGGCAACCTCCTGCGGAAAGCCGGCAGGATGCTTGATGGCCCACATGATACCGCATACGGCCATAATGTTATATTCACCGATTCTCTTCACATCTTCTGGAGTCACTTCTTGCAGATGTGCGAGGGCATTTCTCATGTCGAAATTGCCCACTTCGGTCTGCGCCTCGGCAATAGCGTCGATCCATGCCCGGGTGGCGCCGTCGCCGATGGAATGGATGTGAACGTTCAACTGGTGCGTCGCTGCCGCCTTGACGAGTCTTACCATCTTGTCATGGTCATCGAATCTTCTTACGCCTTTGTACCCCGGTTTATCCACATAGTCGTCCAGCATCCATGCGGTATGTCCTTCCACAACGCCATCGGCAAAGACCTTGGCGCCGATTACCTTCACATGCTTGCCGTTATATTCCTTTGCCTCCTGAGCAATCCTATCCATGTCCTCTTCAGGGGTATCTGTGTTGTCGTTGACGAAACTGCCACAGAAGGAATACATCTTCAGCTTGCCTTCATCGTCAAGCTCCTTGTAGGCACGGGGGTCATGCTTGGTCAGAAGCTGGTAACCGGCGTCGTATACACCCGTATACCCGTTTGAAAAAGCGTATTGCTGGAAGCCCAGCAGCTCCTTCTTCGCCTGCGCAAGATCCGGCTGGACCCTCTTGACCAGATCGATGGCGGGCTTTTCGGCAAGCAGGCCATTCGGCTTGCCATTCTCATCTACATGGATACATTCTGTCCCCCACTGTTTCACGGCTTCTTCATTGATGTCGAAGGCCTCCATAGCCTTGGTGTTGACCCACATCATGTGGCCGCTGCTGCTTTGATTGATCATGGGCTTGTCCGGACATATCTGGTCCAATTGCTTGGCATTGAGCTGATACAGCAGATCGTCTGCCCAGCCCGAACCCACAATGTGTGGTTTATCCTGATTTTCTTCCACATACTTTTTCAGAATGGCCAGGTAGTCCTCTGGCGTGTTTCCTTCTGCCAGGTTGGCCCTGCCGAACATGATATTACCTGCAAATCCGGGATGGCAATGTGCCTCAAGGAAACCCGGATAAATGGTATTGCTCCCATAATCCAAAACCATGGTCTTGTCCCCCTGAAGTTTCATGGCAGCATCCTTGCTTCCGACATAGATGATTTTTCCATCGGCCACCGCTATAGCTTCAGCATAGGGTTTGAACGCATCCATTGTGATGACATTCCCAAGAATAATTTTCTCTGCTTTCATAATTTCAATTTTTATGCTTTGTGTATTTTATAGTGTTTCTTTTACGTCTTTTTCAACTTCGGAATACAATTTGTCCACTTCTTTTTCCGTGTAGTCGGACTCGTCGAAGTGTTTGGAGAACTTCACTTTGACACTCGCAAGCCGTCCGGCCGTCCGCTTGTCCTTGCGGAGATCGTACCCTGTCAGGAAGATATAGTCGCACAAGGTGTCGCCCAAAAACCAGAACAGGACATAGAACATTTCGCGCGGCACCTCTGCCATTTCTTGCGAAAGCCACAGCAACACACCAGACAGAATCATGCCGAAACACATAAGGATGAACCTTTTCGTATGTCGCTTCAAGTCCTTTTCCACCATGCCGAGATTATAGGCGAAATACTCGCGGATGGTTTCTGTGATGGTCTTCTTTTCTTCCTGCGACAGGGTGTCTTCAACGAATTCCAAGACAAGGGGGTATTCGGACGGTATCACCTCGGCGGATATTTTAAGATACTCCACGAAGCCCGTATCCAGTGTCTCAAAATTCTTGATGCTATAGGTGCTGATGATATCGTAGTAGTCGGAAACGCGGCAGGGAATGGTGGCGATTCCATTACTGATATAATCCTGCATCACTCGTGAATCAAGATGACCTTTCCTTGACTCAAATAATTTGACGATTCTATGTTTACGCATATTGTTAGGTTCTTTGTTTAGTAACTGCTCAAAATCAAATTATATTGTCTTTTTGTGCCATTTTTTCCCGTGGATGTACACGATACACTGGATCCAGATGCAAAGCGAATAGATGCCATCTGCGGTCCAGCACAACGCTATACTGGATTTGAGGATGCCGATGATGATGGTGCAGTACACGGCGTAGATGCACAAAGCCACCACATCAAAACGGAGGCATATCCGTGTGTCTCCGGTTCCGGCCACCGATTGCAGATACACATTCCATGGCAGCGTGACGAGGGTGGCGGCGCACATCACCCAAAGCGTGGCAACGGACCCTTCGACCAATGAGGGGATGTCGGTGAAGAGGCTGATAATCCAATGCGGGAAAATGGCGAAGACGGCCAGCAGCGGCAGCATGGTCAGAGCACAGAGTATGACTACCCGCCGGATAATGGGAATCACGCCTTCGGGATGACCCTCGCCGATGATGTTGCTCACCAACGTTGCCGCAGTAGAGGCAAAGGCCGCCGAAAATACAAACGGCACCTCGGAAATGCTTCGGACGATATTGGCAATAGCCAACTGCTCCTCGCCCAAATGCTCGATGAAGAGGAAGAAAAACAGCCACACCGAGATGTTCAGCACATACTCCACCATCACCCAAGAGGCGGTGGAGAGCATGCGCCTGAGTTCCTTCCACACGGGTTTGACGGGCTTCTGAAGACCATATTTCTTATCGGCCGTAAAGCCAGCCCATATCACAAAGAAAAGCAACGAAATGCCTTCCGAAATGGTCGATGCCAACGCGGCTCCCTTGATGCCCATGGCGGGCAGCCCCCAGTGGCCGAAGATGAGCAACCAGTCCAACAGGACGTTGCAGCTTACCAATACAATGGAATTCCATGTGAGGCAGGCTGTTTTCCGCGTCCCAACATAGAAAGCACGGAACAGCGCTGTCATAAAGGCAAAGAGCAATCCGGGAAGTCGCCAATCAACATAGATTTTGGCGGCTTCAAAAATGTTATCCGATTTCAGGAGCGACCGAAGAAGCGGCGGCGACAGGAAGTGCGACAGGACGATGGTCACGAGCGCCAAGGCTGCCAGGAACCAGATGCCCTGCCAGAAAACACGCCCGATGGAATCAAAGCCTTTCCCGTTCTCATTAGCCTCTCCGTTGCGCCAACCGATGATGATTTGGACACCAATGGAGAAGCCAAAGCCGAGCATGTACAGAATGCTGAAATACACACCCGCAATGGCCGAGGCGCCCAATTCAACCTCACCGACACGGCCAAGAAAGGCCGTGTCGGTCATGCCCAGCAACTCCTCCATCACTAAGGCTACAAGGATGGGGAATGTAGTCTTCCAGATGGATTTGAAGGAATAACGTTGCGGAAGCTGATATGTCGAATCCTTTGCTGACATTACATCTTCTTTCCGCCGAAATACACTTCCTTCGGCATGTTGTGGCTGAAGCCCTCATGCTCCGCCGTGAGCAGGTCGTTGTCGAACACCAAGAAGTCCGCGTCCTTGCCGACGGCGATGGAGCCTTTGTTGGCTTCGATGCCTAACTGCTTGGCGCCGTTGATGGTGTAGCCAAGGATCATTTCCTCAATGCTCATTCTCTCATTGGCGGGTTCAAGCGGTTTAAGCGTCCTTTGGCTTTCCATGATCTTTGTCTTCTCGTTGATCCAGCGAGTCATGCCGATTTCCATGCCATAATACGGGTTCCAGGTCAGGAACTCGCCGAAGTCGACGTCGTCGCTTGACCAGGTCACCAGTGCGCCACTGTCCCAGACGGTCTTGCTGCGGAACATTTTCTTGGCGCGGTTCTCGCCAATCAGGTTGGGCCAGAATTCTGAAGGTTCGCAGCCCAAGCCCATGTTTCCGTTGTGCCATGCGGGCGTGTAGTTGGCAATCACGCCAAGTTCCGCGAAACGTGAGAGGTCGGCATCGTCCTGAACCCAAAGATGGCAGCAGGTGACCTTCACACGGAAGTCGTCGCCCAGTTCCTTCTTGGCTAATTCAACGCCGTCAAGGACCACGCGCGACGAGCGTTCGCCGACACAATGCACGTGAAGGTCAAGTCCGGCCTTGTTGAGTTCCTTGAGGATTTCCGCGATTTCCTCGGCAGTGAAGGTTGTGGCTCCAACCGCTCCGGTGTCTTCGTATGGCGTCACCATTGCCGCAGTCTCAATCTTCAGGGTGCCATCCATCATAATCTTCAATGTATGCACTTTCAGGTGCTCGGTGGTAAACTCGCGGTTGAAACGCTTCGTTTCTTCCAGGGCTTCCTTCACCTTTTTCGGATTCGTGAGGATATAGCATCCGTCAACGTAAACCGGCAATTTGCCTTGTCTGTCCAAATCGCGCATATAGGCGTAGATCCGCTCGTGGATGTCGTTGTGCTCAGGGAATCCGGCATCAAAAACAGCGCTTATGCCGTATTCCTTGGAGAAATCGATCCAACGCGAGACCGCTGTCCCTATCTGTTCATTGGTCAGGCTCTTTCTCAATTGGTCGAAGAGGAAGGGCCAGCTTGCCGATTCAAAGGCGTTTCCGGTCACGTGGCCGTCCTTGCGCACGTAATAGGCAAGCCCGGGCACGGGGTCGGGCGTGTTGTCGTTGATGCCGTGTTGCGCGAGCATCTTGGAGTTCACCCAAACGCTATGCGCTTCGCCTTCCAGGATTACGAGTCCGTTGTCGGGGCAGATGGTGTCGAGGTCCTCTTTCAAGAGTTCTTCTCCATTCAGGGCTGCTCGCTCCAACATGAATCTGTAAGGCTCCAGTCCGGGGTTTTTGGCGATATGTTCCGACATAAAAGCCAAGGCTTCCTTTTTGCTGTTGCATGGGACGTACACGCCCAAATCAGCATACTCGAATGCGGTGCCTGTCGTGATATGCACATGGGTGTCGATGATGCCCGGCATGATGAATTTCCCGCCGAGGTCGGTGACTTCGCCCTCATACGCTGAAAGGCCAGCCTCGTCGCCCACGTAGACGAATTTGCCATCCTTCACGACAATGGCAGTCGCTTGCGGATTGTCTTTGTCCGCCGTGAAGATTTTTGCGTTTTTTATGATATGATCTGCCTTCATGTTTGTTATCCTTTGTTAAACCTGTTTCTACCGGCTCGCCTTATAGGCTGCAATGCGCTTTGCTACGTTGTCTTTGATGTTGTTGTAGAAGAGCGCGTAATCCTCGCCATGGCGGCCGTCAGGGCCAAAGAATGCCGTGGCTACCGCAGCCTTCTCTTCCGTCATTTTCTCTCCCTTGGCATGCGTCACCACCACGCCTCGGTCGGGGAATACCTGCGCGTCAGCGCCAATGTCCCCCATCTCCACCTCGCCGGTTTTCTCGTTCAGGAAGAGCGAACCCAGGTTCATGCTGGCTGGAGCGTAAGTGTCGTCTAGTTTCCAGTTGAGCGGGTTGATGCTCATGGAACCCGGTTGCAACACGCAGGTATTGGCATTCACCTCCCTGTTCTTGGGACCTTCGGTGTTCCAGGTGATGATGACGCCCGTGTCACACTCGCCTGTCGCAAACTTCATGTGCGGGTAGGCCTTGAACTCGTCCTTGGTGAAAGCGTACCCAATAGGGTAGGCGGCGATCATGCGCTTGTAGTAATCGGGATGCTCCGCGAAGTAGTGTTTGAGCACCATTTTGACAATGGCTGAGCCTTGGCTGTGGCCGGCAATGATGAATGGGCGGCCGTTGTTGTAATGTTCGAAGTAGTAGTCCAGCGCGGCTACGATGTCGCCATACGGCATATCTGCAATGGCTGCGTCAAAGATTCCGTCTCTCTTCCAAACCACTCCTGCATACCGCAAGCCCACTTGGCGGTAGTACGGCATGAACACGTTAGTTGAGTCCGCGTAAGCGGTTGCGTGCAGCAAGTATTCGCCCGCAGCTCCCTCCAACATTTCGGCGTTGTCCAAGTCCGCGTAATCGGGAGCGCCTTCTTCCATGCTGCCCATGATGTACTCGGTTGCATAAACGTAGAATGTGTCGAATTCCTTGGTGATTTCTGGAATCTGGTACCAGTTGGCTTTTTGGGAATAGTCGATGGGATTATTTTTGTTCATTGTTTGATAGTCTTTTAATTAGGCTTATTTGTTCATTTCATTTTCTTTCCACTGAAATACACTTCCTTCGGCATGTTACGGCTGAAGCCCTCGTGTTCTGCCGTGAGGAGGTCGTTGTCGAACACCAAGAAATCTGCGTCCTTTCCAGCCGTGATGGAGCCTTTGGTGGCCTCAATGCCCAGCTGTTTGGCACCGTTGATGGTGTAGCCCAAGAGCATCTGTTCAATGCTCATTCTCTCGTCCTCGGGCGGAAGTACCTCGGCACTTCTGGTGAAATCAGGAGCATTGGTCTTTTCCGTGATATGGCGGGTCATGCCCACTTCCATACCCAGATAGGGATTCCAGAGATCAAAAGCAAAGACCACGTTGTCGCAGGACCAGGTCACCAGGGCGCCGCTGTCCCAAAGCGTCTTGCAGCGGAACAGCTTGCGGGCCCGCGGCTCACCCAGCCAGGAAGCCCATAGCCTGTAGTCACCAGAATGCCACCAGGGCGTAAAGTTCGCGATCACGCCCAGTTTGGCAAAGCGGTCCAAATCCGCGTCGTCCTGCACTTCCAAGTGGGCGCAGGTGACCCGCATGCGGAACTTGTCGCCCACTTCCTTCCGGGCCAGCTCCACGGCGTCAAGCGCCACGCGGGAGGCTGCGGAGCCTACGGTGTGCATGTGAAGGTCCAAACCTTCCTCGTTGAGTTTGACCATCAGGGTGGCGAGGTCCTCCTTGTTGAAGGCGGTGGCTCCCATCTCATCGACATCCACGTATGGCGTCACCATGGCGGCGGTGTGAATCTTCTGGGTGCCGTCCATGAAAATCTTCATCGTATGGACCTTGAGGTGCTCCGTATCAAATTCCTGCCGTAAACGCTTGAGTTCCCTGAGGCCTTCCTCCGCCTGCCAGTTGGCGGCAATCACATAGCAGCCGTCAATATAGACCGGCAGTTTGCCCTGCTTGTCCATCTCTTTCAGGCGTTGGTACACCTTTTCGTGGAACTCCGGGAAGCCGGGAATGCCGGCATCGAACACCGCCGACACGCCGTTGCGGACAGAGAAGTCAATCCAGGACTGGAGCGCGGCGTCAATCTGCTCGTCGCTGAGGTCCATGGAACCGTCCAGGACGATGCGCACCTCCGCAGAGCCTTCAATGATGTAGCCGGTCAGCTTCCCGTTCTTGCGCTCATACACGCTCAGCCCCGGAACGGGATCCGGCGTTTCGTCGGTAATGCCATGGCGTTCCAGTACCCGGGAGTTCACCCAAACGCTGTGGAACTCCCCTTCCTGGATCTGTAGCTCCGCGTCAGGGCAGATGGCGTCCAAATCTTCTTTGGTGAGGTTCTCGCCATTCAAGAACTTTTTCTCCAGGATGAAGCGATAGCACTGTTGGCCGGGATGCTTGCCAATATAGTCGGCCATATAGTCTAGGGCTTCCTGCTTGCCGTTGCAGGCAAAGCGTTCGCTCTCCGGGGCATAAGCGAAGCCTACAGGCAGCGTTACGTGCACGTGGCTGTCAAAGATGCCAGGCATGATGAACTTCCCGCCCATGTCGGTGACTTCGCCCTCATAAGCTGCGAGGCCAGCCTCGTCGCCCACATAGACAAATTTTCCGTCTTTGACCACTAAGGCTGTCGCCTGTGGATTGTTCAAGTCTGAAGTGAAGATTTTTGCGTTTTTGATGATTTTATCTGCTTTCATGATTGTTCGATTTTATTGTTATTGTTCGATTTTATTGTTGTTTTGATTTGCGTGCGGCGAGGATATCCAAAAGGTAGCCGGGTGTGAAGAATTTGTCCATGAACTGGTAGTAGCCAACCAAGGGGGTTACGGCCTTGTACTGGTCAGCCAAAAGGCCCTTCTTGATACGTATGTCACCTGGCCCGGCGATGTCCAAGATATTCGGGTCATCGGCTGAGTATGCCTTCCATTCGACCTTTTCTGTCGACGGGTTGCCACAGCGTGCGAAATTAGTCCACATCTGCTGAACGGCCGCGTAGATCTCCTCGGAGATGTTCGTGCCATTGAAAGTGCTGCTCGTCCCGAGGCAGCGAATGTCGAACACGAATATGAGTTCCACGGAATGTGCTGCACCTACCTCCGCGTTGCTGCCCGGGTAAGACCAGTAGTAGCAGAACGTCTTGTTGAACGCACTCTGCACGTCCAGCTGCTGGAGCATGGGGACCCTGAACATAAGCTCATTGATGAACTCCGTCTCGATAAGTCCCGGTTCTTGTGACCTGCAGACCCGCCAGAATTCCTCGTAATACTTCTTGTCCTCTTCCTTTAGAAAATGGGCTGCATCGCCCACGGCGCGCTGGGCGAACAACTTTTGCTCCCCCATGTTCAGACACGGGCCCTCGCCCATGAACAGCCTTGCCTCGTCAGCCGTGCTACCTGCCATGATAGATATATGCTTTGCGTAGCCCTTCTTGTATAGCTCGATGGGCGCCTCGGGAAGCACCTCTGTTCCGTAGTAGGGACAGGACGTGAACTTGCCGACCGCTTCGACATACGCCTTCTGAAGTTCCTCTTCGGTCAGCGCCATGATGTCGTCCATGGTCTTGCAGCCAGTGTAATCGAGCAGCGCCTTGGTCTTGCCCTGCGCGGCTTCGCAGTCGACCGGGAAAGCCAAGGTGGTCGAGCCGCTCTGGGCGATGACCTTTTGGAAATACTGGTTCGCCTCCTTCATGACTGGCAGAATGGAGACCGAGCCGCCGCCGGCGCTTTGCCCGAAGATGGTCACGTTGTCGGGGTCGCCGCCAAAAGCGGCGATGTTCTCGTGCACCCACCTGAGTGCCATAGCCTGGTCGAGCAGACCGTTGCAGGGTGCCGTCTTGAAGTTTTCGCCGCCGGGCACCGACGAGAAGTCCATGAAGCCGTACATGTTCAGGCGGTAGTTGATGTTCACCAGAATGATGTCACTTTGCTTCTGGACGAGGTTGGCTCCGCTGTATGAGGCCTGCGATCCCGATCCGGCGACATACGCCCCGCCGTGGATCCAGACCATCACCGGCTTCTTCTCGGTCTTGTCGTCGGCATTGACCCAGATGTTTAGGTAGAGGCAGTCCTCGGAGAGCAGCTTTTGTATGCAATCCGGGTAGGCTGCGCCGAAAGAACACTTTCCGTAGTACTTGGCCTCGAAAACACAATCACTGGCATCCACGTATTCAGGCGCCTTGAAGCGGCGCTCGCCCACGGGCGCCTTCGCGTAGGGGATACCCAGCCACGACGCGACCCCGTTCTCCTCGGTTCCTACGAAAGTGCCGTTCACGCATTTCACGGCATGGGCCTTGTCGTAGTCTCCTGTGATTTCGCTGTTCAAATACTCGTACGGATCGTAAATGGCCAAATCCTTGAATTCTCTTTTCTTTTCACTCATTGTTTTGTTCTCATTTCATTATTAGTTATTTTTAATATGTTAATACTTGTTATTTTTCCTTTGCCCATATTCATACACCAGCCCGTACCTTTCATGCAGTTCGCGTAATGTGCCGTCGGCCTTCATCTGGGCGATAAGAGCATTGACGAGGTTGAGGAGGTCGTCCTGCCCCTTGCGCATCAGTACGCCAATCTCGCCGTGGGTGAAGGGCGTGGCGAGCAACGGAGCGGCAAGGCGCGGGTCGTTCTGCACGTACCACGGGGCCTCGGTGATTTCAGTGATCATCACGTCGGCATCGCCTTCAGCCACCTTTGAGGGGATTTCCTCGTTCCTCGGCCACACGATGATGGTGGCCTGGGTGAGGTTCTCGTTGGCAAACTTCTCGTTCAGTCCGCCAGGGTTCACCATCACGCGCACCTCGGGCTTGTCGATGTCTGCCAGCGACTGGTATGTGTCGGCATCAGCAGAGCGACAGAGAATCGTCTTGCCGTTGGCTAAGTAGCCGTCACTCATCAGCATGGTTTCTTTGCGGGCTTCGGTGATGGTGATGCCTCCGATGGCGAGGTCGAAGGTCTGCGGGTTGGCTTGCACGTCGGCAGACAACGTGGGCCACGAGGTCTGTACGAACTCGATGCCCACATTCAGCTGGTCAGCTATCTTTCCGGCCATATCGATGCTGAAGCCCCAGTATTCGCCGTCACTTTCCTTGTAGGACAGCGGGCGATAGTCGCCCGTGGTTCCCACCAGCAACGTGCCACGTTCGGTAATCCGTTCTATGGTGGGCTGTTCTCCAGCATTGTTTGTCTTGCATGAGGCAAATGCCACCATGCAGAATAGGCTCAGCCACAGGGCCAGCAGACTATGTTTCATTAGGGTTTTCATGATGGTGTATTTTTATACATTTACTTTATCAGATTGATTTTCTGTAATGTGACTCCGTTTTCGGTCTCGAAGCGGACGAAGTACATGCCCGAACCGAAGCGGTTCAGGTCGAGGGTGGCATTGCCTTCAACAGTGGTTTCCATGATAGTTTGGCCCAAACTGTTGATGACGCTGACGCACATCGTGCCTTCACCATCAACATAAAGCAAACCATTGGTAGGGTTGGGATATACGAGCGGTTTCGAGGCAAGGTCTTCTTCAACGGCATAGTCGCAATTGTTCTGGTAAGTGAAGAAGATACCAGGGGAAAGGACAGAGGAGTTGAACAGTTCCTCACCTTGGCTGTCGAGGATGGTGAAGGAACATTCACCGTCGGTGTCATATTGCTCTTTGTCGTGATACCAGCCAGAGTTCCAAATGAAGTTGAGATTGCCTTTCAGCAGCGGGAGGGTGAGGGTTTGTTCAGCGCCTTCTTTCATGGTGATGATAGCAATGCGTTGCCCGTTTTGGTCGGTGACGCTGATGGAGGCACCTTTCCATCCGTCGCCACCCGCGTCGCGGAGTTGGAAGCCGAGGTCACATTTCTCGCCAACCAGCAAAGAGGCGTATTTCGTGCGGCTGATGCCGGCTTCGTTGCTGACGAAGATTTCGTATTCGTAGAGGCCAGGGACGAGACTGTTATCGTCGTATTCCATAGAGGCACCGGGTTGCGCATTGGTCAGGACGGCGATTTCCTCGAAGTTGCGCATGATGGTGACGGTGATGGCCCCTGTCAGCGCGTTGCCGTTGAGGTCGGTGGTGGGGTTGTTCCAAGTAAGGTGGACACCGTTAAAGGAGTTGTTTTCTGCGGCTTGGAAGTTGGCAACTTTTTCAGGACGAAGGAAAGCTTCCTCTTGCGGGCGGATGTGCCCAACGAAGGCATTTCCCCTGTTGAAGGCGTATGTGGTGGTATTGAGTGCTCCGATAGTGCACCATGCGTTGTCTTTGCCACTCCAGCCCCAATTAAAATGGAAGTAGTCATTCTCGTCGTAGCCATCGCACACAAAGGCGTGAGCGCCAGCGCCATTGACATCGGAACCCGTGTAGAACAACGGGAGGCCTTCGTCCAAGCCACCGTCTTTCAGCATTTGAATCCATTCTTCGTTGGTGTAACCCATATCAGGGATGAGGCCGTAAAGGTTGATGATGAGTGTGTCGCAACTGTATCTGAAATAGTCGGTAAAAGCAACAGGAACGCCGAAAGAGTTGGCGGCGCTTCCATTACCGCTATAGATCATTTCGACGGCAACGCCAATATGGTGAAGCAGTTGGGCAATATCAAACACTTGGTCGTCGGTGCTAGTGGAATCGATGGTCAGAGGCATACGCTCGAAGTGGTACTCCGTTTCGCCAAAGTTGGCAGTCTGCTCCTCGTAGCCTTCGGGGGTATAGGAATGGGAACCCGTGCCTTGTGCCGGCCATTCCCAATACTTCATGATTTGACCCATGGCAGCGGAGACGCAGCCCGAATACACGTGACCCCCAGGGCCAGCGGTGTCGGCGGGGCATTGGCTGTTCCAAGGGTAGTTTTGGTTCCACAAGGTCTTGCACATAGGTTCAGTCACGGCGCGGGCATTGCGACCTGGGGTGATTTGGCCACTCTCGCCCACCGACTTCCATTCGGCGATGATGTCGGGCGTGGCTTCTATGTTGTGGTTGCGCACATATTGGATTTCCTGTTGGAAACTGGAAAGGGTGAACTCGAAGCCGTCAGCCACATCATTGGGGTTGAAATAACCACTTGTGGAGTACGCAAGGATGGGCTTCACACGGTCGTCAGCCGCCACGACGACGAAGCCTTCGCCATTAGCGACGTTAAAGACGTAATAGTCAACAGCATCGCGGTCGGTGGCTGTGCTGACTAATTGCAGTTGGATGTCAGCGTTTTTCTGTGCGATTGAAGTGGTGCCCATGAACTTGGCACCCAGTTTTTCGGCCTTCTGTTGGTCAACAGGGCCAGCCATCAAGCTACCGAATGTGGCAGCGACGAGGCAGAGGATTAATAAGAATCTTTTCATGTTTACAATTGTTTATAAGTAGGTGGGCATGTGCCCACCTACTAACATTATTGATTAGCAGACCCTCTTGGACGACCCGTTCCCCAGGCGCTCTGCCCAGGACATCATCAGGTCTTCCCGCCTTCCGAAGATATCCTTCTGCATGCCGATGGTGTCATCAAAGACCATCGTCTGGCGGTCGTCCCCCGAGAACTTCTTCCACTCGTATTTGTCGGTAGAGGGGTTGCCCGTCCGGGCGAAGTTGGCCCACATCTCCTTTGCGACGTGGCGGAACTCGCACTCGTCGGTACCGACGATCTTTTCGCTCCCCATCGGGTCTAATGTGCAAGTGTCAAACAGGTAGGTAATCTCGACAGCGTGTATCGCACCCAGCTCGGGGGTTATCACCGGCTTCTTGATGAAGTACATGTAGGTGTTGCCACCGGCGGCAGCGTGTCTGATGGCCATATTGGTGTTGCCGGCGCGGAAGTTGAGGTCGTTGCAATATTGCTCCAACCTGCTTCCCTCGCTTTCGTTTGCGAGTGTTGCCATGAACTCGTCGTACATGCCCTTCTCCTGCTCGTTGAGCAGCGCGCGGTCCCGCTTGGTGATCCACCTCAGCGTGTTGAGGAAGCCTTCTTCGCCGCCCTCAAACGGAACGAAGTACCTGATTTCGTCCTGGTTGGACCCAATCATCATATCGATTTTGGCCCGCTTCTCGTCTCCCCACATCTTGTACATGTCCGCACGGTCCTCGGGCAACGTGACGCCGTCGAGGAGTGGGAAGTTGGCGCCGCCGAGGAGGCAGTTCTTGTCGATCGTGTATGCCTTCAGGTAGGCGTCTACAAGCTGCTCGGTGGTGAGTTCCATCAGCTCGTCCATGGTCTGGCAGCCCGTTACGGACAGGAAGTTCTGCGTGACGTGGATGCCGTGCTCCATCGTGTCGCAATAGGCAATGTTGGCGCTCTGGGCGATGATTCTCTTGAAGAGTCCCTCGCTTCCGTCGATGAGCGGGAGGAACGTGACGCTTGCCGAGCCTGCCGACTCGCCGAAAATGGTCACGTTGTCGGGATTGCCGCCGAATCCGGCGATGTTTTTCTGTACCCATCTGAGGGCTTCAAGCTGGTCGAGCAGACCGAGGTTGCCTGCCTCCTTGAAGTTCTCTCCGCCGGGAACCCGCTCGAAGTTCATGAATCCCATGAAGCCGAGTCTGTAGTCGATGGATACGAATATGATGTCGGGGCACTGCTTGGAGATGCTGGTAAGGTCGTAGAGAGGCGACGCTTGGGATTCGGCGCAGAAGCCGCCGCCGTGAATCCACACCATGACCGGCTTCTTGCTGTCAGTGCAGCTGGTATTGCAATATATGTTCAGCACAAGGCATTCCTCGCCGAACTCCGCCGTTCCCATCGTGTCGTTCACTGGCCCAATGGGAACAGGGCCGGGCTTTGTCGCGTCATACACGCCGTTACCGTCTGCGGCAGGAAGTGCCTTCTTCCAACGAAGCTTCCCCACTGGCTGAGTTGCGTAGGGGATGCCCTTCCAGATAATCAGTTCGTCTGTTTCCTTGCCGACGAAGGTGCCATTGTTGCACTTGACAGCCAGCGATTTGTCGTAATTTCCGTCCGTAATCTGTTTGTTCGTGTTTTCTTGTGTCATTGCTTTTTGTATTTGATTATTGTTCAAAAGTTCCCTTATGTTGCGTTTAGCACAATTGCGCAAAATTAAACCATTTCCCCGCATCCTTTTTGCTTCAAAAAAAATGTACTGAATGTTTTGCACATTCCACGAAGATTTTTGCAAAATTCGCAAAAATTGCAGATTTTGAAACGGTTTTTGCAGATTTTGAAACCAAAACTTGAGCCGATAGGCAGTTTTGTCGGACAGCCATTTCCCGTACCGTTTGAATGTCGGTTGCTCAGTTTGATGGGTTTATCTCGCCAAAATCCACGCAAAAATAACGATTTTCAGTTTACTTGCTGCTTTCCCAATCAATTTCAAAAAGAAATGCCTATTTTTGCACCCACATTAATTTTTTGAATTTAAATCTTTAAATTTTGAATCTTTGAATTTGGAATTATGGACGGTAAAAGATTAGAAAAAGTAAACAAACTGATACAAAAGGAATTAGGTGATATTTTTCAGAAAGAATTGAAACCCGCAGTCCCGATGCTGATGATTACCGTGACGCATGTGAGGGTCACTTCCGACCTCGGCTATGCCAACGTGTACCTCAGCGTCTTTGGCGTCGACGACAAGAAAAAGGTGGTCGAAGAGGTGAATCAAAACGCCAGAGCCATTCGTGGACTTTTGGGCAACCGCATTCGCCATCAGATGCGCGTCGTGCCGGAACTGCGCTTCTTTGAGGACGATTCGCTCGATTATATCGAAAACATCGATAACTTGCTGCATCCCGAAAAGTGAGACTGCCGCTGTTCATAGCAAACCGTTACCTGCTGGCCAAAAAGAGCCACAACCTCATTAATATCATCACGTGGATTTCCATCCTCGGTATTAGTGTCGGCTCGTTTGCGCTCATCGTGGTGCTCTCGGCCTTCAATGGCTTGGAGAAGGTGATTTCTTCGATGAATAGCCGTCTCACGCCCGACCTGCAAATCGCCCCGACCAAAGGCAAAACCATTGACTTAACGGCTTTTCCGTTGGGACAACTCAAAGAAATACAAGGCGTTGAATATGTGGTTCCGACGATTACCGAAGACGCACTTTTTCGTGCCAATGACAAGCAACACATTGGTCAGGTGAAAGGCGTTGGCCATGAATATCAAAACATCGATCGCCTTAATGAAATCATTTTCGGTAGCGAAGGTCTCCAGCTTGCTGACGACGAAGAGCATAGTTTCGCCGTGCCGGGGGCAGGTGTGGCATGGTATCTCGGCATCAATGCCTACAACCCTTACGCGATGGTGCGCGTCTATGTGCCTAAGCGCGGCAACGCCTCGCTGATGAGCCTCGAAAACAGCTTCAATTCCGATGTGTTGACTGTGCGCAGTGTGTTCTCTACTGAGCAGGAACAAGACGAGAAATTAGTGCTCGTGCCTTTCGAGTGGCTCTCTGAACTGCTTGAATATGAGAATAAAGCGAATAATGTGGAGCTTTTCATCTTGCCCAATGCCGATGCCAATAAAATCAAAAAAGCAGTGCAGGCTGTGATGGGGGAGGGCTTCACCGTGAAGAACCAGCAGGAACAGCAGGAGACGCTTTACAGAATCATGCGTTCTGAGAAGTGGGCGGTCTATGTCATTCTCACCTTCATTCTCATTTTGGCCACCTTTAATGTGGTCGGTTCGCTCTCCATGCTGATGATCGACAAGCGCAAAGACACTGAGATCTTGAAGTCGATGGGTGCCGACAATCGCCTCATACAGAAGATTTTCATGAATGAAGGCCTGCTGATCTCCGTGGCTGGCGGCATCATCGGATTGTTGTTGGGCATCATTTTGGTGCTGTTGCAGCAGCAGTTCGGTTTCGTGAAGTTCGGTACGGGCGGCAACTATGTCGTGGATGCCTATCCGGTGCTTTTGAAATTAAAAGACGTGCTGCTGATTTTCGCCACGATTCTGGTGGTGGGTTGCACTTCGGCTTTCCTCACCGTGCGCCATGCTATGCGTAAGGAAAACGAATCGTTGAAAGCCAATTAATGCTGGATGGGATTTTCCCCAATCAAATTCGTCAAATCAATAAACTCCTGGACTGAAAGTTGCTCAGGCCGTTTGTCGAAAACCTCGTTTCCGATGATGTCGGGGCTGAGCATCGGGCGCAGCGAGTTGCGCATGGTCTTGCGGCGTTGGTTGAAGGCCTGCTTGACGATGCTTACAAACAGCTTTTCGTCGCAGCCCAAGTCGGTCGTGGCGTTGCGCCGCATCTTGATGACGGCGGATTTCACCTTCGGTGGTGGGTTGAAGACGTTCTCGTGTACCGTGAAGAGATAGTCGATGTCGTACCAAGCCTGCATTAATACGCTCAAAATGCCGTAGGTCTTACTGCCTTCCATGGCAGCCATGCGCTCGGCCATTTCTTTCTGCACCATTCCCACCACTTCAACGACCTGTTCCTTGTATTTCAGCACTTGGAAGAAAATCTGGCTGCTGATGTTATAAGGAAAGTTGCCGATGATGGCCATGTTTTGCTGGCCAAATTGGCTGAGGTCGGCGCGAAGGAAGTCGCCTTCGATGAGCCGTTCGCCAAGCATCGGGAAATGTTTCTCCAGATAGGCGATAGACTCCTTGTCGATTTCAATGACATGGAATTTGTCGAGGACATCTTGCACCAAATACTGGGTCAACACGCCTGTGCCGGCACCCACTTCGATGACGCTCTCCACGTCGGGCGACAGCTGCTCCACGATTTGCTTCGCTATGTTTTGGTCGGTCAGGAAATGCTGGCCTAAACTCTTCTTGGGTCTGACATCAAACATTTTATTTTCTTTTTAACTACAGATTTGACAGATTTTACCGATTTGTTTTCCAAAAATTGTAGGTCGCACGCTCCCGATTGTTACAGATGGCTTCTCTGTTTACCGGAAGGAATCTGTACTAATTGGCACTTGTGCCTCTGAATTTCATTGTCGGAATCTGTTTCATCTGTATAATCTGTAGTTTATCATAACTTCCTGTAGTTTTTCTTTGCTTGTGCGGTATAAATGCTCGTTGGGTATTCGTCAATCAGCTTCTCGTAATGCTCTCCCGCCAAGGCTTTGTCTTTCAGTTCGTTTTGCTCGATTAATGCAGCGTGCATCAAGGCGGCGTCGGCCATGTAACTCTCGGGGTATTGCTCCACGATCTGTAAATACAGTTGCTCGGCGTCGGCAAAGGCCTTGCGTTTTTCCATAATCTCGCCTTTGCGGAACAGCGCGTGAGGCTTGCTGACTTCGTTGCCTGTGGCGATGATGTCATCGAGCAGGGTGAGGGCTTCGTCTTCGCGTTGTTGGTAGATTCTGTAGTCGGCGCGAGCCAAGCGGTTGAGTTCCACGCCCAAGGTATCGGCTTCGAGGTTGTCCTTGATGACGAGTGAGAGTGTCATGGCATCGTTGGCGATGAGTTTGGAAGTGGCGGCTTTCAGCACCTTCAGCTGGCTTTGGGCCCATTCGTATTCGCCGATGAAATAACGCAGTTGCGCGTTCTTGAATCGGGCTTCGTGGCCAAGCGGCTCTTCCTTCAGGCTCTTGTCGACTTGGCTGTAGAGCAGCGTGGCTTCCCAGACCTCGTCTTTGTGGAGGTAGATGTCGCCCAGGGCCAGCTTCAGCTCGGCCTGACCTTGTTTGCTGTTCACGGTGGCGATGGTGTTGGTGAGCAAGGCGATGGCCTCGTCGGTCTGGCCGAGATGATAGGCCATGATGTCGGCTTGGATGAGTGTGAGCTTGGCCAAGTCGTAGGTGCTGATGTCGCTATAGGCCTCGTCGATGCGTTTGGAAAGGCGCTCGTAGGCCTTCGTGTCGCTGCGGTTCTCGACTTTCAGCTTCTGGTAGTCGGCCTTGATGGCGCCGGTAATGGCTTGCCCATAGAAGGGGTTGCTCTTGCCCTTGCCGATGATGTAGTTGTAGCCTTCCTTGGCGATGTCGTATTGCTTGTTGTTCAAGCAGATGCCTGCCAGATTGTTGATCTGTGCGTCTTGGTCGTGGGTCTTGCGGTCGATGCTTTGGCATTGGGCCAAGGCGATGTCGTAGTCTTCCTGTTGAAGGGCAAACCAAACGAGGAGTTGGGCAAACTCCAGGTTGTCGGGTTTCTCTTGGGTCTGTTTCAGCAAGGCGATGCGCAAGTCGTCAGAGATGCTGTGGTTGACGTCATAGAACAGCATGGTCTGCAGGCGGTTGCGGATGTTGTCGTATTGTCCGGGATGGATTTCCAGTTCCTTGAAATAGAGCCGAAACGCCTCTTGATAGTTGGCCGACGACAGGTTGAGGTTGGCCTGCTCCATGTAGAAGGTCTCCTTGCCATCGAACATGGCGTTGCCTTTTTCGAGGACGGCCAGGGCCATCTCGTTGAGGTTGCGGGCTTGCAAGGCGTAGCTGATGCTTCTGACAGTGTTGGGGTTCTCTGGAAGGTTGCTCAAGACCTCGTTGAACTTCTTCTTTGCCTTGTCGGTTTTGCCTTGCAGCGTGTAGATGTAGATGGCGTCGGTGTCGGCACGGTAGTAGTTGGGGTGTTTCTTGGCATAGGATTTCAACTCTTTCTCGGCTTTGTCAAACTCTTTCAAGAAGATGAGGCAATCGATATACATCTGAAAATGGCCTGTTTGCCCCGACTTTTCGAAGAGTTGCTTGTAGATGTCGCGGGCTTTTTCGTAGTCTTGGTCGCGATAGTATTGGCTGGCCAGCTGCTCGTCGATTTGGAATTGTTCCTTCTGACGCGCGTCCTTTTCCTTCTTCGGTGTTATCACGGCTTGCCCGCTCACCTGGAAGAGGAAAGCAGCATTAATGAGGATGAGGAAGAGCCAGCGTAGTCTCATGGATTATTATCTCGTTTTTTTCAATTCGTCCAAATCCTGTTTGCATTTGTTGAAGCGGTCTTGGAAATAGCGAACTTGGTTGCTCTGTTTGTTGACAAATTCGGTTTCTTCAAGGAGATACACCGTCACCAACGAGTCGGAGAGGTAATGGCTTTCGGCGTCGGCCCTGAGGCGGTCGAGTTGGTGCAGGGTGGTGTCCATGTCGGCCTGCATTAAAGGCTTGGCAAACTTGAATTGTTCGATGTAGGCTTGCACCAGTTGTAACTTTTCGAATGACTGCTCCACCTGCTCTTGGCTCAGGTATTGCAGCATCGAGTCGCAGGCCATGAAGTCTCTTTGGAGGGTCACAAACTCATGGGCCTCGATGTCGTCCAAGGTTTTTGAGTCGGTTCGCACTTGTTTTTGCAAGCTTTTGATTTTGTCTATGTTGGTCTCGGGCTTGTCTACGCTGGTCTCGGGTTTGCTGTCAGTGTCGGCTACAGGTGTGTTGTTGCAGCCTATTAATGCCACGCCTAAGGCGACGAGGCCGCTGACGAGCATTGTTTTCGTCATTAATCTTAGATTCATGTAGATGTTTGATTTGAATGGAGTGCAAAAATACAAAAATCCCGACTATCAAACGATGGTCGGGATCCGTTTTTATGTTGCGAATTGCTTATTCGGTGACTTCGGCTTCGACGGGAAGGATGGAGACGTAGGACTTGCCTTCTCTCTTCTTCTTGAACTCGACGATGCCGTCACACAGAGCATATAAAGTGTGGTCTTTGCCCATGCCGACGTTCTTGCCGGGATAGTGCTTCGTGCCGCGCTGACGGACGATGATGTTGCCAGCAATGGCGGCTTGTCCACCGAAAAGTTTCACTCCGAGTCGCTTACTAGCTGACTCACGACCGTTCTCAGAACTACCAACGCCTTTTTTGTGTGCCATATCTCTTTAGTTTTTTCGGGTTTTTACTCAGTGATGCTTTCAATCTGGATCTTGCTCAGATACTGACGGTGACCGTTAGACGTCTGATATCCTTTTCTTCTCTTCTTCTTGAAAACGATAATCTTGTTGCCTTTGCAGTGCTGCAGCACCGTGGCTTCGACATTGGCGCCGGCTACCGTCGGGGCTCCCACTTTCGTCGAACCTTTGCTTCCTTCTTCTTCATGCAGTCTGTTGACGAAGATTTGCTGACCCTTCTCAACTTTGAACTGTTGTCCTGCGATTTCTACTATTGCGTACATTTCTAGATATCTTTAAATTAGATACTGACTCTCATTTTTTTCGGACTGCAAAAATACAACTTTTTTCAATCGGTCAAGGCTTTCTTTTCTTTTTTCTCAATATTTTTCTCAAAAAAGTCGTCTTTTATTTTGTAATTGTTTGAAAAACAATATGCTATAATTTTACATTAATTCTCGACAATTCACTTTTTTATTAATTATAGCGGGTTGTTGACTCGTTTTTTGTGGTTTATAGGTTATTAATAAGGTATTAATAGCGGCTTCGTGGATTATTTGGCGATTTGTGTTTTAGAAATTCGTATCTTTGCACCCTCTTTTCGCGACAAGCATTAATGGATCAAGATCAAATCAATATCCAAATCGAGAAAATGAAGGCTGGCGACCGCGAGTCGTTCAACCAGGTCTTCCGCCGCTATTATTCCCCAATGGTTCGGTTTTGCATCCGTTATGTCGCCGACTCCGACCTCGCCTCCGAGATTGTCCAAGACCTGTTTGTTAAACTATGGTCGAATCGTGAGAAGATTTCGTTCAATACCTCTTTCGAGTCCTATATGCTGACTTCGGTGCGCAACTCCGCCCTTACCTATATTAATAAAGAGCGGTCCCACGCCGAAGCTAACCTCCGAGTCTTTTCCGAAGAGTCGGACAACACTGACCCGTCGGAGACGCTTCAGTCCAACAACCTGGAGGAGTCGTATCGGAAAATCCTGAAAGACATGCCGGAAAAACGTCGCGAGGTGTTTCTCGCCAGCCGTTACGATGGGTTGAAATATTCCGAAATCGCAGAAAAACTCGGCATCTCACAAAAGACCGTCGAGGCCCAGATGAGTGCCGCCATTAAGCAGCTGAAAGACGGTCTGAAGGCGTATCTTTAATCCCTGTTTTTTCGACCTTTGGGTCGATAAAAATGGCAATTCCTGAATTTGTCGAAGGACCGCAATTTTTTTTTCAAAAAAAGTATAAAATTTCTCGTTTTTGACTAAGGGTAAAATCAAAGTTATTAGTCATATAGGTGTAAATTTGAAGTAGTAACGGTTAGATGAACCTGGTTGACAATAAATATGAAACTTTGGTAAAGAGCTATCTCGATGGGAATTGCCCAGCCGAGGAAGCTCTCGAACTGCTTTCGTGGGTCGCCGAGTCGGAAGAAAACCGTGTTTACTTCAAGTCGCAAAAGGAGGCTGATGAGGTTTGGCACCTCACCGATTTCACCATGCCCGACGATGCTGCGCTCAACATTGACGCCGCTCTCAATGCGGTCAACGCGAAAATCGATGCACAGGAAGAGACCAGGACGGTCGAAATGCCTTGGCTGCGTAGAAACTACAAGTATGTGGCCGGAATCGCTGCCGCTCTCGTAGTCGCCTTGTTCTTAGGCTTTCTTGTTACCGGACCTTCAAATTCGACCGTTACGGTGGCATCAAACGAGCAGAACATCGAAACGCCGATGCTGCTGCCCGATGGCACTTCAGTCACTTTCGATGGCGAGGCTGAAATCAGCTATCCTAAGGAATTCGTCAATTCAACACGTTCCGTCAACTTCACTGGCGTGGCCAGCTTTGATGTCGTCGCCGACAAAGAGAAACCTTTCGTCATCCATTGCGACCGCATGGACGTGGAAGTGTTGGGCACCTCTTTCCTGCTGAGCGCCAACGCCGCTGCCGACAAGTATTTTGTCGACCTTTATACGGGCAGGGTGAAAATGACGGCCTTTGACGGCAAAGGGAACGTAACCTCACAGCTGGAAGTCCTTCCCGGCGAACGTGGCGTCTTGAACCTCGCCCAAGGCGAACTGAAGACGATGACCTATGGCGAGGTGAAGGCCGAGGAGCTGAAGACTGAGCGCGTGCTCGACTTCAACAATGTTGTACTTTCCACCATCGTAGATGCCCTTGAGTATGTCTATGAGGTTGATATTGAACTTGATGAGGCGTATGCTTCGGAAAAGCTTACAGCGCGTTTCAGCGACCAAGAAAGCATCGACGAGGTGCTTGAAACCATTGCCGCGGTGTTCGATTTCACCCTCACCAAGCAAGACGGCGTTTACTTGATTCGTTAACCCTTTTCATTCCCTTTTCTAAGCTTTTAGGAGAAAATTAGTCGTTTTCTCGTTTTTTTGTTGTACTTTAGCAGCCTGTTTAGATGCTATCGGAATGAAATTTCACATCTTGAATATAACTCATGGGAAACTTTCCGCTCGGCGGTTGATACCATCTATGCTTTCCCTACTGCTATTGCTCCTTTTTTCCTTTACCGTACCACAAAGAGGCTTCTCCCAGTCGTTCGACCCCTTGATTTCGTTTTCGGTGGAGTCGTGTACCTTGGACAAAGCCCTGGAAAAACTGTTTGCCGATTACGAAATCAACGTCGCATTCAGCAAGGCGGAAATGAGCAAAATCAAAATTGAAAAGTATTCCTGCTCCTACAAATCGATAGAAGCGGTGTTGACCGACTTGCTGAAAGGCACCGACTACGGCTTCAAGAAAATCGGCAAGCAGTATGTAATCCGTAAGAATCAAGTCTTGGTGAACGACCCCGTTGCCGTGGTGACACCGCCTGCCGAACAACAAATAGTCATCATTGATCCACAACAAGAAGCGGTGCCTAGTAAGACTGCGGACACGATTTTTATCGTTGATACCGTGAAGATTATCCGTACCACGATGCGTCACGATACGACAGTTGTGGTGAGGCATGAAGTCGTTACGGATACTGTTTACGAGGTGAAATATGAGGGTTGGAAGTTCTTCCGTCCTCATTTCCAGGATACCGGATGGTTCATCAGCCCCTCATTGACCTTGGCTGCCCCTTATTTCCGTCATGCCAATGCTGTGCCGGAAATCGAAGACGGCTCGGTCGACATCCTCCCTAGTTCAGGCTTTGCTGTCGGCGTGGACGGAGGCTATAAGTTTAACAGATTGAGCGTTGGCGCGAGCCTGGCCTACCGTTCGGTGCGCTATCGTTTCTTGCTTGAAAAGACGGAACACTCGGGCGACTATTATGTGAGCGACACGCTCGACACCTATTATACCGTACATCCCGCTGGCGACACGACCTACCAATACGTTTTGGATTCTACCTACGTTCCTCCGACCATCACCAACTACGCCTATCGCGATGTGAATCGTCTCGACTATTTGAATGTCGGCCTGTTCGCTTCATTCGATCTTGTCAGGATGAAGCATTTTAGGGCTTTCGTCAAGGCAGGTCTTTCGTTGGATGTCCTCGTCGGTCAAGGGGGCTCATTTATGGCCAACGAACCACCCTATCACACCTCCATCGAAAGGTCGCAGGTGCAGCCCGTCCGTTTTTCCTGCTATGGTGGCTTGGGTGCTGCCTTCAAGGTCGCCAATAGCCTTGAGTTGGTTCCCGAAGTGCATTACCGCGTGACTTGCGGCTCGCTCTATCGTGTCGATTATCCTTTTGACCTAAAGATGCGTTCCGTTGATTTCCGTTTGGGACTCATTTATTATTTCTAAGCCATGAAAGTGTTTAGACCCATAAGATGTCTTCTTGTTCTGCTGTTGCTGGCGCAAGGCATGATGGGCATGGCGCAGCATTATGTTCCCATCCAAGGGGTGGTGGATACGCTGTTGGTGCTGCCCAAGTTGGGCGATGATTCGGCTTATCTGGTGAATGAGTCGTTGACGGTGGTTGAAGGCGGCGACCTGCGTATAGCCCCTGGCACCAAGATGTATTTTGCCCAATCCGCCGCCTTGCGTGTGGACGGCGGGCGTCTTTTTCTTGACGGACAGCAGCGGGACTCCATTTACCTCATGTGTTATGAGTTTTCGCAAGACTGGGCAGGAGTGCAAGTGAAAAATGTCTCGTTGGAGGACTCGATACGGTTCCATTATGTTGAATTTGTGGGCGCCCTGACGGCCCTTACGACAACAAACTGCGAGCAAGTCTCTGTCAGCCATTGCTCTTTTAAGAACTATTACGCGGGTAAGGGCATCGAAATCATTGATTGTACCGACTGCAGCGTCGACAGCTGCTTTTTCTCCCAATGCATCTCGGGGGTCGAGTTGAAAGCGAGAGCCACCCATAGCACGGGCAATCGCATCACCCACAATATTTTCGACCAAGGTCAGATTAATATTGAGATTTCCAATGTGGGATATGGCTTCAAATGCAACAACAACCATGTCTCGGATAACTACTTTGAAGGTGCGGCCACGGCCATCAGTTTTGAGACGGTAGGCGGCATCTCCGACCAGGTGGCTGTCAACTTCATCGAAAACAACCTCATCTCCTCCAATGTGCCAGGAAGTGGCGGCTATTCTTCGTATGGCATAAAGGCAGCCATGGACTCCTTGGTGATTCGCAATAATGTGTTTTGGCGCAACGACGAAGCAGTTCGCATGATGCGCGTATGCCGTCTGTTCCTTAAGAATAACACCTTCTACGACAACGGCCTGGTGCTTTCCAACCTGCTTCCTTCTGGCACGGCAGTCTTTGAGGGCAACACCATCAGCGAGGCGCAGAACAAAGTCATCAGCTTCCCTTCGGGGCGGTCGAGGATGAATGGTAATAATATCTTGCATTTTAAAAAGGACGACATCTTGTTTGCCAACCTTTCCGCCGAGGATATTGATATGCGCGGCAACTATTGGGATGTTGACTCGGTGGCAGAAATCGAGTCGGTGATTCTTGACAAGCATGACACCCCTACGTTGGGCGAGATCATCTACGAAGGCTACTTGACCGAGTGCGACACTACCGCTCCCGTTTCGCCTCCCTTTGAGGTGAAGAAACAGTTTGTGAACAACCGCTGGCGCGTTTCGTGGGAAGAGAATCCCGAGAGCGACATTGACCACTATATGTTGTTTTACGGCAATTTCAGCTATTACAAGTTCTCCCACCATACGGGTGCCATCTATGCAAACTCCTGCACGCTGACGCCTCAACAGGCTGGAAACAATGTGGCTGTGGTGGCTTGCGACCGTGACTTTGACCCCTCGGTGTATGCGTCGTTGGGCCAGAGTGCCTACGCCTTTGCTTCTTATTACCCCTATGCGGGTCCCGATGCTTCGTTATGCGCTCCTACGCCGAGCTATACCCTCGACTCCGCTAACATCCCCTACACCTATAGCGGCTTTGTGTGGCGCACCTCCGGCACAGGTCATTTCACTGACTCTTTGTCGCTGCGACCTTCTTATCGTCCTTCTGAGGCCGACTATGAGGCGGGAGAGGTGACGCTGACGTTGCGTGTCGTCAGCAATGGCATGGTGAAGACAGATGCCATGAAGCTGGTGCTCCACAAGGAGTTGAGCGTGTTTGCCGGTGAAGACTATTATAGCGGCATGGACTTGCCTATACTGCTCGACCGCGCCGAGGCATACAACTATGATTCGCTGCGTTGGCATTCGTTGGGCGATGGGCGTTTTGGCGACATCCATACGCTGCATACCCTATATTATCTTGGTGAACAAGATCGGGAGCAAGGCTATGTGGATTTGGTCTTGGAAGCCTGGTCGGCGTGCGGTCATGTCTCCAGTAGGGTGCATTACGACTTGCTCAAGGTCTTTGCCCTCGAAGGGAAGACCTGGCTGAAAGGTGCGGAGTTTCCTAATGCTCAGGTGATTGCCGCTTCGTTGAGCGACGAGAACCAGTTTATGTCAGGGTTCTACCGTACCGTCTCCGATGTCGAAGGCGCCTTCCGCTTTGTGGCTTTGCTGCCCGACACCTATATCCTGTATGCCTTCCCCGACACGGTGGACGTGGAATCTGCGGGATGTTATTATCTTGGTGAATGGCAATGGGGCGAGTCGAACATGATAGAGGTGGATGGCGATGTTTATGATGTGGATATCGAATTGCCGGTGCGTGAGTCGGGATTCAGTTTGGGTGAAGGCCGCATCGCTGGTGTCTTTGAGCTTCCTGTCCAATCCTTTAAGCCACGCGACTTCTATTGCCAATCGTGGCTGCGCGAAGGCGATGCCGACACGTATTGCACCGAAGGTCTCTCCAACGTGGGCATCTTGTTGCTCAACGCCAACAAGCAGCGGGTGTTGGGATTTGCCTTGACCGACCACGAGGGCAAGTTCAACTTTAGGAATTTGCCTTTTGGCACCTATTATGTGATGGCCGACTTACCACGCTATGGTCGTGGAATGTGTGAGGAGATTACACTTTCGCCCGACCAGCCCTCTGCCTTGGATCTCCATCTTTATGTGGAGGAAGGCAAAGTGAAGATGAGGCCACAAAGCTTACAAGAGGTGGCGCGAGAAGTCAGCATCTATCCTAACCCGGCGGAAGAGGAAATCACTCTTGGCGGCTTGGAGGAACAAGCTGAATACGAGGTCAGCGTAATGAATAGCCTGGGCGCGACCTTGCTCAGAGAGCGGAAGATGCAAACCGACCTGTTGGGTGAGTGTGTCATTGCAGTTGCCGATTTGCCAGTGGGCGTTTATTTCGTTCGTCTGTCCAACTCAACCGAGACCTTGATGGTTAAATTTGTTAAACGATAAATAATAGAAAATGAATAAGTTGCTGACGATATTTGCCGCTTTGGTGTTTGCCATGATGTCGTTTCATCAGGCTCAAGGCCAAGCTGTGGTCAGTGGCAGAATACTTGAGCAAGACCATGCGACGCCCATTGCCGGTGTCTCGGTGCTTTTTTCGGGAGTGGATGTCCAAGGTAATATAGTTGATTATCAAGCTGAAACAAATGCGTCCGGACGTTTCGAGCGTGTCGTCAACGATGGCATGTATTGGATCTCGGCTTATGCCCAAGGGTATCAACCGACCTCTTGGATAGATTCCTTATGGGTTGATAGCAGCTCCCTTCCCTTTGAATACGATACGTTGGTTGTGGAGTGTGATACGCTGACGGGCATTTGCGATTCTTTGTATCTGGTTTACGACGCCTCAACGGGACAATACGACACCTTGTATTATCCCTATCCGGAGATCCCTAACATTAATTTGATTTTGCATGAAGTTGTCGCCCCCGTACAGTATGTTGCGGCAAGGCTTTACTCCGCCGACATGGTGCGTGTCAGCTGGTCGCGGCACGATCCAGTGCTGTATGAAGACTTCGAATCAGGCGATTTCAGCAAAGTCAATTGGGTCAATGCTTCACCCTATCCTTGGACCATCAGCGACGAGGGGGCCTGTGAAGGCAGTTATTGTATGCGGTCGTCCTGCCAAGGGGTGAGCAATGGTATTTCGCAGATCGAAGTGTCGGTTTTCATTCCTTTCAACGGCGAGATGAGCTTTTATGGCAGGATTTCGTCAGAAAACAACTGGGATAAAGGTGGTTTCTATTTGGATGGCGTGAAGAAAGTTGAGGTCTCGGGCGAGACGGACTGGACGCATTACGTCTTCGCTGTTACCCAAGGCGAGCATGTGTTTCGCTGGACCTACCAAAAAGACAATTCCACGGATGTCGGCGACGACTGTTTCTATGTGGATGCCATCTATTTTGGCCAAGAGACCTCCGAGGGCGAACGCTCGCTACGTTATTATGACTTGTACCGCCGTCGTGCCGACCAAGCCCCGGTGCTGTTGGCCTCGCATCTGACGGATACGGTCTACATGGATACGAGGTGGAGTGGCCTGCCATGGGGAAGATACAGCTGGGGCGTGACGTGCTATTACGAGGGCAACCGTCCCTTCTCCGACACCACTTGGTCGGTGCTGCTCGACAAGGACATGACGACCACGTTTGAAGCGAACATTACCACCAATACGGAGATGTCCGCCTCGGGTGCCGTGGTGACGCTTTCTTCTCCTGGTCATACCTATCAAACCGCAGCCGATGCCAACGGACATCTGCTATTGTCAGACGTGTATCGCGACCAGTATGACCTCCGTGTGCATCTTGACGGTTATGTGGATTATATCTCGGAACTGTCGGTTCTAGAGCCACAGCAAGTCGACATTGAGCTTCAGGAAGCCGTCTATGGTATCGACAGCTTGTATGTGTCGTCAACGGGTTTCGCTATGTGGCAGATGAGCGACACTTTATACCGCGACTTGCAGTATGTTGAGTTGAGGCTGAACGGACAAGCGGCAGGCATCGCAACGGGGGCTTCGTTCCAGTTTGACGTCAGCGGATTGACGCCTGGCGACACCTGTTGGGCCGAGGTACGTCCCGTCTATCTCTCCGACACCTGTGCCTGGCGCTCGGCGGAGTGGGTGTATCGGCCCTGCTCCGATTATCAGGGAAGCGTCAGTGGCTTACAGTGGTCAATCAACAACGACGCAGTGCTGCTTTCGTGGGAGCTGCCCGAGGGCGATTCTATCTTAGGCGCTCGTCTGTACCGCGATGGCGAGTTTCTTGCTTTTGTGGAAGGTAACACCTATCTCGACCAAACGGTGGTGATGCACGGCGAAGTTACCTATTGCCTGCGTTTGGTGTATTACGGCGCGATGGATGGCGACTATTACTCCATGTCGTGCGAGGAAAGTGCCGTGGCTTCGTTCCCGCTGTTCTGCGACCCGCCGGTGAACTTGGAGGGTGAGAACTATTACCATAGCGAAACGGACTATGGCGCCTTGATTTCGTGGGGCGAGCGCCCCGACCCGGTCCAAAGCTGGCTGTATTATGACAATGGCGTCTATAAACGTTCTTTGGGCAGTGACAACGAGCCGATCATCTTCTGGAGCATCCGCTTCGATGCTGCTGATTTGGAAGACTATGCCGGCACTGCATTGAAGAAAATCTCGCTCTTCGACGTGGGGGCGGGCACCTATCAGCTGTGGATTTATGTGGGTGGCGAGACAGCACCACGCACCTTGGTGTGGTCGCAAAACATGACCTTGAGCAACGCCCACGACTGGCACGAGGAAACCATCAATTCTGCGGTCGAAATCCCAGAGGACGAGCCGCTGTGGATTGTCGTGGGGCAGCAAGGGCTGAGCCGTCCCGCCGCTGCTTGTGCCGACCAGGGCAACCCCAACGGACGTTGGGTCTCGCTCGACGGTGAGCATTGGCTCGACTTGGCCGTTTTCAACATGCAATACACCTGGATGCTGCGTGCCTTCGTCTCCAACCGCTCGGGAAGGATGCGTCCCTTGGATGCCGAAGGTTATGCCTTGCAGCAATACAACCTCTATCGTGGGTACAACCCCATGGAGTATCAGCAGGTGGCGACCATTCCCGCCGTCGAAGGCCAGGTCTTCTACCAATATCGCGATGTGCTGATGGATGAAGAACACAGCGAGTTCTATTATCGTCTCACTGCCGTTTATCTCTCCGATGATGGCGAGACCTGTGAGTCGGACTTCGCCACGGCCTTGTATGACCCCGATGTGCAGTATGTGTATGTCGATGACAACTGGTCGACGGAGGACAGGGCAGAGGCTGCGCTGAAGCTCTATCCCAACCCTTCCAACGGCCAAATCACCATTGAGCAGGAAGGGATGCAGAAGGTGGTGGTTTACAATGCTTTGGGACAACTGCTACTCGATAAAGAAATCGCTGGCGATGTCGTGCAACTCGATTTGTCGGGCTTTGAAGGCGGTTTGTACTGGGTGAAAATCATATCTCAAAACAGAATAGCGGTTAAACCTTTAGTCATTTCAAAATAAGCCATGAAAAAAGGTATTATAGGCATAGTATTGTTATTATCAATACTTGGATTGAACGGAAAAGCAGTTGCTCAATCAAGGCTATCACTTTGTGCCAGGTTTGATGTGACTCCGCAATTGAAAAGCTATTACAATTCCTTGGATAGTATTCTCCAGACTCGTTTAGGAGACGATTTTCTTTTCCGATTCACAACCATGCCCTCATTTGATCCTGAATATGCATTACAAATAGAATCCGTTGAAGAGCAGTATTTTTTAAAGGTAATCTCGTTTGACAAAAACCTATGGTATGCAAAAGACGCTGCGGGCATCAATATAGATGAATGCTTCGTTGAGTTGGAAAAGGAGCTTGCGGAACAAGAGTTGTATTTAAGCAAACAATTCATTGATAATAAAATAGATAGTGTTTCCGTCGGGAGCGCTATTGATGGAGATCTGTATCAATTTGAGATAAACGAAAATGGGGTGATTTCTTGTGGGCAAATTTGGGAACCAGCCCCCGAAAGTCCTTTGGATCATTTTTGTTTATTATGTGCTCGTCTTAAGGATTGGTGTTTGACTGAAAACAAGTCTAAAAACCAATAAAAAACTGTACCTTTGCGGCCTAAAACGGCCCACGATGATTTCAATCCAAAACCTCAGCATGCACTTCACCGGTGAAGACCTCTTCACCGACATCTCCTTTTTGATCCGCGAGAAAGACCGTATCGGCCTCGTGGGAAAGAATGGTGCGGGCAAGACTACGTTGCTGAAGCTCATTTGTGGGTTGGAACAGCCTTCAAAAGGCGATGTGATTATTCCTCAGGGCGTTACCATAGGTTATTTGCCTCAGGAGAAGAACGTCAACAGCACGAAAACGGTTTTGGATGAGGCCCTTTCTGCCTTCGACGAATACCATCAACTGGAACGTGATTCGGAGCGTCTGCAACAGGAATTGGCTGAGCGCACAGACTATGAAAGCCCGCAATACGAGAAGCTGATAGTTAAGTTGAACAACTTGAACGACCGCTTGGCCTTGCTCGGTGGCAATAGCATCGAAGGTGAAGCGGAGCGGATTTTGGTCGGATTGGGTTTCGGCCATGAGGACATGCTGCGCCCCATGCGCGAGTTCAGCAACGGCTGGCAAATGCGCGTGGAATTGGCGAAAATCTTGTTGAAAAAGCCCAACCTGCTCCTCCTCGACGAGCCCACCAACCACCTCGACATCGAGTCCATCCAATGGCTCGAAGGCTTCCTGAAGGCCTATTACGGTGCCATCCTGATGGTCTCCCACGACCGCGCTTTCCTCGACAACATCACCATCCGCACGGTGGAAATCTCGAATGGCAAAATCTATGACTACAAGGTGCCGTATTCCGAGTATGTCGGTCTCCGTGAGGAGCGCGTCGACATGCAACGCTCGGCCTACGAGAACCAGCAGCGCGAAATCAAGAATATAGAGGCGTTCATCGAGCGGTTCCGCTACAAGGCGACCAAAGCCAAACAGGTGCAGAGCCGCGTGAAGCTGCTCGAAAAGATGGATGAAATCGTCATTGACGACATCGACAGCACAGCCATCCATTTCAAGTTTCCGCCTGCGCCTCATTCTGGCAAGGTGACGCTGGAGCTGAACCATGTGAGCAAGTCCTACGGCGACCAGGTCATCCTCAAAGACGTCAACCTGTTGATTCCGAGAGGGGAGAAGATTGCCTTTGTGGGACGCAATGGCGAGGGCAAATCCACGCTGTCTAAAATTATTTGCGGCGTGCTCGACCATGAAGGTGAGGTAAAGCTGGGTCATGAGGTTAAAATTGGATATTACGCCCAGAACCAGCAGGATATGCTCGACATGAACAAGACCGTCTTTGAGACCTTGGACGATGTGGCTGTGGGCGACATGCGTCTTAAGGTGAAGGCTTTGCTCGGCTCCTTCCTCTTCCGTGGCGACGACATCGACAAGAAGGTGAAGGTGCTCTCGGGAGGCGAGAAGGCCCGTCTTTCCTTGGCCAAGATGCTGCTTTTCCCAACCAATATGTTGGTCCTCGACGAGCCGACGAACCACTTGGACATGCTCTCCAAGGACATCCTGAAAAACGCCTTAATCCAATATGACGGCACCTTAATCATCGTCTCCCACGACCGCGACTTCCTGCAAGGTCTGACCAACAAAGTCTACGAATTCCGCAAGCCTAACATCAAGGAGTACGTTGGCGACATTTATGACTTTTTGGAACAAAAGAACCTCACTCACTTGAAGGAGTTGGAGATAGCCGCCAAGCAACAGCCTCAGAAAGTCGCCGCTGAACCTGTCTCGCAGAACAAAATCAACTACGAGCGCAAGAAGCAGATTGACGCCAAGCTCCGCAAGGTCGACAAGGAAATCCAACGCCTCGAAGAAGCCATCGGCAAATTGGAAGCCGAACTAGCCGAGCAAGATGCCATCATGGCCCATCCCGACGAGCATCCCGACATCAAGATTGACAACGACTGGTATTGGGCTTACGGCCAAAAGAAAGAGCAACTCCAACACCTCATGGATGACTGGGGAGAGAGGCAGATGGAACATGACGAGGTGATGGCGGAGTATGAAAAATAGTGCCGATGTTCTTCCAACCGCGCATAGGGCAGCATTATCAAGAGGGCTTCAAGGGCTACCGAACCCTTGTCTTGGGCGTGAAGCATCATTGCGTACTGAAGCAGTGCCCGTTTTATGAGGATTGTGTAATGCAAAGGAATTGTGCAAGTTATGATGCTAACTGCCCTGCCTACGGCGACCGCCACGACTTGTGCCTTTCGCTAAGCAACCAAATTGAAATCGACGCTTTTTTGGAGGAATACGACCGCTATCCGACTTATTCCTATTTCACGAAACTGATGTTAGGCAAGACCGACGACTGCACCGAAGCCAAAAAAACGGAGTTTTGGGAACAGGTGGCTTTCGCCAATTATTTGCAGTATTTCTGTCCGTCGCCACAAGTACCTGAATACGAGGAGAAAGGATTGGCCTATCGCTACGAGGATTGGGATGCTTTCCAGGAATTATTGGAAACCGTGCAACCCGAAGTGCTGTTGGTTTGGAACGCAGCCTTGAAAACGTTGTTGGACAAGAAAATTGCCAGGGACGAAATCATGGGTTTGACCCATTTCGATGATTTCCGTTCCGAAACACTGACCATCAACCGCTATTTATATAAGGTGCAACCAAAGAAATCACCGAAGGAATTGTTTGCCGACTTCCAATTGGCTTTTTGCCTTGATGATGAGGCCACTGCCGCCCGACTCATGCTCAATGCCTTGCAGAAGGCGCGATTTCGCCAGTTTGTTCCGCCCGAAGACTTGAAACTGACATCCGAAATGGTGGAAGTTGCCCAACCCAACATCTGGGATAACGAATTAATGTCATACCTTATCGGAAAACTGTCCGCAAAACATGAATTGGACAAGTTGGTAGGTGCTTTTGAACCCCATCTAAAAGAACTGACCAAAGACTTCCGTTGCGCATCTTCGTTCCCTCTGGAAATTGCTGATACAAAAGCCATTGATGTGGGTGGTGAACTATCTGAATTGTTGTGGTTCGATTTGGGCAAAGTTGGTTCTCTTGAGGACACGGATGTAGTCATTCTTTATCTTACTGATGCCAATGATACTTTGAAATCGTGTCTTAAAGCATTGGCTGACAATAAACTATGTCGCATTTTGCTGTTGCTGGATGTGAAAGACAGCGATAAGATGTTTTTGGAAGTGATCATCTGCCCGAATTTAAGTTCCATTGTGGAAAAAGGGCAGGCTTTGTTGCTCCAGTTCGATGGTGTGGTCCACGAAAAGGTTAGTCTTGAACACGGGAAAGAAAAGACCTATCTACGCCACAAGAATCTCGCGAAAGGGCAGTCGCTGCGTCCATCTGATTATTTGTCGGCAAAGATGTCGAAAACCGAACTGAATAACTTGGTTTACAGCGTTTTCAAAGATTCAACTTGTGTGATTGCCACTGCCAAAGGTGATCGTGATTTGGTGCAGTTGCTGGAGGGATTGTTGTCGAGGAATTTTGTCTGTAGGCAAGGTAAGCGTTTGAAGGCTGTCAAGGGCAAGGCCGGCCAGTTGCTTTTCTATGGCTTGCATCGTTCGGGGCTTTCTTGGAACGATTTGGAGCGACTTTTTGCCGACGACAACATGGCTAAAAACGCCAATGCGGATAAAATAGCCAAAGTCCTCGAAAACGATTCGGCGGCGGTCAGGTATTACAAGGATTTGTTTGGCTTGTAAGCCCACTTTACGATTTCTTACGATTATAAAACGTTGTTTTTCAAAGGTTTTAATTGGCTTTTCTCTTCCGAAAAAAGTCGGGATTGAAACTTGCGTACTTTTGTGCATACAAAACACAATTAAAATCCATGACGATGAAAAAACTGACAAAATTCCTGATGGCGATGGCGCTTTTATTCAGCGTGTGTGCCTGCGAAGTTGACCCGATCGACAAGAAAATCCACGAGGCTGCCGAATGTATTTATGATGATAATCATGAAAGGGCATTGAAAATTAGCGACAATTTGCTGAGCAACAGTTTCTCTCAGATGAGTTTGGAGCAAAAATGCGACCTCGCAGTGTTGTATTATGCTGTTTATAGCGAGTTGGGTGATGATGAAATCGGCTACAAGTTCGTGGCGGTATTTGACGAAACCATGAAAAATCCACAAGCGGCACGTAAGTACTACAAGAGTGCTTACGGCGAGGATGAGTACGACATACTGTCGATGGCAAAGGAAATGGTGGAAATAGGCCAGGAAATTGATTCGTGGGATTGGTGAAAAAAGGAAAACTATCAGATAACCAGAAACATATCACAATGAAAGACTATTCGGAAATTATCAAAGCGACATTTGAAAAAATGAGTCGCAACCAGGTCATCAGCCCGCTTTTGTTGGAGGCTGACCAAATCACTAACGAGAAACTTCAGCAGCACGCGAAGTATGTGAGCCTAGAACCCGGCGAGAAGCCCCTGTTCATGGTAGACGTGAAAGTGGCGATATGGGGAAGGCTGACGGGCTTGTTGGTGACCGACCGCAACGTGTATTACCAATGCATGAAAATCACTTTCCTTTTTCGGGGAATCACCATGTTGGCTTCCGGCAAAAAAAGAGGCAAGGTGGCTTTGAGCGACCTCAACGAAATCAGCTTAGGCGATATCGTATTTGAAGGGACCACCTATTTGGGACATCGTTTGTCTCTCAACGGCAATGTGGTTGGGTCGTTGGTCTTGGGCAGGGGAATCACTTTCGACGACAAGTTGGTGGAGAATCTAGAGACGTTGTTTAAAGCCATGGTGTGATGGGGAACGCATATACAATTGCGCAACGGCGCAAGGCTTACCTGAGGACCAAGGCAGGTTCTGCCGACAAGGTGGCAATGGTTTTGGCGGCATTGCCTGCATTGGTTGTGTTGGTGCCCTTATTCATATTCTTTGATAACGTTATCATCATAAAAATCATCGGCACCGTTGTCGGCGTAATCCTTTATGTGATTGTTCACAAAAAGATTTGCAAGCCGATATTCAAGCATTATTATGCCAAGAACTTGAAAGGCTCCTAAGCCAAAACGAAGCGAGAGAAAGCAGTCCGCAGAAAAAATGTCTGAGTTGTGCGAGTATATGAAAAAATTGTATATTTGCAGCGTTGCTACGGCGACAGACATTGAGAACGTTGAAAGACGTTTTGCTCTGAAAAGAAGAAATCTGGTAAATTTCAACAATAGAGGAGCAATCGTTCTGGCGTTCCGCCCTATATGGGCGTGGACTGCTTTTATGATTCTTCTATACGGTTTACCAGAGCCTTTCTTTCGGAATATAAAAGTCGGGCTACGCTCTTTTTGTGTGCTTGCAAAAGTGATAGGGGATGCCGAAAAACTTGGAGAGTAGGCTGTTAATTAATTCAAAAATCGAAAATGAACACGATGGATTTGAATTTGAACGAGCTAAAAAAATGGTTCGTTGAAAAAGCTCTTCCCGTAATTCGTCAAATATGGGAAAGAGCAAGAACAAAACTGTTTGACGATGGGGGCATAATTAGCCAGATTAAAGATAATGCGCAAGATTTTATCGATGTTGCTAGATTGGATGTGTCTTTTGAAAAGGTTGATGTTCTATCGGTAAGTAACCTTGTCGAATTTTCTAAGAATCATATGGTTGCAGGTAGTGATGGTGTTGTTGCCATAAGAAAACCCAAAGATGAATCGGTATTTGTCTTTTTGGCTTATGTAAAGGATCGCGATTTGTTACCCGAAGAAACAAATCATTACGTAGTTGTAGAGGCTAAAAGTTTGGCTGATGATACCAAAGAATTGTTTGGTGATCTGGATTTAGTAATTTTAAATTGAGAAAGACATGGGAAAGTTTGTTAATGTCATAATGGATGCTTTGAGGAATTTCTTCATCGCATTAAAAGAATTTGTTCAAAAGATAATTCAAGGAATTATAAGCTTTGTTCAGGAAATAGTTAATTATTTCAAGACCCTAAGCCTGGTTCGTAATCGAGACATTCCGTTTATTGCCAATACGGAACAGTTGAAGGATTTGATTAAAAATGCTCCCGTGAAAAATGTGGGTATTTTTGAAGCCACCTATAATCAGCAAACCGATGAGATTGAGAATGCACGTTATTTGGCTGCCGATGAAATTGATGAAGAGACCCAAGAGGTTTTGGGCAATGAAAAACTAGTGGTTTTAAGTTAAGAAATAATGAAAACAATAGTTGGTGTCGCAATAGGTTTAGGCATTATTGCAGTTGGAGCTTTTGTATACGCAGTGTGCAAAAGAAAAGAACCTCTTCTTGAAGAAACTGTTGAAGGTGATTTGAAATTAGAAGACGTGGTTGCCTATTTCAAAACACTTTCTATGGTTAAAGGTAAACAAATTCCTTTCTTGGCTTTACCAGGAGAAGAGAAACTAAAAGTTATGAATATTAAATCAAACAAGTCAAAGGTTCTAATTCTTGGTGTATACAATAATGATAAAGATTCACTTAATCCTATGAAGATTGTATATGCTGATGGCTTTGATGAAGAACTCACCGAAGTGCTTGGGAATGAGACGCTTGTTGTTCTAAGTTGAGAATTGGCAGGGGATGCATCAATGAAGTATCCCCTGCTTTTATTGCTTATATTATGGATTGGTTGAAAATAATTCTATGCATTTTTGGAGGAGCTGCAGTCATAACAGCTTCTGTTGCTGGAGGTATGGTTATTCATAGGAAAATCAATGAAAGAAGATTAAAAGAAGCCATAAAGAAAGAGTTCGCTAATGCGATTAAAATGATAATTAACGATAAAAGTACCAAGAAAGTGAATGTCGGGATTTTTGACGAAGAGAATGATAAAATTAAAGATCTCGAAGTAACTTCAGACGATGGCGTGTCAGATGAACTATATGTTGGACAAGTAATTTATTTATAATGGTTAATATTGTTGCCTTTCCTTCATCTGTTGAACCAACAGAGATTGTCTATGTAAATCAATTGGAAACTGATGTAAACTGTTTTGTAACAGACACATTGAGAAGAAAAAAAGAATGGCCTATCAAGGTCGCTTGTGCTTTTGAATTGCATCAGAAAAACAAGGACAGTTTTCTACTGGAACACAATGCTTCCTTCTCTTTGGAGGGAAGCTTCCCTTTTGTGTCATTATTCCAGGATTATCTTAAGAAACGAAAAGAAGAATTGGAATTCTGCTTGAAGAAGCACACTTTGATTATCAAATTAAACTTTAAACAGAAAGAAGTTGTGGAAACGAAAAAGAAAGAAGATGTACTGGATCTCATTCCAATAAATCCAAGGTACAATTTTAATCAGATTATTTTGCCCGACTTAGTAAGGGAGGAGTTGATGAATGCGTTGAAAGTCATTCAATGTAAGGAACTGGTATATAACAAATGGGGCTTTGGGGAAATAGACCCAATACCAAGAAGCATATTGAATTTCTATGGAGAGCCAGGAACAGGAAAAACGATGTGTGCACATGCTGTTGCTAATTATTTAGGTAAGAAAATACTGCTGTTAAACTATTCTGAGATAGAATCCAAATATGTTGGTGAAGCCCCGAAAAATTTACAAAAGGCATTTGAAATTGGAGAGAAAACAGATTCAGTATTGTTTTTTGATGAAGCAGATTCTTTTCTTGGAAAACGTATCCAAAACGTAACTCAAGGATCCGAGCAGGCATTAAATTCCCTCAGGAGCCAAATGCTTATTCAACTTGAACAATACTCAGGCGTGGTTTTGTTTGCTACTAATTTGGTTACAAATTTCGATAGAGCTTTTGAATCGCGAATTTTGAAACATATTCGATTTGAACTACCAAATAAAGAAGCACGGGCTGCAATAATCAGAAAAATGCTTCCTGCAAGATTACCTTTATCTAAAGAAATTACAGACGAAGACGTTGATTATGCAAGTGCCATGATTGAAGGTTTTTCGGGAAGAGAAATTAAAAATGCTATTTTGGATATGCTGTTGTCAAAAGCTTCGTTGGCCTCTGATTCTATTTATTTTGAGGCACAAGATTTGTTTGATGCGTTTGAAAAGAAGAAAGAGGAGATGAAACGGTTAAAAGAACAAGAAGAGAAGATTTTGAAGGATAAAATTCTAAAAAAGTTACACGAAAAGAATGAAGAGGCTAGAGTGGAAAATGAGTTAAATGGTACGGGATCCGAAAATAGTTTAAATGAAGAAAATAAACAGTAATCATGCAAGTATTGCGTATCACCCCAAAGCGCCTGATGCGCATCAACGGCCTAGCTTTGTCGCTAGAAATGGTGGTCACTGTAACCACAAAGTCACCGACCCATGTCCGCTTCCGCAGATACTGCCGTTTGCCATTGTCCGTTGCCCGAATTGAGGGTCGTCTTTTGGACGGGCTTCAAGCAAGTTGTATATAACCAATGATGAACGCCTTAGAAAAACAACAACTCAATCGTCTTACCCACTGGCCCGACGAAATCATCAACGCCATCGCATCAATGGAGGAGGCTGAGATTTACATGAAGGCTGGACTGAAAGCCGCTCGTATCGGCAATCGTTGGGCGTTAATCCGCTCCGACATTAATTGGAGTGATTACAGCGTGCGACGTAACACTTGGCTGAAAAACAAATTGGCCGATTACAGCAAGTGGGTGGACTATAACAACGCCGACTTGATAGGCGAAGGCTTTCCGCCCCGCGATATGAATGGCGATCCATACGAACTACATCATATCGGTCAACATCAAGATTCGCCTTTCGCCGAACTTACTTGGGCCGAGCACATGGGTGACGGCAATAACACCATTCTGCATCAGGCCGGAAAAGAGTCGGAAATCGACCGTCAAATGTTCGACCGTGAGAAATCAGACTATTGGAAGGCTCGTTTCAAGGCTTTTACGCCAACAGAACTGAGAAAAATCTATGGTAAATGAATGATAATTCGATACTTATTCGCACCTGCCCCCGCTGCCAAACCGAAATCAAGCTATTCACCCTGCCAGAGGGCACGATGACAGATCCCGCGCCAGCCAAAACGCGGCTATTTGTCGTAAAACGTTGCCCCTGCTGCGGCAAAAGGGTCGTCTTTTGGGTGGGGTGGAAGCAGGTGGTGAAATAGCCAAAAATCGGTTCACAAAGTTGTGGTCCACAATCTTGTGGTCCACAAACTTGTGAACCGCGAAAATACCAATAAAAATGCGGAACGACACGATGCCGCTCCGCATTTTTGTTGGTCGGAATCACAACGATTATTCGATAACCATGTCAAAAGGCATTCTGGCTTGGATGCCCGTGTTCTTTTGTAGGTTCTCTAAGCCTTGGATGTAGTTGTAGTAGGCACCGAGCTTCTGCTTCATGGCGGCGTCGAGTTTGTCTGTGCTGTTGTCGTTCATCGACTCCATGATGCGGGTGAAGAAGTCCTTCTGCTTGGGCCATTCGGTCACTTTGAAGTCGCTGCCAAGGTTGGCTTTTTCGGCTGCATAGGCGATGGCGTCTTCCATGTCGCCAAGTTGGTCGACGAGGCCGATTCCGATGGCATCGGCACCAGCCCACACGCGACCTTGTCCGATGCTGTCGACGAAGGCCTGCGTCAAGCCTCGGCCTTCGGCCACGCGTTTGGTGAACTGGTCGTAGGTCTTCACTACCATCTCTTGCAGCTTGCTATATTGGAATTCGGTGAGCGGTTGGGTAATCGTGCCGAAGTCGGCATTCTCGTTGGTCTTGGCCACGTCGAAGGTGAGGCCGATCTTGTCGTTCAGGAAGCCTTGTGCGTTCGGGAAGGTGCCAAACACGCCGATGCTACCCGTGAGGGTGGTGGGGTCGGCGAAGATGTAGTCGGCCTTGGCCGAAATCCAATAACCGCCAGAGGCGGCGTAGTTGCCCATTGAAACAATGACGGGCTTCACCTCTTTGGTGAGGTCGAGCTCGCGACCGATGATGGCCGAAGCCACGGCGCTGCCACCAGGTGAGTTGACGCGCAGCACGACGGCCTTCACGTTCTCGTCTTCTCTGGCCTTACGGATAGTTTTGGAGAGGTTTTCTGAATAGATGTTTTGTTCCTCGTTGCCCTTTCCGTCGAAGATTTGCCCCGAGGCGTAGATGACGGCCACTTCGTTTTTGCTCATGCTCTTGTCTTTGTAGGTCTTGGCATAGTTGGCGTTGCCGATGGCGTTGATGTCCTTGTTGCTGCCCGTCAAGCCTTTCAGTTCTTCAAGGACTTGGTCTTTGTAGTAAAGGTTGTCGACAAGGCCATATTCCAAAGCTTTGTCGGCATCGAAAATGGTCTCCAAGTTGTCGGCGATCTGGTTGAGTTGTTCCACGCTGATATTGCGGCTTTGGCTGATGCCTTGGAGGATCTGTCCCCACACGGTGCCCAGCAGCTTGTCCATCTGCTCACGGTTGGCTTCGCTCATCTTGTCTAAGAAATAAGGCTCCACGGCACTCTTGAAGCGGTTGTTGGGACCACGGACGATTTGCATTTCGACGTCAAGTTTTTCAAGCAGGTGCTTGTAGAACATAATCTGCGAGGCCATGCCGTGCAGGTCGAGGGCACCTTCGGGATTCAGGATGATCTTGTCGGCGATGGAGGCCATGTAGTAGGCGCTTTGCGAATAGCTCTCGCCGTAGGTGACGATGAATTTGCCAGACTCCTTGAACTCGAGGAGTTTGTCGCGGATCTCCTGCAAGGTGGCGGTGGAGGTCGGGATGCTGCTCAGCTCCATGTAGATACCCTTGATGTTGGGGTCGGTCTTGGCATGTTCGATGTTGTGCAGGATGTCGGTCATGCCCGTGGCGTCTTTCGATTCCATTGATCTGAAGTCGAGGCCGCCGAAGGGGTTGTCGACGCTGCGGTCCGGAATGTCGTAGTCGAGCTTCATGTAAAGCACCGAGTTGGGTTTCACGGTAGTCGTGGTCTCAGCGTCAGATTTCGAGAAGCTGGAAATCATGGATGAAATCACTCCGACTTTGATGAAGAAGTTGATTACCAAAGCAATCAAGGTGCCTAAGAAGGCAGCCAAAAGGATTTTTCCGAATTTCATGATGTTTTGTTTTTGTGAGATTAGACCGCAAAAGTACATAAAAAAAACTTACCTTTGCAGAAAATCTCAACGAGGTATGCTGAGACACTGCGAAGTATGGAAAAATGCTACATTCTTTTCGGATCGAACATGGGCGACAAAGACCAAATCTTTGCCCAGGCCTGCCTATATATTAATAATAGGTGTGGCCACGTCGTGTCGGTCTCGGCGGCATACGAGTCGGAGCCGTGGGGCTTCGAGGCTGAGGAGTGGTTCATGAACCGGCTCGTCATCGTTGAGACAGAGCTTGAACCCGAAGCCATGATGCGACAGTTGCTCGACATCGAGGCCGAGCTGGGGCGAGTGCGCCATCCTGAAGTGGAAGGCTATTGCTCTCGGACAGCGGATTTGGATATCCTGTATTACGGTTCCCGCATCGTGCTGACCGACTGTCTCACCGTTCCGCATCCTCGACTGCACATGCGCCGTTTTGCTTTGTTGCCATTGTGCGAGTTGGTGCCTCAGTTCGTGCATCCGGCGTTCAACCTTACCCAAACCGAGCTGTTGAGGCGTTGCCCCGATGTCTCGGTTGTCAGAAAAATAGAATGATTATGCAGTACAATTACATAGCTATAGAAGGAACTATCGGGGCGGGTAAGACGACCCTGGCCACCCGTATCGCCAACGACTTCAACGGGAAATTGGTGTTGGAAGAGTTTGAGGGCGACAAAAACCCTTTTCTCCCCAAGTTCTACAAGGAGCCCGAAAAGTATTCTTTTCAGCTTGAGATGACCTTCTTGGCCTTGCGTTTCCAACAGCTCAAGGACAAGTTGGGGGCGCTCGACTTGTTCCACGACTTCATTATCTCGGATTATTATGTGGCCAAGTCGCTGATTTTCTCCCGCAATAATCTGCAGGATGACGAATACCAGTTGTTCGCTCGTTTCTTCAACATCATTTTCTCCGACATGCCCAAGCCTGAGCTGTTGGTGTATCTCTATTCCGACATTGATCGCTTGCAAGCCAACATCCATAAGCGTGGGCGCAGCTATGAGCAGGAAATCAGCGATGACTATCTTGCCGACATACAGCAGGGGTATATGAACTTCCTCAACCAGCAGCAGGGCAATATGAGGATCTTGTTACTCGACACCACCCATCTTGATTTCGTGGCCAGTGAAAAGGATTATCGTCGCATCATCGAGGTGATTGACCAGCCTTACAATATCGGGCTGCATCGGGTGGATTTGTGATTTCGGGAAAGTCAAAAAAAAAGCCGCTCACTGAGCGGCTTTTTTCTTTCAAGAGCAGGTTTCTTATTTCTCAACCTTCACTCTGATGGTCTTGGTGATGGTCTTTTGGACGGGTTCGTTCACGTAGACTTCAGCGCGGCGGATTTGAGGCAGAATGTTCTTTTCGAGTTGCGGATAGATGTCGCACATTTCTTCGATGGCCTGCTGCTTATTGCTGGCATTGTTGATGTTGTTGATGATGGCATCCTTGTCCTTCAGGTCGGAGTTCTGGACGAGTTCGATGAAGAGGTTCAGGTCTTCGCCGAAGCCCTTACCAGTGACGTTGATTTCGGCCTTCTTGGCAAGCTTCTTCAGTTGGTTCTCAGCAGAGGTGCTACGGTTGTTGGACAACTCGTTGTTGTGGCCTTCTTCACCTTCAGGTGATGCCCAAGCTCTGATTTCGAACTCGGTCACGCCAGCGTTCATAAGGTCTTTGAAAGCGGCATCGGCTTCGTTGTTGAGTTTCTTTCTGTCAGCGATGTTGGACCTGTCCTTGTTGAAGAAGTAGGTGAGCTTCTTGACAGCTTGCATCTCTTCGACGGTCTCGGTGACTTCTTTGTCAACCCATTCTTCTTTCTTCATCGGGATGACGCCGTCAGCCAGCTTCTCGGTAGCACCCGTGGTGAAGTAGGTGTTGTTCACGATTTCTTCTTGAGTGGGATAGATGGTGCCGTCGTAGACATAGAACATCGGGTCGCCCTTCAGCTCGCTGTTTTCCATCTCAGGCACATAGTCCTTGCAGTAGTGCTTGGTGAACTCGCCGCCTTCCTTGTAGTTGACGCGGAAGTCGCCTTCGCCCTTAACCTTTTCACCAACGAAGGTGATGGGATCGAGGTCGATTTGGCCACCGTTGTAGGTGAGGTAAGGCTTCAGGTTCATGACAGCCTTCTTTTCGAAGTATTCACCAGGGATGGTGACGATGACATCGAAGCAAACCTTGCCGTCTTCGCCTTCGACCAGCGGGTCAGGATTCACTTTGTAGGTGATCTTCTTCGATTCGCGGGCCATCTTCTCGATGTCGCAAGGATCGTTGAACTTCACGCGGAGACCCAGGTTGAACTGGCTGTACATATCCTTGTCGTTGATGACGTGGCCGCTTTCATTGAACTTGCACACTTGGTCAAGATTGTCGGTGCCAGTGAAGGTGTAGGTGTAGTCCAAGAACAGGTCGAACTTGGGGGTGATGTTGAAGTTCAATTCCATACCAACGGGAACATTGAAGTGGAGCTGACGCTTGTCTCTTTTGTTGGCGACAGTGTACAACACTTCTTCGGTATCCGAGTTGTTCGGATCGTAGTTCATTCTATCCACCTGACCAGCCTTGTAGTAAAGGCCACCGATACCAACATGGGGAATCAAGTTGAAAACCCTTCTCGGGTTATACTTGAACATGTTGAAGAGGTTGAAGGTGAAGTTGAAGCTGCCTTCGAAATAGTCGGTCATGTCGAGGGCAAGGTCGTGCTTGGAACCAACATACACATTGTCCGGGTTTGTACCAATAGCATTACCATCGAGGTCAAGCAGGTAGAGGTACTGAACGTTACCTTGCTTGTCTAAATGCTTGTGGCCGTTGATGCGACCGTAACCGCCCTTGATGTTGAAACCAACGACTTTGCTGAATTGGTAACCAAAACCGAGGTGTGCGTTCCAGCTCTTGCCGAAGTTCTGGAAAGAAGAAGTCTGGAAGTGCTTCCAATCGTCCCAAATGCCGCCGTTATAGCTGGCCAGGTCACCGTGGTTGATGGAGAGACCTCCGTCAGCCTGGATGTACCAATACCTTTCGGTAGGTTTGGACTGTTTTTTGCCTTCTTTTTTGCCTTCCTCTTGGGCATACATGCTGAAGGGAAGGATAGCCATGACGATAAGCATCATGAGCTTTGAGATAGTCAAATGTTTCTTCATAATGTAATTGTGTTAGGTTTGTAAATTTGATTAGTTATTGTTGTTTTCTAAACTTTATTCTTTTACTAATTAGCGACAAAAATAGGAAATATTTCAATTGTCAACACAAAATGTTGAAAAAAAATACGATTTTTCGCTGTTTTTGACCAAAAAACCATCAAAACGCCCTTATTTTATTCCCAAATTCAGCATTTCAAACGCCTTCCACATGACAATTCCGGCACAAACCGACACATTTAAGGAGTGTTTTGTGCCCTCCTGTGGCAGTTCAATGGCGCCGTCGCAATAGGGTAAAGCCTCCTCGCTGACGCCTTCCACCTCGTTGCCCAAGATGTAGGCAGTCTTCAGTTCGAATTTGAATTCTTGTAAAGGCACGCTGCCTTCCACCTGCTCGACGGCAAAAATCTTGTAGCCTTCGGCTTTTAGGGCCTGGCACGCCGCCTCGGTGCTTTCAAAATAACGCCATTTCACGGTCTCGTCGGCGCCCAAGGCGGTCTTGTGGATCTCACGGTGGGGCGGACAGGCCGTGATGCCGCACAATAGCAACTCCCCAATGCGGAAGGCGTCGGCTGTGCGAAAGAAGGCCCCCACATTGCTCAACGAACGGATGTTGTCCAATACTATAATGACAGGTAGCTTGTCGGCCCGCTCAAAGTCTTCCTTGCTTAGGCGGTGCAGCTCGTCCATACTGAGTTTGCGCATGATTTCTCGTTTGGGCGGCAAAATAAGCGAAAAAAGAGATTGGGTCTGTCGTTGATGCGGATATTTTTTGTAATTTTGACCCCTCAATTCCGATTTTCCTATGGCAGACAAAGCGACCGAAACCCCGTTGATGAAACAGTATTTTTCCTTTAAGGCGAAATACCCCGACGCCATGTTGCTCTTCCGAGTGGGCGACTTCTACGAGACCTACGGCGAAGACGCAGTGAAGTCTTCCAAAATTCTGGGCATCGTGCTCACCAAACGCTCCAACGGCGCGTCTGCCGACATCGAATTGGCGGGCTTTCCGCACCATGCCTTGGATACCTATCTGCCCAAGTTGGTTCGTGCCGGACTGAAAGTGGCTGTGTGTGAGCAGCTTGAAGACCCGAAACTGGCCAAGAAACTGGTGAAGCGTGGCATCGTGGAGCTGGTGACGCCAGGTGTGACCTATAACGACAATGTGCTGGAACAGAAAGAGAACAATTTCCTGGCTTCGGTGCATCTCGAAAAGGAGATATCAGGTGTGGCTTTTTTGGATGTCTCGACGGGCGAGTTCCTCCTCACCCAAGGCACCAACGAATACATCGACAAGCTGTTGCAGAGCTTCAATCCCTCCGAGGTTTTGGTGCAACGCAACAAGCGCAAGGACTTCATCGACCTGTTCAGCGCGAAGTATTACCTCACCGTGTTCGACGACTGGGTCTTCACCGACGATTATGCCAACGAGATCCTCAACAAACATTTTCATACGGTGTCGCTGAAAGGCTTTGGCGTCGACGACTTCCCGAAAGGCATCGTGGCGGCTGGTGCGGCAATCCATTATCTGATTGAAACACAACATGATAAACTAAACCATATCACCTCGCTCTCCCGCATCGACCAAGGGCAGTATGTGTGGCTGGATAAGTTCACGATTCGCAATTTGGAACTGTTGCACACATCCAATCTCAATGCCAAAACCTTGATTGACGTTATCGACAAGACGGTCTCGCCGATGGGTGGTCGATTGATGCGCCGCTGGCTGAGTCTGCCGTTGAAGAACAAAGAGCAAATCGAGGCGAGGTATGAGGTGGTGCGCTATTTCGTGGAACACCGCGAACAGATTCAGAAGTTCCAGGATGCCGTTCGTCAAGTGGGTGATTTGGAGCGACTTATCTCCAAGGTTTCATTGTCGAGAGTCAATCCGAGAGAACTGTTGCAGGTGGGGCGCGCCTTGGACCAAATCGAAGTCTTGAAGACGGCTTGTGAGGAGAGCCAACATCCTGCTTTGCTGCGTTTTGCTGAGCAATTCAACCCTTGTGCCTCCATCCGTGAGCGCATCAAGAAGGACTTGAACCCCGATGCGCCGGCCTTGCTCTCCAAAGGCAACTATATCGCCGATGGCGTCGACCCTGAGTTGGACGACCTGCGCAACCTGTCGCGCTCGGGCAAGGAATACCTCATGGGCATCCAACGTCGCGAGATGGAAGCCACGGGCATCAGCTCGCTGAAGGTGGGATATAACAATGTGTTTGGCTATTATCTCGAAGTGACCAACGCCCATAAGGACAAGGTGCCGGCCGAGTGGATCCGCAAGCAGACCCTCACCAACGCCGAACGTTACATCACCGAGGAACTGAAGGAATACGAGCAGAAGATTCTCGGCGCGGAGGAGAAAATCAGCATTATCGAGCAGAGGTTGTATAACGAATTGGTCACGGCTGTGACGGAGTTTGTGGAACCTATCCAGGTGGATGCTTCCATTGTGGCCCGCATCGACTGCTTGGTGAGCTTTGCCGATATTTCGTTGAAAAACAACTATGTGCAGCCCGTCATCGACGACTCGTTTGTCCTCGACATCAAGGAAGGGCGTCACCCTGTCATCGAGCAGATGATGCCAGTAGGGGAGAGCTACATCGCCAATGATGTCTACCTCGACCGCGACAAGCAGCAAATCATCATCATCACGGGTCCCAACATGTCGGGTAAGTCGGCCTTGTTGCGACAAACGGCATTGATTGTGCTGATGGCGCAGATGGGCTGTTTCGTTCCTGCGGCTTCGGCGCGTATTGGCTTAGTTGACAAGATTTTCACCCGCGTTGGTGCCTCTGATAACATCTCTTCAGGCGAATCGACCTTTATGGTGGAAATGAACGAGACGGCGAGCATTTTGAATAATGTGTCATCGCGGAGCCTTGTGCTTTTGGACGAAATCGGGCGCGGCACCAGCACTTACGACGGCATCAGCATCGCATGGGCCATCACCGAGTTTTTGCACGACCACCCCGTGAGTCGTGCCAAGGTGATGTTTGCCACGCACTACCACGAACTGAACGAGATGGAGGACTCTTTCGCCCGCATCAAGAACTACCATGTTTCGGTGAAGGAAGTCGGCAACAAGGTGGTGTTTTTACGCAAGTTGAAGCGTGGCGGTAGTGCCCATAGTTTCGGTATCCATGTGGCCGAGATGGCGGGCATGCCGCGCAAGGTCATCGAGCGCGCCACGGCTTTGCTTAGTGTTTTGGAAAAGTCACACACGAGCGAGGATGTCGAAAAAGCCGCCGCAAAAAAGCAAGACGATGCCATGCAGTTGAGTTTCATTCAGTTGGACGACCCGCTGCTTTTGCAAATCAAGGAGGACATTCTCAACACGAACATCGACACTTTGACACCCGTTGAGGCTTTGATGAAGCTGAATGAGATCAAAAAACTGCTGAATCATTAAGGACGCGGGACGCGAGACGCGGGACTGTCTTTGCCCCACTTTGCTTCACTGCGAGGCACGAGCCGTCCAGAAATGATATTTTCTATTCTCGAAAGCACGATATTTTCAATTTTTTATGCTTTAGAAAGCAGAAAAATTCTGATTTTTATACTTTTGAAAGCAGAAAATCTCCATTTTTTATGCTTTTGAAAGCAGAAAATGCTTATTTTTGCAGCATAAAAAATTACGATTATGGATTATCAAGACATTTTACCTCTTGTGAATCAGTTTAATAACAAACTGATGACAGTGGACTTGACCTTCAAGCGTTATCTTCACCATAAAATCAACTGGAAGGCAAGGTTGATTGGCATCAGGGGCGCACGAGGCGTGGGAAAAAGCACTTTGTTGCTGCAACATATCAAAGAGAACTTTCCCGATGCGCAGAAGGTGTTTTATGCTTCGTTGGACGATTTGTGGTTTCGCGCCCACGACCTGATGGAGTTGGTGGAATACCTTTATACGCACGGATTCACCCATCTGTTTTTGGACGAAGTGCACAAACTCAACGATTGGAGCCGTTACATCAAAAACATCTATGACAGCTATCCCCAGTTGCATATTGTCTATACGGGTTCTTCGATGTTAGAGATAGACCATTCCAAAGTCGATCTTTCGCGGCGACAGATGCTTTATACCTTGCGCGACCTTTCGTTTCGTGAATACCTTGAGTTAGAAGGTGTTGGCGCGTTTCCTGCCGTGAGCGTCGAGGAATTGCTTGGGTCGCATTTTGCCATAGCGATGGACGTGGTGTCGCATACCCGTGTGTTGCAGCATTTCGACCGTTATTTGCAAATGGGTTGCTATCCTTTTTACAAGGAATCCATCTCAATGGATGACTATCACTCACGTTTGCGAGAAGTGGTCAATGTGGTGGTGGAAAGCGACATGCCCGCAGTGGAGGATATTACATACGCCACAGTGCAGAAAGCCAAGCAGTTGCTGATGGTGATTGCGCCCAATGTGCCTTTGCAGCCCAATATCAGCAGATTGAGCCAAGAATTGGAAGTGACGCCTTCGCAGTGCCTTAAAATCCTGTATTTGCTGGATAGGGCGGGACTGCTGTTGCTATTGACAAAAGAGCAAAAAGACTACAAACACCTTGCGAAACCCGGAAAAATCTTCCTCGGCGACGGCAATTTGATGTATGCCTTGTCAAGCACGGTGAATCTTGGCACTTGTCGGGAGACCTTCTTTGCCAACCAATTGTCGGCCATCGGGCAATTGACCATGCCCGAAAAGGGCGATTTTCTGTTGGATGGGAAATATTTGTTCGAGGTGGGCGGCAGCAGCAAGGATTTCAGGCAAATCGCCAACATCCCAGACAGTTATCTCGCCATTGACGACGTGGAAATAGGCCATCTGAACCGTATTCCCTTGTGGATGTTTGGGATGCTGTATTGACATCCGTTGAGGCATTGATGAAGCTGAATGAGATTAAGAAGTTGCTGAATCATTAGAGTCCTTCTCCAAATCCTCCAAAACCATCTCCAACTTCAGTTCGACATCAGGAGTAACATACACATTGCTGATAAAATAGGCCACCAATAGGAGTAGAGCGATCAAGAAACACACAAATAAAACGATAAATGCTTGTTCTAAATTTGATGGCCAATTTAAGACAAGCACGTATGTACCCCAAGCCAATATAAGAACAATGGATAAAAACCACATAAATCCATTTCCTTTTTTGTAGATTTTCAGGGCCTTACGGAGACGCCGAGCGTATTCCGTTACGGGCAGAGAGGCGGAATTGCCGTGGCGAACCACACAATACATATAAATGCTTATGATGAGCAGTCCCACGCACCAAAGTAGAAATATCCCAAGTTCAAGCCTCCAATAAAAGTAAGCTGCCCACAGGGTAATTATGACGATTCTGCCAATCAGTTTCCGCTGCAATTTGGAAATGTGTTTTTTTGTGGCTTCACTGACAAGCCTTTCGTCAACGATGCTTTCGTTATCCAACTTTTCGTTCAACGTGGCCAATTGCGCCCGCATTTCTTCCAATTCGTTGTTTTCCATTGCTTTGCGTTTTTATTCGTTTGACATTTTCTTCAGTTGTTCCTTGATTCTGACCAATTTGACGGAGACGTTCTTGGTGGAGATGCCGATGATTTGCCCGATTTCCTCGTAGCTCATATTTTCGAGCCAAAGCAAGATGATGGCCCTATCGACCAGCCCTAATTTGTTGATGCGGCTGTAGAGTTGCTGGATTTGTCGGGTGTCGTCGTCGGTGTCGGTGAAGAGGTTGATGTCCATCGAGAGCGGCACGGTTTCCACGCTGCGTTTCTTCTTGCGCTCGGCGGTGAGGCAGGTGTTGAGGCTGACGCGCCAAATCCAAGTCTTCACGTTGCATTGCCCCTTGAACGAGTCGAAGCCTCGCCAAAGGTTGATGAGCGTCTCTTGGAACAGGTCGTTCACCTCGTCCTGGTCCTTCGAGAAGAGGTAGCACACGGTGAAGATGGTGTTTTTGTACCTTTTCACGAGGTCCGAAAATTCTGCTTCTTTCTCTTTCATCGTTCAGAATCGTTTGTCTATTTGACGCAAAAACAGCGAAAAAACTACAAAGAAAGAAAAATTTTCTCAAAATTGCTTGCGGTATTGAAAAAAGTTGTACTTTTGCCGCGCAATTCGCAAGCGGAAACCTTGAGCGAAAGTGATAAGGTTCCCGATTTGCAAGCAAAGCGGAAATAGCTCAGTTGGTAGAGCACGACCTTGCCAAGGTCGGGGTCGCGAGTTCGAGTCTCGTTTTCCGCTCAAAGCCAGGCGGTGTTTCTGGAGCAGTGAGAGCAGAAGCAAACGAAGTTTGATTATGCCGAGTCGCGACAGAAACCCCGATTCGCAAAGCGAAGCGGAAATAGCTCAGTTGGTAGAGCACGACCTTGCCAAGGTCGGGGTCGCGAGTTCGAGTCTCGTTTTCCGCTCCACAAGGTCCCGAGTCAAATCGGGATTTTTTGTGTAAGTGCCTGAGTGGTGGAATTGGTAGACACGAGGGACTTAAAATCCCTTGCCCTTTAAAGGCGTGCCGGTTCGAGCCCGGCCTCGGGTACGCAGAAAGCCTCTTCTTTTTTGAGGAGGTTTTTTTGTTTTAAATCAAATAATCCCTACATTTGCCGCATAAAACAATTTGTTATGAAAGCATCCAAAAAAGAAGTTTTAACCGAGGTGAAACGATATGTCATCATTACCTTGGCGTTGTTGGTGATGGCCTTCGGCTGGACGGCCTTCCTTATTCCCAACCATATTTTGGGTGGTGGCGTTAGCGGTATCGCCACCTTGATTTTCTATGCCACGGGCATCTCAACGGGTATCTCGGTGTTCGTCATCAACGGCATCCTGGTGCTCATTTCGTTGAAGGTGCTAGGACCATCGTTCGGCATCAAGACGGTGTATTCCATCATCATGGCATCGCTGTTCATGTCGTTCCTGCAGCATTACATCACCGAGCCGATGTTGCTCTACCAAACCGACCCTAATGCGATGGGTGCGTTAAAGCCTTTTGTGGAGGAGAAGATTTTGGCGGCCATCCTCGGCGGTGGCTTGGCGGGGTTGGCCATCGGCGTGGCTTTCACCCAAGGCGGTAGCACAGGTGGCACCGACATCGTCGCGATGATGATTTGCAAATTCCGCAACATCTCTCAAGGTCGAGTCATTCTGCTCATCGACATCGTCATCATCTCATGCTCTTATTTCGTCATCGAAGACGACAAAATACAGGCCATCATATACGGCTTCGTGGTGATGGGCGTGTGCAGTTATTGCATCGACCTGGTGCTCACGGGTAACAAGCAGTCGGTGCAGGCTTTCATTTTTACCGTAGAGCCTGAAAAGGTGGCCACCCGCATCGCCAACGAGATGCAGCGCGGCGTAACGGTCATCAATGGCACAGGCTGGTACACCAAGCGCGAAGGCCCCATCTTGATGGTGGTCGCCCATAAGCGCGAGTCGCAGATGATTCTTCGTATCGTGAAAGAAGAAGACCCCAAGGCTTTCATGACAATGAATACGGTGATGGGAGCTTACGGTAAGGGGTTTGAGCAGATAAAGCGATAAATGAAAAAAGGAAGCCATCGGCTTCCTTTTTTCGTGTTCAATCAGACTTGATTTACTTGATGCCAAGCTTCTTGGCGATGTCTTTCGGCAGGGCGTCCTTATGGACCACGATGTTCATGGTCTTGTAGCGGACGAAGGCCTTCGAGACGTACCAAATGCCTTTGTATTGGCCGGCGTCGCCCCAGCTGTTCTTCACCATGAAGTATTCGTTACCCATTTGGTCCTTGGCGGTGCCGTAGATGAGCATGCCGTGGTCGTCGCCCGTCTCGTAGTTGTCGTAGGCGATCTGACGTTCCTTCTGCGTGACCCACTTCTGCGGGGTGGGGCCGTTTTGGGCTTCCTTCTTACGGTCGGCGGCACTCATGCCCAGCCAGTGGGCCATGTCGCTGCCTTGCAGGTCGCGGCCTTTGGCTTCGAGGTCGGGGAGGACAGCCACACCGGCCATCTTGCCACGGAGCCAGCCAGCCTCGCTGACATCGCTACCCCAAGCAATCGGGTAACCTTTGTCGATGGCGTTGTCCATCACCTGCATCATCTCGTCGATGGGGAGGTTCCAGGCCTGACCCCAGCGCCAGTTGTCCTGCACTTCGATGACGAAAGGCTCGTAGAAAGGATGGTGCGTGAAGGAGGTGATGTTGACATAGTCGTTCATGTTGAGGCCCGTCGACTCGGCGAAGGTCATGGGCGTGTATTTTTTGCCGTTGTAAGTGAACTCGGTCGGAGGCACGCCAAGGTAGGCGTCGTAGATGCCAGCGAGAGCTTTCTTCCACAGCGGGCAGCCGTCTTTGTCCATCTGGATCTTGCAGCTCTTGACGATACCTTCCACGAAGGGATCGGTGACGGCGGAGAGCTCGGTGAAGTTCGACAGTGAGTCGCCGTGCATGGCGCCGGCAGGCATCAGTTCATCGGGGACGAGGCCATAGTGCTTGATGGCATACAGCACGTCGCCGAAGGAACCACCTTGCGAGAACGAAACGTCGCCGTGGGTGCGGATGGCAGCCTCGGCACGGTCGAGGTAGGTCTTGTAAACGATGTACATCTCCGAGAAGTCGTACTCGGGCTTGCCCATGCGGAGCAGTTCGGCCTCAAAGAAAGCCAACGAGCTGTAGCACCAGCAGGTGCCGGCTTGGTTCTGGTCTTTCACGGAGGTGATGGGAAGTTCCTTGATCGTGGTAAACTTGAAGCCTTCCTCTTCCTTGGCTTCGTCTTTTTTAGCCTCAGGCTGTGCAACGACGCTGATGCTGAGCATCAAGGCGGTGGCGGTTAATAAGTGTTTGAATTTCATAATGTTATGATTTTAAATTGATAATTGATAATTGATAATTGACAATTGAAAATTAGAGTCCAAGATTCTTTTTCATCTCTTTTGAGAGGGCGTCTTTGTGGAGCGTGAAGAAGATGGTGTATTGGCGCAAATATTGCTCCGAGCAGTACCAATAGCCTTTATACGGACCGGCATCGCCCCACGAGTTCTTGATTTTGTAGTATTTGTTGCCGTTTTGGTCCTTGGCGATACCCACCACAAGCATACTGTGGTCGTCGCCGGCGTCCCAGTTGTCGTAGGCGGCTTGGTGAATTTCGTCGGTCACCTTCTTTTCGGCCACGATTTCTTTCCAGAGATTCTCGTCCTTCGGATCTTCGGGCACAATGCCGATGCCTTCCTTGCGCGAGAAGCCCGGGTTGCTCACGTCCTGTGCCCAGCCGAGGGTGTAGCCGTGCTCAAGGGCAAAGTCGACGGCCTCCATCAGCTTGTCGAGGGGCAGGTTGTAGGCAGGGGTCCAAGTCCAGTTGTCGGGGATTTCCACCATGCAGGGTTTGTTGTATTCCTCGTTGGTGAAGGAGCAGATTTCGATGTAGTCGGCGGGGTTGATGCGATAGGCGTCAGCAAACGACTTGGCCGTGTATTTCTTGCCGTCGACGGTGAACTCTTCCGGAGCCTTGCCGAGGTAGGCATCCAAAACGCCTTGTAAAGCCTTGGGGCCAGCGGGCGAGATTTTCTTGTTGCCGTTTTTGATGATGGCGCGAGCCACGCCATTGATGACCTCGTTCATCTCGTTGTGCATGTGGCGCTCCTCACCAATGACCTTGCCACTGTAAGCGTCTTCAGGCATCATGCCGTATTTGTCGATCATGTAGAGCACGTCGCACACCTCGCCGCCTTGGCTGAGGGTGTTGTTGCCGTGCATTCGGACGAATTTGTTCACTTTCTCCGTCCAGGCATTGCGGACGACGAACATCTCCGAAAGGTTGAATTCTTTGCCGTAGATGCGCATGATTTCCGCCTCTACGAAGCCGATGCCAGCGAAGCACCAACACGTGCCTGAGCTGCCTTGGTTGTCGACGGGTGAATGTTTCACGTTGACGGTTTCGGTGATCTTATAGACGGGCTCTTTCTCTTCAGCTTCTTGGGCGAAGAGGCTCGTGCCCAAACCTAACAGCAGCGCCATGGCTGCCATATTCAAAAATTTATTCATAGGGTTGTGGTTAGTATTTCATGATTTTCGTAATCGTGCTGCCTTGCTCGGTCGTGGTCTCAATGAAATAGCAGCCTTGGGGCTGTGAGGAGAGGTCGAGCGTGAAGTTGCTGTCAACGGCTTGGTTCATCACCTCTTGTCCCATCAGGTTGAAGACACGCACCATGCGAAGGCCTTCGGTCTCAATGTACACCTTGCCGTCGGTAGGGTTGGGGTAGAGGCTGAGGTTTTGGGTCTGTTCATTGATGCCGGTGGTCCAGTCGATGTAAACCTCGTTAGAGGGGCTTGACTCGATGAAGTCGGTGCAGCCAGTGACGAGGTAATGGTAGGTCTGGCTCGCGTTGGCGTCATAGTCGACGAAGCTGTTTCCCGTCACGCCTTGGGCGATGAGTTCGCTGTTGCGGTAGATTTTATAGGACTGTGCCATGGAGGCTTCTTTCCATTGCAGGGCGACGTTGCCTTCGTGGATGTAGAACGACAGGTTCTTGGGGATGATGGTCTTGTTGACCTCGATGAAGTTCAGCTCGGGATTGGCTGCCGACGTGGCAAAGTTCGATTGGTATTGTGTGCCCGAATAAGAAGCGCATACGATGTATTCGTAGCGCTCGTCGGTTTTATTGGTGAGGTTGTCGGTGAACGAGGTTCCGCTGAGCATCTTGACGCGTTTGAATTCTTCGCCTTGGGCACGACGGTAGACCATATACCCTGATACGCCTTCGGCTTGCGGGGCGTCCCATGAAATCAAAGCCTTGGTGGGTGTGGTCATTTCATAGCGGAGGTTGGTGGGAGGAAGGTGGTCGGCTGCAGGTTGTAGGTTGCAGATGTTAGAGGGATGGCTCTCGCCGTCTTCGGTGAAGGCAACCACATAGTAGGTGTGTAGGGCCTCTTTGGTCTCCGTGTAGTTGAAACTCGTGTTGTTGGTGATGGCAAACAGTAAGTTGTCTCGGTAGATTTGATAATGCATGACGTCGCCGCTGCTGTATCCTTCCCATGAGAGATGGACATTGTTGCCCGTTTGCGTGACGGTCAAGTTTTCAGGGCCGGTGAGGTCGACTTCGGCTTTTTCACAGGTGTTGTTGGCAATATAGAACAAGCCTTGTGTGATGTCGTTGGAACGGCCTTCAAAGGCGACTTTGACATGGTTCGACGAGTTTTTGATAACGAAACTCATTTGTTCGACAGCCTGAGTGGGCTTGGTCCAGCGGATGTTAACGTGTCCATAGGGCAGACGGACGCTCTTGGTGTCACTGGTGGAGGTGAGGGTGACTTGTGAAAGCTCAGTGCCTTCCGTGTTGACAAAGGTGAGGATGCCGCCGTTCCAGCCAGAGGCATTAGAGGAAGTCATCTCAACGGTCCAGTCGCACGAAGGGCCAAGGAATACGTTGGTTTCAATAGCTTCCAGGCCTTTGGCGTCATGGGATACGGCATACACGCTATAGTCTACGATGGCAGGCATGTAGTAGTCGGTATAGGTCATGCTGGCGCCAGGCGTCACGTTGTTGATGGTGTGGATGATTTCGCCGTTACGGGTGATCACTATTTGGTCGATTGACGACAGGTTGTTGTTGTGGATGTTCTTGGAAGGGTTGGTCCATTGCAAGGTGGCGGCATAGTCGAAGTCGCCGCTGGGCGTCACGGTGAGGTTGGTGGGTGCCAGAGCCATGTAGTTGTACACGTTAGTAGGTACGAAGTTGATGACGGCTCTCGCCCAATCGGCGTAGTCGATTTCGTCGATAACAAAATAGCCGTCGTTGGATCCGCCCCAACCCCAGTTGAAGTGGAAGAGGTCGTCGTCATCATAGCCGTCGCACACGAAGGCGTGTCCGCCACTTTCGCTATAGCCAGAATAATAGACGGGCCATCCGAGGTCGAATTGTCCCTTGAGCAGGTTCTTCCAGTTGGTAAGGGTATAGTTGTCTCTGCTTCTGATTTTGGCTTCATCCGAATAGGAGAAATAGTTTTTGATGGCATCGGGCACGTCTTCGGAGTTGGCACCGCTGCCGTCGTAGGCGAAGCCCATGTTGACCGACACACCACAATGGTACATCAGCGTGGCGATGGCCTCGATTTGCTCTTGCGGTGATGTCGAGGAAATCCTGTTAGGCATGTTGTCCCAGTCATAATAGGTGGCGCCGAAGTTGGCGCTGAGGTTGGGGTAGGATGGCCCCCACCAACCGCCTGCATTATAGGTATGGGAACCGGTGCCGTGTTCGGGATAGTCCCAACGTTTCATCACCTGGCTCATGGCTGTGGCGACGCAGCCGGCATAGCATCTGCCGCCAGGGCCGTTGCTGGCTTCAGGGGCATAGAGGTTGTAGGGCGAGTCTTGGTTCCACAGAGTTTTGCAGATGTAGTCGACGCCACGTCCGCCGTTGCGTGAGAGCAGCTTGCCCGTGGTGGCCACGCTTTGCCATTCTTCCGCGGTGCGGTCGTCTAAAACAGCGGCCCGGCTAGTACGCGCTTCGATGATCTTGTCAAGGTAGAAGGCGCACTCGGGCGACATGTTCTCCGTTTCAAACGGGCCTTCGTCGGAGTAACCCACAATGGGACGGAAGCGGTCGTCAGCCGAAACGATGACGAAACTGCTTTCACCACTGTTGAAGGCATAGAAGCAGGCCTCGCCACGGCTTGAAACGCCAGTGTAGACCAATTGTAATTCGTTGTCTTTTTGGATGTTGCTGAAATGTGCGCTGACATATTTCTGACCAATAGCTTTTGCTCTTTCCACGTCTACGGGACGGGCGTTTAGTGTGGTTATGCCGAGCAGCATAACGAGGAATAAAAAGAGATGTTTTTGCATAATGAGTGTGTTTCTATGATGTTTCTGAAAAGAGGCTTCAAAGATAAGCATTTTTCCCGACATGGAAGTGGATATTTGGAAAAGATTTCAATAAAAGGTGGTTAAAGTGTAATCACCTCATCCATAATGATATCCAATGGCTCAGTAGGGACGGTGTCGACCAGCTGGAAGTCGAAGCAGATGCCGATGCGTTTCACGTCGAGGTGCTGGCAGAGGAAACGGTCGTAATAGCCGCGTCCGCGCCCGATGCGGTTGCCGTGTCTATCAAAGGCCACGCCGGGGACGATGATGAGGTCGAAGTCGCCCGTGTAAGGCTCGTTTTGCGGCTCCAGGATGTTGAAGTCGCCCACGGCAAAACCGGTGTCCTTGCCGTATTCTACGGGGACGATGTCGTCGCCGACCACGGTGGGCAGGATGATTTGTTTTTTCAGGTGCCACTTTTCGAGGAAGGCCTGGGTCTGCACCTCGTCGGGCAGGGCACTGTAGAGCATCACCCGATCGGCTTTGACGAAGTCGGGATGACATTCCAGCTTGGCCATGATTTGTTCTGATTGTTCAAGCAGTTGCTCCTTGGTATGTTGTTTCTTCAAGGCCTTGATGTGGGCGCGTAGTTCTTTTTTGTCCATGATGGGTATTGTTAATTGATGGTTTTTGTCGTATTTAAGCCAAGCCCGTAGGGTAGGGCCGCCGAAGCGGTGATGCTGCGCTTGGGTGCGTTCTTGATCCATTGCACCTCTACATGGTTGTTGCTCTCGTTAAGGATGATGCCGCCTTCCACTTGCCAACTTGTTGTGATGGGTTGCGGACGAAGGGAATAAGACGAGCCTTCTTCCACGATTTCAAGTTCTTCGGGCATGATGATAGAGTAAAAAAACTCCGACATCACGTCTTGGACGACGAAGAAGTTGTCGTTCAATTCTTTTGTTTTCGGGTCCAAATGAAGCGCATGCTTGCAGCCGCTAAACGTGAACAGACGAGACTGGTATCCCAATTTGTTGGCATGGTCGACGATGCTCGAAGCACCAAACATTTTATCGACAATCAAGGTGTTTAGGGGGTTGGCAACGTCAAAGGGGTATCCGTAAACGTAGGGCATGACTTTGTCGGCGTCGCCATGGATGGCGAGGATGGGGACGTTGCGGCTTTTCATCATGGCAGTGTCGGGCAGCGCGCCCCACATTTCGACGAGGCCTCGAATGCGGAAATGGTTCTTGAAGGCGTTGCCGCAAGTGTCGATGTCGCCGAGTTCGGATCTCATGAAACCTTTGTGGGTGTATTCTGGACGCATTTCGTTGGTCATGAAGGCGAGGTTGAGCGCCGTGACTGCCCCTGAACTGGTACCGCCCACGAAAATCATGGTGGTGTCGATGCCAAACTCTTCATGATGCGCTACCAAGAAACGCATAGCGGCATGGGCATCCTGCACGGCACGGTAAGCTGCCCGGCCAATGCTGGCCTTGGTGGGAAGGAAGCCAATCCTGTAGTCTATGGAAACAGTCACATAGCCTTGTGAGGCATAATGCTGGCACCATCGGGTGGGGGCTTTGTCTCCTTTTGACCCGAAATAAAACGCTCCACCTTGGATGAACATAATCATCGGACGCTTTTTTAGGGTGTCGTCTTTTGGGTGGAAAATGTCGAGATGGAGGTCCAATGGGGTTGCGATGATGGCGTTGCCGATTTGGGAGATTTTATCAAGGGCAGGGACCTCTTGGGGCATCTCCGTCCAAAACCCCCTGGCACGGCCGTACGTGATGTTGCTCGTTTTTTCCACGGAAAACTCTGTTTCGCGGTAGCGGCTGTTCCCATAGTCATGAAAAACTGGAGTCTTGTGCTTTTCGAACCAAAAAGAGGTCGAGTCGAACTCGTTAGATTGTGCGTACCCTTCAACGTGTAAGCTGTCCATGGATACCACATGGGGAATAAAAGCCTCCTGTCCTCCATGGTAGTATAGCACGGCATGGCTATCCTGTGCCTCCAACCGGAAAGGTAGGGTGTCTGTCATGTTTTCCTCCAAACTCATGTAGTGCCCCTTGAGGCTGAGGCTGTCGCTGTTTTCAACGAAAACTAGATAATCCTTGCCGCCAATAGTGCTTCTTAAACATGCAGGGGCCTCCACTACGGGGAAATAGGCTTTCCCAAAACACAATGAGGTGTCTTGTTTGTGGTTGTCACCAAAAAGGGAGGTCAACCATAAGGAAAGGACTATCGTGATGATGTAACAGCGCATGGGTGGTTTGTGCAAACAATGACCATGACGATGGTCATGGTCATTGTCAATAGTCGTTGCCAAGAAGCACTTATCTTCCGTTGTAGTTGCCACTCAGGGTCTCAATGAACGAGTTGGCGGCGGTCTTCATGTTGACGAAGTCGGTGCCGAGCGAGCTGGAGCAGTCGAGCACGAGCATAATCATCGCGCTCTTGTATTCGTTGATGACCTCCGAATTGCCAGAGGAGTTAAACTCGCTGTGAGGCTCCCATGCGCCAACGGCGGAGGTCTTGCTCCAGAATTTCACATAGTCGGTGGTGACTTGGTTTCCGTTGAAATCGATCAGGTTTTGGAATGAGAACAGGTCGAAGATGCCTTCAGCCTTGGCTGTGACGGCGATGCCCGACATGCTTTCCATTCCGACGTATTGGAGGTCGGTCAACATGTCTCTTCCATTGCTACGGATGTAGGTGCCTTCAATATAAGAAGTAGATGCTTGTGGGTCGTTCACGTTGTCGAAGGTGAAGCGGATGATGGTGTTGGGGTCTTGTACGGGAATCTTCAACGTGAGGTTGTAGATCGTTCTTTGGTTGTAAAGCTTCTGCGCGATTTGTGCGAACTTTTCGGAGGCTTCACTCATGTTGTTGACTTCGAAGACGTTATGTGAAGGGTCGCTCGAAAGTTTGTTGAGGTTGTTGCGGAAGTCGTCCACATTGACCACGTCAGAGCCGCGCACGCCGATGGAATAGGCTGAAATGTTGTTTCCGCCGACGAGTTCGTTCATAATCCTCGAATTGACCGCCGAGAGGTATTCGCTGCCCGAATTGAAGTCGGAAAGCGCGATGGAGCCTTGGTCGAGGCCGTCGGTGAAGGTCACCACCGAGACGTTGATGAGGTTCTCCGGCACCTTGGATTTGGCCAGGCTGTTGAGGCTCGTGTTGACGGCATGATAGAGGATGGTGCCGTCTTGCATGGCGAGGCCGTCGACGAAGCTCTCGAAGTCGTGCTTGGTTTCTTGGTTGAGCAGGCCCAAAGGCATGGTGTAAAGCTCCTGGTTAAAGCCGACGATACCCAGATAAAGGCCTTCTTTGGCTGGGGTGTTGTCGTCGGTCTTGGGTTTCCTGCAACTCGTGAAGGTGGTGAGGGTGACGACGAGCGCCAACAGAACCACCGATAAAAAGTGTTTCTTCATATTCGTTAGTTTTATTTGTTCTATAACGCAATAAAGTCTTTAAAATTGTATGCCGAAAAAACAGCTGTCAACTGTCGAACAATTCTCAATTTTCAATTCTCAATTCTCAATTCTCAATTCTCAATTCAACCGTCCTTAGTCCTCAGTCCCCAGTCTTACGTCCTCTTCTCAATCGCCTCCCGTATGGCTTTTGCCAGTTGGTCGGGACAAGAGGTGTTCTTAAAGCCACAGCGAATGCCTTCCAGCCTTTGCAAGACATCTTCTACTTTCATGCCTTCCACCAAGGCGCTGACGCCCTGCGTGTTGCCATTGCAGCCGCCGTTAAACTGCACGTTCTTCACGATGCCGTCCTCGATTTCAAATTCGATGGCTTGGCTGCAGGTGCCTTGGGTCCTGTAAGTGTATCTCATTAGCCTTGGAAGTTCATGGTGATGTTGACGATGACGTCGGGATGCAGCGAGCGACCCACGGGACAGCTCTCGGCGGCGGCGTTCATGGTCTTCTTCACCGTGTAGGTGGTGCCGTCGATGTCGAATTTGTGGCCTTGCGCGCTGATGCCCATGATGGTCATCATGCAGCCGGCGAGGGCTGCGCAGGCGAGGTCGGTGGGCGAGAAGGCTTCGCCTTTGCCGTGGTTGTCGGTGGGAGCGTCGGTGAGGATGGTGTTGCCCGACTGCACATGGGTCATCTCGTTACGGAGATTTCCTTTATAAGTTCCTTTTATTGTTGCCATATTGTTTGTTGTTTTTTGTCACAAAACTTGCAAAACCCTCAAAACCTTTTATTGAGTCGGGGAAGCATGCCAACTGGCTGCTTCCCTGCGGCAAGGCGGTTGCCGTGCCGCTCAAACAAGACAAAAGTTTTGTAAGTTTTGTGTGTTTTGTGATTATTGAATTTGTTCCAGAATGAGTCCAGCGAGGCGGCTCGTTCCCACGCGGAAGAGGTTCGGGTTGAGCCAATGTTCGCCGAGGATGTTTTTGACAAGGTAATAATAGGTGAGGGCATCTTCCGGCACCTTCATGCCGCCGGCAGGCTTGAAGCCGACCTTCTTGCCCGTGGCCTCGTAGTATTCCTTGATGGTGTCGATCATGACGATGGCAGCGAGTGGCGTGGCGGCCACCGGCACCTTGCCCGTCGAGGTCTTGATGAAGTCGGCACCAGCGAGGATGGCGAGTTCGCTGGCCTTGCGGATGTTCTCGACGGTCTTCAGCTCGCCCGTCTCAAGGATGACTTTCAGTTTGGCCTTGTCGCCACAGGTTTCCTTGATGGTCTTGATCTCATTGAAGACCTCGTCGTAACGCCCTGCGAGGAACGTGCCGCGCGAGATGACCATGTCGACCTCGTCGGCACCTTCGTTGACGCAGTATTCCACCTCCTTGACCTTCAGGTCGAAGGGCATCATGCCCGAGGGGAAGGCGCAGGCCACCGTGGCCACACGGATGCCACTGCCTTCAAGTTGCTTCTTGGCCTGACGGATGAAAGGGCTGTAGATGCAGATGGCGGGCACGCTGAGGTGGGGCTTCTGCTTGGGAAAGGCCAAGGCCTTGTCGCAGAAGTCCTTGATTTTGGCTTCGTTGTCGAAGGCTTCCAAGGTGGTGAAGTCGATGCTTTGGAAGATGGTGCGCAAGGCTTCTTTTTCGTGACCTTTCTTCTTCTCTTCGTTGAGAATCAGTGCGATGCGCTCGTTGAGCGCGGCTTCGCTATGGTTGTAGGGTTTGAATTTCATGGTGGTAAGATTTTAGGCTTCAAAGGTAAGGTTTTTTATTGGATTGGCTGCAATAAAGTCTCCAAATTCGTCTTCATCCGCCATTTCCATTGATTCTTGGCGTTGGCCGGGACGTTGATTTGGTCGTCGGCGGGGTTGGCTGACCAATTCTTTTCGTCCAAGTCCAAGAGGTCTTGTAGCGGGTAGATGTTCCACTTTGAGGGGCTGTCAAAATGCTTTTCCAGTATCTTTTTGAGGGTCTTGGCGGTGACTTTGCGGTCGTCGAGGTCGAGGCTGTTGAGGAACTGACGGGTGCGGACGCGGTCTTCGGCCAACCAGCCGCGTAAGGTGGGCATGTCGTGGGTGCCGGTTGTATAGACACATTTCTCGGGCAGGTCTTCGGTCTGCACAAACTGATGGCCAAGCACCTTGGGCATACGCTGCACCTCAAGGCTCATGATGCCCAACCGTTGCATCACTTCAGGCACGCAGGCGGGAATCATGCCGAGGTCTTCGCCGCAGGCAATCATCTTCGTTGCGTTGATGAGAGCAGGCAATTTCTCCAAGGCTTTCTGCTTCCAGAAGTCGTTGTGGCGATGGAAATAGAAGTCTTCGTAAATGCCATCGATGGCTTGTTTTTGGTCAACGCTGAGGGTTTGGTAGGCTTTGGTTTTATGCAACTCGATGCGAGGAATGTATTTGTCTTTCTCGTTCGGGGCAGGGATGAAGAGGGTATCGAGGCCTTTCTTTACATATTTGCTTTTGATGAAATGGAAGCCTTGGCCTTCAATTTCTTCTTCGCTCAGGGGCAGGGCGGGAGAGAAGTGCCCCAGCAGTCCCGACTTGGCCGTCTTGGGAATCTCCCAGATGCGGAAGAAGCCCAAGATGTGGTCGATGCGGTAGGCGTCGAAATAGCGCGCCATCACTTGCAGGCGGCGTTGCCACCAGGCGTAGCCGTCCTTCGACATCGCCTCCCAGTTGTAGGACGGGAAGCCCCAGTTTTGTCCTTCGGCGGCGAAGTCATCGGGCGGTGCACCGACTTGCACATCGAGGTTGAACAAGTCTGGATGCGATTTCACGTCCACGCCTGCGGGATTCACGCCGATGGGGATGTCGCCCTTCAGCAGCAAGCCTTTGTCATGCAGGGCTTTGACGGCTTCGCGTAGCTGTTTGTCGCAGTGGTATTGCAGGAAGAGATGGATCTCTGTGCCGTTGCCGTCGCGCTCGGCGCAATATTGGGCATAGTCGTGCAGCCAGTCTTCGTTTTCTTTGACAAATCGCTGGAATTCAGCGGTTTCTTTCAAAGATTCCCATTGCTGCTCGAAAGCGATTTGGAAATATTTCCATTTGGCTTTCAGCACCTTGGGATAATCGACGGATTCTTCTTTGTTGAGGATTGTTCGCGTCCGTTTGAAAGATGTAGCTTTTCCACCTATGTCATTGACTTCGTCGAATGCAAAGCATTTCCGAGGATTTTGAAGGCATAGATACGCTTCGCCTGATGGCTCGGTATGACATGCCTTCAAAATCCGAAGCGAATCTATAGGTGGGAAAGCCCACAGTTGTTCAATATTCAAATAAATCGGGTTCAACGCAAAAGCCGAGATGGCATTATAAGGATAGGAATCACGCCAGTCATAATGCGCTGTCGTGTCGTTGATGGGCAGGATTTGTATGATTTTCAGTCCGTTGGCCACGCACCAGTCGCCCAACTTCGGCAGGTCGGCATATTCTCCGATGCCGAAATCGTTTTCCGTGCGCAGGCTGAACAACGGCACGGCCACGCCTTTCATCGTCTGCCGTTCGGTGAGGCCAAACCAATCCCATGTGCGGTCTTTGCCCTCGGGAAGGATGCGGTTGGGGCCGTCTTCCCAATGGATTTGGTCGTTTTCGCGGATGATATATTTGTATTCCACCGTTTGTAGAGACGTTGCGTGCAACGTCTCACTGGCATTGTTTGTTTGACGATTAGACGTTGCACGCAACGTCTCTACAGAGGCGGACCAAATCCCAGGCCCCACATATTCCATCGCAACGGCCTTGTTAGGATTCCATTTCCCTAATTCTGGGATGTTTCCCGTGAGGAACAATTCCTCGCCCCAGTGGCTGTCGTATCTTAATCTGAAAAGGGTTTTCATGCCGCAAAGGTAGGGTTTTTATTCGATTTTCATCCGACTAATCACCCCGCGGTTGCTCCCCGAGTCGTAAAACACGCTGTAGGCATAGCCACCATGCACCTTGAATACCCTTGGAAAAATCTTTTTGCTAGCCTTTTGTCCCATGCCGACTGTTCCCGCCGTCGGGTCGTAAAGACCAAGGTAGTTCATCCCGTTGTTAATGAACAAGCCGTAGGTCTTGCCTGTGGCCTTGTCAGTGAGGAACTCATTTTGGAAATGTTTTTCTCCAGAAGTGATTTTCAACGACTGCCGTTTTGCAATCTTGAAGTCGGGACCGATTTCCACGATTTCGCGGTTGTCAAGATCGGCAAACTGAAGCAAACCGTTGACTTTCAATGGGACAACCTGACATTCCTTTTTTGCCAGCATGGAGCAATACCATTGTATCATCCCAAGCAAGGTAGGGGTTTCGGCCAAGCGTACCAAATTTCCGTCCCAAGTTCCTTCGTTGATGAGGTCGATGCCCGGGCTTCCTCGTTCCGCTTTTTTGATGCTCTTGGAAACAATGCTTTCTCCTTTCCCGTCGTCATTTTCCACATAGTTGGACTCGAGGGTGAAGTTTTCCGCCATCGCCTGATGGTATTCGTTTTGTATCTTCATCCATGCCGACTGGCAGGCACGGTAGCCGAGGGTGTCGATGAAACTGCAAAGGTATTGCGGCTTTGCGTCGGGAACGCCTTTCATCACGTAAAAGAAGTCTTGGCTTTTGCCGTGGTTGAATTTGAGCCAATAAAGGCCTCTGTCATGCACAATCGTCTTGACGATGTAAGCCCCGTTGTACTCGCACACGATTTTTAGCAGTTTGTTGCGGTAGTCCTCCCGCGAGAAGGTGGAAACGGGCAGAATGTCTTGTTTTTCATCAAGATACACCTGCAAGCAACTGTCCTTTCCGACGAGGATGAGGTCGTCGAAAGCGTCAATGTAGAACTTTTCAAACAGTTGGTCGTAGTCCTTGTGGGCTTGTTCAATGCCTTCGGTGTCGAGGACGACCATCGATGAAGTCTTGGGTTTGTTCTCCAAAAGGTAGATTTTTCCGCCCAAAAACGCGATGTCGGCGATGTTGCGGTTGGAGCCAGATCGGTAAAAGTCTTTGCTTGCCGAGACGGCAACTTCTTGAAGGTCGTAACTCATCTTGCGCATACGGAAACTGACGTTGATGGAATCGCGCTGCAACTGTCTTGGCGTGAGGCTCACCACCGTATCCTGATAGCCGATGCACGAATAATAAAGGTTGACGGTCTCCGAGCGGTCGTAAAGCGGCAGATCGTAATGCCCTTTGGCATCGGTGCTGGTGCCATAGGGCGTGTTCACGATGCTGATGTTCACGTTCTCCACTCCGAGGTTACCGTAAACGGTGGTTTGGGTTTGGGCGAAAAGCGAAGAAGCAAAGAATAGCAATAGCGAAACAAGGGTAGCGTTCTTTTTCATAACGTACTCATTTTACGGTGATTGTAGCATATTTATACTCCTTCCCGTCATCAAACTTCAACAAATACTCGCCCTTGTAAAGCGCCAACTTGAACTCGTTTTCGTCCTTGCCGTACATATATTGGTCGATGGGGACGCATTGCTCTCCTTCCGATTTCAGGAACGCGCTCACGCAGCCTTCGAGGAAGCCGTTCTTTTTGATAAATCGGCGGTCGATGGTGTAGAGTACCTTACCGTTGTAAAGTTTCCAGTCGGGGATGTTGTCTTCGATGAAGCGTGTGCGCGGCAGGCAGCAGGTGGCATCCATGCCTGAGGTGCATGGGTAAATATGCTTCACCGTGTCATAAAGAAGGATAGGCTCGCGGTTGGGCATCGCATCAATCAAGTCGTAATAAACGGTTTGCAAGGAATCGGTTTCGCCGTATGGGTCGTCGAAGAATGTGCATTGCATCGTGAATGGGTCGATGCCGGATTGTTCTTTGAAATATCTGCCCATCGTGTACCATCCGTTGCGGTCGGCGATATGTCCGAAGCCGCCTAAAAGCAGGAATTTTGCTTCAGGGTCTTGGCTGATGATTCTTTCGACAAGGTTTTTGGCTTCGTTCACTTCACGGTCAACGCCGAAGCCGTCGCCTTCGTAAGGCACGAGTGTATAGCCCAAATTGAGCGCGGTCCTGAGCATATCGCCATAGACAGGCTCGTCGCTGTAGAACCCCGTTTCGCCCAAAAGCACCGAGCGCCTCTCGTTGAGCAAGGAATCCTTTGCAAACAGGGTCTCGGCGGCGAGATAACGGTATCCGTTTTCATAGCATTTCTCTAACCAGCTGATAACGAAAGCCCTATTATGTGGGTTAAAGTGCCTCTCGTTCATCATAATGACGCGGTTGTTCGCGATGATGCTGTCCATCGTTTCCGACAAGGGAAGGGCTCTCACATCCTTATAACTATTTTTGAATCTCATATTGTCGAGGAATTGTGTCCCACAAGCCTCAGCTTCGCGCCTTGCCTCCTTGTATCGCCCAACTCGGGAATACAAGATGGCTAACAGGTCGTGATAGGAATGTTCAAACTTCGAGCCGATAAAGGTGCTGTCCATATCGAGCAGTTGGATAAGCGAGCGGTAGCCGTAGCCATCTTCTTTAGCCACTTGGTAAGGATTGGGCTGTTCGTTTTGCGCCACGGCGCTTTGAAAAGTTAATGCTGACAAAAGCAATAGAAAGTAAATTTTTTTCATAGAATGTGATTTTTAAGGATTTAACTGGGTAAAAATTGGGTTAAATACTACAAAAATCATTCCAAAAAGTATTTTCTGATATCTATTTTCTGTTTCTGAAACGTCGCTCCAAATCTTCCATACTTGCCTTAAGTTCGGCGAAGGTCGGTTTGGGACCGTAGATCATGGAATCGCACATTTTTTCATAGTCTTTGCGCCAATCATATAGGTGCTTTTCAGGCGGAACGAGACAGATTCGACTGCGAATGTCGCCGCTATAATCCACTCCGAGAATGGATGTGAACATTTCCCTGTGGTGGCGGATACTTTCCCATAAATGGTCGTCTTGGATAGCTTCTATTGCGAAATCCTTGTCCATCATCCGGTTGAGGTCGTACAAATGCCTTGAGCGACGATTGGCTGGAAGTGTTTCGTGGTCGATGGAAAAGAGTTCGTGAAGAAGAAAAGCCTTTTCCAAAAAAGTCTTTTGTGGTGCGGCGGTGATAACTTTCGCTTGGACGATGTCGGTGCTGATTTGCGGCAATGTTTCCTCAATGATAGATTTGACTTGCAGTTCGACGGTAGGCTCCATTAGCGACCTTGCTCCGACTTCTAAGACAATCATAGGTTTGACATAATCGAGGAAAACAGGCAACACGGATTGGTAATAGATGTAGATGTGGCGCGGTTCGGGATAAGTGTTATCACCTTCGCCGTCAGGCTCAATGGCTATGCTCAAGAAATCCTGTAATCCGTACCGTTCTATTTGTTTGGCGATGATGTTTGCCAATGCTTCCCTCACAAATAGTGATGATGATTTGCGCAACTTTTTCAGTTGTTTTTTGGTCGGCTCATCGTTTAGTCCGAAATAGGTGTAATTCACGGCTAAGTCGATGTCTTCAGAGAATCGTTCGATCAGATTGCCGTTTTTGCTCAGCGAAGTTCCGCCCTTGAAGATGATGTGCTTGCTCAAATCGGAATCGAAAATGAGTTGCAGCATAACCGTTACCCAGAAATCTTTTTCGACGGCTTGCTCAGGCAAACCCATCAAGTTCTTGCACTGCATCAGTACGGTTTGCTGCTCCGTTTTAGTGAGTTGTAGAAAGTTGTTCATGCAATTCCGTGATTAAATTCCTAATCCACAAAGGCATCAATTTCATATCGTGTATTGAAAAAGGTTCAGGATGCCGTTTCAGTACCTTCTTTAATTGGGATTTGTGTTCGTCCATCACATTGTTTGCGCCCAAGTCTCTCAAAGCCGTGGTAATCAGCATGGCTAATTTGTCGTTGAAAGCTAGTTTCTTAGGCGAAACGTGACGGAAAAGGATGCCTCTCCCGTCTTTGATGTTGACTTTTCGGTTGCTGCCATCCGTCAGATACACTACATTCATTGGCACTTGTGTTGACAAGCCCAACAAGTTCTGTGCTAAGGCTCCAGCGGGAAAAATCTTGACCTTATCGCGCTTGGCAATAACTTGGGCAATATCTTCAAAAGTTGGGTGCAACACACCCAAACCGAGTTTCTTGTCCACTTTCGGATAGCAATAAATGCCGTGGCAGATGTGCAACAGCACGCCTTTTCGTGCCATTCGGCTTAGTGCTTTTTGTACCGTATCAGGTTCGGCATAGTGTGCGTATTCTTCCGTAGAAAACACTGTACCCTTGCCGCGTTTTTTAAGTGATTTAAGTATTTTGTTATCAATTGATTCTACCATTATTTTTGCTTTGTTTTGTCGGTTTTATGTCAAATAATTCCGACAGCAAAAATACATATTTTTTACGACAAAACGCGAATGATCGCATTTTTTCCTATTCCACCCGCACCTGATACAGCGCCTTCCTTTTATTAATTCCCGTAGGATAAATGAAATACAAAACGCCGTCGTGAATCCTCATATTCTGAGCAAAGGGATATCCGCTGAGGTCCATCACGGAGGTGACGGTGCCAGTCTTTAGGTCGATGCGCTTCAGGGTATAGATGCCGTCGGTGACGAAAAAGGTGTAGAACTCCTTCCGCGCCGCATCCATCATCATCTTTTGTTTCCAGCGTCGGTCGGGTTCCATTTTTCCGTTCCATTTGCGGTATTGGTGGAAGGTGAGGGGATGGCGTTCCAATTCGTTGCCTTCTTTGTCAAGTACGATGGTCTCGCGGTCGGTGTAGGCAAAGATGTAGAACTTGTCGCCGATGGCATAGATTGGATTATAGATGGGGTCGGTCACCCAAAAGTTGGCGCCGATGCCACCCGTGTGCAGGAGCAACCAAATGTCGTCGCGGGCTTCCTCGTCTACGATGTAATGGAGCTGTTTAGGCTCTTCATCGCTGCCCAATCGATGGCGGTAATAGCCCATCTCCTTGTTGTAATAAAAGTATCGTCCGGTGATGTAAACGCTGTCGATGGCGGCCAAAATCGTGGAGAATTTGTCTTGGAAAGTCTTGCGCGACATGGAGTTATAGAAATTCATCATGCCTTTTTTTCCGTTGCCGAAATCGATGAACCCGATTTGGCTGGCTTGATAGTCGTTGAGGGCATAAATGTCGCCGAAAGCGTCTTTGTTGAGGTGTTTGTAGCGCGACGAAATCGGCAGTTCGTTCAGTGTGTCCCCGTCGAAGGAGAGGTGGAGCAGGGCGGAGTTGCGGCGACGGTAGACAATCAGATAGATACCGTCCTCTCGAATCGTGTAGTCGATGACGCTCATCACGGGGTTGTCGAAGGCGATGTGCGGCGCGTTGGCGGTCACCGTCACCTCAAGCAGTTCGTGGCTCCTGGTTTTCATCCTGACGGTGAGGTTCTTGCCGTCGATGTCTTTTTCTTTGATGGTGTAATAGGTCGGCTCAAAGACCATGTGGGCGAAGCGGAGTTTCTCACCTTCTTTGGCGTGTCCATACGTGAAGCGACCTTGGGCGTCGGTGATGGAAACAAGCAGCGAGTCATGCACATACACACTCACGTTCTCAATGGGTTTGTCGTTTTCGTCTAGACAATAGCCCTGCACGACGGCTCGCTCTTGGGCTGTAGCATGGAAAACAATGCAAAGGCTGAAAAGCAGCAACAACAAGGTGGATTTTTTCATGGCTTTACTGTTTTCATGTTCGTGATTATGGGACAAAAATAGTAAAGTTTTTAATTTTACAAGCGAAATTGGTTATTTTAAATGAAAAATTTCCGTTTTAATTTGTTGACAGGCGCTTTTATTCTGTTTTTCAAGATTTGCTATCTTTGCGCCATAAAACCTACCATCATGACCGCTTTCGATTTCTTCAATATCATCCGCTCCATCCCGAAGACGCTGCGCTTCAACCTGCATTATTTTCCTCTGAAGACGGCTTTGAAGCTGCCCGTCGTCGTGTCGCACCGCACCTATCTGCGTGAGCTGCACGGCAAGGTTGAGCTTCCCGAAAAGGTGGAAAGGGCGATGGTGAAAATCGGCTTCGGTGATGTGGGACATTACGACCGCAAACGCTCACGCGGCATCTGGCAGGTGAGTGGAACGGTCAGCTTCGGCGGCAAGGCGAGCATCGGGCATGGCTCGAAGGTTTCGGTGCGGGGTAACCTGTGTCTGGGCGATGGCTTCAACATGACAGCAGAGAGCACCATCGTCTGCGCCAAGGAAATCCGATTCGGTCGTGACTGTCTGCTGAGTTGGGACATCCTCGTGATGGACACCGACGAACACCCGCTGTATAATTATGGACACGAGACTGCGAGACGCGAGACGCGAGACGCTGGTTCAGTCCCGAGTCCCGAAGTCCCGCGTCCCGCGTCAAATAATAACGAACGCATCAACCCCGACAAGGCCATCCTGGTGGGTGACCATGTCTGGGTGGGTTGTAAATGCGTTCTGTTGAAAGGTGCCGAGGTGCCGAATAATACCGTCGTGGCGGCAGGCACACTGCTGACTTCTTCCATCACGGGCGAGCATCAGGTCATCGGCGGCAATCCACCTGCTGCCCTCAAGCACGACATCCGCTGGGAACGTTAGTTTATGGGATTGCCTAGCGGCAAGAAATCTGTCAAAAATCATATCAAAAATCATATCAAAAATCATATCAAAAATCATATCAAAAATCATATCAAAATATTATAAAATCAATCAATCTAGATTTGTAGGGCTGTCACATTGTGGCAGCCGCATCGAAAAAACCGATTTGCGGCTGCCGTTTTACGACAGCCCTACAACCCTTGCCATAATGGTCAAAGGAGATTTTGAATGATTTTAATAATAGATTTTTGAACGATTTCTGCCCGAAGGGCATCCCGTTACAAAGTGTCAATGACCGTGCAGAGGTTCGCGAAGATCTGCGGGATCTCGCCCACGCCGTTCACCGGATGCAGGTTGCCCTTGTCTTCGTAGTAGTCGAGCACGGGGCGTGTCTTGGCCTCGTATTCCACAAAGCGGTGCTTGATGGAGTCGAGGTTGTCGTCGGCGCGACCGCTGGTCTTGCCGCGCTCCAGCATGCGCTCGATGAGGAGCTCCTCAGGCACTTCGAGGCTCAGCACGCCCGTCAGCGTCATGTCGAATTTCTCCATCATCTCGTCCAAGATTTCGGCTTGGCGTACGGTGCGCGGATAGCCGTCGAAGAGGAAGCCTGCCGAGTCCATGTTCTCGGAGAGTTTCTTCTCGATGATCTTGGCCACGATTTCGTCGGAGACGAGGTTGCCTTGGCTGATGATTTCCTTGACCTGCAGGCCGAGTTCGCTTTCGGCGGCGATTTCCTCACGCAGGATTTCACCCGTGGAGATATAGGTCATGTTGTATTTCTCGCGCAGGAACTGCGACTGCGTTCCCTTGCCTGCCCCGGGAGGGCCAAAGAGGATGATGTTGAGCATAGTGGTTGTTTTTAATGGGATTTGCTTCGCAAAGAAATCTGTCAAAAATGAGTGGAAAATCTTTCAATAATTTGATTTTGAATGATTTTGAAATGGATTTTTTCAAGATTTCTTGGCCTTGGCCAATCACGATTATTATTCAATGATTTTATAGATATCTGGCAGATTTCGCCCCTGTTGGTCATAATCCAATCCGTAGCCGACGATAAACTCGTTGCCGATCTCCATGCCGATGTAGTCGACAGGGTAGGTGTATTGGAAGTTGTTGGGCTTGAAGAACAACGTGGCGATGCGCACGTCGGCGGCTCTCAGGTCGCGGAGCTTCTGCGTGGTGTAGCGCAGGGTGTGGCCCGTGTCGACGATGTCTTCCACGATGATCACATGGCGGCCGTCCAAGGGATGGTCGAGGCCGATGAGCTCGCGGACGACGTTGGTGGTCTCGGTGCCGGCGTACGACGACAGCTTGACGAATGAAATCTCACAAGGTATCGTCAGCCGCTTGAACAATTCCGAGGCAAACATGAAGGCGCCGTTGAGAATCACGAGAAACAACGGGTTCATGCCTTCCAGGTCACGGTTGATTTGGTCGGCCACATTTTGGATGTTGGCTTCGATTTTTTCTTGGGGGATATACAGCCCAAATTCCTTGTCTAAAACCTTTACTTTCTTCATTTTCAAAGGATTGAAGTGTTCTTGCCCTTTTGTTTAGGCGACACAAATATACAAAATGCTTCGATTGGGTCAATCATACATGAAAAAAAACTAATTTTGCGGGAGTTAATAATCACAAAACTAACAAAACATGTCAAAACTTCACAGAGAAGCGTGGGCGGCTACACAACCGTGTCGCCGCCGGAAAGCAGGCCAGTTGGCTGCTTTCCCAAATCCGCAAATGGGTTTTGTAAGTTTTGGAGGTTTTGTGACAAAAAATTGACCGTTATGAGCCCAATTGTAAGCATCATCATGGGAAGCACTTCCGACCTTCCCGTTCTCGAAAAAGCCGCACAGTTCTTCGATGAGATGGAAATCCCGTTCGAAATGAACGCCCTCAGTGCGCACCGCACCCCGCAAGAGGTGGAGACCTTTGCCCGCGAAGCCCAAGGCCGCGGCATCAAAGTGATTATCGCCGCCGCGGGTATGGCTGCCGCCTTGCCTGGCGTGATTGCCGCCAACACCACTCTGCCTGTCATCGGCGTGCCCGTGAAAGGCATGCTCGACGGCCTCGACGCCATGCTGTCCATCATCCAGATGCCTCCCGGAATTCCCGTGGCCACAGTGGGCGTGAACGGCGCTCTCAACGCCGCCATCCTCGCCGCCGAGATGCTGGCTTTGGGCGATGCGGAAATCGCCGCCAAGGTCGCCAATTATAAGGCGGACCTGAAGAAAAAAATCACCAAGGCCAACGAAGAGCTGAAGCAGGTGCAGTACAAGTTCAAGACGAACTGATTTGGTTTGTTTTGGAAGCAAATCTTCCGCAAATCTGTAATAAATAGTAGAGACGGTGTTGCACCGTCTCTACAAATCAACTAAAACCAAATCATTATGAAAGAAAGCACTTGCTGTTATTCTTTTAGGATCTTTTCGTTGTAGCTTATCCCGTCTTTCATGGTGACATGCAGCATATATACCCCTGTGGGCATTGCGCTCATGTCGAGTCGTTCCAGGCCATTGGTTTTTGTGATCATCAGACGGCCTGTGAGGTCATATACTTCCACGTTTGTAGGCTCGCTTTTCGTGAATCGGAGAGTTATGGTGCCTTTTGTGGGGTTGGGATACAGTTCGAAGGGCTTTTCGGCGTGTATGGGTTCGTCCATACCGTCCAGGGTGTTGTCATGGACAATGCAGTAGTTGGCGTAAGGCTCGCCTTGCTCATAGATGCTATATCCAACGACGAGGTCTCCGTTTTTAAAGGTTTTCATCGTGTGTATGGAGGTGATTGCTGAAGTCGGACTGGGCAGTGTAGTGTGCCAAAGGGTGTTGAGATCGCCGTCTAAACGATAGAGAGAAATTCTGTAATTACTTGAATATGTGAAGTATAAGCTGTTTTCTTCTTTGGCCACTAAATAGCCAGGTCGTGAGTAGCTTGTAAATCTTCGCCAGGCATCGGGATGGTTGTCGCTGTCGTATCTGATAATGGTGGATGTTGTCATGTTGTGCATCCGCATCGAGGTGGAAAGGTAGGTCTTGCGTGTTGAGGCCTCGGCACCAAGTGTGGAGACGAAGGTGAAGCCCTCTGGACCGAAAATCGCGTCAGGGTCGTATGATGCATATTCGATGGTTTCGATGAGGTTCAGGTTCTCGTCCATGAGGCGGTTGACCACGATGGTCGTGTCTTCTGCGTTCTTGTAGATACCCAGACAATTGTAGGTTAAGGGCGACTCGGTAAAGACGTTGACGTCAGAATAATACACCATCGAGTCGTTGGTGCCTTCGCTGTCCCAAGTGCCGCAAGGAATCTCGTCGAAAGCCTTGTCCTCCAATACCGTACCGTCCAAGGCGATACGCATGATGTGGAACACGTCATTCATGTTAACACTATAGGGGAAAAGGATCTCGCCGTTGGGAGAGACAAAGACGAAGCCGTCCCAGAAATCATAGTCATACTCGCCGATGGGGATGCTGGCTTCGTTGACCACATTGAGGTCATCGTCAATGAGCGTGAGTGTGAGCTGGTAGAAGTTGGCTTCGATTTCATAACCATACAACAGTGTCAGGTCGGGTTCGCTCGGAACCTCCAGCATGTCGTAGATGCCGGGAAAACGAACGCTGTCGAGAAAGGCGCCTTCGGGGGCGACTTTGTAGACCATGTATCCTCTGTTGTATAGGTTGGTGCAGCATCCGATGAGGAATCCGCCATCAGAGGTCTCCACAATGCCGCCATAGAAACTAGTGGCAGGAGTGGTGAGGGTGCCGACGATTTCCTGTCCGTAGCTCGTAAAACAGGCGGCCATCAGCAGGCCGGTGAGGAGGGAGTAAAGTTTTGTTTTCATGGCTTTTTATGTTTTATGTTAGTAATACCGTTTTTCGTCTTTTTCAATTGGGGCGGCGCTGGCGCCGCCCCAATAAAACAACTAAAACCAAATCATTATGAAAAGAAGCACTTACGTTTTGTTCCTTTGAGGGAGGGCTTCGTGAAAAATGAAGTTAATGAAGTTTCATGTCGTGTTTTTTGGCCAGACCCCGTTTTGTTTTTAATTATTTCAGATTGATTATTTCCGCTTTAGTTTGATATTTTATTGTTTCATGTTGCAATATTACAATCTGAAATGACTTTTGTCAAGTGTTTTTTTAATTATTTTTCGTTAGGGGAGCTATGTTGCTGTAAGTGAGGGAAATAAAAAATGCACATTTTAGACTTGAAGTTGTTTTAAGCCATAAAAATACCGCTTTAAATTAAAATATTCCACTTAAAACGGAATCTTAGTGTTTTTTCTGCTATTATGAAGAGGAAACCCCTACGGGGTAGTTTTTATTATTTGCGGCTGTCGTTTATTAAGAGTCAGCCCCTACGGGGCAGTTTTAGAACTTGTCTTTATGGTCCTGCGCTTTTATGCTGAGTTACTTGCCCCCGTAGGAGCTGTCCTATAATGGAAAGTGTTGCTTTTGTTACTTGCCTCCGTATGGGTTGTCTTATAATGGAAAGAGTTGCTTTTTGTCGTTGCACTGCCCCGTAGGGGCTCCCTTTTAATTGACGGAAGCGCCTTATTTATTGTTAACTTGCCCCGTAGGGGCTTTCTTTTAATTGAATGAAGCGTCTTTTTTTGTTACACTGCCCCGTAGGGGCTTTCTTTTAATTGAAACGGCCGATTCTCTACATTTACTTTACCCCGTAGGGGTTTTCTTTCCATTGTTATTCCATCTCACGAAACACATATCTATCATCATATTCGATGCCAAATAATTTCAAGAATGATACATATTCATCCCTGAATGATCGCTTTGCATGATGATTTTCTTGGTTCTGGATGTACTTTACAACATTATCCACCTGTGATTTGCCATACGAAAACGCACCGAACCCTTCTTGCCAAGCAAACTGGCATCTAACAAATTGCTTTTCTTTTATCCACAATGACGTGGCCCTCTTCACTTCCAGCACCAATTCTGAAATGGCTTGTTTGGGCGACAGGCTCACCAAAATGTGGATATGGTCGCTCATTCCACCGATAGCATAAACTTTGTGGCCTCTGTTTGCAATCAGGCCGATGATGTATTGGTAGAGCTCTTGGCGCCATGATTTGTCGATGACGGCATCGCGGTATTTCACTGCGAAGACTAAATGGATGTAGATTTGATTGTATGTGTTTGCCATCTTTGTAGAAAACCCCTACGGGGTATTATTTATCGGATTGGTGTTTGTTATGAGAAGTGAACCCCTACGGGGTACTGCTGGAGTGAGTTAAGTGTTGTTAGTTATTAAATGATAACCCCTATGGGGTAGTTTTTATGGTATTGGCGTTTGCTGGTTATGAAAAGATAACCCCTACGGGGTAGTGTGATATTTAGCGCTTTACGGCTATTATGAAGAGGAAACCCCTACGGGGTATCGCCTTCAAAGACAATCCGACTCAATTGTTTTTCATCGAATACCCGATTGGCCACCTCCAAGATGTCGTCGGCGGTGACAGCCTCCACGTTGCGGATGATGTCGTCCATGTATTCGATAGGCTCGCCCATGAGGAGGGAACGCGTGGCGCTCAATAGCTCGTTCATACCGCTCTCATAACTCAACGCGACCTGCCCGATGAGTTGCTGCTTGGCGTGATGCAACTGCAAGGTGCCTAACTTCTGCGTGCAGAGTTTGTCCAATTCCTTGTGCACCAACTCAATGGCGCGCTCCAACGAGTCGGGGTCGACGCCCATGTAGACGTTGATGAGGCCAACATCGCTGTAGGCCGTGTATTGCGACTCGATGCTGTAGGCGAAACCGTATTTCTCGCGGATGTTCAATCCTAGGCGCGAACTCATGGCGGGACCGCCGAGCACGTTGTTGAGCATGACGATGGGCATGCGCATAGGGCTGCTGAACTCGGGCGCCAAGCCGCCGATGATGCAGTGGCTCAGATGGTTGTTGCGTTTGGCAGTGCGGTTTTCGGGCTTGTAGCTGTCGAAGGTCTCCCTTTTTTTATTAATAAGGTGTGCCGGCTGGCCGCCAAAATAGTGCATAACCATCCGTTCCAACTCCTTGAAGCTGATGTCGCCGATGCTGGCCAGCACCATCTGGTCGGTGCTGTAGTTGTGCGCCATGAAGTCGAGAATGTCCTGTTGGCGGAAGCCTTTCACCAATGCTGTGGTACCCAAGATGTTGCGCGACAACGGATGCCCCTTGAAGACCATCTCCTCAAACAGGTCGTAGATCTCGTCGGAGGGTGAGTCGAGATACGAGTTGATTTCGTCTAGGATGACTTCCTTCTCCTTGTTCAGCTCGTTCTCGGGGAAGGTGGAATGGAAGGCGATGTCGGCGAAGAGGTCGAGGCTCCGCTTGTAGTGCTGCTTGAGGAATGTGGCCTGTATGCAGGTCTCCTCCTTGGTGGTGAAGGCGTTGAGGTCGCCACCCACGTTGTCGAGGCAGCTCAGGATGTGGTAGGCCTTGCGGCTCTGTGTGCCTTTGAAGATGGTGTGTTCCACGAAGTGGGCGAGGCCGTTTTCGTGGGCCAATTCGTCGCGTGTGCCCGTCTCCACCATCAGCACCAAGTGGGCGATTTCGCCGTGTTTTTCTTTATGTATCAGCCTAATGCCGTTAGGTAGGACGGCTTCACTATATTTGTTTTCCAGCATTTTTCGATTAATTGCGTGCAAAAATACGTATTTTTGCATCGCAATACTAAAACCGACGATTGCTCGTTGAATAAAAAAAGAATTATTATGCGCAGAATACTGATTCCGCTTTTCTTGTTTGGGAGCCTGTGCCAAATTTTTGCACAGCCTGCCAAGGACATCATGAAGGACCCCATTCCCGTGGCGATGTTTCAGGTGACCTATGCCTTTGAGTTGCCCGCTTTGGATACGAAAGATCTGTATGGCATCACCCATTCGATAGGCGGCAGCGTTGTCTACAAGACCGGATCCAACTGGATGTTCACCGCCAACGGTAACTTCATCACTGGTAAGAGGGTGAAGGGTGACCGTATCTCCATCTTCGGCGAAGGCATCACCACCGTCGACGGCGAAATCATCGGCGGCAGCGGTAGCATGGCCGAGTTGACGATCGACCAGCGTGGCTTCCATTTTCAAGCCGAGGTGGGCAAGCTGTTCCCGTTTCGTCCCAACCCCAATAGCGGTTTCTTCGTGCAAGGTGGCGTGGGTTATCTCCGCACCCGCATCCGCACCGATTTCCAGGAAACGATGTTAAACAAGCCTTTTGTGGTGGCTGGCGACTACCAATATGGCTACGACCGCATGCGTGGAGGTCCGGCTTTCCATCTCGAGACGGGCTACCTCTATCTCAGCGACAACCGCCTCCTCAACCTATCCGTCGCCCTTGAAGTGACCTATGCCCGCACCCGCGACCTCCGCGAATATGATTTCCGAGTGTTCGACGGCGTGCCCGTGGGCTACACCGATCCTCACAAGCGTTACAATGACCTCTACTACGGTATCCGCGTCACGTGGAACATCCCGACCTACCAGCGCCAACCAGATAATTACTATTATTATTGATGCAAGTGCTGTTTACCTTAGGCGTTCTCTTATACACTCTCGGCATCTTGCTGGCGGCCCTATTGGGCCATCCCAAAGCCAAGCAATGGGTAGAAGGCCGGTGGCAACAAAGAAAGGCTTACATTCCCGATACCGTCGACGAGCCTAACGAGCGATGGGTTTGGTTTCATGCCGCCTCGTTGGGCGAGTTTGAACAAGGCCGTCCCGTCATCGAGGCCCTGAAACAGGCGCATCCTGAGTATAAGATCCTTCTTTCCTTCTTTTCCCCTTCGGGGTATGAGGTGAGGAAAAACTATGCGTATGCCGACGAGGTCCTGTATCTGCCCGCCGACACGCCTTGGAATGCCTCCAAATGGGTGCGGCACCATCACTTCGTGGCTGCGTTTTTCATCAAATACGAGTTTTGGTTCAATTATATGCGGGCTTTGAAGAAAGCTGGCATCCCATTGTTTTACATCTCGTTGATTCTCAATGAGAAGTCGTTCTTCTTCAAGCCCTATGGCAAATGGTTTCGCAGGCAACTCGATGCAGTGACCCATTTCTTTGTGCAGGATGAAGACACGGTGGCGCTGTTGCATAATGTGGGCTACGACAATGTCACGCTTTGTGGCGACACCCGCTTCGACCGTGTGGCAGCCATCGCCGAGCAGGCGAAGCCTTTCCCCGAGGTGGAGCGTTTCATCAAGGGGCGTAAATGCATCATCGCGGGTAGCACCTGGCCGCCCGACGAACGCCTGCTGAACGACTTCCTGCCCAAGCTGCCCGACGACTATTGCCTCATCGTCGCCCCTCACGACGTCTCCGAAAGCCATGTGGAACGCATCAAGACGATGTTCCCGCAGGCGATGCTCTACACGGAATGGTCGGCACTTTCCCCATGTCATACCGAGGCGCAGCCGAGTGTATCTATGGGTGGTAATAAAGTATTGGTGGTCAACACGATAGGTATACTCTCTCAACTTTATCAATACGCCCGCTTTGTCTACATCGGCGGCGGTTTTGGCGTCAACATACACAACATCCAGGAGCCGGTCACCTTTGGCTGCCCCGTGGTGTTTGGGCCCAAGCACAAGAGCTTCAAGGAGGCCGTGGACTTGGTGGCCTTGCAAGGGGCGTTCTCCGTTCGCGATGCGGCGGAGCTGGAGGCGATTTTCCTCCGTTTGATGAACGACGAGGCGTTCTATGCACAAGCCTCCGAAACCTGCCGAAACTACCTCGAATCGCAGGTTGGGGCGACCAAAATCATCATGCAAGGCTTCGAAAAGGCACTTTTTTGATAAAAATCAACGCTTTTCTTTGTTTTTTTGATTTTATTGTCTATTTTTGAAGGTTGTTTTCATGTTGAAATTCAACATTCTAAAAATTGACGTTATGCAAGAAACTCCTACCCACCCACTGCCGAAGGTGGCGTTGAGCCACGGCGACCTCAACGGCATCGGCTATGAAATCATGTTGAAGACTTTTGCCGATGCTCGGATGTTCGAAATGTTGACGCCGGTCTTGTATGGCCAGTCGAAGGCGTTTTCCTACTACAAGAAGAACTTCGGCATGGATGCGCCCAACTATGCCTTGACACGTGACGTGCGTCAGGTGGGCGTCAACAAGTTCAATATCATCAACATCGTGGAGAACGAGTTGAAGATTGAGCCGGGTGCTGCCACGGAGGTGTCGACCCAGATGTCGGTGATTTCGATGAAAAAGGCGTTTGACGACGTGTTCAACGGCCTTGCCGATGCCTTGGTGATGGCCCCCGACAGCCCTAAGGTGGCGCAATACAACCAAGAGTTTCTGCTCTCGCATTACAAGGATGCTGCGCCGTTGCGTGTGATGGTGAACGACATGATGCGCATTGCGTTGGCCACCGACGACATGCCTTTGGAAGCCGCGCTTGCCCAAATCGACGAGCGCATGCTGGCGACGAGAATGGCCACCTTGTCAGCTGCATTGAAGACGGACTTCGGCATCAATGCGCCCAAGATCGCTGTCATGGGCATCAACCCTCATGGTGTTTCCGGCGCCGACGACAAGGTGCTGAAAGCGGTCGAGGAGGCGCAGCGCAAGGATATCTTGGCCTTTGGGCCTTTCTCGGCGTCGCAGCTGTTTGTCAACGGGCAATGGAAGAAATACGATGCGGTATTGGCCATGTACTACGACCAAGGCGTGTTCCCGCTCAAGATGATGACGGTGGGCGGGAGTGCCTACTATTGGGCAGGCTTGCCTGTGGTGTGTGCCGCGCCCATGCACGGGCCCGCCTTTGATGTGGCCAATCAGAACCGGGCTGTGCCCGACTCCTACCGTAGGGCGGTGTATCTTGCCGTCGACGTGGCCAGGTGCCGCATGGAGCAATAAAAAAAGGAGGCTGTTGAGCCTCCTTTTTTGTTGGTAAGTCCTGATGAATTACTTCACGATGAACTTCTGAGTGTCGTTGCCGGCATTCACGAAGTAGATACCGCTGCTCAGGCTGTTGATGTTGATGCTGTTGGCACCAGCGCGGCCTTCCATATTCATCACCTTTTGACCCATGATGTTGTAGATCACGATGTCGGCATTGCTGCTGAGGGTGACGTTGAGTTGGTCAACGGCGGGGTTGGGATAGATGTTCATGTGGACATTGTTGCTGATCATTTCTTCAGCGCCGTCGGTCTCAAACAGGTCGTCGATTTCGAAGGTGAAGCCAGCATAGAAGTTGTCGCTGGGTTCGGTTTCGCCGCCATTGACATAGACGCCAGGGGCGTTGTCGGTTTGGGCGGCAATGACGAGTGTTCTGCCCACCATGGCAGCCTGAAGAAACACGAACTCGTTGTAGCTCCAACTGAAGTCATTGGTGAGGTGCACCATGTGGCTCCAGGTGTTGCCACCGTCGCTGCTATAAGCGGCGAAAAGCTTGAAGAAGTAAACGCCATCGGATTCGTTGTTTTCATCCATGCCTGACCACACGGCAACCAGTTCGTTGTCGTTGCCGGGAACGGTGACGAGAGTAGGCATTTCCACGACGCCGCCATTGTACGCGCCATGGAGGTCTTTTAACTCAGAAGCGGAGAAGGGCAGGTTGAACTCTTCGGCGGTATAGGGGTCTTCCCAATTGCCTTCGGCATCCAAAGTGGTGAGATAGCCAATGTATTCCGGCCACATTTCGTGGTTGGCATCGCTCCAGGGCCACCATGAAGCATAGAGGTCTTGCCAGATATAGGCGGTGTCGATGATGAAGGGCTGTCCCGGAGTGGGAGGCATCGGGTTGTTCGGGTCGTAGCCATAGCCATAGGTGTCTTCTGCAGTGCCGCGGAAAGGCATGTCTTGGCTCCAGAAGGCAACGCCGCCGAGGCCAGGATAGTAGGAACCGTTTTCGTCAGCAGGTGAGCCAGCCGAACCGTTCCATTCGTAGGCAATGCGCAGGCTGTGGTTGGCGCTCCATTGGGCAGAGACCCAACGCGGGTAGAGGAACCACTCGCCAGCTTCGGTGTCGTAGTTGTAGTTGATGTTGGGGTGGTGGTAGTACACTTTTCTTTCCCAGGTCTCACCATCGTCGTAGCTGTAGATGACCATACCATCGCTCCAGGAGTTGTCGATGACAAGGGCCAGGCAGTTGTCTTCGGTGGTCTCCATCCAGTAGCACACGTTGGAACCCCAGTTGAGGCCGTATTCAGGACCCATGTAAGGCAGGATCACATTCGACTTGTCCCAAGTCTCACCGCCGTCGAGCGAACGGAAGTAGACGATAGGGGTTTTCGCGCCTTCGGCACCAGGAACAACGGTGTTGACACCGTCGGCGGCGTTGGCAGTGGCAATGACGTGGATGATGTTGCGGTTGGCACCCGAGGTCATCACGTTCGGCCAGCAAGGATCGTAGGTGGGGTCAAGGTAGCTGATAGGAGCAAGGGAGTTAGGGGTGATGTTGTTCCTATCTTCCACCATGAAGACACCGCACTGCGTGGCAGTGTGGGCAGCAACGATGATGCTGTTCTCACCATAGCGGGCGATGGTGCCGAAACCGGTCTTCACGTTTTCGACACGGCCACCGCTGGGAATCCATTCGTCGGTGTTGGCGTCGTAGGTGCCGATGGCGGTACCACGGTCTGTGAAGTTGTTGTCGCTAGAGCAGGTGAAAGCGAAGTTCACTTTACCGTCAGGCCAAACGATGGTTCTGGTGAGAGGACCGCTGTTGGTCTGCCAGTCGTAGGTGGTGTAGTCCAGCTCGCCTTCGCCTCTGGTGGAGGTCATCACCGGGTCGCTTTGGGCGTTCTCATTGCTGGCTTCCCATCTGGGAGCCTTTTGCATCGTGGCGATACCCTTCTTGGCGTCGGGTCTTGCCACTTTCTGTACTTGCGGGTAACCAACGGTGGCTACCAGCAAAGCCAATACTAAAGTAAATAACTTTTTCATTTTGAATGAGTTAAATTAATAATTAAGTAAATGGTTGTTGTTTGAATAAATGATTATATGGGGCAAAGATAAATAAAAAAAACTTATCTGCAAGTTTTTGGACAAAAAAAAAGAGACCCGAAGGCCTCTTTTTTTGGTTTTTTAGACTTAAGTGATTGCTTATTTCACAATGAACTTGATGGTCTTGGTGTAGCCATTGGCTTCGATGTTGCAGAAGTAGATACCGCTGTTGAGGTCGAGGCTGATGGCGTTTTCGCCGGTCTTCAGGCTCTTGCTGAACTGCTTCACAGTCTGGCCAACGAGATTGAAGATGGTGATGTTGGCTTCAGCGTCGGCTGACGAACTCACGATGACATAGTCGGTGGCAGGGTTCGGGTAGATGCTGTAAACCACATTCTGAGCCGTGGTGTTGTTTTCGGGGACGCTGACCATTTCAGGAGTGGGGGTCACCTTGACGGCATGGAAGAAGTTGTCGGAAGCGGTGGCCTGGGTGGCTCCGGTGCCCCAGTAGAGACCGATTTGGTCGTCGGTTTGGTAACCGAACCAGAACTCGCCCGGGTTGGCGGTGTTGTCGACGCCGATGGCGTAGATGTTCTCAGAGCCGGCATAGAGGAACTCTACCGTAGGATCGGAGAGTTCATCCTCAACTTGATGCCAGTATCCTTCGTCGACATTGCGGTAGCTAACATAGACGTGTCTGTAGTAGTTCAGGTCGCCTTCCGTAGGATTGGCGTAAGGAGCTGAGAAGGCGCAGGCGATGTTGCCCATCGGGTCGATGGAGAGGGCAGGTGTGGCACTTGCGCTGGAGCGGAACTTGTAGAAGTAGTCGTTTTCGTGGTAGAACATGTCGTTGACATATTGGATGAGGTTGCCATCTTCGTCTTGGTAGAGCGGCACATAACCAATCCACTTGGTGGAGTCGTTATGCATCGTCACATATTGAGGATTCTCCTCATCCGGCCACCAAAGTCTCAGAGCATGGTGGGGGTTGCCATCAATCGATTGGATGGGAGCTTCTTGGGTGTCGTTCCAATAATAGACGCCGTCAACGCCACGGCCTGAGAAGACGGTGTACTCAGTGCCGAGTTCAGCATGAAGGCATTCGTAGACAGTCATGGCCACATGAGCCACGCCGTCAGGACCGATAGCGATGGCCAAGTTGGCGGGGCAGAACAAAGTGTCGGTGTAGATGGAAGCTTCATCCGTTTCCCAGTCATAGCCGTAGTAGGGGTTTTCCCAAACAACGGTTCTGTTCCAGGTCAAGCCGTCGTCAGTGGATTTGTACATGACGACATGGCCTTGGAGGTCGTCGCCATAAATCATGGCAACATTGTGACCATTGGCGGTGATGTTGTAGGAATCAGCGGTGTAGTGGTCATACTCTTCACCGTCCTGGGCCAGGGGTGAATAGGTGATGGTCCAGTTCTCGGCATCTTCCGAACGGAGATACACTTGCCAGTGGTGGACTTCAGTGCTGCTGACAGAGTGTTGGATGTCACCAATCACGTGGATGATGTTGTGGTGGTCGCCAGAGGTGGCAACTCTCGGCCAAGCAAAATCGTCAGCGTACTCAAATCCTTCGGGGCTGTTCGGCAGGGTGCCTCTGTAGACCCATTCGCCTTGACCGGCCACTTCTCTGGTGTAGACACTCAGAGGAGCGTGGGAGATGAGGATTTCGCCTTCGTCACCCCATTGGGCGATGGTGGGCCAACCACATCTGGCAGCTTCGACACGTGCTTCGGGCATATCATTCCATGACTGGCTTTCTGCGTCATAGAAGTTGTAACCAGTACCACGGTCAGAGGCAGTTTGGTTGTACTCGAGTGACATGGTGGCAGCCACGCCGACGTTGCCGTTAGGCAGTTGGTACATACGGTTGGAGCACCAGCTGTTCGACTGCAGGTCGAAAGTGGTTTGGATGACTTCGGCGTCTTCACAGTCTTGGTATCTGTTGACGACGACGCTCTTGGCGGTTTGGGGAGCGAACTTGGCGGCGCTTTGGGTGCCGACTTCGTTACCCACGACGACTTTCTTGCTGTTGACAGTGAACGACTGGAGGTCATTCTTGGCAACACGCTGTTGTGCAAAAGCACTGAAGCCTAATACGAGGCTTAACGAAAGTAGTAATGCTTTTTTCATTGTAGTGGTGTTTTAATAATTAGTGAATTGTTACAAATGATTTCTGTTTTTGGGCTGCAAATATAGTCATTTTTGGAATATTGGATGCTGAAATGGCATTTTTTTTACAAAAACAATAACCCCGCAAATATTGTGCCATGAAAAATTGTCTTCCGATGTCAAACAAAAGGGTTTTATTCCTACTTTTACACCCTCAAACTATTACCTTTATGAAAAGACTATTCTTACCCTTGTTGCTGCTTTGTCTTGCAGCATGCACTCAACAACCCCAGGCCGACTACGTCACTGACGCGGCTCAATACGTTGACCCCTTTATCGGCACGGGAGGCCACGGCCACACCTTCCCGGGCGCCACGGTGCCCTTCGGCATGGTGCAGTTCAGCCCCGACACCCGCATGAACGACTGGGACGGCTGCTCGGGTTACCACACCTCCGACAACACCATCCTCGGCTTCAGCACCACCCACCTCAGCGGCACCGGCTGCTCCGACTATGGTGACTTTAGGTTTATGCCTTATGTGGGCGAGTATCAGAATGAGTTTGCTTTCAAGCATGAGAACGAAGATGCCTCCGCGGGCTACTATTCCGTAGTGTTGGAAAATGGTGTGAAAGTGGAACTGACTACTGGCGACCGCGTGGGTATGATGCGCTGTGCCTTCCCGCAAGGTGCCGACGCGCACTTGCTTTTGGACATGGTGGAAGGCGTGAACGACGAATTCGTGTATGAATCGTTCCTCCAAATCGAAAACGACAACGCCATTAGCGGTTTCCGCAAGACCCGCGACTGGGCCAAGGAGCAATACCTTTATTTCTACGCCGAGTTTTCGAAGCCTTTCAAGAGCCACACCTTTGTTAATAAAGGGCAGCCAACTAAGGAGATGCGCGTGGAAAGCGACTTCGTCAAGGCTTGGTTCGATTTTGAAACCAACGAGCCTGTCGTCATGCGCATCGCCCTCTCCGCCGTCGACGTGGAAGGCGCCAAAAATAACTTGAAAGCTGAACTCGCTGACGGTGACTTCGACTTCGACGCGCTGAAACAGAAGGCCTACGACAAATGGAACAAGGAACTGCTGCGCTATGCTGTGGCCGACCCCAATGAATCGAACAAGACCGTGTTTTATTCGGCCCTCTACCACTGCATGGTGGCGCCCAACCTCTTCAACGACGCCGACGGCCGCTATCGTGCCCACGACCTGAAGGTGTACAAGTCGGAGAGACCCGTTTATACCGTGTTCTCTTTGTGGGACACCTTCCGCAGCCTGCACCCGCTCTTCAGCTTGATGCAACGTGAGCGCACCCTCGACTTCATCAACACCTTTATTAATAAGTACGAGACCAACCCGCACCATATCCTGCCCGTTTGGGAACTGGCCGCCAACGAGACCTACTGTATGATCGGCAACCACGCCATCCCCGTTATCGCCGACGCCTATTTCTCCGGCATCCGCGACTTTGACACGAAGAAGGCGCTGGAGGCTATGGTAGCCAGCCAAAAAGACGACTTCCGTGGTATGGGCGCTTACATGAAATACGGCTACATCCCGATTGAAATGGAAGGCGAGGCCGTCTCCAAGACCCTCGAATATGCCTACGACGACTGGTGCGTGGCCCGCATGGCCGAAGACATGGGCGAGACCGAGATCGCCAAGGAGTTTTACACCCGCGCCCAAGCCTATAAGAACATCTACAACCCTGAGAACCAGTTCTTCCAAGGCCGTCGCAACGGTGGCTGGGCACGCCCCTTCGACCCCGCTCAGGTCAACTTCACGCTGACCGAGGCCAACTCCTATCAATATGGCTTCTTCGTGCCGCAAGACGTGAACGGCCACATTGACTTGATGGGCGGCAGGGACAGCTACGCGGCCAAACTCGATGGATTGTTTAATGCCCCATCCAACCTGACGGGTCGTGTGCAGCCCGACATCACGGGTCTCATCGGACAGTATGCCCACGGCAACGAGCCGAGCCACAACACGGTGTATATGTACAACTTCGTCGGTCAGCCGACCAAGACGCAGAAATATGTGAAGCAGGTGATGGACGACTTCTACAGCGACCGCCGCGACGGTTACTGCGGCAACGAGGACTGTGGCCAGATGTCGGCATGGGCCGTGTTCACCGCCATGGGCTTTTATCCCGCCACGCCGGCAGCAGGCTATTATGTGTTGGGTCTGCCGCGTTTCCAAAACCTCAAGTTGTCTTTCGAGAATGGCAAGCAGTTTGAAGTGGTGGCCAAGGGCTTGAGCGACAAAAACTGCTTCGTGCAGTCGGTGAAGTTGAATGGCAAGCCTCTGGAGCGCAGCTACATCACCTTCGACGAGGTCTTCAATGGCGGCAAGTTGGAGTTCACCATGACCGACCAACCCAATTCGACCTGGGCCACGCAACCCGAGAATTGCCCTGTGGTGCGTATCGCCAAAGACTACGACATCGTCATCGTCCCGACCATCAACGCCAATTCCGACACCTTCTTCGACAGCCTGATGGTGAGCCTGAGTCATCCCATCGAAGGCGTGGAACTCTATTACACCATCGACGGCAGCGACCCGACGGAAAATGGAGTGCCATACGAGCAGCCGCTTTGCCTGAAGGAAAACTCCATAGTGCGTGCCGCTGCCAAGCAAGGCGACCGCTGGAGCCGTGTGATCGATGCGCAGTACTATCTCATCGACGCCAACCGTAGCGTGAAATTGGAAAACATGTATAACGAACAATATGCCGCTGGTGGCGCCAAGGCCCTCATCGACCATCTGCGTGGCAACGACAACTTCCGCACGGGCACATGGCAGGGCTATTATGGCGTCGACCTCATCGCCACTGTCGACCTGGCCCAACCCAAGAAAATCAACCGCTTGGCGGGTAGCTTCTTGCAGGAGATCTACTCCTGGATTTGGATGCCCACCGAGGTGGAGTATTTCGTCGGTGACGACGGCAAGAACTTCCGCAGCGTGGGCAAGGTGAAGAACGACATCCCCGCGGATGCCGATGGCGCTTTCATCCAAGAGATGGAGGTGCGCCCGCGCACCACTGCCCGTTATGTGAAGATGGTGGCCAAGACCATCGGCACCTGCCCCGAAGGCCATGTCGGCGCAGGGCAGAAGGCCTGGATCTTCTGTGATGAATTGGTGATTGAATAAGGACATGGGAATGGCGCTAGGCGGGTCATTGAATCCCCCCTGCCCCCCTTTGCAAAGGGGGAAGCGCAAAGCGACGCGGAACTTGGGTCAGGTAGGCTCGACTCCGGTAGGCTTCCCCCTCTTGAGGGGGTGCCCGCAGGGCGGGGGAGTCAAAAGACCCCGGCAGGCAAATTTTAAATTTTGAATGTTAAATCTTTAAATCCCTAAATATGAAAGAATCAATAGTGATTTTGGCCGGCGGCGGTCCGGCACCTGGCATCAACACGGTCATCAGCACCGTGGCCAAGACCTTCCTCAAGGACGGCTATCGTGTACTCGGCCTCAACGAAGGCTATAAGAACCTCTTCAAGCCCAATCCCGATGTGGTCGAGATGGACTTCCTCTATGCCGATGCCATCCTCAAACAAGGTGGCTCAGCCTTGAAGATGAGCCGTTACAAACCGAAGAATGAGGAGTTCAACACCGAGTTCTTCGTCAAGAACAACATCAAGCTGTTGGTCACCATCGGCGGCGACGACACCGCTTCGACGGCCAACCGCATCTCGAAGTTCTTGGCCGGCAGTGGCTTCCCCATCCAGAACATCCATGTACCCAAGACCATCGACAACGACCTGCCGTTGCCCGAGGGCAGCCCGACCTTTGGCTACTACTCCGCCAAGGACGCTGCCGTGCATTTGGTGCAGACCATCTACGAAGATGCCCGTACGAGCGGCAACTGGTTCGTGGTCTCCGCCATGGGCCGCGAGGCCGGTCACCTGGCTTTCGGTATGACGTCGGCTTGCCACTGCCCGATGGTGGTCATCCCCGAGATGTTCAACAAGGCAGAAGTCACCTTCGACGCCATCATCAAGCTGGTGGTCAGCTCCATCGTGAAGCGCAAGCTGTTGGGCGTCAACTATGGCGTGGTCATCATCAGCGAGGGTGTGTTCCACTTTATGAGCGATGAGGAAATCGAGAAGTCGGGTGTGGCCTTCACCTACGACGAGCACGGCCATCCCGAGCTGGGCAACGTCAGCAAGGCCCATATCTTCAACCTCTTGCTGCAACAACGCCTGAAGGCTTTGGGCATGAATGTGAAGAGTCGTCCCGTCGAGATCGGTTACGGCATCCGCTGCGTCGAGCCCAACGGCTACGACCTGACCTATTGCTCGCTGCTGGGCTACGGCGTGAAGAAACTCTTCGACAAGGGTGTGAGTGGCGCTATGGTCACCACCAACCCGAAGGGCGAGATTATGCCGCTGTATCTGAAGGACGTGGAAGATGAGAACGGCAAGATCAAGCCGCGACTGGTCAACCTGAACGGCCCGAAGGCCGAGCTTATCTTCAACGATGGCTTGCAGTACATCAGCCCCAGCGACTACGAAGCCGCCAAGGCCTACCTGCCGAATCCGGAGGAATATGATTTCAAGAAGATCTTGAAGTGGTAACAAAAAAATGGGGCGACCAAGTCGCCCCATTTTTTTTGTTGTCTTACTTTCTAATACTTACTTTCTGTACTTCAATTCCGCTTTCCGTCTCGATGCGGATGAGGTACATACCTGATTCATATTGGCTCAGGTCGAGGGTGGCGTTGCCTTCGGAGCAGGTCTCTTGGAGGGTCTGTCCCAGGACGTTCATGACGCTGATGTGCATCGTGCCTTGGCCTGCGATGTTGAGCATGCCGTTGGTCGGGTTGGGATAGACATTGACACTGCTGCTCATCGTGGCTTCCTCGACGGCGTCGACGCTGCACGGGTCGTAAGAGAAGAAGACGCCGTCTTCGAGTTCGGTCGAGGTGTAGATGGTCTCGCCCTCGGCGTTGACGATGGAGAAGGAGCACTCGCTGTCGGTGTCGTTTTCCTCGTAGGCATGATACCAGCCGTGGTTCCAGATGAAGTTGAGGTTGCCGCTCAGCAGAGGCAGGTCGACGGCCAAGGACGAGCCTTCCGTCATGGTGACCACGGAGATGCGGTTGCCGTTTTCGTCGGTCACGCTGATGGCTGCGCCTTTCCAGCCGTCGCCGCCTGCGTCGTGCATTTGGAAGACGATGTTGCACTTCTCGCCGACGAGGATTGTGCGGTAGGTAGTGCGGCTGATGCCGGCTGCGTTGGTGACGTAGATGG
>CADBZW010000019.1 GCA_902799345.1 uncultured Bacteroidia bacterium | reverse complement strand
CGCGCTTGTTCACCGTAATGTTACCACTGCCGGCCTTCATATAGATACGGGCAACGGCGGTCTTTCTTCTACCTAAAGCGTTGATAACTTCCATGATTAGTCTTTATTCTTAATTGTGTTGATTTTGAGTTCTTGGGGCTGTTGTGCCTCGTGGTTGTGGTTGGGACCTTCGTAAACGTAGAGGTTCTTGAAGATGGCGTCGCCAAGCTTGTTCTTGGGGAGCATGCCGCGCACGGCGTGTTCGAGGACGAACGTGGGCTTGCGCTTCATGTACTCGGCAACGGTTCTGGTACGCTGGCCACCCGGATAGCCCGTGTAGCGCATGTAGTACCTCTGGGTGAATTTGTTTCCGGTCAGGACCACTTTCTCTGCATTGATGATGATGACATTATCACCACAATCGCTGTGGGGAGTAAAGCATGCCTTCCTTTTGCCACGCAGAATCATGGCAACCTCGCTAGCCAGACGGCCGAGGATTTGTCCTTCAGCGTCGACGACATACCATTTCTTGTTGGCATTCTCTTTGTTGACGCTTACTGTCTTGTAACTTAAGTAGTTCATTTTGTGTTTAATAATGTTTATCCAATTCTATAAGACACTACCCTATTTTTGGGCGTGCAAAAATACACCTTTCTCCTTTACGCTCCAACTTTTTTTTGCATTAATTCATTTTCGCCCATAAATCAATGCGTTAGCGCGTTCAGAAGACCGATGATGGACTTTACTAACGAGGCCGCAAAAGTACTACTTTTTTGGTTACTAGCAATACATTAATTGTATTTTTTTGACGCGAGACGCGGGACTGCGGGACTTGGGGACAACAAAAAAGTCTCACGTCTCGCGTCTCGAAGTCTCGCGTCTTTTTGTTTTTTCCTATCTTTGCAGCCGCAAAAACAACTAAGATGTCCATCCAAATCAACCATATCACCAAACAATACGGCGAGCAACTCGCCCTCAATGACGTGACGCTCACTATTAATAAAGGTATCGTCGGACTGCTCGGGCCCAACGGTGCAGGCAAGTCGACGCTGATGAAAATCATCACCTGCTTCATCCCGCCCACCTCGGGCACAGTGAGCGTGGAAGGGCACGACGTCATGGACGACCCGATGGCCGTCAAGCGCATCGTGGGCTACCTGCCGGAACACAATCCTCTCTACTTGGACATGTACGTCCGCGAATACCTTGAGTTCGTGGCCGGCGTCCACCAGCTGAAAGGCGAAGCCGCCCACAAGCGCATTGAAGCGATGATTGACGAGACAGGCCTCGGCATCGAAGCACACAAGAAGATCGGGGCCTTGTCGAAAGGCTACCGCCAGCGCGTCGGCCTCGCCCAAGCCATGATGCACGACCCGCAGGTGCTCATCCTCGACGAGCCTACCTCCGGCCTCGACCCCAACCAGCTCATCGACATCCGCAACCTCATCTCCAACCTCGGCAAAGAGAAGACCGTGCTGCTCAGCACCCACATCATGCAGGAGGTGGAAGCCATCTGCGAACGCGCCATTATTATTAATAAAGGTGTGGTGGTGGCCGACGACAAGATCGAGAACCTGAAACAGGACAACTCGGCCAGCAACGTCGTCGTCGTGGAGTTTGAGAACGAGGTGGACGAGGTGCTGTTGCGTGGCATCCCGCAAGTAGGCCGCGTGCAACGCGTCAAAGGCAACCACTGGATCCTCGAGCCGCAGGGCGACACCGACATCCGTGCCAGCTTGATGAAGTGGTCGGTCGACAACAACCTCATCATCAAGACCTTGCAGAAAGAGGATTTAAGTATTGAGGAGGCGTTCCAGAAGCTGACAAAATAAATTTGAGAGCGATGCTATCGCTCTCATTTTTTTTTGTATTTTTGCACCCGCAACGTGGAAAGATTTGATTTGATTGCAACCACAAGAAAAAATGCTAAACCAATGCTTTTTCCTTGGGTTCCTGAGCCTGCCGAAGGACCCTTTCAGTCAACACTTCCCACACAAATTTATTATTAACTAACTAATAAACAATTTGTTATGGGTTATTATTTCACTTCAGAATCCGTCTCAGCGGGTCATCCCGACAAGGTAGCCGACCAGATCTCGGATGCCATTCTGGACGCGACTCTCAGCCAAGACCCCACCTCTAAGGTGGCTTGCGAAACCTTAGTGACCACAGGCCTCGTCGTGGTGGCGGGCGAAATCCGCACCAATGCCTACGTCGAAGTGCCCGATGTGGCACGCCGTGTCATCGACAAAATCGGATACAACAAGTCGGAGTATCAGTTCGACGCGCAGTCGTGCGGCGTCATGTCGGCCCTGCACGGACAGTCAAACGACATCTACCAAGGCGTTGGACGCCAAAAGCCTGAAGACCAGGGCGCCGGCGACCAAGGCATGATGTTCGGCTTCGCCTGCAAGGAGACCGAGAACTACATGCCGCTCACCATCGACCTGGCACACATGCTGCTGCAAGAGCTGGCAGCCATCCGCAAAGAAGGTCGCCACATGAAGTACCTCCGCCCCGACGCCAAGTCGCAGGTGACGGTGGAATATGACGAAGGCTGGAAGCCCCTACGCATCGACACCATCGTCATCAGCACGCAACACGACGAGTTCCTGAAGAACGACAAGTTCATGCAGGAGAAGATCGAGGCCGACGTGCGCCACATCCTCATCCCGAGGGTCAAGAAACAACTGCCTGCCCGCTTGAAGAAACTCTTCGGCGACGACATGAAACTCTACGTGAACCCGACGGGCAAGTTCGTCATCGGCGGTCCCCACGGCGACGCGGGCGTGACGGGTCGTAAGATCATCGTCGACACCTACGGCGGTCGCGGTGCCCACGGCGGCGGCGCCTTCTCGGGCAAGGACAGCTCGAAGGTGGACCGCTCGGCAGCCTATGCCGCACGCCACATCGCCAAGAACCTCGTGGCTGCCGGCGTCTGCGACCAAGTGCTGGTGCAGATTGCCTACGCCATCGGCAAGGCCGAGCCTGTGGGCTTCTACATCAACACCGAAGGCACCTCGCACGTCAAGATGAGCGACGCCGAGATTGCCCTCAAGGTGAAAGACTTAGTCGACCTGAGACCTTACTTCATCGTGAAGCGCTTCGGCCTCACCAACCCCATCTTCGAGAGGACGGCATCCTATGGTCACTTCGGCAGAAAGCCCGTCATCGAGCCTGTCGAAGTGCACTACAAGGACGACACCACCTACGAGAAGGACGGCAAGACCTACAAAGACGTGGAGTTCTTCGCTTGGGAGAAACTCGACTTGGTGGACAAACTAAAAGAAGCCTTTGGCTGCTAAACGAAAAAGCCTGCGTTAACACGCAGGCTTTTTTTGTGTATCAATACAGAAGCGCCTCATTCGTCAAAAGCGCCATCATCCTCCATCTGCTGCATCATGATGCGCGCCATGATTTCCTCAGGCGTGAGGCCGAGGTATTCGATGGACTTCTGGGCGTCGTCGACGAGCTCGCTATCGGGATATTCGTCAATCAGGCGTTGGAACATGACATGGGCCTTTGCCGTGTCGTTGAGTTGGTCGTTATAGACATACGAACCCATCAGGAAAAGGCTCATCGGTGCCCAGCTCGACTCGGGATAGTTGGTGGTCAGCTGGTCGCAAATCGCAGCGCTCTTTTCGGCATCCTTCAGCAGCACGTTGATTTCCATGGCATGATAGAGCCATTGGGCAGCGGTGGAGTCGTCGGGGTTCTGCTTCACAAACTGGCAGTATTTCTCCGCCACCTCGGGTGCCACTGCCTCGTTGACGCTGCGGTCCTGGTTGAACAAGGTCGCCTGTGCCGCCCTGAGGTCGTCGAGCGTGAGTTTCTGTTCTTTGTTGCCGCAAGCAAACATGGCCAATGCCAACCCGACGACAACCATCATTCTCAAAGTCTTTTTCATCGTATTCGTTTTTATCTATGTTTTTTCTTGCGTGGGAAAATCATGCGGTAGTCCACGTCGCACTTGCCTTCGCTGATGGCGCGGAGCTTGCCTTGCAGCAGGGTCTTACGCAGCGGCGCGATATCGTCGACAAACACATGGCCTTGCAGGTGTTCGTACTCGTGTTGGATGATGCGGGCGCGGATGCCTTCGAAGACCTCCTCGTGCTCTTGGAAGTTCTCGTCGAGGTATTTGAGGCGAATCTTGTTGGGACGCATCACCTCCTCGTAGATATTGGGCAGGCTGAGGCAGCCTTCCCTAAAAGGTTCCATCTCTTCGGAGGCCTCCAGCAGCTCGGCATTGATGAAGACCTGCTTGAAGTCCTTGGCGGCCGGATAGTCGGGATAGAACGGGTTGCCGTCGACGAGGAAGAGTTGGATGGACTTGTTGACTTGTGGTGCGGCGAGGCCGACGCCTTCGGAATGGGCCAGCGTCTCCCACATGTCTTGTATGAGGGTGCCCAATTCAGGATAATCGGGGGTGACGGGCTGGGCGATGGCCTTTAGGGTGGGGTGGCCGTAGGCTACGATAGGTAAAATCATTGTTTTATTGATTGTTGGTAGAGACGCGATTAATCGCGTCTCTACAAGATTTTGATTCCATATAAGATTGCAGGATGATGGTGGCGGCGATGGTGTCGACGAGTTCCTTGTCCTGGCGGCGCGACTTGCTGAGGCCAGCATCAATCATGGCCTGGTGTGCCATCACTGAGGTGAAACGCTCGTCGTAGCGCACGATCTTCATGTCGGGCAGCAACTTCTTCAGCCGGTTGACGATAGGCTCGATGTACTTGGAGCAGTCGGAAGGGTTGTTTTTCATGTCCTTTGGCTCGCCGATGACGATTTGCTCCACCTCCTCTTGCTTCACATAGTTCAGCACGAAGTCGACGAGTTTGTGCGACTCCACCGTCGTCAGCCCGTTTGCGATGATCTGCAACGGGTCGGTGACGGCGATGCCGCTACGTTTGCGTCCAAGGTCGATAGCCATTATCCTTGCCATGTCGTTTAAATTGAGGTGCAAAAATACAAATTTTCCGCTTTCCGTGCATGTCACCCCGAGGATTTTGAAGGCATAGATGCACTCCCTCGTTCCTCGGTCGGCATGACATGCCTTCAAAATCCGAAAGGAATCTATGCACGGGACAAAAAAAAGAGGCTCTCTCGAACCTCTTCTTTCTGGGTGGAATGTGGGATTCGAACCCACGACCCACGGAACCACAATCCGGTACTCTAACCAGCTGAGCTAAATCCACCATCTGATCCGTTCCCACGGAAATCGGCTGCAAAAATACAACATTTTTCCATAACAGCGATGCTTTTTGTGCATTTTTTTCAATTTTTCTTCTTTTCACCTCGAAATCAAGGGCGAATTCCGTATTTTTGACGGCGCAATACAAAAGCACCCATGGACGAACAACCGAAGCAAAACCAATCCCCTAAAGCGTTGGCATGGAAGCGGTTCCGGAGCAACAAGCTCGGGATGGCCTCTTGCGGCTTCGTGCTCCTTTGGGCTTTGCTGGCTTTGTTTGCCTACCTCGTCATCCCCGACAAGACACCCAACGCCAACCGGCAGATCCTCGAAATCAGCACGAAAAAACCCGGCTTCGAGGTCGACATGCTGATGGTGCCCAAGGAGACGCCGCCCGCCAAGACGCCGTTCTTCCAGTTCCTCTTCAATGGTCGGCCCGACGACTGCATCTACCTGCCTTTCGACAGCCTCCGCGTGGATGCCACCGCAACGACAGTGTATCTCTATCAGGCGGAGGAGAGCCAAAGCACCAGAACCGAAATCCTTGACAACCAAGAACTCACAGCGAAAGCCTTTGCGACTGCCGCCGAGGCCGACACCTATATAAGAAGCCATTGCGTGAAGCACCGTAAGTTCCTTTTGGGCACCGACCAGTTTGGGCGCGACTTCCTCAGCCGCTTGGTGTTGGGTAGCCGCATCAGCCTCACCGTGGGCTTCATCGCCGTGCTGCTCAGCCTGATGATAGGCATCGTCATGGGTAGCCTGGGCGGCTTCTTCCGTGGCAAGGTCGACGACGCGGTGGTGTGGTTCATCAACGTGGTGTGGTCCATCCCTACCCTGCTGCTCGTCATCGCCATCACCTTCGCCTTGGGCAAGGGCATCGCACAGGTGTTCATCGCCGTGGGTCTCACCATGTGGGTCGAGGTGGCACGCATCGTCCGTGGACAAATCCTCTCCATCCGCGAGACGACGTTTGTGGAGGCAGGCAAAGCATTAGGCTTCAAGAATTTGCGTATCATCTTTCGGCATATCCTACCCAACATCCTCAACCCTATCATCGTGGTGTCGGCGGCCAACTTCGCTTCGGCCATCCTGCTGGAGGCAGGCTTGAGTTTCCTGGGCATCGGCGTGCAGCCTCCCATGCCCTCGTGGGGCAGCATGATCAAGGAAAACTACGCCTTCATCATCCTTGACGCCGCCTACCTCGCCATCCTCCCGGGTATCGCCATCATGCTACTCGTGCTGGCGTTTATGCTCATCGGAAACGCGCTACGAGAGGCTCTTGATGTGAAAAACTGACACGAGACTGCGAGACTACGGGACTGCGAGACGAGCAAAGCCCGAAGTCCCGTGTCACGAAGTCCCGCAGTCAAAAAGAAAAGCATGTTAATTAAGGTGAGGATATTCCAAAAATTTGTATCTTTGCGCCCTCAAAAACGCCTCTAACTTGCGGGTGTGGCGAAATTGGTAGACGCGCTAGACTTAGGATCTAGTTTCTCACGAAGTAAGGGTTCGAGTCCCTTCATCCGCACAAGTTAAAGATTATCAATAATATAGAAATGAACATCACACAAAGCAACAAAGGAGAAAACCTTATCTCCATCAAGATTAGCGTAGAGCAAGCAGACTATCAAGAGTCATTAGAGAAGTCACTGAGACAGCTGAGACATCGGGCCAACGTACCCGGTTTCCGTCCCGGCATGGTGCCGATGGGCATGATTAAGAAGATGTATGGCGCCAGCGCCAAGATGGAAGCCTTGAACACCGTCGTCTCCGACGCCCTCAACAAGCATATCATCGACAACAAGCTCGACCTCCTCGGCTATCCGCTCAACGACCCCGAGCAGCAGCCTGCCGACCTTGAGAAGGACGACAACCTCGACTTCTACTTCGAAGCCGCCCTGCGTCCCGAAATCAACGTCGACTTCACCAACACCATGGTCGACTTCTACCATATCATCCCCACCGACGAAGAGGTGGACAAGGTCGTGGAAGACCTGCAACAACGCAACCCCAACACCAGCCATCCTGAGACCGTGGGCGAAGACGACCGCCTCGAAATCAAGATCCGCGAAGCCAAGAACGGCAAGGAAGTGGAAGGCGGCTTCGAGAAAGACGGCGTCTACTTCAACATGAGCCAGATCAAGAACAAGACGCAACGCAAGAAGTTCGTCGACAAGGAAGTGGGTTCCGAGTTCATCGTCAACTTCGCCAAGGTGTTCGGCTCGGAAGAGGAAGCCGCCAAGGTCTTGGGTAAAGACGCTCCCGCCGCCGCCGACTTCAACATCATCATCGACGACGCCATCCGCAACGAGAAGCCCGAGCTCAACGAAGACTTCTTCAAGAAGATCTTCCCCGACAAGGACATCAAGGACCTCGACGCCTTCAAGGCCGCCGTCAAAGCCGAGATGGAGAAGCAGCATGAAGCCGAGGCCGACCCCATCCTCTTCACCAAGATGATCGACGAGTTGGTGGCCGCCGTGAAGTTCGACATGCCCGACGCCTTCATGAAGCGTTGGATCGTCGAAAACAGCCAAGGCAAGATTTCAGCCGACGACATCGAGAAGAACTATGAAAACGACTACGCCAAGGGTCTGCGCTGGCAGCTCATCGAAGACAGCATCGTGAAGGCCAACCCCGAACTCATCATCAAGGACGAGGAGGTGAAGAACTTCGTGCTGAAGCAGATCTTCCCCGGCATCGACTATGCCACCCTCGAAGACGACATGAAGGCCAACCTCGACAAGATCGCCGCCAACTACCTCAAGGACGAACAACAGGTGAGCGGCCTCAAGAACCAACTCGCCGACGTCAAGATGACCGCCTTCCTGAAGGGCAAGATGAACATCAACTACGCCGAAGTCACGCCCGCCGAGTTCATGAAGAAACTGGAAAAGGAAAGAAAACAAAACAAGAAATGAGCAACGAATTCTTCAAATATGCCACCAAGCACGTGGGCCTGAACACCCTCGGCCTGGAGCAATACATCTCCAAGATCAACAACAGCGGCTACATCAGCCCCACCGTCATCGAAGAGCGTCAGCTCAACGTGGCGCAGATGGACGTGTTCAGCCGCCTGATGATGGACCGCATCATCTTCCTCGGCACCGCCATCGACGACTATGTGGCCAACATCATCCAAGCCCAGCTGCTCTTCCTTGAGTCGACCGACTCGAAGCGCGACATCAACATCTACCTCAACTCACCTGGTGGCAGCGTGTACGCTGGCTTGGGCATCTACGACACCATGCAGTTCATCAAGCCCGAGGTGGCCACCATCTGCACCGGCATGGCCGCTTCGATGGCCGCCGTGCTGATGTGCTCCGGCGCCAAAGGCAAGCGCTCAGCCCTGCCCCACTCGCGTATCATGATCCACCAGCCCATGGGCGGCGTGGAAGGTCAGGCCACCGAGATCGAAATCACGGCCCGCGAGATCCAGAAGCTGAAGAAGGAGCTGTACGAAATCATCGCCCTCCACTCGGGCCAGACCTACGACAAGGTGTGGGCCGACAGCGACCGCGACTACTGGATGACCGCCGAGGAAGCCAAGGCTTACGGCATGATCGACGAAGTCCTCATCAAGAAACAAGCCTAAAAACAATGGCTAAGAAGTCAGGAGTTTGTGCTTTCTGCGGACGTAAAGCCAGCGAGGTAAGGCTGCTCATCCAAGGCATCGAAGCCGAGATTTGCGACAGCTGCGCCGAACAGGCCCATGCCATCGTCAAGGAACAGTTCGGGGAGGACAAGAAGACCTATTCCCGCAAGGGACTGGCGTTGAAGAAACCCGCCGAAATCAAGGCCTTCCTCGACCAGTATGTCATCGGGCAGGACGAAGCCAAACGCACCCTCGCCGTGGCGGTCTACAACCACTACAAGCGCATCAGCCAGAAGGTGGAAGCCGACGAGGTGGAGATCGAGAAGTCGAACATCATCCTCGTGGGTGAGACCGGTACGGGCAAGACCCTGCTGGCCCGCACCATCGCCAAGATGCTCAACGTGCCCTTCGCCATCGCCGACGCCACGGTGCTCACCGAGGCCGGCTATGTGGGCGAAGACGTGGAGAACATCCTCGTCAAGCTGCTGCAGGCCGCCGACTACGACGTGGAAGCCACCGAACGCGGCATCGTCTTCATCGACGAGATCGACAAGATCGCTCGTAAGAGCGACAACCCCAGCATCACCCGCGACGTGTCGGGCGAAGGCGTGCAGCAAGCCATGCTGAAGCTGCTGGAAGGCTCCGTCGTCAACGTGCCGCCCCAAGGCGGTCGCAAACACCCCGAGCAGAAGATGATCCCCGTCAACACGAAGGACATCCTCTTCATCGCTGGCGGCGCCTTCGACGGCATCGAACGCCTCATCGCCGCACGCAAGCGCACCAACGTCATCGGCTACGGCACAGGCGGCAACGAGGTCCTCGACAAGGACAACATGCTCCAATACCTGTCGCCCGCCGACCTGAAGAAGTTCGGCCTCATCCCCGAGATCGTCGGACGTCTGCCCATCATCACCCACCTCAACCCCTTGGACGCCGAGGCGCTGAAACGCATCCTCACCGAGCCTAAGAACGCCCTGGTGAAACAGTTCCAGAAGCTCTTCGCCATGGACAAGATCAACTTGGTCGTCAAGGACGAGGTGCTCGACTTCGTGGTCGACAAAGCCATCGAGTTCAAGGTGGGCGCGCGCGGACTGCGTTCCATCATGGAAGCCATCCTCAACGACGCCATGTTTGAGATGCCCTCCGACATCAACGCCACGGAGCTGGTCATCGACCGAGCCTACGCCGAGGCGAAGCTAGAGAAGTCGGGGCTACAGAAACTGCATGTGGGCGACTAAAAAAAGCATCGGAAGCTCCGATGCTTTTTTTTGGCACAATAGTTGCATAACCTATTGCGTTGAACAATGTAAAAACGCAAACGCCATGAAAAGAATAGCCTTAATCGCATTGATCGCCTTGATGAGCCTGACCACCCAAGCCCAACTCATCATGAAACGTAACGGCAAAACCGTTGCCTACCAAAAGGCACAACCGACGTCGAGTGTGGTCGACTTCTCGAACCCCACCGAGCCCGTCAAAGGCACCGTGGTGTACGGCAGAATCGAAGACAACGGCGACACCACGCTGATCGTCTACCTGCCCGAAGTCGACATCGACCTGATGCAGCGTTACCTGCAAATCACCGACACACGCCAAGGCCGCCGTCTGGCCAACAACGTGAAGAAGGTGTTCCCCTATGCCAAACTCGCAGGCGCCAAGATGCAGGAATACGACTCGATTTTGGCCCACGTTGACAACAAGGCGGAACGCAACCGGCTGATGCGACAAGCCGAAAAGGAAATCACCGACCAATATACCGCAGAGCTGAAGAACCTCACCATCACGCAAGGCCTCATCCTCGTGCGCCTCATCGACCGCGAGACGGGCAACACCTCCTACCAAGTGGTGCAGGAACTGCGCGGCAAGGTGCGTGCCTTCTTCTACCAAGGCTTCGCCAGGCTGTGGGGCTACAACCTCAAAGAGGAATACGACCCGCACAACAACCCCGAAGACGACGAAATCGAAACGATAATGACTTTATTGGAAAGAGGGGTAATATAATCTCAAACGCGTTTTGGAGACGCGATGAATCGCGTCTCTACACAACGGGGCCATCAGGCTCCGTTGTTTCTTTTTCCTCGTTGGGTAATACATCCTTGGCATAGCCTTTCACCAGGTCGAAGCCCTTGTAGAGATACGGCACCGTCTTCTCCACGTAGGGATAGAGCAACGACTCCTTCCTCACCTCTTCCTTGATGAGACCCGTCCACTGAAAATTATTGAATATCAATAACATCGTGCTACACAGCAGTAGTCCCTTGGCCAAGCCGAAGACGCCACCGCCCAATTTGTTCCAGAAATTCAGGTTCATCGCCTTCACCAGGCTGGTCACCCACCTCCCGAGGAGGTTGACTCCAATCACCAAGAGGATAAAGGTCAGCACAAAGGCGATGGTGTTGAGGTATTTCGGGTTGATTTCCATGAAGTCCTGCAGATGCTCAGCGGTGAAGTCGGAGAAGTGCATGGCGCCGTAGATGCCCACGCCGAAGGCCAGCAGCGTCACCACCTCGATGACGAGGCCCTTGCGGAAGCCCTTGAATCCGAAGAGGAGGAGGATTATGGCGATGATGATGTCTAGGTAGTTCATTTTTTTAATTGACAATTGATAATTGACAATTGATAATTAGGGGGTTATCTGGAGTAATAGAGAATCATGCGTTCAATAGCGCGTTGGCAGACGGGGCAGAACTCGTGGCCGTTGAAGGTCTTCATCAGGCAGTCCATGCGGGGGCTGTAGACACCCTCGGCCTCATAGCCACCGCCTTCGAAAACGCCAATCGTGCTTTCATATCTCTTCTCGCGCGGCGTGGGAACGGGCGTCTTCTTGTCCATCATGTCCTTCCACTTCTTGTCGAAGTCGACCAACGTGGTGATATTGGGTTCCCAAGGCTCCAGGTCGTTGTTGTACATGTCGCCGTAGGTGTCGTCATTGTAGTATTCGTCGGCGAGGCCCGCGAAGCCATGCCCGAACTCGTGGATGATGACGTCGCTCGAAAAACCATTGCTGCTTGCGCTCGAGCAATAGAAGTTGTAAATCCCTCCCCCACCATATTTCTCGGTGTTCATCAAGATATAGATCTGGTCGTATGGCACCTGTCCCGCCAGGTCACGGATGTCGCGGTTGTCGGTGCTCATGCAGTAACGCTCCGAGTCGAAGGTCCAGAAGCTGAAGCGCATGACGGTGTTCTTGTAGATATGGTCGCCGGGCATGGTGCAGCCACTCTCCGCCGAAGGGGCCATCACGCCACGGATATTGAAGCTCTGGCGATAGCGGTCGTAGGGCGCATAGCTGAACATGCTCTCAACGAAGAAGTCGCAGTCCTTGATGAACTTACCCATCTCGGCTTGGGTGTAGCCCTCGGGCAGGATGACGATGTCGACGGCCTTGGTGATGTCTTTGTTGCCAATCCAGGCCTCATAGACGGGCAAGTTCAGGTTGTCGTAGTCGCGGATGAAATAATCGTTCGGGTTGACCGTGATGCGCAGCCCCTCCACCAGCTTGCCTTCCCAGGTCTTGTAGCAAATGACGACGTCAATCTTCACCTTGGGGAAGGGCACGATGACCGACTCGTCGAAGGTCTTGGTGACGACTTTGGCCTCGTCGGTGGTCTGCCACTCGCCATAAAGGTTCTGGTAGCCCTTGGAGAACAGCAGATGGTCGGTGCCTGCCTCAAACACCTTGACGATATAGCTGCCAAACTCCAGGTCGTCGACGAGGTTGGTCTTGGAGCCGCTCCAATACGGCTCGCGGATGAGTTCCTTGAGGGAGATGGTGGTCGTGTTGTGGTTGCCGGTGAGGCAATAGTCCACACGCAACGAGGCTTCGGTGAAGTAATTGTCGAATTGGGCGCAGGCCATCAAAGGCACGAAGGCCAAAAGGAAAAGGATGCTTTTTTTCATTGCGGTAAATTTTTCACAAAGATAAGCATTATTTTGATACCTTTGCACCAAATCTATCCCCCATGCCGACTCCCTTATTATCCGTCCGTAACCTCCGTGTCTCCTTTTCCCGCGAGGGGAAATGGACCGAGGCCGTGCATGGCATCGACCTCGACGTGATGGCGGGCCGCACCCTCGGCCTCGTGGGCGAGTCGGGCTCGGGCAAGTCGGTGAGTTCGCTAGCCGTGATGCGTCTGCTGAACGACAAAATCAGCCGCATCAGCGCCGACAGCGTCGTCATCGGCGGCGACGAAATCAAGGACTACACGGAGCGCCAGATGGCCGACGTGCGTGGCAAACGCATCGCCATGATCTTCCAGGAGCCGATGACCTCGCTCAACCCCGTCTACAAATGCGGGTACCAGGTGAGCGAGATGATCTTGCAGCATGAAGAAGTAAGCAAAGCCGAAGCCAAGGAGCGTGTCGTCAGCCTCTTCAAGCAGGTGATGCTGCCTCGTCCCGAGGCCATCTACGACAGCTATCCCCATGAGCTCTCGGGCGGACAGAAGCAGCGCGTGATGATCGCCATGGCCATCGCCTGCCATCCCCAGCTGCTCATTGCCGACGAGCCTACCACCGCCCTCGACGTCACCGTGCAACTCGAGATCCTCAAGCTGCTGCGCAAGTTGCAAGCCGAGACAGGCATGGGTATGATCTTCATCACCCACGACCTCGGCGTGGTGGCCGAAATCGCCGACGACGTCGCCGTGATGCACAACGGCGAGATACTGGAGCGCGGCACGGTAAACGACATCCTCAACCACCCACAGCATCCCTACACCCAAGGTCTCCTCGCCTGCCGTCCGCCCATCGACGTGCGCCTCAAAAGGCTGCCCATCGTCAAGGAGTTCCTCGACGGTGAGTGGCAAGGCGGCAAGGAGCAAATCCTGCGCGACCTGCAAATCACCGACGAGGAACGTCGGGCACACCTCAAGCAGCTCTACAGCCGCGAGCCGTTGCTGAAGGTGGAGCACCTGCAGACGTGGTACCCCCTGCGCAAGGGCGTGTTCAGTCGTGTCTACGGCCACGTGAAGGCCGTCAACGACGTGAGCCTCGAGGTCTACGAAGGCGAGACCCTCGGCCTCGTGGGCGAGTCGGGCTGCGGCAAGACCACGTTGGGACGCAGCATCCTGCGTCTGGCAGAGCCTACAGGCGGCAAGGTATGGTTCGACGGCATCGAGGTGACGGCCTTGAAGGGACAGGCCTTGCGCGACTTCCGCAAACAGGCCCAGATCGTCTTCCAGGACCCCTACTCTTCCCTCAACCCACGTCTCACCATCGGCGAGGCCATCGCCGAGCCGATGCTGGTACACGGCATCGAGAAAGACAGAAAAAAAAGCCGCACCATAGTGTGCGACTTATTGGAGCAGGTGGGGTTGAAGGCCGAGCATTACGACCGTTACCCCCATGAGTTCTCTGGCGGCCAGCGCCAGCGTATCTGCATCGCCCGTGCCTTGGCGGTGAATCCCAGGCTGGTGATCTGCGACGAGTCGGTGTCAGCGCTCGACGTCAGCGTGCAGGCGCAGGTGTTGAACCTCTTGAACCGCCTGAAGGCAGAGCGTCACCTCACCTATATCTTCATCTCCCACGACCTCAGCGTGGTGCGTTTCATGAGCGACCGCGTGGTGGTGATGTACAACGGCAAGCCCGTCGAGATGGACGACGCCGACGTGCTCTTCGAGCATCCGCAGAACGACTACACGAAGAAGCTCATCGCTGCCTTGCCCGGGCGAGGGAAGGGAAATTAAAGATTTCTTTTTTTTGAGGAAGGAAACAAATCTGCCATAAATCTTTCGTGAAATACAACTTTTCCATTAACCCGCAAGGAATGTGGAAAACTGTTCGTGCTCAAACAAATAAGGGAAGGACTACACTCTCTCCTCGACGCGTCGTCACGGGCATGCGCCCTTGAGGACGGCAAGGACAGGGTGTGGTCCTTCCCTATTAGGGTTAAACTATTGGATTGCCTTCGGCAAAAAATCTTTCAAAAATCTGTTTTAAAATCTTTCAAAATGATTTTCTCAGATTTTTGATTTGATTTTTGACAGATTTGGCTGCGCCGAATGCAAAGCATTTCTACGCGAAGCGTATCCCATTCTTATTCCTCTCTGCGTTTCTTGGCGACCATGTAGGCGGCGCCGAGGCCCATGAGGACGGCGATGCCGCTGCCCACAGGGGCAGGCTGGTTGCCGCTCTCGCCATGGTTGGGCAGCAGTGGCATGGCCGGGCTGCCGGCGTTGTCGCCTTCTACCTTGGCGCCGAAGTAGTTGTAGCCCGAGTAGCCGTTCTCGGCGTTGTAGCCACGGTTGAACAAGCCGCCGTCGGCGAAGGTGGTCATGGTGATTCCGAGGAGGATTGCTATTGTCAGTGTTAGTTTCTTCATCGTATATTAGGTTTTTATGTTTTTTTCTTGTTTTGACTTTCGTGTTTCGGTTTTGTTAGCCTTTGGCTTTTGGCTTCTGGCTCCTGGCAGTCTCATGGTTGGGACTGCCAGTAGCCAATAGCCAGTGGCCAATAGCCATCATCATCTCACCACCACCTTTTGTACCTTCACGTTCTCGCCGTTGACGAGGCGGAGCATGTAGATGCCGGCGGCTTGGTTGAGGGTGACGTTGGCGTTGCCGTTGAGGGTCTGGCTGCTGAGCACACGGCCCATCATGTCGACGACCTGCAGGGTGGCGTTGTCTCCTGAGCCTGTCGAAGGATTGTTGATGACCCATTCGCTGCCGTTGAAGTAGGCGAAGGTCTCAGTGGCGGCGTTCTCTTCGACGTCCGCGTTAGCCTTGAACACCAGGCGGAAGCGGCTCTCGTAGTCGCTGCTGTTGGCCTCGAAGGTGTAGCTCGGGGTGGCGAGCAGGTCGACGTCGGCGCCGGTCTTGTTGTCGAAGAGGTGGAGGTAGCTCATCTCCACGTTCTCGGCATTGACGCTGAGGGTGTAGGTGCCGCTCTTCTCAGCCTTGAAGTTGACGGGCATTTCGCCTTCGTTGGCGCTGCGCACCACGGCGTAGTCTTTATTGTCTTGTTGGAAGTAAACCTTCGTGTGCTTCGGGTTAAGTTGGAACTTGGGCAGTTGGTTGCCATTGTCGAAGCGGACGATGGCGCGGTCGATGGATTGGCCACGGCTCTTGCTGACGTTGATGCTGAGCTGTGACACGGCGTTGCCGCTGTTCGGTTCATCCGGGGTCTGTTTTTCGAAGGTAACCACATCACCGTCTTTGGCGGCGAGGACAAACACGCCTTCCATGGCTGAGATAGATGCGCCAAGCGTGCCAGCTGCAACTTCGTTGTTGATTTGGTTAATCGTGTAGTAAGCTTGACTTTGGTCGTTGTCATCCTTAAGGATAGCTTCATTGTTCCAGGGGTTGCCGATGAGGTTCCAACCCGAGAATTTGACGCTCGGAACTTTGCTCAACGTGACTTCGCCGGTGCCGTTGTAAGGCACGCCGGTGAAAGTAATCGTGGTGGCATTGCCACCGTTTCCGCTATTGGCATAAAGGTAGCCTTTGCCCGAAAGGAGATAGAAAGGCGTGACCTCATAGTTCAGCCATTCTTCGTCTTCGCGGGATTGATCGAAGCGATAGAGGTCGTAGTTGTTGGTGAGGAAGCCATTTTCAGCCGAAGGCACAACGGCCATAACGGGCGAGGCAATCAGATAATAATGATCACGATCGCTGCTATAAGGCAGGATGGACTTGGTATTAGTATCCGTAGGAGCAGCTACTTTCTTGTAGAAAGCGAAGGTTTGATTCACAATGTTGTCATTGATGGATGTGTAGCATCTCCAATCAGGAGTGCTAGTATAGACACCAAGATATCTTTGATTGCTAGTTTCTATAGTAGTCAAATAGCCAGTTTCACCATCAATAGTGAAATGTTTAGCCTCGCCTGTACCAACACGAACGCCGTTGTTATCGTTAATACAGTACAGCCATATATCGCTTGAACCATTAGGATAGAATATATAACCATTTTCAGTACTTTCAACGTTCCATTTGAGGTTATCGGCCGGCGCTGTGGTAAGGGCATCGTTTTCTACAGTCACATCCACTGCTGATGGAGCAGAAGTTCCATTATTATTGGCCATGGCGTATGAGGTTTCCAAATCTTCATCATAACATACAATCACGAACACATCGTCAGCGGTAAGTTCGCTAAGTGGGGTAAGTTCCCACGTCTCAACAGAAGAAGGCATTACATAACCCGCTTGGCTGAGGGTGACGAGGTTGGAATAGACTGCGTTGTTGTTCTCGTCGTTGGCATACACCTTGAAGTAAGCCGTGCGGGCGGGGCCTTCGTTGGCATACACGGCGCACGAAACGAGGTAGGCGTCACCGTCTTCAGCCACCAAGGCTTTGATAACCCAATCGGGTTGGGGCACCTCTGTGGTTCCCGTGGCATCATAGAAAGTGACATGGCAATTCTCCCAAGGATCAACAATCTCCAGGTTGGCGAAGATGACGTCCGTGGTGCCATCCATTTCATCGGCGGCAATTTCAATCGTGGCCGGATTGGCGGTGATGCTGGGGTCGGTAGAGACGACGATGGTGGTGCAGTAGTTGGAATAAGTCACACCAGGGATAACTTTATAAAAATATGCATAAGTTCCCGTATTGGAATTATACCAACGAAGGCCTCCACTCCCACCATTATAATTGTGTTTAAGATAGTAAGAGCCTGTACCGGTATTCTTGATTGTACCTGATTCTGTGAGAGCGATTGTCGTCGAAGTTGATGACATCTTAAATTTACCAGTAGTAAGACCTGCAAGATAATTGCCATTATCATCTTGGGCAACGAGACTTGATGCTGTTCCTGACAAAGTGAATTCCACAGGCAAATTTGTGGCTGGAGAATTGGTCATTACGCCCCAACTAATGGTTTCGTCAACATCGTCATAAGAATAAAAATACCACATTGTATTATCATTAGATAACTGGGTCGCACCAATTACATATTTTGCATTGGCATCAAAACTATTCGAATTCAGCTTTTCGTAAGTATCTGGGCCGCCCTCACCTACTTCAGCAAACACAGCATAGAAAGTAACATCACTGCTACTCATTGTTGCAGAAGTCACGAAAGTGGGGGCCTCGCTTTGAGTGCCCTCGATGGCAGCATCAGTCCAACCCATGAAAGTCATGTCGCCGATGTCATCAGGGTCGGCGGGGAAGGTGATGGCTGCACCTTCAATAACCTGCGATGAGGTTGTTAATTCATTATCATTATTAACAGAGAACGTGGCGGTATGGGAAGGAATAGCCTCAAAATTGATGGTAACCGTAGTATTAGAAGATGGCGTAACGGTAAATTCATTACCATTTTGGGCCACTGTAGCCGAGTTGGCTGGCGACACAGTATAAGCAGGCGTAGCATAGCGGCAGCCACTGGCAGGCGCAGCCGTAATTCTGTTACCAGAAAGAGAAACCGTACCCAAAGAAAGATTGTTACTTTGGGCGGTAATAGTGTAAGCAGGAGTATTGTCTGTGACAACAGTAATTTTCTTAATATAAAGCGCTCTTGAACCAGGTGTAAATGATATTACAATTTCACCAGAAGAAATACCAGTACCACCTTTTGAAAATACCGTAGTCCACGAAGCAGTATTTGTTGACGAAAGATAAGTATCTCCATTTACTGTTATTGCAACCTTATGTGCACCATTATAACTACTACAATCAACAAACACGGACTTGACTGTGCCTTCAAAAGCAGAAGATGAAAGGGTCACCGTTTCAGCACCGCTACTACTTCCTAATTGAATACATGAGGATGTATAACCCGTATAGACCACTTTGTTTCTATTTACATGCCATGCTTTCCCGTTAAGGGTGGCATCATAACTTGTAGCCGTGCCCAAAGCACCGCTTGTTGCCGTCCAAGTCCATGTTTGCTCTTGTCCCCACATCCCCAGCGGGGCGATAAACAATAGCAGCGCCAAAGCTGCCATCAATTTTGTAAATTCTCTTTTCATTTTTGTGTTGTTGTTTTGTTTGTTTATTATTTTAATTATTTGATATTCAGTGTTTAAGATTGACAGAGCGATTAGGCTCTGCCCTGCCTTTTTTATTTGGGTGCAAAGGTACAGTTTTTTGGGGTTGGTTTAACAAAGTTTGGAAGATATTTTTCAATAAACAACTGTTCAAATTAAGCTGCATTATTATAAGCTTTTTAGCTGTAAGCAATCAGCCGTCAGCTTTCAGCTTGGTAGCACCATGGGTCACCCAAGGCTTACCCAAGGGTTAGACTTGGCTTACACTTGGCTTACACTTGGCTTACACTTGGCTTACACTTGGCTTACCCAAGGGTTCCCTTACCTGAAAGTGCCGTCTCGGGAGGCCAAAAGACTGTTTTTCTTACGTCACACAGATTACACGGATTACACGGGATGGTGCCGAGCGGAAGATGCCTTGTCGGCCACGGCCCACGCACCTGGCACGGCCGGTTGTTGGCGAACCCGGTTGAGGATATTCGAGGGTTCTACTCTACTTTGTTTCTTTGGCTTGCTGCTGAGGCTCGCGACGGGTATCCCAGAAAGCGACGATATAAATGGTCTCATCGCCAATACAATAGACCATTTTGCTCAAACCGTTAACAACAACGCTTCTATAAGTGGTGGGGCGGTCGCTGAAAAGCGGATCGATAGGACCCAGATTAGGATGACGCATGATCATCTTAATTGTCTGGTCAACCTCTTGTTTGAATTTTTTCTCGCTATTGAGTCCAAACCGCCTACGTATGTAATAGGCAATTTGGTTTTTCTGCCTTTTGGCATGGTCGGCCCATTCTACCTTCATACCGCTTTGGCCATTTCATGTTCTTCACGCTCCATGCGTGCGATTTCCTCATCCCATTCACGCATCACGTCCTCATGCGAAGAGGTCCTGCCAGCTTCAATGTCAGCCTCTGCCGCATCGAGCATGGCATTCAGCTCATCCATGGTATATGGCTTCACGGGAACTTCTTCACCTTTGGCATTGGCTATCAAATGCTCAGCCAACCAAAGCTGATTGCTCGGCGTGAGGGTGCCGTAGAGGTACTCCAAAAGGTTTGTCAATGTCGCTTCGCTCATGTCTTATTGTTTTTCTGCCTGCAAAGATACACATTTTTGCGACGACGGCAAGTGGGGGCAACAAAAAAGTCCGCCCTCTATAGATTCCCAAGGGAAATGCTAAGCATTAACTGCGTTGAAATTTTAATTCGGCGTTAGCCAATCTTCGATTTCGACGGAGTCAATGACATAGAGGGCGGACTTAGGCTCTACAGGAAAAGCCTGCAGGGTCTTACTTCAGCAGGACATCGGGTCCCATGTTGAAGTAGATGTCGGTGGGGATGCCGGCGGCATTCACCTTGTCGAGGTCGGCCTGCAGCTCGGGCTTGATGACGGTCATCTCACCCATCCAAGCCTTGGTGGCCTCGTAGTCGCCGTCGCCCTGGTGCTTCAGGATGTCGCCAGCGAGCTTCTCCACAGCCACCTTCATCTTGTCGAAGTCGATGGCATAGCGGCCGTCTTCGTTGCGCACGAAGGCGCCTTCGTTCTGGAAGTAGTTGAAGGTAAGCATGTTGGCCTTGCCGTGGGCGCTGGCGGCGCCGAAGCGCACCGAGCGGAAGATGCCCGCCATGAAGGTGGTGTAGTTGTCTTCCATGGTGGTGTTGGTGTATTCACCCATCTCGGCGAGCTTGGTGACGAGGTAGAGACCCAAGACGTCGGCCTTGGCCTCTTCGAGGGCGTTGTATTGGTTGCCGAGGGCCTCGCGGACGGTGCCCTTGCCCGTGATGGTGTTCTTGATGCCCATGCCGTGGGCGGTCTCGTGGAACATGACGTTGGCGAAGAAGGCGTCAAACTTGATGTGTTCCATCGACTCGGGCGTCATCAGCTCCTTGGCGATGGGTTCGAGGATCTTGTCGAACTTGGCCTGCATGGCGTTCTTGAGCTGAAGCTTGCGAGTGCCGCGCTCGAGTTGCACGCGCTCGTCGTTGGGCAGGTTGATGGCGATGGTCTTGCTGTTGGCGTTGCAGTCGCCGGCGTAGTAGACCACGTCGTAGGCGGCCAGGTCGACGTCGCTGCCCGGCACTTCTTTCTTATATTCTTCCGGCACAGGCAGTTGCTTCTGCAGCTCGGGCACGAAGGCGGCATAGCGGGCCAGCTGCTTGGTCCATTCCTGGTCCTTGATGAGGATGAAGGCTTCGTGCGAGGCCTTGATGCCATAGCGGGCGTCGGTGTAGTTCTCGATGGGTCCGATCACCAGGTCGACGTTGTTGTTGCGGACGTCCATCCACTGCATGTCGCTCTCCAGGTAGTCGTCGGTGCGGAGTGCCTTGGCGCGCAGCTTCAGGTATTCGGCAAACTCCTCGTCGCCAGCGAGCTCGGAGGCTTGGTCAAGCAGCGAGGCGGCTTTTTCAATTTGTTCGGCGAAGTAGTCGTGATACCACACGCACTTCAGGTTGCCGTTCTCGTCGCGGACGATCATGGTGTATTGGCTGGTCTTGTTGGGGTCGTCGAAGGCGTTCCATTCTTCCTCGGTCATGTCGGCGGGATAGAACTGTGCGCCGGCAGGCTTGGGGCCGATGCCTTCCACGAAGGGCTTGTTGCCGTCGAGGCCGTCCCAAGGGCCGTAGGCGATGGTGGCCATCTTGACGAGGTCGGGGTTGTCGGCGATGCGGGCCATCAGCTCGGCGTTGTCGCCGTAGTTCTCAAGCCAGAAGAGGCCGTCCATGATGTCGGCGGCTTCGAAGAGCAGTTTCAGCATCTCGCGCTCGTTGTCGCTGAGGTGGCTGATGTCGGTCGTCAGCGTGTACTCGGCATACTTGTCTGAAAGGTTGGTGGTGGGTTCTTGGACAGGCTCTTGAGGCTGTTCAACGTTCTTGTTGCCGCAGGCGGTGGCCACAAGCGCCACCACTGCGATGATTGCTAAGTGTTTGATTTTCATTTGGATTTTATAAATTTGATATTTGATAGTTTTTTATTTCCCTTGAATTTTATTAATAAGGTCTTCCTTCTTAATATCTTGCATCAGGGTGAAGGAAGCCCTCATTATACGGATATTGGCTTCGATTGCTGTTGGTGAGCGAAGCACGCTGGAGAGCATGGCTATGCCGTTTTCGGTGAAGGCATAAGGCCTCTTACGAGCTCCCATGAGAATAGAATTGGATGTCGCAAATTGCGATTTCCAATTATTAAACTCTTCTTGGTTGAGTTGAAACATAAAATCCTTTGGAAATCTTTCCAAATTTCTTTTCACCTGCTCGTTAAGTCTCCTTGTTTCAACGCCATACAACAAGGCAATATCCCTATCGAGCATCACCTGTTTGTCTCTGAAGACATAAATAAGGTGCTCTAAACCGACCTGTTGGATGTCACAATTTGTGATATCCAATTGCCCAGCATCGACAACTTTGGATTCCGGTTTCGTCTTTTTCGCCATAAAAGAAAACGCTAGATTATCAACATGGCGTCGCCATAGGTGAAGAAGCGGTACTTCTCGGCGATGGCTTCCTTGTAAGCCTTCATCAGCAGGTCGTAGCCGGTGAAGGCGGCCACCTCCATCATCATGGGCGACTTGGGCAGGTGGAAGTTGGTGATCATGCAGTTGGCCACCGAGAAGGTGTAGGGCGGGAAGATGAACTTGTTGGTCCAGCCCTTGTACGGCTTGATCTTGCCGCCGATGGTCATGGCGGTCTCGAGGGCCTTCAGCGAGGTGGTGCCCACGGCGATGACGTTGTTGTGGCGGGCGTTGGCCTCGTTGACCAGGGTGCAGCACTCCTCGTCGATGTACATCTCCTCCGAGTCGGGCTTGTGCTTGGTGAGGTCTTCCACTTCGATGTCGCGGAAGTTGCCCATGCCGGGGTGCAGTGTCAGCTCGGCGAAGCTGGCGCCGATGATCTCGAGGCGTTTCATCAGGATCTTGCTGAAGTGCATGCCTGCGGTGGGTGCCGACACGGCGCCTTCCACCTTGGCGTAGATGGTCTGGAAGTCCTCGGCGTCTTCGGGGCGCTCCTCACGGTTCAGCTCACGCGGAATGGGCGTGTGGCCGAGAGAAGAAAGCGTCTTCTTGAACTCGTCGTAGGTGCCGTCGAAGAGGAAGCGCAGCGTGCGGCCGCGCGAGGTGGTGTTGTCGATGACTTCGGCCACCAGCTCGTCGCCTTCGCCGAAGTAGAGTTTGTTGCCGATACGGATCTTACGGGCCGGGTCGACGAGCACGTCCCACAGACGGCTCTCGTGGTCCAGCTCACGCAGCAGCAGCACCTCGATCTTGGCGCCGGTCTTTTCCTTCTCGCCGTAGAGCTTGGCGGGAAACACCTTAGTATTATTAATGACGAACACGTCGCCGTCCTTGGTGTAGTCCACCAGGTCCTTGAAGATGCGGTGCTCGATCTTTCCGGTCTTGCGGTCGACGACCATGAGGCGGGCTTCGTCGCGGTTCTGCGTGGGCTGCAGGGCGATGAGCTCGCTGGGAAGGTTGAATTTGAATTGTGAGAGTTTCATTGTATGATGATTATGTTGTTTTTCGTCCGGTACAAATTACAAATATACGACAAAAACGAAATTTTGTCAAGTGTTTTTTCTTAATACGCTGATTGTCAATTTAATAATTTTTGATATTATTTTAGCCCATTTATTTTGCTACAAACTTTTAGTATTATTTCAAAAAAGTTGTATCTTTGCAGCGTTGAATCCCACCTGTCCCTGACGAAAGTCAAACTGGTGGGTTTAGTTTTTTATAGGATTGAATTCCTTTTTTTCTTGTTCCCTCTTCCAAGCCTTGAACTCCTCCCCCGTATCAACAATATACTGCCGCAGTTTCTCCAGCGGCCAGGCGTCTTCAACCTTGAAGTCGCCGATGCGGGTGCGGCGCAGGGCTGTCAGGCAGGCGCCGTTGCCCAAGGCCTTGCCGAAGTCGTGGGCGAGGCTGCGGATGTAGGTGCCTTTGCTGCACGTCACCTCGAAGTCCAATTCGGGGAAGCGGTCGAGGTTCAGGCGGAAGTCGTCGATGCGGACGTCACGGGCCTTCAGCTCTATCTCCTCGTCGGAGCGGGCGTAGTCGAAGGCGCGTTTCCCCTTGATTTTGATGGCGGAATACTTGGGTGGGTATTGCTTGAGTTCGCCGATGAACTGTTGCCGTGCGGCTTCGATCTGCTCGGGCGTGATGCCGTCCGTCGGGAAGAAAGCATCGGGTTCGCTCTCGAGGTCGAAGGTCGGGGTGGTCTGGCCGAGCAGGATAGTGCCCGTGTAGGTCTTCACCTGTGCCTGGTAGTTGTCGATTTGCTTGGTCATCTTGCCCGTGCAGAGGATGAGGAGGCCCGTCGCCAAGGGGTCCAACGTGCCGGCATGGCCCACCTTCAGCTTGCGGATGCCATAGCAACGGTTGAGCAGGCTGCGGATGAAGTTGACCGTGTCGAACGACGTCCAGTCAAGGGGTTTGTCGATGAGGATGACCTCGCCTTCTTCGAAGTGAAACATATAGATATTTTTTGACTCGGGACTTCGAGACACGAGACTTCGGGACTTGTTCTCATGCGGTTGAAAGTCCCGTGTCCCGCAGTCTCGCAGTCCCGCGTCTATTAAAACAGATACGGCAGAACGATAGCCAAAATGCCGACGATGGCGCAATACACGGCGAACCAAATCAGCTTGCCTTTCTTCACGATGTTGATCATCCACTTGCAGGCGAAGCATCCCGTGACGAAGGCGGCGAAGAAGCCGATGAGCAGCACCCATGTGGGGGTCGAGGCCGTCGCCACCGCATCAGCCGCAGGGGAAAACAGGTCTTTGGCATCCAAAAGGGCCTCGCCGAGGATGGGCGGGATGACCATCAGGAAGGAGAACTGGGCCAACTTTTCCTTCTTGTTGCCGAGCAGCAAGCCCGTGGCGATGGTGGAGCCTGAGCGCGACAGTCCGGGCAGCACGGCCACAGCCTGCGCGATACCGATGACGAAGGCGTGCAGGGGGCTGATGTTTTCCTTTTGGCGCGGCTTGGCGAAATAAGAGAAGGCCAGCAACGAGGCGGTGACCAGCAGGCAGATGCCCACGACGAGCAGTCCGGAGCCGAACACGGCTTCCACCTTGTCCTTGAAGAAGAAGCCCACAATCATCACGGGGATCATGGAGATGAGGATGTTGACGACGTATCTCGTGCCGTCATTCCACTTGAACTTGAAGAGGTCCTTGAAGAGCCACACGATTTCCTTCCAGAGGATCAGGCAGGTGCTCAACACCGTGGCGATGTGCACGATAATGGTGAAGTCAAGGGCTTTCTCAGGGTCGACGCCAAAGAGGTACTGGCCGATGGCAAGGTGACCGCTGCTGCTGACGGGCAGGTATTCCGTCAGGCCTTGGATGATACCGAGTATTAATGCTTCTATCCAGTTCATAATTATGTTGTATTTGTCACAAAACGCTCAAAACCCACCAAAACTTTACTTGGTTTGGGCGGCGTCCCAACCGGTCGCCGCCGGAAAGCAGCCAGTTGGCGTGCTTTCCCCATCTGTTCCTTTATGTTTTGCTCGTTTTGTAAGTTTTGTGATTATTTTTTCCCTCTCCAAAAGATGGCCACGATCTCCACCACAAATCCTGCCAAGACCAAAATCGGGGCAAGGGTGATGCGCTGGAAGTTGAACATGGATTCGTTGAACACCTTGGGGTCGTCGGAGCCGCCGCCAATCATCAGGATGAAGCCCAAGGCGATGAGGGCGAGGCCGATGAGCACGATGATGAAGTTCTGTTTGCCGAAGGGCAGGGCCTTCTGTTCGTCGGTGGGTTGAGCCATTTCTTTCTTGTTTGTTTCTTTTGCCATATATTCTTTATTTCAAAATTTCAAGATTTATAATTTCAAAATTCAATTCGGGCCCTTCGATGCTTCGACTTTGCTCAGCAACCTCAGGCTCAGGGACCCTTATGCGTAGAGTCGGTCGATGTCGGCATGGAGGTATTTCTGCAAGGCCAGCCGTGTGGAGAGTCCACCGAGCAGGATACCCAACAGGATGATGCCGACGAAGATGCCGATGATGAGTTTATAGTCTTGTACGAAGGTCAGTTCGGGGATGCGTTGCATGAGGCCATAGAGCAGAAGGGCCAGCATGGCGTCGGCAATCAAGGCGCCGAAGAAGCCCTGCGTGACGCCGCTGCGGATGAAGGGACGACGGATGTAAGCCGACGTGGCGCCCACGAGCTGCATGGAGCGCACGAGGAATCGTTTGGAGTAGATGCTAAGACGTATGGTGTTGCGTATCAGCGTGATGGCGATGATGAGCAGCACGACGCTGGCCACCATCAGCGCAAAGCCGATGCGACGCACGTTCTGGTTGATGAGGCCGACGAGCGACTTCTGGTAATAGATCTCCTTGACGTCGGAGTTTTTCAGCAGCTGTGTCTGCAACGCCACGATGCTGTCGTTGTTGGCCCAGTCGGCGTTGAAGCGCACGTCGATGGAGGGCAGCAGCGGGTTCTCCTCGTTGCCGAGCCATTGCAGGAAGTCCTCGCCGAGGTCGTCGCTGAGGCGGCGGATGGCCTCCTCCTTGGTGATGTATTCCGTCGACTTCACGGCGGGCATGGCGTCGAGTTCGCTTTGCAGCTTGAGGATGTTGGCTTCCTTGACGTTGCTGTTCATCACGATTTCGAAGCCGATGTTTTCCTTGAGGTAGTTGGAGAGTTTATGGGCGTGCAACATGAGCAGGGCGAATATGCCTAACAGGAAGAGTACCAATGCGATACTCATCAGCGACATAAAATAAGACCCTGCCACGCGGCGTCTGCTTGAACTCTTTTCGGACATTTTTTGTTGGTACTAATTGCCAAACTATAAATTTGAAACGGCAAAGATAAACAAATCTTGCGGGGTATTGGAAAAAAAACCTATTTTTGTGCTTTGTTTTACTATCAACGAACATGCAAGTCCTGAAATCCAACATACGAACCGACTCCGAGGAGTTCAAGCAGAACGAGAAAAACTTCCTCGCGTTGATGGCGCAATACCGCGAGGCAATGGCGGCCTCGATGCAAGGCGGCGGCGAGAGTGCCGTGGCCAAGCACAAGAAACGCAACAAGCTCCTTGCCCGCGAGCGCATCGACTTGCTCATCGACCCGAACACGCCTTTCCTTGAGCTGTCGCCGATGGCGGCTTACGACACCTATAACAATGACTTTCCCTCGGCGGGTATCATCACGGGCATCGGCGTGATTCAAGGCAGAGAAGCGGTCATTGTGGCCAACGACGCCACCGTGAAAGGCGGCACCTACATGCAATACACGGTGAAGAAACACCTCCGTGCACAAGAGATCGCCATGGAGAACCACCTCCCCTGCGTCTATATGGTCGACAGCGGCGGCGCCTTCCTGCCCGAGCAGGACACGGTCTTCCCCGACCGCGACCACTTTGGGCGTTTCTTCTACAACCAGGCACGAATGTCGGCCATGGGCATCCCGCAAATCGCCATCGTGATGGGCATGTGTACCGCTGGCGGTGCCTACGTGCCCGCCATGAGCGACGAGACCATCATCGTGCGCAACCAAGGCACCATCTATCTCGGTGGTCCGCCTTTGGTGAAAGCGGCTACGGGCGAGGTGGTCACGGCGGAAGAGTTGGGCGGTGGCGAGATGCACACCAGCATCTCGGGTGTGGCCGACCATTTGGCCGAGAACGACCAACACGCCTTGCAGATCTGCCGCAACATCTTCAAGACTTTGGAGAAGAGCCACCGACAGAAATTGGACATGCTTCCCGTGGAGGCACCCTTATACGACCCGCACGATCTTTACGGCCTCGCGCCCATCGACTTCCACAAACTCGTCGACCCGCGCGAAATCATCGCCCGTATCGTCGACGGCAGCCGTTTCCAGGAGTTCAAGTCGCGTTATGCCACGACCCTTGTCTGCGGTTTCGCCCACCTCATGGGCTTCCCCGTGGGCATCCTGGCCAATTATGGCGTGTTGTTCTCGGAATCAGCACTGAAAGCCACGCACTTCATCGAGCTTTGCTGCCAGCGTAACATCCCCTTGGTGTTCTTGCAGAACATCACGGGCTTCATGGTGGGCAAGCAATACGAGCAGGGCGGCATCGCCAAGGACGGCGCCAAGATGGTTCATGCCGTCTCGAACGCCAACGTGCCCAAGTTCACGGTCATCTTCGGCGGCTCGTTTGGCGCGGGCAACTATGGCATGGCAGGTCGGGCCTACAGTCCGAGGCTGCTGTTCATGTGGCCCAACGCCAAAATCTCCGTCATGGGTGGCGAGCAGGCGGCCAGCGTCCTCGCCACAGTAAAGGAAGACCAATACAAATACAAAGGCCTGGAAGTGCCGAAAGACGAAATCGCCCAGCTGAAGAAAGAGATTTTGGCCAAGTACGACTACGAAGGCTCGGCGTTCTACAGCACCGCCCGTCTTTGGGACGACGGCATCATCGACCCCGTCGACACCCGAAAAATCCTCGCCTTGGGCATCGCCGCTTCCTTGAACCAGCCCTTCCCGCCACAGCAGTTTGGCGTGTTCAGGATGTAAGAGCCCTACACAAATCATCAAGCGTTCACATATTTTCCCTATCTTTGCACCCGATTTTCGATGAAACCTACAGAGTTTGATGAGAACCTATATTATACATTTTCTTTTTGCTGTTTTGTTTTTGCCTTCCATGCTGTTTGCCCAAAATGAGCCTCGGAAGATGCGAAAGAACGAAGTCAAAGTGGCTTTGCTCTCCTTAGCGAGCGGTACATCAAAAATAACATACGAACATTTAATACTTGATTACCAAAGCATTGAGATAACAGCAGGTATCATCGGCTGGGGGTTTGACATGCTAAAAGATAGCCACCCAAAGGGAACCACTTGGCGCGCGGCCTATAAATTCATCTTTCCTAACCGATACAATAGCGACAACCAATTATGTGGTTTTTATGTGAAGCCAGAGCTATGCTATTCCTCGTATTATTACACACACCCTGAATTGGAGCGACTTAAAGTTGATCGTGTTGCCTTGATGGGTGTGTTGGGTTACGATTGGGTAAAGAATTGGTTTGTGTTTGACACTTATGCCGGACTGGGTCTTGCCTCGGGCAATAGCAATCACAGCAACTACCACCATGGTTTCATCGGTTGGAACGACCACACTCCCTTTGCGTTTACAGCTGGATTCAGAATTGGCATCGCGTTTTAAGGTCATGTCTTTTTGGAGTGGTTGCGCCATTAATCCACAATTTCCCAATCCTATATTCCATTTTTTACTATCTTTGTGTGCACCATTATAAACAAATCAACATGAAAAAATTCTCCTTTCTCCTCTTTTGCTTGGCATTTGGGCTTTTCTCGCTATCATACGCCGGGCCTGTCAAACTACAAAGCCCCGATGGGCAATTGGAACTGAAATTTGAAGTCGTCGATGGCATCCCGCAGTATTCCCTCGACCGCGCCGGAAAACCTATCGTGCTGCCCTCCAAGATGGGCTTCACCCTCGAATGGCGCGACGACCTCTACCACGCCTTCGTGCTGAAAGACACGAAATACAGCACCTTCGACGAGACTTGGGAACCCGTATGGGGCGAAGAGGCACAGATCCGCAACCACTACAACGAGATGCTCGTTACCTTGGAGCAACCTGTTGGCTCTGTTGAGAGCATGGACCATTCCACTGAGACCAGGGCAACGGTGATGCAAATCCGCTTCCGTCTCTACGACGACGGCCTCGGCTTCCGCTACGAGTTCCCCACTCCCAATGCCTTGGCTTGCTTTTGGTTCAAGGAAGAAATGACCGAATTTGCCATGGCAGGCGACCACAAGGCTTGGTGGATTCCCGGCGACTTGGACACGCAGGAGTACAACTACACCGAGTCGAGACTTTCTGAAATTCGCAGCTTATGGGAAAAAGGCCACGAACACGGTGGCTGGCCATGGACGGCCTTCTCCGAAACCGGCGTCCAAACCGCATTGCAGATGAAGACTGACGACGGCCTCTACATCAACATCCACGAAGCCGCCACGCTCGACTTCCCGACCATGCATCTCGACTTCGACGACAAAAACATGGTGTTTCGTGCCTTCCTCTGCCCCGATGCTTCGGGCTACAAAGGACGACTCAACGCACCCTGTCACACCCCCTGGCGCACGGTGATGGTCTGCACTTCGGCAACCGATGTGCTGGCTTCGCGCCTTATTCTCAACCTCAACGACCCTTGCGCTCTTGAAGACGTTTCGTGGATTCACCCCGTCAAGTATATGGGCGTTTGGTGGGAGATGATTTCGGGCAAGAGCAGCTGGTCCTATACGAGCGACTATCCATCAGTCAGAATCGGCGAGACCGACTACATCCATGCCAAACCCACGGGCAACCACGGCGCCAACAACGACAACGTGCGCCGCTACATCGACTTTGCCGCCGCCAACGGCTTCGATGCGCTGCTCATCGAGGGCTGGAACATCGGCTGGGAAGACTGGTACGGCAAGCAGAAAGAACTTGTCTTCGACTTCATCACCCCATATCCTGACTTCGACCTGCCCGCCTTGAACAAATACGCCCACGAGAAAGGCATCCGCCTCATCATGCACCACGAAAGCTCTGCCTCCACGGTGAACTATGAGCGCTGGATGGAACAAGCCTACAACCTGATGAACCAATATGGCTACAATGCCGTGAAGAGCGGCTATGTGGGCACCATCATCCCCTACGCTGAAGGCCACTACAGCCAGCCCATCAACAACCATTACCATTATGCCATCACCGAGGCGGCCAGGCACCACATCATGGTGAACGCCCACGAGGCGGTGAGACCCACGGGACTTTGCCGCACCTGGCCCAACATGATCGGCAACGAAAGCGCTATGGGCACCGAGTTTCGCGAACGCATCCATCCTGGCCACACTGCCACACTGCCTTTCACCCGTTTGCAAGGCGGCCCGATGGACTACACGCCTGGCATCTTCCAAACAGACATCGGGAAGATTGTGCCGTGGGGCAAAAAGATGTGGACCACCATCTGCAACCAATTGGGTCTTTATGTGACCTTCTATTCGCCGCTGCAGATGGCTGCCGACTTCCCCGAGCATTACGAGCCTTTCATGGATGCCTTCCAATTCATCAAGGACGTGGCCGTCGACTGGGACAAGAGCATTTATCTTGAGGCCGAGCCTGGTGCATATATCGTTACGGCACGCCATCCGAAGCTGTCGAGCCTGAACAAGGCCGCCGAAGGCGTGGGCACCCTGCCCGACGGGAAGAAAGGTGTTGTCTCCAATGCCACAAAGTTCGTCTATGCCTTGCCCGAAAATGCCACAGCCGAAGATTTGAAAGGTGCCCAAGCACACGATGTTTGGTACGTGGGCGGCATCACCGACGAGAACGCCCGTGAGGTGGAGGTGAAACTGGATTTCCTGAAACCCGGGACGAAATACGAAGCCACGATTTATTGCGATGCCAAAGACGCCAGCGGCATTCCCGACGAGCATTACAACGCGCAAGCTTACACCATCACCAAGAAGATGGTGACGAACAAATCGAAGCTGAAGGTGAGGATGGCGCCTTGCGGCGGATTCGCGGTTTCATTGCGTTCGCTGTAATATGTGTAGAGACGTAGCGCGCTACGTCTCTACCAGTTTTATTACAACAGATTTTTCGTCGACAGCAGCCCACAGGCAGCGTCGATGTCTTGCCCTCGTGACGCTCGTATGGTGGCGACGATGCCTTTCTCGTTCAAGGCGTCGCGGAACCACGTCATCGTGGCGGCATCAGGGCTCTTCAGCGGGATGCCGGGCACGGCGTGATACCTTATTAAATTAAAACGACACCTTGTACTGCCCAACAGTCTAGCGATTTCCTTGACATGGTCCTTAGTGGCGTTCAAGTCCTTAAAGATGATGTACTCGAAGGAGAGGCGGCGTTGCCCGTGCCAGTCATGCTGTTTCACGGCGTGAATCACTTCCTTGATGGGATAGCTCTTCTCGACGGGCATCAGCTTGAGGCGCTCGTCGTGGAAGGGGCTGTGCATGCTGATGGCGAGGTTACACTTCGACTCTTCGAGGAAACGTTTGAGGTTGGGGATGAGGCCGCTGGTGGAGACGGTGATGCGGGTCGGGCTCCACCCGAGTGCCCATTCCTGCGTGAGGATGTCGAGCGAGCGCATCAGGTTGTCATAGTTGGCCAAAGGCTCACCCATGCCCATGAAGACGATGTTCGTCAGCTCGTCGAACTCGGGCAGGCTGAGGATCTGGTTCATGATTTCGGCCACGGAGAGGTTCTTCTGGAAGCCTTGTTTGCCCGTGGCGCAGAAGAGGCAGTCCATCTGGCAGCCCACCTGCGTGGAGACGCAGAGCGTGGCACGCTCCCTATCGGGGATGTAGGCCGCCTCGACGAAATGCTCACCTGCAGGGAAGAGATATTTCTTCGTGCCGTCGGTCGACACCTGCTCCTTGACAGGAGCCTGCAAACCGGTCTCATAGTGTTCGGCCAGCAATGCCCTTGAGGCCTTGCTGAGGTTGGTCATGTCGTCGAACGACGCACAACGCTTCTGATAAAGCCAGTCAACGAGTTGCTTACCCGTGAACTTGGGCAGTCCCAACTGTTCGACGACCTCCTGCAACTCGGCAGGCGTCTTGCCTAAAAGAATCTGTTTTTCCATAACACGATGACGATTGATCAGCAGCCGATGGCACGTGAGATCACGAGACGAAGAATCTCGGAGGTGCCTTCTCCGATTTGCAGGATGCGTTGGTCGCGGTAGAAGCGTTCCATGTCGAACTCCTTCAGCAGGCCGTGACCGCCCATTACCTGGACGGCTTTGTCGCAGACCTCGGCAGCCACCTCTGAGCAATACAGCTTGGCCATGGCGGCTTCCTTGCCGAAGGGACGATGTTGGTCCTTGAGCCAGCAGGCACGATAGAGCAAGCCACGAGCGGCGTCGATCTTCATGGCCATGTCGGCCAGCTTGAAACTCACCGCCTGGAACTTGCACACCGGCTTGCCGAACTGCTCGCGTTTCTTGGAGTAGGCCAACGCCATCTCATAGGCGCCTTGTGCACATCCCAGACCCATGGCGGCGATGGAAAGACGGCCTGAGTCCAAGGTGGCAAGCATGATATGTGAGCCTTCGCCTGGCTTGCCGAGGATGCAGTCGTCGGAGAGGCGCACGTCGTTGAAGATGAGCTTGCCCGTGTTGGAGGCACGCCACATCATCTTGTCGTGCATGGGCGTCTGCGTGAAGCCTTCTTTCTTGTTCTCCACCAACAAGGCGGTGAACTCCGGCTTGCCGTCCTTTATGCCCGACACGGCCTGCACGGTGGTGCCGAGGCTGATGGGCGTCGCGCTGTTGGTGATGAAGATCTTCGAGCCGTTGAGGTGCCAGAAGGTGCCGTCGTATTGGGCGGTCGTCTTGGTGCCACGCGAGTCGCTGCCGGCGTCTTCTTCCGTCAGGCCGAAGCCCCAAAGACGGTCCTTGCAAAGCTGGGGCAGGTATTTGCGTTTCTGCTCCTCGGTGCCATAGTCTTTGATGGGGCCGATACCGAGTGAGTTGTCGGCGGCGATGGTGGCGGCGGTGCTGCCGTCCACACGGGCCAGCTCTTCCACGGCGATGATATAGCTCAGGTTGTCGAGTCCTTGACCGCCATATTCTTTCGGGACGGTCATGCCCAGCAGGCCGAGTTCAGCCATCTTGAGGGTCAGGCCGACATCGAAATGCTGGTCTTCGTCATTTTCGCGGGCTACAGGTTTCACTTCCTGTTCGGCGAAGTCGCGCACACGCTGGCGGAGGGCTTCCTGTTCTTTGGTGAGGTCGAAATTCATAATTTTGTATTTGTTTGCTTTCAGCTATCAGCCTTCAGCTTTCAGCTTGGTGGCACCAAGGCTGATAGCTGACCGCTGAAAGCTGATGGCTTTATTTATTATTCCAACTCCAATAGCTGCATTTTATTGTCTACCATCTGACCTTCGGTGACAAGAATCTTCTTCACCTTAGCGGTGCCCGAAGCCACGATGTTGTTCTCCATCTTCATGGCCTCCACCACCATCATTATCGTTCCTTCTTTCACCTCATCGCCTTCCTTGACGTTGATTTTCACCACCTTGCCTGGCATGGGCGACACCAGTCTGGTCTTGTCGTTCACCATCTCCTTGCTGGCGTAGTCCCATGTCTCGTTCAGCTGGTCGGTGCGGCAGCAGGTGAAGTTGAGGCCGTGGAAGTTGACGATGGTCTTTTGCTCGTCGTTGACGGAACAATACACCGTCTCTGTGCGGCCGTTGAGCATGATTTTCAGTTGTTTGTTATCGTATTGGATGAACTCCACCACGAAAGGTGTCTCCCCTATCACGCCGATGATCTTTCCGGCCTCGGCCGCCTTGATGCTCACCGGCACCTTCTTGCCTTCCACGTCGACGGTCAACTGCATCTGATAACGCCAATAGCCGATCTCCTCCCAGACGTTCTCGGGATGCTGTTCCACTTGTTTCTTACAGAAGTCATACATCAGGAAAGCGGACACGATGTCGTTCACATTCTGGTTGTTGCGGCTCATCTCCATGGCCTTCAACAGCGTCTCTTGATGGGTGGCGCAGAACGAAGTGTCGATCTTATTGGCGACGAAGTCTTCGTCCTTGACGACCTCCCAAAGATACGCCTTGTTGGTGGTCAGGCCTTGGATGATGAACTCTCGCAATGCCTGTCGTGCGGTTTCGAGAACCGTTTGACGGTCTTTGCCGTGGCAAGTCAGCTTGGCGATCATCGGGTCGTAGGCCTCCGAGATCTGGCATGCGCCGTCGATGCTGCTGTCGACACGGGTGCCACGCACCTGTGGCTCGTGGTAGGCGGTCACCTTACCTGGCGTGGGCAGGAAGCCATTGGCGGGGTCTTCGGCGTAGATACGCAACTCTATGGCGTGGCCTTGAGGCTGGATGGCGTCTTGTGTCCACCCCATCTCCTTCCCTCTCGCGATACGGATTTGCTCCTCCACGATGTCGATGCCCGTGCGCATCTCTGTGACGGGATGCTCCACCTGGATGCGGGTGTTCATTTCAAGGAAATAGAAGTTCAAGTCCTTGTCGACGAGAAACTCCACCGTGCCTGCGTTGCGGTAGCCTATGGCCTTGCACAGCTTGACGGCGGTTTCGCACAGTTGTTGGCGTCTGTCTTCTGTCAGCGTCGGCGAGGGCGACTCCTCGATGATTTTCTGGTAGCGGCGTTGTATGGTGCATTCACGCTCATGTAGATGGATGACGTTGCCGAAGTGGTCGGCGAGCACCTGCACTTCGATATGGCGCGGGTTCTCGATGTATTGCTCCACGAACACCGTGCCGTCGCCAAAGTATTTCTCCGCTTCGCGTGAGGCGCGTTCCAGTTCGTCTTTCAAGTCCTCTTTTTTCCATACGATGTGCATGCCTTTGCCGCCACCGCCTGCCGCCGCCTTGATCAGGACGGGATAAGGCAGTTTGTCGGCTTGTGCCATGATGTCTTCGTGGCAGCCCATGGCGCCGAAGGTGACGGGGATGCCGTTTTTGATGGCTACCTTCCTCGCTTCAATCTTGTTGCCCATCAGGCGCATCGACTGGGCGTCGGGGCCAATGAAGATGAGGTTGTTGGCCTCGCATGCCTCCACCAGCTCGGGGCTCTCGGAGAGGAAGCCATAGCCAGGATGGATGGCGTCGGCACCAGCATCCAGGGCCGCGTCGATGATCTTACGGACGTTAAGGTAGGTGTCTTTCAAGGTGCCGTTGCCCAAGGGGCAGGCCTCGTCGGCCATACGACGGTGCAGGGCGTTGGCGTCGTTGTCGGCAAAGACGGCCACGGAGGCGATATGCAGTTTGCGTAAGGTCTTTATGATACGCACCGCTATCTCGCCACGGTTGGCAATGAGGACTTTATGTATTCTCTTGCTGTTCATGTTTCAAAAAAGAGGACGGCCCAAAAGGTCGTCCTCTAATCTTTAACTTAGTGAATCAAAATCAATACACCATGAACTTCGTGCAGCTGCTATTGGCACCCTGGTTGAGGCGCAGGATGTAGGAGCCAGTGCTGAGGTTTTCGGTGTTGATGCTGAACTCTTGTGTGCCTTCGGCAACACGGCCGATGTTTTGGCTCATCACCATACGGCCCGTCAAGTCGAACACTTGATAATTGACGTCCGTGTTCTCAGTAGCGTTGAAGCTGACGGTAGCCATACCCTGAACCGGGTTAGGATAGAGCGACACGGTAGTCTCAACAGCGGCGGGGGCTTCAGTAACGCTGGTGCCACTGACCTTGTAGTTCTCGCAGCGGAACACGCCCTTGCCATAGGTGGCGGCATAGATGACACCCGTGTTGTGAACGCCAGGATATTCGGTGATGAAGATGCCGTCTTCGGTCACGTGGGAGACTTCCTTGTCCTCTTGGCTCATCAGCTGTTGCTTCAGATCCATCACCGGCACTTCACCCATCATGTGGTTGTTGGCAATCCATTCCACATTGGAGGCACCGATATTCTTGGTTCTGTAGATACCGCGTTCCGTGCCGAGGATGACATCGCCCGTGGCCATCTCAATCACTGAAGAATAGACGGGCATCTTAGGCAGGTTGCCTTGCACTGAAACGAAGGTCGGGTTATCGGACATGGCGTTGTTCGAATAGAACACATAGCTGTCGTTGCCATAGTTACCGCAGGTAACAATGACCTTATTGGGATTACGCGGGTCGATAGAGACCGAGGTGATGGCTTGAGTGATAGCCGTGCCATTCACTTCGAAGGCGAGTGACTTGGTAACCACTTGGCAATCGGGGTTGAGGATGGTGTCGCCAGAGTTGTAATAGGTACCCGTGGCAGCGTCGACGACCGTGTTCAAATTGGTCAGACGATACAATTTACCGTTTCTGTAACCCACATACAGGATGTCGCCATCAGCGGAGATGCTCATGCAAACAGGCTCGCCACCAGTATAGTTGTACTCAGCGGCTTCGGGTTGATGGTTAATCACCGTATTGCTAACCTTACCAGCAAGCTTAATCCATTGCGTTTCAACAGCGAAGTTCAAGGGAGTCAACGTCATGTAGAGGTTATCCTTGACGGTGAAGAACAGCTTGGCTCCGATGGGGTCATGCACTTCGATTGAGTCGCCATTGGGCAAATTCGCTTCCAAGGTGTAGTTGAACGGGTAGTTGCTGTTGCTCATGCACTCCACAACATCGTCAGCATGTTGGGTATGACCGCTGGTGTTGTAATACCAAACAGTGCCAGGATTCCAGTCGGCATCATAGCTTTCGAACAACACGATAGGCAAACGGAAATTGGTCGTGCTAAAGCTGATGGAGGAGATGAAGTTGGTGGACACCCAGTCCTGACCAGCAGTCTCAGAACGATTAAAGCCGCCCTCCTTCGAGGTGACGAAAATCGTGTTGGGGTTGATCATCGAGAAGGCGCAAGGACCAGCTGATGAGCTTTCGGACCACAAGCCCATATCGTCGCCCGAAGGATTGATCCATGCACCAGTGCCAGGGGTGTTCGTGTTTTCTTCACCTTCAATCATCACCAAGCCGTGGTCAAGGCCGGCAGCCATGACGCGCGTGTCCTTGCCAGAGAAGGCCACATTGAACATACGGCTGGTGACATATTGTCTGTTGCAGTTAAAGAACTCGAAGTTCCTATCGCCTTTGTAGACGCCACCATCGGTGCCGATGTAGTACTCATTGCTGTTTTTGGGGTTGAAGGCCATCACATGAAGACCGACATGGAGGTAAGCGGTAGAAGAAATCGTGGTGTTTGAAGTAAGGTTGAGGCACTGATAGTAACCGTCGCCGCTAGCGGGGCGCGTCAAGCGCCACAGTTTGTAACCCGTGACATAAAGGATGCCGTCGTCGGTCGGATCGACAACGATGCCGTGGTTGTAACGGCCTTGGCCGTCATAGATGGTATGACCCAAATTACTAGTGACTTTGGGCAAAGCCTTAGCCCAAGTAGCGCCTTTGTCTCTGGAGACAAACACACCAGTATGGTCACCGTTAGCATCGATGCACGAAGCATAGATGACGTTATCGTCCTTAGGGGCAATAGCGATATCAACCAGGCCGGCAGCTTTGGGAAGCAGCGTGTCGCCTTGCATTTCGTTCGTACCGGAATGTGAATGGCATTCGAGATTGTTGACATCGGTGCCGATGTAAACCATGCCATCGACGGAAGCGACGATGACATTGCCACTACCGACCTTCACCTCTTCGGCATTGCCTTCGAGGGCCACCTGCCAGGTTTGGCCTTTATCGGTAGAATATTTCAGGCCTTCGGGAGTGGCAGCCAACAGCTTATTGCCAGCGACGGCAAGCTCGTTGATATACAGCCATTCGTCAGCGGTGGGGGCGACGACCTGCGTCATCAAGTCGTTGTTGCGGACATCAACGGTGTAGATACCCGTGCCGATAAAGCTGTTGCTGTAGTTCAAATCCGTGAGACCGTTGTGGTCAATGTTGACACCACCGTCACCGGTACCCACATAGATGATACCGTTTTCGTCTTGCACCATGGTGCTAACCATAAGGTCAAGGTTTCCCACTTGGTGCCAGGTGACACCAAAGTTGTAAGTCTTATAGACACCACCGCCTTTGGAGCCGATGTAGACGACATTGGATTGGTTGTCATAAACGATAGCCGTCGTCTGACCGCCCATGTTGTCGGGGCCCATGCTAATCCAATACAAAGGATCGTTGGCGGCATCTTTCGTCGCAGGGGCTTGCATGGCCTTGAACATGTCGGCCGGGTCAATCAAGCCCGTGTTTTGGTTGGCACGAAGGCTGCCCATGTAGCTCTCCGCGTTCATTGTGGGTTGCGTGCGCGGCACATAGTGTCCACCTTGGTCAGCGATAACCGACTGTCCCAAGATCATGATTACCAGAAGTAAACTGAAAGGTAAAAATCTCTTTTTCATATCACGAAATTTTAATTAATTCTCTGTTTTACACTACAATTTTACGCGTCTAATGACACTTTTTCACTTTAATATGGTCTGCAAATATAGGACATTCTTTGAAAGAAAAAACATTTTGAAGAAAAAAAATTTCAGTTTTTTTCAAAAAAGTCATTTTAAACCCCAAAAATGGTCAGAAAAAGCGCATATTATCCGCTTCAAGCCATCCCACGCTTCCGTTGGCGATTTTGATTTTACACCACCCGTTGGCGGTATCCAAAACGCTGACTTTGGTGCCTTCGTGTAGCACAAAAAGGTCGACGCTGGCCTCGCTAGGAGAGCTTTTCACCGTCACCGTAGGGGTCATCAAGATGGCCTGGTCCTGCGTTGTCGAGGCCTGCTTCAGCTGTGCGGCAAAGACCACCGACAAGGCGAAAGCCAACAGGAATACAAGTCCCGTGAAGAAGCCCAGTTTCCTCAGTCCCACCTTACGCGAACGCAGGAACAAAAACAGAGAAACCAACAACAGAGCAAAAAAGACAATGGAACACCATGCCCATCCGTCACCCGACAGCGATGCCCTGGCGTTGCGCCATCCCTTGACGATAAACGACTGCGGCACAGGCTCTATCTTGTCGACGATGGCATGGTTGGCGATGGCCAGGTTGGTCTGCACCTCTTCGTTGGAAGGGTCGAGTTTCAAGGCCTTCTCGTAGCACCAGATTGCCATGGGATACTCGTGCATCTTGTAGTAGGCATTGCCCAAATTGTAATAGAGCGGCACCGACTCCATGTCGGCAGCCAATATCTTCTCATAGACGATTTTAGCCGAGTCGTAGTTGCCCATGGTATAGGCCTTGTTGGCTTGTTCAAACCAGACGTCTACATTTTCCTGGGCCTTGCCCGCCAAGGCGAAAAGCGTCATTAATATAAATAAGGTGTATCGTTTCATTTCTGTTTCCCTTTCATTGTTTACAAGACTTTTTCCGCTTTCGATATCACGTCGATGCCCTTCTGGTAGAGGTCGTCCATCTTCTCCTCGGCACTGCCAGGGGCGAAGCGGGCGAACTCACAGCTGTTGAGGGTGTCGATGAACTGTTGCGTCAGCTCTTCGGGCACGTTCTTGCCCTTCATGGTCTCGCTGACCGTGTCCATCGAGAGCTTGGAGCGCTCGATGCCGAGCTTGTCGGCGATGTAGCCCCATAAAGCCTGTGACATCTCCACATAGAACTTCTCTTGGTCCTTGGCTTTCAGATGCTGGTAGGCGTTCTTGAGGCGGCCACGGGCAACCTTGTCGGCCTTGCGGTTACGGTTGGCTGCCGTGTCTTGGGTCAGCTGCTCGCGTTTTTTCAGGACAAACAGCAGCATGACAAAGAGCGCCAACAAGACCAGCAACGCCACAAAATAGGCCGCTGACCCAAAGAACACCGTATGCATGGGCTTCAGATGCGCTTTGCCCGTCATGATATGGCGGATGTCGCTACCCAAATATTTGATGTCCTCTTGGTTGGAGGCATAGATGCCACCGCCATCGTCAGAGCCAGAGCCTTTCTCCACATTGATTTCGTAGGGCTCTGACATTATCGTCTCATAGCTTCCACTTGTGGGGTTGAAATAGGAAAACTCCACGGCTGGGATGGTGAAGGTGCCTGCACGACGAGGAATCGCCAGATACTCTGCTTTCTTCGTCCCCGTCAGGCCTTGTGAACCGACATTGCTTGATGTGGTGACTTTCGGGTCGTACAATTCAAAGTCAGGTGGGAAGACGGGCGCTGGCATCTGCAGCAGCTCTACGTTGCCCGTGCCCGACACCGTCAAGGTGATGGTGACGGCTTCGTTGGTGCTCAGCTCCTTCTTGTCGATTTCCGACTTGAAGTTATAGTTGCCCACAGCTCCTGCAAAGGATGCGGGCTTGCCGTTTTCGGGGAGGCTCTTCACGTCGAGGGTGAACGGCTGCGAAGTGAGTTCCTTCTTCACGTTGACGATGTTACGGTTGAAGAAGGGGTCGTTGAAGAAGGCCTCGAAAGGATCCATGCTACGGCTGTTGTTACGCTCGGTGCGGATTTGTGCGATACATTCCATCGTCATCGGGTCGAGGGTGAGTTTGCCTGAACGCTGCGGGACGACGATCACCTTCTGGATCTCCGCCGTGGTATATTCGATGCCGTTGACGTATTCGCTGGATTGGTTCAGCGTGCCGCTGTTGTCGGAGATGTCCTTGGTCCAGAAGCCGGCGTATGAGGGCATCTTGGAGAGCGACACCGACGACACCGCCACCTTGGTATAGAGCTTGTAGGTCAGCACGACCTGCTCGCCGACGTATGCCGATTTCTTAGAGGGTATAACCCTGAGGAACAAGTCCTTGCCGCTAACTTGCGGGTCGTTGGTATTTTGCTGTTGTCCTCCTTGGCTGCCGTGTCCGCCGCCATATCCGCCACCTGAATTGTCGTTATGGCTGCCATCGTCTGGCACCACCTGGATGTCGAATGGCTGGCTGCTGACTTTGTCGCCCTTGACGGTCAGCGAGGCCGCACCCACATGGACAGTACCTTCATGATTGGCCTGCAGGGCGAAGGTGTAGGTGCACTTGACGGAATGTGACATTGAGCCGTTGACCATCGAGAAGCTGGAGCTCGTCGAAGTAAACGGGCCGCCCAGCAACGTGAGGTTGCCAAACGAAGGGGCCTGGAAATTCTTGCCTTCTGCGTTGGCTTCAAACACCACCTGAAAACGCTCGCCTACCATGACTTGTTTGGGGGCCGAGGCCTTCAAGGTCGGGTCATCCTGTGCCCACATTGTCATAGGCACGGCACACACGATGAATAATACTAGCCTGAATATTGTCTTCATTGATCTATTGTTTTCACGATGCAAAAATAACATATTTTGTCCGTTTTTTTTGCGGACGCAAGCGTTGCGTCCCTACCAGTCTTTGTCGGATTTCTTTTTGGGTTGTTGTCTTACTTTCTGTTCGTTGACCTTTTCCATGGTCTTCTTCTCTTGGTTTTCAAGAGCGTCGAGCATACGCTGGGCGTCTTCCTTCGACATCTGCTGACTCTGCTGCTGCTGGTTTTGCTGCTGCTGTTGCTGGTCTTGGTTTTGTTGCTGGTCTTGTTGTTGCTCCTGCTCTTGTTGCTGATCTTGCTGCTGTTCTTGTTGTTGCTGTTGTTGCTGCTGGTCTTCGCCTTCGCTCTTCTCGAAGATGGCCGAGACCTCCACATCGAAGTCGGGCATGGTGAAGAAATTACCCAAGGCTTGCACCTTCACGGCGGTGTCGCCCACCTGATGGATGACATACTCCTTGAACTGGTAACCTGGCTCGGGGGCGTTGTCGAGCTTCACCGTCTCGCGGCGCGTGGCTTCGGTCTGGTCGAGCAACACATGGCCGCCTTTCACCGCGGTGTCGGGCTGCACCTTATAATAGTCTGTCGCCTCCACGAAAGTGGCTTTCACCGTCACGTCGGAGTCGAGCATCTGGAACATATTGTCGTCGGAAACGGGAGCCGACTCGGTGGCATCCTTTTGGCTGACCACCTGCAGGTCGCCCAACTGGTAGCCCTTGTTGGGCCTCACGATGATGCCCACGTCTTGTCCGGGCTTCACCAGGCTGTCGGTTACCGAGATCGTGCCGTTAGCCACGCTGTCGATGCTGACTTTCAAAGCCGTGCGGAACGTTGCCGTCACCGTCACATCAAAGTTAGGCATCTGGAAAACATCCTTGTTGACCGGGATGGTGTCTTTTACATTGCCCGTGCGGTAGACCGTGTACTTATCGAGCACATAGTCATCCTCGCCCTGGGCTTCCAGCTTTACGCTTTGTCCTTCGACAGCCTTTTGGCGGTCGGCGCGCACCGTGCCGTGCTTGATGTCCTTGTCGATTTCGATCTTATGTGAAGGCTTAAACACAGCCGTTACCATCACATCAAACTTTGGCATGATAAAGCTGCTGCCGCTCACATCGACCTTCACCTCCATGTTGTCGGCTCTCGCCACGATGTACTCCGACAAGGCATAATCCTCGTCGGGGCGCGAAGTCAACGTCACGCGCTGCCCGTTGAAGGCCATTTTTTCCTTAGCCTCCACCGTGCCATGCTCGGGCTGCACCACCCATACCTCACTCTTGACGAGGTGGGCACGGCAGTACTCAAGGTTATACAAGGCATTTTCGTTCTCCGGATTCAGTTTCAGCGACACCTTATATACATTAAAGGCATCGTAGTATTTGTCCTGCGCCAAGAGGCAGTTGCCCATGTTGTAGACGGCATCCGACTTCAGCTTGGCATCGGGCGAAATCTCAAGCACCTTCTGGAACTCGGCATACGCCGTGTCGTACGACTGCTTGGCATAGTACACATCACCTAAGTTGAACTGTGCCTTGGCATTGTTCGGCCTGATTTCCAAGGCTTCCCGATATTTGGCGATGGCTTCTTCATAGTTACCGCTCTTGTAGTTTCGGTTGCCTTTGCGTATGGCCTTCTCGTCGCTTTGTGCCGAGAGAGTCAAAGCAGACGACAGAAAAACAATGATTGTCAGATATTTAACAAGCTTATTCATCTTTCTTCTCAAAAATGTTAAACTTCCGCTCCCAGGCTCGCTTACCCGATGAGATGAAAATCTCAATCAGCAGGAGGACGATGGCGGTGGCCACAAACCACTGGAACTGGTCCTCATAGTCGGTGAAGACCTTGGCATCTATTTCAGTCTTGTCGAGTTTGTTGATGTCGTCGTAGATCTTCTCCAGACCCACGTTGGAGTTGCTAGCACGGACATAGATGCCGTTGCCTGCCGACGCAATCTTTTGCAGCATCTGCTCGTCCAAACGAGTGATGATGGTGTTGCCGTTGCGGTCCTTGCGGTAACCCGTCTGATGGCCGTATTGGTTGTATTCCGGGATGGGGGCGCCGTCGGGCAGACCCATGCCGATGGTATAGACGTGCACGCCTTGCTTGGCCGCCTCTTGCGCCGCCTTCACCGCGGCGTCGTTCTCATGGTCCTCGCCATCGGAGATGATGATGATCGCTCGGCTGTGGGCTTCGTCGGGGAACGACTTGAGCGCCAAGTTGATGGCTTCGGCGATGGCGGTACCCTGCGAGGCCACGAGGCCCGTGTTGATGGTAGAGAGGAACATCCTCGCTGCTGAATAGTCGGTGGTGATGGGCAGTTGCACAAAGGCCTTGTCGGCGAAGACGATGACGCCGATGCGGTCGCCACGCATGTCGCCGATGAGTTTGTTGATGGCCTGCTTGGAGCGTTCCATACGGCTCGGAACGATGTCCTCGGCGTTCATCGAGTTGGACACGTCGACGGCCAAATAGAGGTCGATGCCTTCGCGTTTCACCTCCTCCATCTTGCTGCCGCTCTGCAGGTTGGCCAACGCCAAGACGGAGCAAGCGACGATAAGCAAGAAGATGACGAACTTGAAGTTGGCACGACGGGTGGAATAACTCGGCACCAGATGTTCGCGCATCCCGATTTTGGCGAAACGCTCGAAACGGCGCTTCTGACCGAGGCGGAACAGGATATAGATGATGACCAATACCGGGATGAGAATCAACCAGTAGAGGTACTCGGGGTGTTCAAATCGCAATACGTTTTCCATGGCTTTAATCGGTTAAAGTTCTGAAAATAGTCTTACGCAGCAGGAACTCGAGCAGCAGCAAGGCCAAGGCCCATGCCACCAAAGGATAGAACTCCTCGTGGAGGCGGCGGAACTCGGTCACCTCGATCTTGGAGCGTTCCAGCTTGTCGATTTCCTGATAAATCTCGTCCAACTTCTGGTTGTTGTTGGCACGGAAATACTTGCCACCCGTCGAGTTGGCGATGTTGGACAGCAGCTTCTCGTCGATTTCAACCTTCATCTGCTGCATCACCGTCCTGCCGAAGAAGTCCTGCACGGGGTAAGGTGCCATGCCATAGGTACCCACGCCAATAGTGTAGACACGGATGCCATAGAGCTTGGCGATCTCGGCAGCGGTATAGGGGTCGACGGAACCGGCGTTGTTCATGCCGTCGGTGAGCAGGATGACCACTTTGGAGACGGCTTCGCTGTCCTTGAGTCGGCTGATGGCCGTGGCCAAGCCGTCGCCGATGGCGGTGCCGTCTTCGATGAGGCCGTTCTTCATCTCGGCCAGCATGTTGAGCATCACGCCATGGTCGGTGGTCAGCGGCACCTGGGTGAAGGTCTCACCCGAGAAGATGACCAGGCCCATGCGGTCGCCGGGGCGATTCTTCACGAAGTCGGAGGCCACATTCTTGGCAGCCGTCAGACGGTCGGGCTTGAGGTCGCGGGCCAGCATGGAGCCTGAGACGTCCATGGCCATGACGATGTCGATGCCTTCAATGTTGGAGGTCGAGTTGGTCGAGGAGCTCTGAGGACGGGCCAAAGCCACGATGAGCAGTGCTAAGGCCGCCATCTTCAAGGCGAAAAGCAGGTGACGCAGGTAGGCCTTCCAGGTCTTCGGCAATTTCATCATGCCTTTCAGGTCGGAGAAGGTCACTGCAGCCTCCTGTTTCTTGTGACGCAGGATGTACCATACGATGGCTAATGGCACCAACAATAAGAGCCACAACAACTTGGGATTCGCAAATTCAATGTTTTCAAACATTTGTCTGGTCCTCCTTTCCTGCGGGTTCTTCTTGTTTCTGTTTCTTCATCTCGGCGAGTCGCGCCTCCTCTTCGGCCTTACGCTTCTGATACTGCTCATGGCTCTCGTTGACGAATTCCGTCATGCGGTTCATGGCGTTCTCGCTCTCTAGGTTGGATGACGTGTACTTGGCGAACTTCACCAAGTCGGCCACTTCCATGGTCTCCTTCAGCTTGTCGTAGGTCTCTTGCGAGAAACGCAACGGCTTGACTTCCTCCAAGATGTCGTCGGTAGTCATCTCGACGGCGTTGACGCCAAACTGGCCTTCGATGTATTCGCGGGCGATGTCGGTCAGCGAGGAGAAATACTCCTTCACCTTGCCCGACTGCCATAGCTTCTGTTGGCGCAGGTTCTCGAGGTCAGTAACCGCCTTGTCGTAAGGCGGGATGACGGGGCCACGGACGATGTTGCCGTTCTCGTCGACCCTCGTCTTGCGGCGTTTGAGGAGCAGCCAGATGCCGAGACACACCAGCACGAGCAGCAGAGCACCCAGAATCCAAGGAAACACCTCTCTCATCTGAATCGGCGCTGCCAGCGGCTCCACGATGGGTTTGTAGGCCATGGTGGTGTCGACCGTGATGGTGGTCGAATACAGGTCGATGGGGTCGGTATAGGCCATCAGGCGGTTCGGGTCGTCGAAGGAACGGGCATAGGTCAGGCCGACTGACGGCACCTGCACCGCTCCCGTGTCGAAGGTCATCAAAGTCAGTTGCTGACGGACGATGACATTGCTATCCGCATCGGCGGTGCGTTCCACCTCGCTGCGCTTGATGATGTCGAGTTGCTCCGACAGCGTGTCGATGGCGAAGTCGTTCCATTCCACGAACCAGCCGTAGGGCACCTTGAGGCTCAAGTCGAGCGTGAAGGGCTTGCCCACCTGCACTTTCGTGTCGTTGACCTTGCCTTCCACCTCCACGTTTTGTGCCTTGAGGCCACCCAGCAGGGCGAACGCCGCCATCAATATCAAAATAGTTTTCTTCATCTTCTTGCCTCCCTTTTCTTAAAGAGTTGCATCAAAGGTCTCACATAGTCTTCGTCAGTGTAAATCAACGAGTTGTCGATGCCGTGTTTGGTAAACTCACGGTTCAGCTCCGCCGATTTGTATTGAATCATCTGCTGGTAGGCATCGTGCCAGGCGCGGCTCGACGTGTCGACCCAGCGTTCCTTACCCGTCTCCGAGTCGCGGAACTTCACCAGACCCACCTTGGGGATGTCCATCTCACGGCGGTCGGTGATACGCAAGGCGACGAGGTCGTGCTTGTTGGCGGCAATCTGCATCTCCTTCTCGAAGCTCTTGTCCGTCATGAAGTCGGAGATGAGGAAGGCCGTGGTGCGGCGCTTGATGGCCGAGGTCAGGAAACGCAAGCCCTCGCCAATGTCGGTGCCGCGTTCCGTCGGCTTGAAGTCGACGATCTCGCGGATGATACGCAAGATATGTGAACTGCCCTTCTTCGGCGGGATGAACTTCTCGATTTTGCTGCTGAAGAAAATCACGCCCACCTTGTCGTTGTTCTGGATGGCAGAAAACGCCAAGACGGCTGCCAATTCGGCAGTCAGGTCGCGTTTCGACTGACTCTGTGAGCCGAAGTCGTTGGAACCCGACACGTCGATGAGCAGCATGACCGTCATCTCACGCTCTTCCTCGAAGATCTTGACGAAAGGCTTGTTGAAGCGGGCGGTGACGTTCCAGTCGATGTTACGGATATCGTCGCCATACTCGTACTCGCGCACCTCGCTGAAGGTCATACCACGCCCTTTGAAGGCGCTGTGGTACTGCCCCGAGAAGATATGGTTCGAGAGGCCTCGCGTCTTGATTTCGATTTTGCGGACTTTCTTGAATATTTCTGTTGATTCCATTGGCTATTTCGAATGTGCGGCTGCCACAGTGTGACAGCCCTACAACTCTAAACTCTCAACACTAAACTCTCAACTAAATCACGGCACCTCGATGGTATTCAGGATCTCGTTGATGATTTCTTCGGTGGTGATGTTTTCGGCTTCGGCCTCGTAGGTCAGACCGATACGGTGACGCAGCACGTCAGGGGCCACGGCACGGATGTCCTCGGGGATGACATAGCCACGGTGCTTGATGAAGGCGTAGGCCTTGGCAGCCAAGGCCAGGTTGATGGTGGCACGCGGCGAGCCGCCGTAGCTGATCATATTGGCGAACTTCTTCAGTTTGTAATCTGAAGGATAACGTGAGGCGAAGACGATGTCGGTGATGTAGTTTTCAATCTTCTCGTCGAGATAGATTTCGCGGCACACCTCGCGGGCGCGGATGATGTCCTCGGGCTTCACCACGGCGTTGATCTTGGCACCTGCGCTGGCAATCTGCTGACGCAAAATCAGTTTCTCTTCCTCTTTCTTGGGGTAGTTGATGATGACCTTCAGCATGAAACGGTCCACCTGAGCCTCGGGCAGCGGATAGGTACCTTCCTGCTCGATGGGGTTCTGTGTGGCCATGACGAGGAAGGGATCCGGCAGCTTGAAGGTCTCGTCGCCGATGGTCACCTGATGCTCCTGCATGGCCTCGAGCAAGGCGCTCTGCACCTTGGCGGGAGAACGGTTGATTTCGTCAGCCAACACGAAATTGGCGAAGATGGGGCCACGACGCACCACAAATTCCTCCTTCTTTTGACTATAAATCAGCGTGCCGATGAGGTCGGCAGGCAGCAGGTCGGGAGTGAATTGGATACGGGCGAAGTCGGCGTCGATGGCACTGGCCATCGACTTGATGGCCAAGGTCTTGGCTAGGCCAGGCACACCTTCGAGAAGGATGTGTCCATTGGCCAGCAGGCCAATCCGACGATGACCTTGTTCATTTCGAGGTTGATGAGGTCGAGGAATTGACTCTCACGTTGGATTTTTTCGTTCAGTTCACGAATGTCAGTTTCTATCATTGTGTCAGTTGTTAATTGTTCTGTTATACGGTTTTTGCCGAATGGCAAAAACCGTGCAAAAATAGCAGTTTCGGAGTAAATAACTCCTATTTAATAAATTTATTGCGGAGTTTTCTTACTTTTGCATCTTCAATCGGTGACTAAAATGATCAAAAGAATCTATAAATTCGGTGGCGCGTCGGTGAAGGATGCCGATGCCGTGCGAAATTTGGCCGACATCGTCAGCCTACATAAGGACGAGGATATTCTGTTGGTGGTCTCCGCTATGGGCAAAACGACCAACGCCCTCGAAAAAGCCTTGGCCGACTTCCGCGAACACGACGGACAACTTGGCATGGAGGCCCTGCATGACGTCATCGCCTACCACGACGGCATCATCAACGAGCTCTTCGGCAACGACGCCAACCCCGCCTTCGGAGAGAACATCGCCGGACTCTTCATCGAGCTGTGGGAGAAGCTGCAGAAGACCGACACGCCCTACGACTACCAATATGACCAGACCGTTTGCTACGGTGAACTTATCTCGACCAGCATCATCCACGAATACCTCAGCAAATGCGACATCCCGACACGCTGGCTCGACGCACGAAAATACGTCATCGCTGAAGACGACACCCACTACCGCGCCGCCAACCCCGATTGGGATGAGACCCGTTTGAGAATCAGCAAGTTGAACGATGAGCATATCCGAGGCATCGTATGCCTGACGCAAGGCTTCATCGGAGGTACGGCCGACGGCAAACACAGCGTCACCTTAGGACGTGAAGGCTCCGACTTCACCGCTGCCATCTTCGCCAACTGCCTCGATGCCGAGGAGGTCACTATCTGGAAAGACGTGGACGGCCTGCTCAATGCCGACCCGAAACGCTTTGCCGACACGGTTCAACTGCCGCATATTCCCTACTCCGAGGCCATTGAGTTGGCTTTCTATGGCGCGACCATCATCCACCCCAAGACCATCAAGCCGCTGCAAAACAAGGGGATAACACTGAAAGTGCAGTCGTTCCTCCACCCCGGCCACGAGCCATCGCTCATCGACGGCGGCCATAGGAAAAACGACGAGAGCATCCCCTCCTACATCGTCAAGGACAACCAAACGCTGGTCTCCATCTCGCCCCGCGACTACTCGTTCATGGACGAGCGCAACCTGAAGACCATCTTCGCCGTCTGCGCCGACCTCAACATCCACGCCAACATGATTCAGACTTCCGCTTTGATGCTCTCGTTCTGTTTCGATAGCAACGAACAGAAGCTGAAACAGCTGAGGGCCAACCTCAAAGACGATTTCAGCGTCAAATACAACGACGGACTGCAGCTGTTCACTATTCGACATTACCAAGACGGCTTGGAGACTGACTTCATCAAGGGGAAGAAGGTCCTGGTGAAACAAGGGAGCAGGAGTACGATGCAGTTCGTGTTAAGTTATTAACACCCGACGACCCAGTCAAAACAACAAAAACAGCCCCCCTTTGCCGTCATGGCGGAGGGACATCCGCCATCTCCTCCGCAGAAGGGAGTCCCTTTTGCACAGGAGATCGCGGATCAAGTCCGCGATGACGGCCCATGGATCGATGTCGCCCGTAGAAGCCAGACCTTTTATTGTCGGCTCCCCGACACTTCGACAGGCTCAGCAACCTTGGGCTCAGGAACCTTGGTTTTTGTACATTTTTTTCAAAAAAAAGACAAAAAAGATTCCTCTTTTTATGTTTTTCCTAAATTTGCGCCCGTATTTTTAAGACTCAAAATCACATTCTATATGTACAAAATCGAGAAACACCCCATCTTGGACATCCCGCAGGAAGACCTTGTGGAATTCCAATATGAAGGCAAGACCGTCAAAGGTCAGCGCGGCAAGACCATCGCCGCCGCCCTTCACCAAGCCGGTTATCCCGTCCACAGCCACTCGCTCGACGGCCGCAACCGAAGCCTCAACTGCGGCATCGGCAAATGCGGTGCCTGCGAGATGCTGGTCGATGGCAAGATACGCCGTATCTGCATCACTAAAGTCGATGGCGTCAAGGAAGTGCGCCGCATCGACAAGGAGGACACCATCCTTCCCGAGCCCAAGGAGCAGCAGCCCCGCGAGGTGAAGGTCTACAAGACCCAAGTCGCCATCATCGGCGCCGGTCCCGCGGGTCTCGCCTGCCGTGAGCAACTCAACGCCTTCGGCATCAGCAACATCGTCGTCGACAACAACGCCAACATCGGTGGCCAATTCAACATGCAGACCCACCAGTTCTTCTTCTTCGAGAAGGAGAAGAAATTCGGTGGCATGCGTGGCTTCGACATCGCCAAGACCTTGGCGGGCGACAACCACGAAGGCATCCTGCTGAACAACACCGTTTGGGACCTGCTTGAAGGCGGTCGCGTGGCCATCAAGAACATCGTCACTGGCGAGATTGGCTACATCGACGCACAACACCTCGTGGTGGCCACGGGTGCCGTGCCCTTCATGCCGACCTTCGAGAACGACGACGTGCCGGGCGTTTACACCGCTGCCGTGTTCCAGAAGATGATGAACCAAGAGCACACCTTGCTCGGTAAGAAAGTCCTCACCGTGGGTGCTGGCAACATCGGCTACCTGACCTCTTACCAAGGCATGCAGGCGGGTGCCACCATCAAGGCTATCATCGAGGCCATGCCCCGCGAGGGCGGCTTCCCCGTGCAAGCCAACCGTGTGCGCCGTCTCGGCATTCCGATCATGACCAGCTACGTCCTGGTGCGCGCTATCCCCAATGCCGACTACACCGGCATCACAGGCGCCGTCATCGCCAAGTGCGAGAACTTCAAGGCCATCCCTGGCACTGAGCAAGTCATCGACGACATCGACATCATCAACATCTGCACCGGCCTTATCCCCGACAACCAACTGTTGGTGAAAGGACGCGAGGTCTTCGGCCTCAACACTTACGGTGCCGGCGATGCCATCCGCATCGGCGAAGGCACCAGCGCCGTGCTGCGTGGCAAACAAGTCGCCTACGAGGTGGCCCAAGCCATCGGCGTGCGCTTCAACTACGACGATTATCTTGAGATTTCGAGACAATATATCGACTCGCAACAGCATCCTGTGCGTCTCCTCGAAAAGCCCAACCTGCCTACGCCCGAGCGCATGATGCAGAAGGCTTTCGTGCAGGCCGACTGCCTCTACGGCTTCGCCTGCAACCCCTGCTCATTCAGTTGCCCGCAAGGCGCCATCACCAAGCCCTCCACCAGCAGCACACCCACCATCGACTACAACAAGTGCATCGGCTGTATGCTGTGTGTTTCCAGTTGCCCGGGCTTGGCCATCTTCGGTTACGACGTGCAGAAGTCGACCTGCTTCCTGCCCATCGAATATGAAGCCCAGGAAGGCGCAGAGGTCTATCTCGTCGACAACGACGGCCAAAAGATTGGCGAAGGCGTCATCGAGAAGATCCTCAAGAAGTCGAACAAGACCAACGTGGCTCGCGTGAAAGCCCGCTCGTCACGTCCGTCGGGTGAGGCAAGCCGCGTGTTCGAGCTGACCGACGTGAGAGGCTTCATCCTGAAAGACCGTTACAACGCCAACAAGGAACTCACCACCCCGATTTCGCCCAAGAAACTGGCCGAAGGCGAGAGCGAGACCTACGTCTGCCACTGCGAGGACATCAAACTCGACCGCATCCTGCGCGTCATCGGCAACCGCAAGACCATCTCGGTGGACGAGCTGAAACACATCACCCGCATGGGTATGGGTCCGTGCCGCGGTAAGCGTTGCATCCCACGCGCCCGTCAAATCTTGCGTTCCTACGGCATCGAATTGGTTGGCGACGCCACGCCACGTGCCCCGCTGTCGAACCAAGTCAGCCTTGGCGACCTCTACAACCCGCACACCAAAGAGACCTTCATCTTCCCCGAAATGAACGGCGTGAAGAAAGAACAGGTCGAAGTGTTCATCGCGGGTGGCGGCATCGCAGGTAGTGCCTTGTTCCGCTACTTCTCGGAAGCCGGCAAGAAACCTGTGATGATCAACTACAGCCGTGGCGCTTCGTGGCGTTGCATCGGTGGCGGCCGTCCGGCCTTCTCCAACCCTGACATCGCCGACATCGCTGTGCACAACCACGAGATTTTCAAGAACATGCAGAAGGAGCACAACATCAACTACCACCCGACGCATTACGTCAACTTGGTACACGATGAAGCCACCTACAACTCTCTCGATGCATCACGCGCATGGAGCGATGCCTACATGATTGAGCGCAAGGACTTCAAAAAAGAGATTTCGCCGCTGTGGGACGACAGCAAGGACACCTACAGCCACGCCCTCATCACCCGCGACTGCTGGCAGGCCACGCCTGGCCGCGTCATCGACTACATCCGCTGGATCGGCGTGCAGCAGGGCGGCCGCTACTTCGAGGACTGCGAGCTGCTCCATGTGCAGAAAGCCAATGGACATTACATCGCCTTGGTGCGAACCCACGAGGGCGAGTTCATCGAGTACACCTGCGACCACTTCGTCAACGCAATGGGCTGGGGTGCCGAGAAGTTCAACGACATGTTAGGCTTGGATACGGGTCTCTATCCAGTGAAGCACCAAGCCTTCATCACGCGCCGTTTGCCCATGATGGGACCCAATGGTGGCCCGCTCGACATGATCATCGATCGTCGTCACTACAAGGGCTTCAGCGCCGTCTACGGACAGCAGTGGGCCCACACCGGCCAGATCATCGGCTGCGCCAGCCCCGACACCGACGCTTACGAGGCACGCCAGAACATCAAGTACAACAGCAAGGAGTTCTTGGAGATTGTCTCCGAGGTCTTCGCCGAGTGGATTCCCAACCTGGGCGAGGTGAGCTTCTTGGCTTGCTGGGCTGGTCGTTACACCGAGCCGCGTTACATCGTCGACCCGGAGGTCGGTATCCTCACCGGCTTGCGCGGCCACGGCTTCATGCTCGGCCAATACCTCGCCAAACTGTATGTGGACAAGTACCTCGGCAAGGAGGTTCCTGGCTACATGAAGGACTTGGCCCTCTCTGGACACGGACTGAGCGAAAATGCGTTTAAGTAATTGAAAATTGACAATTGACAATTGATAATTAAGGCTGTCGCGGGGTTGCGGCAGCCTTTGTTTTTGGAAAAACCGACGTAAACCTGCCAAATCTTCAAAAAATTGATAGATTTGGCACGTTTCTGTAGAAAAAATGATTACCTTTGCAGCAAAATCAAACTGAATAACAAGATGTTGATAGGAAGACTTGAAGAACAAGAAGAGCTGAGGTCGGCATACGAATCTGAGTATTCTGAATTTGTCGCGGTTTATGGCCGCCGCAGGGTGGGCAAGACGTTTCTCATCAGAGAGACTTTCGACTACAAATTCACTTTTTCGCATACGGGTTTGGCCAAAAAGAACACCAAAGCCCAACTGCAAAACTTCCAGTCGTCGTTGCGATCGCAAGGCATGCCTAAGGCACCACAACCTGAGAATTGGCTCCAAGCCTTCAATTTGCTGGCCGCTCTGCTTTCCCAGTCGAAAGACCAGCGGAAAATCGTTTTCATCGACGAAATGCCTTGGATGGACGCGCCCCGCTCAAGTTTTCTGACCGCCTTGGAACACTTTTGGAACGGGTGGGCCTCGGCTCGAAAAGACATCCTTTTGATTATCTGTGGCTCGTCAACATCATGGATCATCAACAAAATCGTCCACAATCATGGCGGACTTCACAACCGCCTGACTTACAACATCCAATTGCAGCCCTTCACCCTGAACGAATGTGAGCAATACGCCCAAGGCCTTCGTTTGGAAATGAACCGAAAGCAAATCATGGAGTGCTATATGATCATGGGAGGCATCCCCTACTATTGGTCAAAACTAAAAAAAGGGAAATCATTGGCGCAAAACATCGACCGTTTGTTTTTCGCCCAAAACGGCGAGCTACGCAACGAGTTCTCGCAACTGTACGCCTCGCTTTTCGACCATCCAGAACCATATATCGACATCATCAACCTGTTAGGAAAGAAAAAAACAGGGATGACCCGAAAGGAACTGGTGGAATCGTGGAAAAAAAGCAGCAACGGCAAGCTGACCTCCATACTGAAAGACCTGGAAAGTTGCGGATTCATTCGCAAATACCACAGTATAGGGATGAAGAACAAGAACGCCATATTCCAACTAATAGACAATTACACATTATTCTACTTCAAGTTCATCGAAGACAACCTAATTAACGACGAGCACTATTGGACCAAAAGCCACGACACCCCATTGTTTTCCACTTGGTCGGGCTTGGCCTTCGAGCGCGTTTGCCTGCTACACTCAAGGCAAATCAAGGAGAAGCTGGGTATCAGTGGTGTCGTCAGCAGCGAATACGCATGGCGCGTGGAAAAGACGAAAGAGCATCCCGGCGCACAAATCGACTTGCTGATTGACCGGAACGACGATGTCATCAACCTTTGCGAAATGAAGTATTCGAAGACAGCTTTTTCCATCGACGACGATTACGCACAAACCCTTCAGCAACGACGTGCATTGTTTAAAACAGAGACCAAGACCACAAAAGCCGTCCATATCACGATGGTTACCTCGATGGGCTTGGTTAGAAACGCAAATTCGTTTGACATTCAGAATGATGTAACGGAAGACGACCTGTTCAGATTCTAAAATATCCTACAGAAACGTGCCAAATCTTCAAAAATTTGATAGATTTGGCACGTTTCTGTAGAAAAAAGCATCATAAAAAACGCCCAAGAATCGCTTCTCGGGCGTTTTTTGGAAACCAATCCGTCGATTATTTCTCCTCAGCAGGGAAAAACAGCTTCGTCCGAAGAGTGTAGCCGTTTCTCATCACGCCGTGAAGAGTGAAGGTGAGACCCGTTTCGTCCTCCTCAAATTTCATCCAGCCGCTGCTGAACGGCGATTTGTCGGGATAGTCGGTAGCCACGTTTTGTTCAAGCTGATCATCCCAATTCCAAATCTTGCCACAGACCTTCTCCGGAGAAGTGAACCACGACACCTCGCCCAAAAGCTCAAACGACAAGGTATAATCCGACATTTCGTCCAAACGGATGGTTTGGCCCACCACTTCGTAAGGAACATTCCGAAAACGGAAGATAAACGTCGGGGTGATAAATCCACCTTTGGATTCTGCACTAATGTTGAAATAGTCTTCGTATTCAGCGTAAGCCACATTCATCTCTTGTTTGTAGGTGCCAAAGACCATCTCATTCTGTGCGGGGTCAAACAGGTAAAGCGGGTCTTTCTTGCAGGACGCGAAAGAAACCACGACCAAGAGCAAGAACACTGATTTTGCAATAGTTTTCATAACATTTAAATTTTGAGTTGATAATCAATTGGTTACAAAGCCACAATCCTATCCGATAATTCGTTCCAAAGGTAGCCTGTTTTGTAAGCCTCCACGCTCTCGGCAGGGACCTTGATTTCGTTGATGGGACAATTCCATAAAAAACTTGGATTTGGCACATCAACGAGGATTTCCGGAGGGGTTGGCGCATGGCAAACCAATGTGGCAAGTCCTCGACAATCATCGAAAGCATCGTAGTAGAGGCCCGTAAGTCCTGAGCCTAATTCCACGGTGGTCAGTTCAACGCAACTCCTGAAAGCCATTTTACCGATTCGGTTCACGCCGTCAGGCAGTTTGATGGTCTTGAGTTTGAGGCAGAAGTCGAAAGCGCGAGCACCCACATATTGCACGGTGCCGGGAATCTCCACCGAGCGCAACTCTTGACGGTCATAGAACGCATAGCTACCGATGCCCACAATGGTATAGGTTTGTCCGTCGTGGGAGATTTCGGAAGGGATGACCACTTCCGTGCCGCCAAAGTCGATGGGAGGCTCAATGCCGCCGAAGTATTCCGTGACGCCTACCACCTCAGCGGTGTTTTCGGAAAGCACCTTGAAATACTGCTCGGTGCCGTCGCCGTAGGCCACTTGGATATAAATGCTTCCATCGTTGTCGCGCGAATGGGTTGCGACGACATCGGTGGGCAACAGATCCTTGCCGCAAGCCGTAAGCAGCAGCAAAACAGCCCATAACAAATTCAATTTCTTCATTTTATCTGATTTTTAACAGTTTATCAATTTGTTATTTCGTTTCGGTCTGTATGTAGGGCTGTCACACCGTGGCAGCCGCCTTGGGTTTACCATGCGCGGCTGCCGTAATACGACAGCCCTACAGGACCGCGATTAACGCACCACAAATTTCCGCGTCGTGTCGCCCACGGTGATGAAATACATCCCATCGGGCAGGCCGGACACGTTGATTTGTTCGGTTTCGGAGGTGGTTTGGCCCGTCATTAGGGTTTGGCCCATCAGGTTGGTGATGCGGTAGATTGCTGCTGGTAGAGACGGTGTGCACACCGTCTCTACAAAGAGGACGCCGTTGGTCGGGTTGGGATAAATGGTTAAGGTCCCTGAGCCTGTCGAAGGGCCGTCTTCCTCGATGCCGTTATGGATTTCCTGATACACCTCGTCGCAATCCCTTTCTCCATATTTGAAGAACAATTCGCCGTTGCGCCAGAAGCAGCGCATGCCTTCCACACGGTAGTCCTTGCCGCGTGTCATCAGTTTTTCGGGGAAGAAACTGGTCAGGTGGCCAATGCCACACACGATGGTACCGCTGAAGAGATCTTGGTCATCGCTCACAATCAGCATTTTATACAGACTCCCTTCATATTCTTGATACTCCACAGTACCCACATGCATAAGAATGCTTTCCATCCCCACCTTGATTTCCCATTCGTCGCCTTCCTCGGCGCCAAAATTGTAGAGCGTCGTGAATTCCTGCAAATCCTTGTTCCACCAATACACCACACCGTCTTCTTCATAAAGGTATTCACGAGTGACTTCCTGATGTTCACCCTTGTCATAAAGCGTGTTGGTTCGAATAATGACAACCACTTCCTTATGGTTGATGGTCGTGTCGGCGGCATATTCCAGATGCTGATAAGTGATGCTGCCGTTCTCGTTCTCGATTTCGTAGTACCATTCCGTTTCACCAAAGGGATAACCAACTTCAACTCCAGTAAAGACGGGGAAGCCGTCGTTATTATGGTCATTGTCATAATCCCAACGGTGAACCATGGCAAGTACCGTAGGATATTGCTCCACCAAGGCTTCAGCGCCTGTATTCAAAGCCTCTACCAAATCGTGTCCGAATTGCAGGCTGTCGAGACTCCATTCACCAAAATAAGTGGTAGGCCAGAAAGCACAGGAATGTTGCAACGGTTCACCTTGGCTTACGCCGTCATGGTTTTCAAGATGGCCCAACCAATAGCAATCGCTGAAATGGTCTGTTTCTTGCTGATTATAAGCGATGGCTCCTTTGATTTCTTCTCTGGTAATCACCTCGCCTGCATTATACACATTCTGGATGACGCAGTTACCTATATTCTCAGCACCGCCAATAATGCCGCCTGCATATTTGGGAGCACTCACTGTTCCTCTGTTGAACACATTCACAATGTATATATTGCCCGCTTCTCTTGAACCTAAAATGCCGCCAGCATCTCCTTGCTCCTCACTCTCCATCACCATATCACCGAAATTGCTACATTCAACGATACAAAGATTTCCAAAGCCCTGCCCAACATGGCCAACAATGCCGCCAACACTTTCAACGCCAATAGCGTTTGCAGGACGATGACATGTCACCCTTGAATAATTATTACATTGTTGTACAAAAGAAGGCGTACCTGAATGATTCAAATGATAACCACCAACAATGCCGCCACAACAACCAGTGCCAGACAAATCGGCAAAGTTCTGACAACCTCTTATATCACTTGCCCTACTCTCGACGCTACTATGAATAATACCGATAATTCCACCAACATGAACACCTTTAAAGCCTTCGACACTACTAATCTGTCCTGTTTCATTGTTGATACATTCCTCAACACTGCCATAGCCAACCATTCCTACAATACCGCCGACACCTCCACCACCAGGTGAAAGACCTCCAACAACTTTTTGATTGTTAGTGCAGCGCAATATCGTCGCCCACCACATTATCCCAACTATACCACCAGTTGAAGAACCTCCATGAACACAAAAACTATCGGCCAAGCCACTCATCACGCAACCATCCATCACATATTGTGCTTTCGCACGCAAATCGTTAATCTGGCCCACAACGCCACCAGCAATATGGGCTTCCACCTTCACAGCCTCTTGCACTTGACACGCCGTGATGGAGTATGTCTGATCGCTCGCTCCCTGTTCTCCGTAAGTGTAGCCCGCCAAGCCTACCAAACCACCCGCAATACCATATTGTTTGTCAGTTGAGGCGCGTCCGTCATAAATACTGCAATTAGAAATGTTGGTCAAGCCAGCATAACCCACAAGGGTGCCCACATATTTTCCATTTCCGCTGACATAACACTGCGCTAAATGGACATTGTTGATTTCGGCACCGTTGGTGCAGCCGAAGAGACCACCCACAGGCTGTGCATCACCGTCAGTGATGGTTTGATGCAAATTCAAAATGGTTTTGGCATCGCCCCAGCCATCAAAATGTCCCGTGAAAGGATGTTCGGGTGTCCCTATGGAAATCCATTGCTGAATACCGCCATCACAATTGGCCAGATTGATATTCTCCATAATCTTGTAATAGGCATCGCCACCTGTGCCATTGTTGGTTTGCTGGGCGAGTAAAGCCAACTGATTTGAAGTATAAATCTGATATGGGTTCTCTTCGGTACCGTCGCCACCTCCGTAGGATTCAGCCACAGTGCCGTCCCAGCAATAGCCTTGTTCATCACAATCGTATGCACCAAGGTGCAACACCATCTCGCCGTCAACGAGATAACAGCGCAAATAATCGAGATACGCCCCACACACAAATTCATTAGAGCATGCCCAAGAATTAGGGAACAAACCTACTGCTCCAATGCCTTCGATGATGCGTCCCCCTCCAAAGAAAAACACCTCAGCACTATAGTTGTTGTCACCAATTAAGGGTATAACGGTTTGAACACGATAAGTACGGCCTTCCAAAGCAACCTCTTCAACAGACTGCACCTGACACTCAAAAGAGCAGGAATCGATGTCGCAATACCACGATTCACCTGCCTCAGCATTGAAGTCATATAGTGTCGTAAAATTTTGAATAGTCTGGTTATACCAATACACCACGCCGTTGTCTTCATAGACAAACTGTTTGTCGCCATTGCCACCCCCATACTGCGGCGAGATGACGCTACAGGTGTGGCCTTGGATAATCGTATCGTCCAATACCTCCATGTGGAAATAAGTGGTTGGGCTGCCCATAAAGGAAGCGACATTGAAATACCACTCCGCGCCTTGAGGAGCGAAACTGCTTTGCTGCGTCATGCCATTGAACGCAAAGGCGAGCAGGATTGCTAAGGTTAAAACTAGTTTTTTCATTGTCGTATGTTTTTGATTGTTATTTATCTATTCGTTTCGGTCTGTTGTAGGGCTGTCACACCGTGGCAGCCGCCTTGGGTTTACCATGCGCGGCTGCCGTAATACGACAGCCCTACAGGACCGCGATTAACGCACCACAAATTTTCGTGTTTCGCCTGCAAAGGTAATGAAATACATTCCCTTTTGCAAATTGGAAACATCAATTTGTTGGGTTTCGGAGGTGATTTGGCCTGACATTAGGGTTTGGCCAATCAGGTTGGTGATACGGTAGATTGCTGCTGGTAGAGACGGTGTGCACACCGTCTCTACAACGAGAACGCCATTGGTCGGGTTGGGATAAACCGCAAACACATCATCCTCATGATCATCGAGGCCGTTGTGATAAACCTTGTAAACGGCATCGCAATCTTCTTCGCCGTATTTGAAGAACAATTCGCCTTCGCGCCAGTAGCAGCGCATACCTTCCACGCGGTAGTTCTTGCCACGGTTCATCAGTTTTTCGGGGAAGAAACTGGTCAAGTGGCCAACGCCACACACGATGGTGCCGCTGAAGAGATCGTCTGCATCGCGCACCTGCAACAGCCTGAATTGTTGGTTCTCATATTCGTATTGCTCCACGGCATCCACATGCATGGTGATACGTTGTGTACCCACCTTGATTTCCCATTCGTCGCCGGCTTCGGCGTTGTAGTCGTATAGCACCGTAAAGTCCTGCAAATCCTTGTTCCACCAATAGATTATGCCGTCTTCACCATAGACATATTCTCGCGTCACCTCGCTGTGCTCGCCCTTATCATATAAGGTGTTCGTGCGGATGATAATTTGCACTTCCTTATGGTTGATGGTCGTGTCAGCAGTATATTCCAGATGCTGGTAAGTGATACTACCGTTTTCGTTCAAGATTTCGTAGTACCATTCCAAACCGGCAAAGTCGCAGTCTTCCTCAAAGTTGCCGCTCGCCCAATACTCGCCCAAAGCCTCGCGATAGATATCCTCATAGCCGCATGGGACAATCATCTTGCCTTGTAGCGCAGCATCGGGGAAAGTGGTGTAGCCGCATCGTGGCGGCGTAGTGCCGAGGCATTCTACGATGAGAGAATCGCCCACACTTTCCACTGTATTCAATGCGTACTCACCAAGATAAGAGACCGATGTGCCTAACACCACATGCGACAGACCTTGACAGCCATCAAACGCATTCAACCCGATGGAATCCACTTGGTTAGGAATTACAACTTCTTCCAAATTACAATCTACAAAAGCCCTGTTTCCAATCGAGGTCACCGATTCGGGAATTTCGATTTGATGCAAGGCAGAGCATCCTTCAAACACCTCATTGCATACTTTGGTCAAATTTCGGGGAAGGGTGATGCTCGTCAATCGTTCGCACTTACGGAACGCCTTTTCACCAAGATAATCCAAGGTTTCGGGCATGTCGATGGAGGCCAAGTTATAGCAATTCTGGAAAACGCCATTGCCCATTGAAGTGACGGCTTCGGGAATCACCACCGAAGTCAGATGCGTACACCCCGAAAACGCCTCCTCCCCTATCGAAGTCACCGACTCAGGAATGGTGATGGAACTTAAGGCGAAACAATTCTTCAAGAACGTGGCGGGAATCGCCTCAAGGTTGTCGGGCAGCTGGATGGATTGCAATTCCCTGCAAAAGCAAAACACGCCCCATCCCAATGATGTCACCGTGTTGGGTATTACCATCGAGGTGATGCCTTCGCAGTAATAGAAGGCGTTGTTTCCGATGGAGGTCACATTTTCGGGAATGCTGTTGATGACGATGCCCGAATTATTAAAAGCACTTTCGCCGATGTGCGTCACCGTGGGCGGTATCGTGAACGAAGTGAGGCTCTCGCAGCGCTCGAACATGAAATTCGGGATATAGGTGATGCCGTCGGGAAGCCGTACCGAAGACAGTTTGGGGCAGTTAGCAAAGGTTCGCGGAGCGATGGTGTCCACGGAATTGGGCAGGACAACGGTACGCAGTTTCGCGCTCGACTCAAACGCCGATCTTTCAATGGTGGTTACAGTATTAGGCACAATCACAGAGTTCAGCTCGCCTTCGCAGCCGCCAAAGGCCAACTCACCAATGGCCGTGACGGTATAGGTAACGCCCTCGTAGGTCACCGTTTCGGGCACGACATAGTCGCCCACGTAAGTGTTGAAATGCCATTGGTCATAGGTCACTTCCACGGTGTTGCCGCTGGTGATGATGTAATACAAACGGCTGGTTTCGTCATAAAACTTCACGCCCACCAAAGGGTTGAATGTGGGAATCTCGTCGGCATTAGGGATGCTTTTCCAATACTCAGTTCCAGAGACAAAATACAGGTAATTGTCATACCCTTTGAAAAGATAACCGCTTCCATCGCCAGGAGCAATGTCAACAAGGGGGATGTCCTCGCCTGCGCTGACAAACGTCTCGCCATGGTCGAGGGAATAGGAAAGCACAGCCGAATGACCTGCAAAATTAGGCGTGTAAACCACTCCGCCATCGCTAATGGCTAAACTCGAGCCAGCAAACAGGTAAAAACCAGGAATGTGCTGGAAGCCAACACTGCTCCCATCGCCATTATAGCCGCAAGCCACCACATTGCCTTCGGGGTCGAAGGCCATATCTTCTATGTCAACACCTTCAAAGGCAACGAGTTCCCAGTTTTGCATGTCGGACAACGTGGAATGATAAATGCCGACGATATTCATAATGTAATAGGATACACTGACATACACATCTCCATTTTCATTGACTATAAGGTCTTTGACGGATTCAGAGTTTTCGAGAAAATCAAGTACACAGCCACTCCACGTCTCACCTCCGTCGAGGGTATAGAGAATTTCCCCTTCTTTGGCCCACACGACAAAAATGTCATTGGATACAGCATACAAACCTGCTTTAGTGGGAAATGCGCAATTAGGTGAAAGCGAAGTGGTTTGGTGCCAAGTGTCGCCGTTGTCGTCGGAGTACATTACGGTCTGTGTGTCATCATGAAAAACGAAGATTCTTCCTTCAGGACTCACACTGAAACAATGCGTATTGTAGCCTGCCTCTGGTCCGAGCACGGTTGTACAAGCTCCGTTTGGAATTTGCATACGGCTGATGCCGCTGCTGCCTTCATTGAAAAACAGGCTGCCATCGGGTCCCACACCCAACAAGGAGGTGGCTGGATGGTCGATGAACTCCCAATAGTTTTGTGCCTTCAAGCCGCCGAAGCAAGCCAGGCAAAGGATGAGGGTTGATACTAACTTTTTCATAGATCTAATTATTTGATTGTTAATTATTTGATTTCGACTTTATTTAACTACAGATTTTACAGATTGTACCGATTTCTTCCCGTAGAATTTATGGGTCGCAGGCTCCCGATTGATACGGATAGACTGTCATAGGCGGAAATCTGTAATAATTGGACGCTTGCGTCCTGCAAATTTCTCGTCGTATATCTGTCAAATCTGTGTAATCTGTAGTTTCTCATAAGATATTATTTGTTTTGTGATTAAACCGCATTCACAATTTCCTCAAAAGTCCGTGTGTCCTCTGCAAGGTTCATCTTCATTTGCTTGATGCGGGTCTTGCGGCGGTAGTACGACTCAGTTTGGGTGTCCAAGAGGATGGAAATCACCTGGTTGGAGAATCCGTTCTTAGAGAGGCAACAGATGCGCACGTCCCACTTGCCGAGTTTAGGATAGAGTTCGAGGAGGCGCTGCGAGAAGCCGTCGTACACCAAGTCGGTAAGGCTGATGAAGTCGGCCCAATCGTCGTCGCTGAGGGCGAAGTTCATCGTGTCGGCGGTCACCTGCTCGCCAAGGCCTTGCGCTGTGGTGTAGACCTTGTTGCGCCCCATGATCTTGCTTGTCATCAGCAGGTCTTTTTGCGAGAGTGTCTGACGGTCGCGGCGCAGGTCGTCGTTGGTGCGGATGAGGTTTTCCATATCGCTTACCAACTCGTGGATGCGGTTTTGGTCGCGCTCCACCTGGCTGCGGAACTGCTCCACGGCCAACTTATGGTCGCTCACCTTCTTCCTCACAATCAGCACGATGACCAACAGTGCAATCACCGTTGCGGCGATGATGAGCCACAGCTTCAGACTGCGGTTGCGGAGCAGACTCTCCATCTCGCTCTTCTGCGCCTTCAGTTCGTATTCGGCCTTGAGGCGTTGTAGGTTGTCGGAGGCGTGTTCCTTGTCGGCCTGCATCATGCACTCGGTGAACAGGTCTTGGTATTCCATGGCCTGCGCGAGGTTGCCCTCGTTGTAGGCGATGGCATAGAGCGTCTGGTAGACCGACTGCTTCAGCCCTGCCCTCTCGCTGCGGAGAGCGGCTTCGAGGTGGGTCTTCGCCGTGGCGTAATCGTCTGTGTAGTAATAAAGTACGCCGAGCGTCATGTTGGCGATGTCGGTGTTGTTGTCGTCGAGTTCGCCTTCCAAGGCGCGGCGAACGCAAGTCATGGCTTCGGGATAGTTGCCCACGGGCAGGTAGTAGTCGCGACCCATCTCCAGGTAGATGTCGCTCTGCATGGCCTTATCGTTTAATAAGGTGGCGATGCTGAAGGCCGTGTCGTAATAACGCTTGGCTTGAGCGAACTGCTCCAGCGACTTCGCCACGCGGCCACAGTTGCGCATCGTGGTCATCACGGCGGTGGAGTCGTCGATTTGGCGGAAGCACGCGATGGCTTCGCAGTGCATCTTGAGGGCATCGTCGAAGAGGCCGTGTTTGTTGTACATCGCACCGAGGTTGTCTTTGAGTTGGCCTTTGAGGCGGAGGTTCTCGGTGGTCGGTTGGCAGTCTTGCATCAGCGCGAGGGCTTGCAGGAAACGGTCGGTGGCCTCTTCCGAGAGGCGTTGCTGGCGCAGTTCGGTACCTTCATCATATAAGGCACGCGCCTGCTGCACGCGTTTGGCGGGAGTGTCGCACGAGGACAGCATCACGCCGAGCGCGAGGGTCGTTAGGATGAGTGATTTTAGTGTTGCTTTCATAGGGTTGACTTTTTTCTGTCGGGCCTTCGGGACTTTCACCCCTTGCCGTCATTGCGGGCTTGACCCGCAATCTCCTGAACGAAATGGATCCGTCTTCGCGCTCAGGAGATGGCGGATGTCCCTCCGCCATGACGGTAAAGGAGTAAGGGTATTGCCCCCCAGTCCCATGTCCATCGATGCAAAAATATACAGAAAAAATGCTTGTCAAGAGGTTTTTGGGGAGCCTCTCGGTTTTGTCCATGCTTTTTTGGATTATCCAGATTTATTTTATTGACAATCAACGATATGGTTTTCGTATGGACAAAATTTTGTCCCTATGATTTTTTGGAAAAAAGGATAAAATTCACAGCCTTTCGAGCCAATGGGAGAAGAAAACGTCGTCAACGGAGTAGTCGATTCCGTCAAGACTGACCTCAACATTGAGTAACCCTTTTTGGCTAAGCGACTCAGCCAACTTCCGCGAAGCCGATGCGCCACCAATTTGATGCCGTTTCAAGAAATCGGCAGCGGTAATCTGCCTGACGCTCCCCTCTTTGGCTACAGCAATGAGGTAGTTCCATTGTTTTTCGGTCAGCATCTGGCGGTATTGCAAATACACCGTTTCGCCCAGTTTCAGAATCTGGTCACAGGCCGATTTCACCACTGCCAAATCAATCGTCGTGATGCCGTTGGCAAAAATGACATGACAAAGCTGTTGGGTGAAATAAGTCACCCTTTGTGTCCATTCCAAAATGAATTGGATGGCTTCGTCGGTAATGGAGCGGTCATCTTGTCCAAAGAGTTTCCGAATGAACGCGGAATAACTTTCCACGGAAATCTTGCCCAAAGAAACAAAGGCAGTGCTCGAATAGAAAGGCTTTCGCTCGTTGGCGAAAATGTCCGTCATGATGTGTTTCTTGCTGCCACTGAAGATGAAATTAAGGTTCCTGCACTGCTGGATGTAAGTGCGAAGCAATGCCTCCATGTTCTGTTCGGGATACTCCCTGATTTGCTGAAATTCATCTATGGCAACAATAATCGGAGTGTTTTGACCATCGAGGAAATCAAACAAGCCTCGCAAGGTGTATTCCTTCTCGTGGACGGTATGATAGGCAAGTTGCAACTGGGGTTGTGCCGTAAGTGAATCGTAAGAAACGATGGGGCGAAACGACTTGATGTAGCTCAAAAGCCGCTCGCCAATGGGGGTCTTCGGCTGAAACGACCGCAGTGCTGCCTCCGAAAACAATTTGATGAAGTCATCGAGGTTGCGAGAAGAGAAGATGTCGAGATAAATGGTTTGGATTTCACGATGAGTGTCTTTCAATTCATCGAACAGACGCAATATCAATCCCGTCTTGCCGAGACGACGTTGCGAAACCATAGTCATATCAGTCTGATTGAGACAATTGCGCAACATCAATTGCAACTCCTCTTCACGGTCGCAAAACAGTTCTTTCGACTCGTATGCTTTGATGACAAAAGGATTCTCCATGGCAGCGTTTTTTAGATTGACGCTGCAAAGATATACATTATTTTCTAATTACACAAAAGGTGTTACACTTTTTGTGTAACACTAAAAGTGAAATCAATTGAAATGTATTACCATTCTCAGCTATTTTCAGCAATTACACAAAAAGTGTAATCAATAACCATTCGACATGTTTTGCGTCATTAGGTACAAAAACAACAAAGCAGTCCAGAGTTTGTTTCTGGACTGCTTCGTTCCTCGCAGTGACGCAAAGCGACAGCTGCTTATTCTTTCTGGTTTCTTTCCTTCACAATCTCTTCCTGCTTGTCCTTCGGCGTTGGCATGTACTGATGGAACTCCATCGAGTAGTTGGCGCGGCCCGAGGTGAGGTTGCGCAAGGCGGTGGCATAGCCGAACATCTCCATCAGCGGAACGAAGGCATCCAGTTTCTGCGAGCCTTTACGGAAACGACGCATGGCCTCGATGCGACCACGACGCTTATTGAGGTCGCCAGTCACGTTGCCGATATAATCATCAGGCGTGTTGATTTCCACCTTCATCACAGGCTCAAGCAGCACAGGGCTGGCTTTCATGAAGGCCTGCTTGAAGCACATCTGGGCGCAGAGCTGGAAGGCCATGTCGCTGGAGTCGACAGGGTGAGAACTGCCGTCGACGAGGACGCACTTCACGTCCACCACGGGATAGCCCGCGAATGGGCCTTTGTTCATGGCCGCAGCCAGACCCTTCTGCACCGAGGGGATGTATTCCTTCGGGATGACGCCGCCCTTGGTGATGTCGACGAACTCGAAGCCGTTGCCCGGATTCGGCTCGAAGCGGATGACGGTGTGGGCAAATTGGCCCTTGCCGCCGGTCTGCTTGGCGTATTTGTAGTTGCACTCGAACGGCGCAGTGATGGTCTCGCGGAACGACACCGAAGGCGCGCCCACCGTGACCGGCACCTTGAACTCTTCCTTCAGGCGGTCGACGATGATCTCCAGATGCAACTCGCCCATGCCCGCGATGATGGTCTCTTCCGTCTCTTCATCGAAGTGGGCGTGGAACGACGGGTCCTCATTGCAGAGCTTGGCCAAGGCCTCGCTCAACTTGCTGCGGTTCTTCTTGTCGTCGAGGTTGACCTTCATCTCAATAACCGCAGGCGGTATATTGATGGATTCCAACAAGATAGGCTGATCTTCGTCGCAGAGCGTATCGCCCGTCTTGGTGTATTTCATGCCCACGAGCGCCACGATTTCGCCCGCGCTAGCCTCGTTGATTTCCTCGCGTTCCTTCGCCTTGATGCGGAAGATACGGCCCACGCGCTCACTCTTCAACTTGTTGGTATTGTAAACGCTCATGCCGTTGGTCAGCTTGCCGCTGAAGATGCGGATAAAGGTCTGCTGACCTACATACGGGTCGTTGATGAGCTTGAAGGCCAAGGCCGAGAAAGGTTCGTTCTCAGAGGGGTTGCGACGGTAGGTCTTCTCCTCGTTGGCGGGGTCGTGCGCGATGACGGCACCCAAGTCATTGGGCGAAGGCAGGTAGTCGACGATGGCGTCCAAAAGAAGCTGGATACCTTTATTCTTATAGGCGGCACCGCAGAGCACCGGCACCATCATCAGTTTGATGGTGGCCTGACGGATAGCGGCCATCAACTTGTCGGTCGGGATTTCCTTGTCTTCGAGGTAAAGCTCGGCGATTTCGTCGTCGAGGTCGGCCACCTTCTCGATGAGGTTGCGGCGGGCTTCCTTGGCCTGCTCCATCATGTTCTCCGGGATGGGACCCACGATGCGTTCCTTCTCGATGAAGCGCACCGAGTTCATCTGCACCAGGTCGACCATGCCCTCAAAGGTGTTCTCCACACCAATGGGCAGATGCAACGGCACCGCGTTGGCACCCAGATATTTATGCATTTGGTTGACGACCTCTTGGAAGTCGGCACCCGTGCGGTCCATCTTGTTGACGAAGGCGATGCGTGGCACGCGGTATTTGTCGGCCTGGTTCCACACCGTCTCCGACTGCGGCTCCACGCCACCCACAGCGCAAAACACTGCCACCATACCGTCGATGACACGCAGCGAGCGCTCCACCTCCACCGTGAAGTCGACGTGGCCGGGAGTATCGATCAAGTTGATCTGATAGCCGTTCCAGTGTGCCGTGATGGCCGCCGAAGCGATGGTGATACCGCGCTCCTGCTCTTGTTTCATAAAGTCCATGGTGGCTTGTCCATCATGCGTTTCACCCACCTTACGGTTGACGCCCGTGAAGAACAGGATGCGTTCTGAAACCGTAGTCTTACCAGCATCGATATGCGCGGCGATACCGATGTTTCTCAATTTTGAAATGTTTAAACTCATTATTTTAACTGATTTTCAATTATTTGCAAATACAAATCAGGCTTTTGATTCGGGCTGCAAAGGTAGGGAAAAAATCAATACCAAAAAAGCTCATTCCAATTTGGCTCATTCCTACGGAATTCAAAAGGCCGAAAACTTACCTTATTTCGGAAATCATACAACTTTTTACTATCTTTGCTTCGCGTATTAGCAAACATCATCAACACAGGAAAAAACTCTACAAATCTCAAGATTATGGCTAGGATTAAAGATCATTACAACCTGACCCACAACGACAAATTCGTAGGAGTTTATTATGTTTTCGACGACCACACCTACGACTATAGGGTCAGCAGTTGGGAATCCGACATCAAGGACTGCAAAGACCTGTTGGCACAGATGGGCCTGCTGAAAGACATAGAATCGAAGGAACCTGTCGCCGCCATTGAGGCGATGATGAAGGAGGAATACCGCGTCGCAGGCACGAAAAGGCCTATTTATAAGGTCGGAGACTTCACCTTGAAGCGAATTCCTCAGGAGACCAACGACCGCTTCCTAGTGTATAGCCGAGGTGCCAAGAAGAATGAGCCTGGCTACTCGGACAAAGACCATTCCGCTCCGCATTATGAAGGTGAAAAAACGCCGGAAGGGATGAGGGAATGGACCACCTGGTATGCCTTCGTCAAGATGGACGATGGCACATACGAGGCGGCACTCGACGAATCATGGTGGTGGGGTGGCGGCCACAATGACGGCGGCACCATCCACACCGACATCCCCGAAGAATGGTTTGAATTGTCCTACGACGAATTTCTTGAAAATGTGGTGACGCTTTCGGCGGCTGCGCATTATGGATTCACACCCGATGAACTGAAAGAAAAGAAAGGCTTGAAGGAGTTCTTTGGGTTCAAATGACCAGTCTCCCAATTGCTTAATCTGGTAGTTTCTCGACGATTAATTCCACTGAGTGTTCCTCCAAAGAATTGTGTTCATCGAGATGAAAGTGTGAATATGCACATTCACTTGTCGCACAAAGATAATACTTTTGGGATTTACACAAGGTTTCCTTCCAGTTTCAGCAAGGCGATTTTGTTGTGAATGCCCCCACCGTAACCCGTGAGGTTGCCGTTGGCACCCATCACGCGATGGCAAGGTACGATGAGACAGATGGGGTTCCAGCCCACTGCGCCACCTACAGCCTGCGCCGAATTGATTTTCAACCGTTTTGCGATTTCTCCATAGGTCATGGTTTTCCCGAAAGGTATCTCTCTCACGATATCCAACACCGCCTTGCGGAATGGCGTCAGGTCTTCCATGCGGTAGGCCGGTGTGAAATCAGGTTGACGGCCTGCGAAATAGACGTCCAGCCATTGATAGGTGTCATGGATTACGGGCGGTAGAGACGTGCCATGGCACGTCTCTACAACGCCCAATAGATGTTTGTTCTCGTCACGCGATCCAGCAAACCAAAGGCCCGTCAACGACTTGCCGTCGGTGCTCATCATAAGGTCATCGAAACCATCAGGTGTCTGATAGCGGAACACGTCCATCGTCAATCCTCCGATACAAACTTTTTCAATGCCGTTTCGTTCAAACGCTGCACGGTCCATTCATCCATGGGCACGGCGCCGATGCTGCGGTAGACCTCAAGTGCGGGTTTGTTCCAGTCGAGACAGATCCACTCCATGCGACCGCAGTTGCGCTCCACGGCAATCTTGGCCAGGTATTTCAACAAGGCCTTGCCGTAGCCTCGACCGCGTTTCTCGGGAAGGATGAACAGGTCTTCGAGATACAGGCCCTTGCGCCCAACAAAAGTGGAGAAGTTGTGGAAAAACAAGGCGAATCCGACGACCGCGCCGTCTTCCTCGGCAAAGACCACCTCGGCGGAATGTTCCACAAACAGGGAATGATAGATGGTGGCTTCGTCGGCCACGACCTCATCGGCGCATTTCTCGTAAACGGCGAGTTTCTTGATAAACTCAAGGACGAGGCCTGCTTCTTCAGGTTTCGCGGGACGGATGATAAACGAAGTATTCATGATCGGTTCAATTTGTAACACTATATATCTTTAAAGAATCACAAGGTCGCTTTTGCCCAAATTGCAGTCGGAACAAAGAGTTTGAAGGTTTTCCATTATTGTCTCACCGCCTTTTGAATAAGGGTAAATATGGTCTATATACAATACTACAGAAGGGTCTGTTGCGGGCGATTTGCCACATTTGCAGCATTTAAAATGATCCCGAGCCATCACCTTAAAACGTAAACGAAGGTTAATATCTCGTTTTGTTTTATGTTTGAAAGTTTGTTCCTCTATCTTAGCATTATCAGAAACTTCATCTAGTATAGCAACTTTCTTATCTTCATCATCCTCAGAGTTGATGTAAGACACAAAAGCTTCTAAAGCTTTACGCCAACTTCCAAAACGCCGGCGATATGTTCCTGCACTAATCTCAGCTCCTTTCTCAATGCTAAACTCCTCATATCTCGGTTGGCGTCCCAGTTTTATCCATATATGTTCTATTTCCTCAAACAATTCTTTTTCAGAATACATTTGCTTAGGGCCAGTTCTAAAAGGTGTTTGTTCTAATCCTGCCACTTTCAGCAAAGAACCCCATCCCCCATATTTTTTTGTCCTCTCCCCGTAATTAAATCTCCCATGTTTTTCATATTCCGTTCGCGTAACATAACCACGTCCCATTAACTTCGCAACACGTCGTAAATCAGCGAAAAAGACCTCATCCGATTCGCAATAATCATGAAACTTAAGGCGTCCTTTTTCAACAGATAGCCCAGCGCGTCTTAATACTTCGTTCCAAGAGCCAAATCGATTCCTCAAAGTACCATAACTAAAACGACCGTACGAAGAATAGTCTTTGCATGACAAGGATTCCTTTTTGAGCAAATCTGCCACTCGTTTCACATCCTCTATCAGTTCTTCGTCTGGAGTATTTCGATGATATTCGTTCAATACAAATTCCATAATAGCATATTATTGATTCCAACAATGATTATTTTAACACAAAACTAATCATTTTTCCAGCATCTTTCCCCTAATATGTTTCAACGCGGCCGGCAGCACCTCTGGCTCCATCATTTGGAGTGCCGTGTTGAACTCTTCAAGAAGTTCGGGATAGAATTTGCTTTGCGCATAAGTCAGCTTGATGGCCAATGACTTCACGCCGATGGGTTCGTCGGAGAGCATGGCGTTGAAGCAGAAATCAAGGAAGTCGATGCGGATGCTGTCGGCCTCAAAGGGAGTTCTTTCCAACAGGTTCATAACGAGACGGCGCTTGGTGGTGCTGGTGGTCCGCAAGACCTCGTCGATAAGGGTGTCCTGCCTTTCGGCCAGCCAGGCATCTGCGGTCTTGGGCAGTTGCGTCAACACCCAGGCGGCATTGTCCGAAGTACGCTTGTCTTCATCGAAGAGCAATTGAAACAGTTCCTCTTTGAAGTCGCCACCAGCTAAGGCTCGGGCATCGCCTCCGCTGATTCTGCCGGACAATATGGTTTTCAGCTCCGACATAGGCTAAACACACAATTCTCCTTTCGCGACAATCGCAGCCGTGCCGCCCACATAGATGGTGCCATCCTTTCGGATTTGTGTGGCCACCACCGAAGGCCGTCCCATGGCTTCCCCTTGCATGAAGGCACAATCCGCTTCGGCGCCGAGGCATCCATTTTGTTGTAGGTAATAGGTCAAAGCGGCATTGGCCGTGCCAGTGGCCGATTCCTCAGGCACACCGTACAAAGGCCCGAAGTCGCGGACATGGGCCGTATAGCCATCGTTGGCGAAGGCAAAGACATGGAAGCTGACGGCATCGTATCTCTGGGTGATGACCGTGATGGCCTCCATGTCGGGATTCAATGCCTGCAAAGTATTCACATCGGGCAGTGGGATCATCAGGTCGGGAAGGCCGGAATAGGCGATTTGGACGGGCATGGATGGATGGTAATCTCTGACGCCCAATGCCTTATAGATTTCTCCTGTCTCTTCAATAGTAGCAACAATGCGAGGCATAGCCATCTGCATCATCACCCTCTTCCCTGCTTCGATGCGCAAATCGCCAGCAAGGGTATGGCAAAGACAGGTTCCCTTAGCCAACCCTTCATGGTGCAACAAATAGAACGATGCGATAGTAGCGTGACCACACAGCTCCACCTCGGCTTTGGGCGTGAAATACCTGATAGTAAACTCCTTATCGGAATGCCGTCTGATGAAAGCCGTTTCCGAATATCGCAACTCAGCAGCGATTTTCAGCATCAGCTTCTTTTCGGGGAAACGCTCCGATTCGAGCAACACCACACCCGCGGGATTGCCACCAAAAAGCTGGTCGGTAAAAGCATCGACGATGAAATATCTCATTTTTCTTTTCTTATTCGTTTATTTAAGCTTTTTCACCGGGAAGGTAAAATAGGTATCCGGGAACGGCTCATTCTTCAAAGTGAAATGCCACCACTCTTCATCGAGAGGTTTGAAGCCGTGACGCATCATGGCTTCGCGCAAAATCATGCGGTTGTGGAACTGTTCGGCGGTGATTGGGGCATTGCCTTTGTACTTGCCCGTTTGTGGGTCTCCTCCATAGTCGGGATGGCTCTCACGACCAAACCAGTCGAAGGTGCCGCCCATATCGACTTCTTTCTCCGTTGCCATATCGAACAAGGTCAGGTCGACGGTGGAGCCTCGAGTGTGACCGCTCTTCTCCAAGATATAGCCCAACTCGAAAAGTTTATTTCGTGGCACCTTGGGATAGAAATAAGGCTTCATGAGCGTGTCGTTGACATCGGCGGCCCAGCGCATAAAGTGGTCGACGGCGCACTGCGGGCGGTAGGCATCAAAAATCTTAAGGCGATAGCCTTGCTTCAGCAAGTCGTCGCTCACGGCACGCAGACTGTCGGCAGCCTGACGGGTGAGCAGTGCGACCGGCTCTTCATAGCCATCCACACGAGCACCAACGAAGTTATATGTGCTGTAATAACGGATCTCCAAAATGGCATCGGGGACAGCATCGGCCAGATTCACAAACTGGCTGCAATCGTCGGTCGGTTTCAAGGCACCCGTCAGCCATCTGAATTCGTTTTTTGCTTTCTCGAGCTGCGCGAGGAAATCGGGGCTGGTGTGCAAGGCTGCATAGCCGATGCTGGCTCCCACCCGTGTAGCGTCAATGTCGCTCTGCCAGTGAGCGCCTTCGATCACGCGGCTTTCGCTATACATCCACCCTCGGGCAAAGAGGGTGTCGGCACGTGCCGGGTTGATTTCTGCCAAAAGCAAGGCAGCCAACCAGCCTCGCATGGTGTGGCCCGAAGGATAGCTGCCTTCGCCGCTCAACTCTGCCTCTGTTTCCGTCGACAGCAGGTGCTCTTCGTACATCTCGAACGGACGCAACCTATGGTAATAAGCCTTGGGCGCTACCCGCATCTGGTCGGTGGTGGCCAAGCTGTTCACCATAAGTCTCCATATCTCAGGGGTTTCCGTTCTGGAGATAGTCATTCCGAAGGGGACATTGAACTCGGCCAACAGCGCGTCGTATGACCAAACGGCATCACGCCTGGCAATGGCCGCACGCACCGAGTCGAGACGCTGGGTCTTCCCCCATTGATAGCGGAGCACATCATAGGAGAACTCCGGGCTGTTAAAATCAGGCGGAGGTGGCAGGCACTTGATGAGGTCAGGCAGCTCCTCTGTGCTGAAATACAACTTAACATCGTTGTTTTGTGCCTTGATTTGAAGGCTGCCGCAGAATAGGATGGCGGCAAACATCAGCATAGTAATACGTTTCATATTCTATAGTATTTGAGCAGTGTGATTTTTAGTGTCAACTTTGCCTATGGCGTCAATGATAACGCCTTCTTCATCAATGACGTAAGTGGTACGCAGCGTGCCTTCAGTCACTTTGCCATACATCTTCTTCTCGCCCCAAGCTTCGTAGGCCTTCAAGATGGTCAAATCGGTATCAGCGATGAGGTGGAAAGGCAGGTTATATTTGGCGATGAAGTTTTGGTGCGACTTGGCGCTATCGCGGCTGACACCCAGCACGTTATAGCCCAAAGCAAGGAAACGTTCATAGTTGTCGCGAAGGTCGCAGGCCTCAGCGGTGCAGCCTGGGGTGCTGTCCTTGGGATAGAAATAGAGCACCAGTTTCTTTCCGGCAAAATCGGTGAGTTTCACGAGATTGCCGTTTTCGTCTTGCCCTTCAAAATAAGGGGCTTTTGTTCCTTTTTGTAGCATGGTTTGTAAGTTTGAATTCTTCACTTTATAGGTGCAAAATTAAACATTTTGTCGCCAATTCAAATAAAAACAGCTCATTTCTCGATTTAACCGTCAGTGGACAGGGGGCTTTGCAAGGGAGATTGAAAGGAATAATTTTGTTTTTTTATATTTAGCACTTGCTCTTCCACGAAAAATGTGTATTTTTGCAGCAATGAAATACTGGTCGATGACCGCAACGGGTAGCTTCACGCCTCACAAGGTGGGATGATTGTCGGTTCAACTCCGACCGCCAGTAATAAAGGAATGGTTCATGCCATTCCTTTTATTTTATCATTCTGTATTGTGAATTATAAAATGCCTCACTAACTACTATACCCCATGACTTTGCTGAATTAATGAAGACTCCTCGTTTCAGTTTGTAGTTAGGATGCACCACGACTTTTATCAACTTACTATCATCGTATGGGTATGTAAACACATATATAATTTCATTTTGGATGGGGTCTTCATAAATATGAAGTGGCGTCTTTAATGCTTTCTCTATTAGGTCATATTTACAGACAGGAACAACAGCTCCTTTTTTCTCCTTTGGATGATTGGCATATTTAAAAATGGTGTTTTGAGTTACAACTATGGTCATCGAATGAAACAATAAGCCTTTCTTCACAGCATCCTCAATAACCAATTCGTTGACAGGGGCAACTTCAACCATCATCCCATTGCCCCTCCCCTTTGCCAACAACTCCTCAGCAAATTGCTTGAGACTTCCCTGATAATACTCCATATCAGCTCCCCCAATTGTCCCTATCCAAGCTCCTATAATTAATAGCCTCCGCCAAATGCCCTGTTTGGATATTTTCGCTACCATCGAGGTCGGCGATGGTACGGGAGACTTTCAGAATCCTATCGTATGCACGGGCAGAGAGTCCCAAGCGGTTCATGGCATTTTTCAGGATAGTGCGGCAGTCCTCGTCCAAGTCACAGTATTTCTGGATGAGTTGAGAAGTCATCTGGGCGTTGGCATGGATGGAAGGGTATTCCGCATAACGTTCCTCTTGTATCTTCCGCGCCTTGATGACGCGCTCGCGTACCACCGCGCTCGGCTCGCCGCTGCTCTTTGACGACAGGTCTTTATAGGCCACAGGCACCACTTCAACATGCAAGTCGATACGATCCATCAAAGGGCCGCTGATGCGGTTGAGGTACTGCTGCACCATGCCCGGCTTGCAGGTACATTCCTTGTCGGGGTGGTTGTAATAGCCGCAGGGACAGGGGTTCATGGCCGCCACCAACATGAAACTGGCTGGGAAGTCGACGGTCATCTTGGCGCGAGAGATGGTCACGATCCTATCCTCCATCGGCTGCCTCATTACCTCTAAGACAGTGCGTTTGAACTCGGGAAGCTCGTCAAGAAAGAGCACGCCGTTGTGAGCCAACGATATCTCTCCAGGCTGAGGATAGGTGCCACCGCCCACCAGGCCGGCATCGCTTATCGTGTGATGGGGACTACGAAACGGTCGTGTCCTGACCAGGGTCGCATTGCGGCCCATCAGCCCTGCCACGGAATGGATCTTGGTCGTCTCCAAGGCTTCAGCCATCGTCAAAGGCGGCAAGATGGTGGGCATGCGCTTGGCGAGCATGGTCTTGCCGCTGCCGGGAGGGCCGATGAGAATGACATTATGTCCACCAGCAGCTGCGATTTCCAAGGCGCGCTTGATGTTCTCCTGCCCTTTCACGTCGCTGAAGTCGAACTCAAAGCCGTTATCCTGCCTCGACTCCGCCATATCGACGGTCACGGGCTGAATGAGCAGTTCTCCGTTTAGGATAGAGACAACATCATGAATGTTTTCCACGCCATACACGTCCAAGCCCTCCACCACGGCGGCCTCGCGTGCGTTGGATTTAGGTACGATAAGCCCGCGGAAGCCGTCTTGTTTTGCCTTGATGGCAATGGGCAAGGCGCCTTTGATGGGTTTGAGCGTGCCGTCGAGGGAGAGCTCGCCCATGATGACGAACTGCTCCAACAAGTCGGCGCTGATCTGTTCCGATGCCGCCAGCATGCCGATGGCGATGGGCAAGTCGTAGGCCGAGCCTTCCTTACGGATGTCGGCGGGCGCCATGTTGATGACGGTTTTTCTGTGAGGATAGCTATAGCCAAGGTTGGTGACGGCAGCCTCAATGCGCTGCTGGCTCTCCTTGACCGCGTTGTCGGGCAGGCCGACCAAAAAGAAGTTAATACCTCTGTCGATGTTCACCTCAATGGTGACCAGAATGGCTTCGATGCCGAAAAGGGCACATCCAAATGTCTTTACTAGCATAATTCTTAGTGTTTAAAGTTTCATGCCGCAAAGATGCAACCCTTGTCAAGAAAAAGCCGTTGATTAAACGTTTGTAGTCGACTGTAGTCGTTTGTTGTCGTTTGCTGTCGGATATATTGTTGATTATCATTTCCTTGGCTTATAGCCAGATTCTTGGAAAAGACCTTGCAAATCCGACTGTTCCATCAGGTCTTGAAGCGAAATGTCGTGATTCGAGAAATAAGAGCGGACGATATTGAGGCCATAGAACTCACCCAGGCGCGATGGCGCGTCGTTGCTGTAGGACTGTGTGAAAGGTCCATCGCCAAAGAACATCATGTAGGCGTTCAAGTTGGAGTCGTATAGCCGGCGGTTGCCCACGATGTCAGCCCAGACTGCGCCTTCGTTATCAACAGCCCATTGCCATTGCGTTGTCGAATAGCCAAGCAACACGCTGTCGGGCATGGCGGGACACATCGCCTCGATGAAGAAGTCCACTTGGCCGTTATATACCATCTCATCGATAATCTGTCCTTGCTTGCGCCATTGGTACAAATAACTCTCATACAAGGCCTTGGCCACATCTTTAGCCAAGGTAGGCAGATTCCTACGCAAGGCCATGTATCTCGGCATCCCGATTTGGTCGTACACCTCGTCGGCGCCAAGATACCAGTCCAAGGAAACGACCATCGCGTCGTCGAAGATCTGGACGGCAGGCACATCGGCGATTACGCCAGTGACACAGGTATATACCTTCTTGGGCAACTGGATATCAGGATAATAGTGGTGAAAATGCGCCATCACATCCTCCACCAAAGGCTCCACCTGCTTCAGGTCGGGGAAAGCCGCTTTCACCTTATTGTAAAGCATGATGCTGAATGGGTCGATGGCGAAGTCCTTGAGGTAGTTGACCGCATCGGCATCGCTGAGGTCGCCACCGAGGAAGACACGGTAGCGGTCTTGGATTTTCATCAGCTCGTTTTGGAAGTCGGCAGTGTCGAGGTTGAAGAGGACCTCCTCGTAGCGGTCGAACTCGAGGTCGACAGGCTCGGGTTTGATGTCGAGTTTCGCTTTATAGGCAGGCGCTTTCTCTTGGCAGGCGGCCATGATGAGGGCGAGACTGAGGAGGGTTAGGGTTTTTGCTATGGTCTTCATATTGTGTTATCTAATTATTTCTTGTCTAAGCATCTCGTAGGCCGCTATCGTGGCGCGGTTGATGACATTCTCGCGGTCTTTGCCGAAGTTGAAGCGTTGGGAGACGACGCCGTGGGCCGAAGCCACGCCAATCCACACCGTGCCGACGGGGTTTTCTTCCGTGCCGCCACTGGGACCGGCGACACCCGTCGTGGCTACGCCGAAGTCAGCCTCCATCAGGTTGCGGACACCTTTTGCCATGCCTTCAACAACTTGTTGGCTGACCACACCGTATTTTTCAATGGTCTCGGCAGGCACCCCCAGCACTTTGGTCTTCATCGGGGTGGCATAGGTGACAGCGGTTCCCTTAAATGCTTCAGAACTTCCAGGAATCAATGTAAACACATGGGCGATGTTGCCCCCTGTGCAGCTCTCCGCCGAGGCGAACGTCATACCTTTATTAATCAGCAGATCAAATACGGTGCGTTCGATGGGCTGGTCTTGCATAGAGAAGATGTACTCGGAAATCAACCGGGTCAACTTTTCGACCTCGGCATCCAACGTCTGGTGAAGCAGCTCGGCATCCTCGTGTCGGCCGCTCAGGCGGAGACGCACCATGCCATATTGGGGCAGATAGGCCAAAGAGAGGAAATCGGGCAATGACTCTTCCCAGTCCTTGATTTTATCGGCCAAAAACGACTCGCCTATGCCCGTGGTCATGATGACGCGCTTCTCGTAAGGCACCGAATGGAACCTCTCCTTGATGCGTGGAAGCAACTCATCGTTGAAGATGCCCTTCATCTCGAATGGTACGCCAGGCATGAAGGCAAAGACGACGCCTTGCTTCTCCAGCCACATGCAGGGTGCCGTGCCATAGGTGTTGGGGATATACTGGCAAGCCTTCGGCAGCATAGCCTGACCGCGGTTGCGCTCACTCATCTGGAAACCACGACGCTTAAAAAACGAGACGACGTTCTCGTAAGCTTCTTGGCAAAACTCTAACTCGGTGTCAAAGAACTTGCAGACCGTAGGCTTGGTGATGTCGTCGGCCGTGGGGCCAAGTCCTCCTGTCACCAGCACCAAGTCAGCATCCATGCAGGCATTGAAGGCATCGAGGATGGCTTTTTCGGAATCACCGATGGTCAAGGTGGAGTCCAAACGGAAGCCGGCACTGGAAAGCTGTTCACCCAGCCATGCGGCATTGGTATTAATCACCTGACCGATAAGCAGTTCATCACCAATGGAGATATTCTTTACAACGATTTCTTTCATCATTATTCAATTTGGTGCAAAGATAGGCCATTTTTTGACCTTTGGACAGAAAAGAACGGAGTTTTCAATAATTTTCGTATCTTTGCATTTTCAAATACTTTAAAACCATGAATCAACCTATCCCAGCATCGCAACTCGTCCTCAACAACGAGGGTGCGATATATCACTTGAACCTGCATCCCGACCAGCTGGCCGACAATGTCATCATGGTGGGCGACCCTGGCCGCGTCGACATGATTGCCTCGTTTTTCGACAAGATCGAGGTGGAGCGCCAAAACCGTGAACTCGTCACCCGCACTGGCTGGTTCAACGGCGAGCGCATCACCGTGCTCTCGACCGGCATGGGCACCGACAACCTCGACATCGTGATGAACGAGCTTGATGCCTTGGCCAACATCGACCTGAAGACAAGGATGCCAAAAGAGACACACCGTTCGCTCAACCTCATCCGTCTCGGCACCTGCGGCGCCTTGCAACCTGACATCGAGCCGGGCAACAACGTGGCTACACGCTATGCCATCGGTTTGGACGGTCTGCTGTATTTTTATGAAAAGCACAAAGAAGTGAACGAAATCGCCATGCGCGACGCCTTCATCAAGCAGATGGACTACCCGAAAGACCTGCCCAAGCCTTATGTCGTGGAAGGCTCAAAGATGCTCTTCGACAAACTGGCCGAGGGCTATTACCAAGGTGTTACGGCCACGGCGCCAGGCTTTTACGGACCACAAGGACGTACTTTGAGAATGCACCTCTCCTATCCCGAAAACAACAACAAGATTGAGAATTTCGATTACCAAGGCTGGCGTGTGTGCAACTTCGAGATGGAATCATCGGCGCTCTATGGCCTCGGCAAGATGATGGGGCACAACTGCTTGACAATATGTGTGGCCATTGCCAACCGCGTCACTGAAAAGTTCACCACGGACTATCATCCATACGTAAGGAAACTCGTTGAAAGCACACTGGAACGCCTTACCGCAAAATGAACAAGCCCGAAATCTGAATTTTTTTCCGCTTTCCAACTTGTCGTATTAAAAAAATGTCTATTTTTGCCGCTCAAATCTAGACAGTTTCGAGTTTAATTATCAATAGCACAAATAAAAGCAATGAAGAAAGTATTTATTACGATGATCGCGTTCCTCGCCATTTCATCATCAGTGATGGCCGACGGACATGTGGACTCGGTTCGTTATCTGACGACCAAGGCCTGGAAAAACTGGTACATCTCAGCCAGTGCCACCTGCAACTGGTGGCAAGGCAGTATGAGAACACCTGAAGGACTATATGAAAAGAGTTACACCGCCGTGGAATGGGGCAAGCCCACCGTTGGTTTCAACGTTTATGTTGGTAAGTGGATCAACCACAAGGTCGGTGTCAGACTGGGTTACAGCAACACCAGAATCAACAGTTACACTTATGGCTATGCTCCGAGTAGCCCATATTGTAATTTCCTCTATGACGGAACGTTCACCTATGAGATGGACGAAAACGGTGAATACGTTCTTAATGGCAATGGTCAACCTCATTGTCTCTCATACGATGGCGAAGCAGTTGAAGAGAATATTTACAGAACCTCGATGCGCTACCATCGTTTGCAGGGTGATTTCTTGTTTAGCCCCATCGACTTTTTCCAGGGTTATTACAACGAAAACAGAATTTGGACTCCTGTACTTTATGTGAGCATGGGTGCCGCACACACTTCAGAAGCTTTCTTTACCACCAAGACTTTGATTGACAGATTTAAGGCCAAGAAAGAACACGCTGATTCGGAACGTCCGGAATTGTATGCTCCCGGCAGCAACTTTGAGTTGGCTTTAGGTGCTGGCTTGAGCAACAACTTCCGCGTGGCAAAGCATTTCGACATCAACCTTGATATCAACTGGACGTTCCAAAGATGGACAATCGACTCATGGGAACACGAATTTGGTGCCACTGATAACAACGGCTATGTTGGAGACCTCAGACCCAAGAGATTCGATAACATGTACACCGCTTCTCTCGGTTTGATTTACTACTTCACCAGAGAGTACGACCTGCCTATCAACTGCTGCAACGAGATGGATTCTCTCAAAAAGAAACTTGATGAGTTTGTCTGCCCTCCCATTCCGGTTCCCGTTCATGACACCGTCGTGAAGTTCGTCAACATGCAGACCGAAGACATCCTCAGCTATCCTTTCTCCATTTTCTTCAACCGCGACTCTTATCAACTCATGTCGAGAAGAGACATCGTCAACTTGAGAGAGATTGCCAATGTGGCCAAGGAGAATGGTTACAAGCTCCGCCTGACGGGTTCGTGCGACAGCGCCACCGCTACGCCGGCCTACAACCAGACCTTGTCTGAAAACCGCTGCAACAAGATCAAGTCCGAACTTATGGAATTGGGCATCCCCGCCGACCAAATCATCATCGAGCCTATCGGTGGTGTGAAGCAACTCGACCCGACGGAATATGACCGCCGCGTGCTCATCCAGCTGGTGAAGGAAGCTGAATAATTCCTAATCCATAAACAACACAAAAAAGCCTGACGGAAATTCCGCCAGGCTTTTTTCATGGATTGTTATTAAGTCAAAGCTTAATACATGACGCCAAACTCTATGCCGATGTAATTGTTACGTATAATGCTACCCGTTTGTCTCTCCAACGACTTGACAAAAGCATTGGCGAAAGCATGGTTGAAAGACAATTGGACGAAAGCGTCGAGTTTTTCATTGATTTCGTATTCGACACCTACGCCAAACAACAGCGAAGGCTGAAATGCACGGTATTGGTTGGTGCAGTCCACATAGCGCTCGTCGGCATAGTGAGTCCAATAGAAGTCAAACTCATCTTTGCAGCGGTCCTTGAGGTTGAAACCTAAGCCGCAGCCAGCCTCAATATAGGCATCAAACAAGTTGGCAATATTGTACTTACCCTTCAGCATAATCGGAATCTCAAGGTTGCTCCCTTTCACCCGGCGCCGCACCATGACATTGGACTCTTCCAAGAAATCTTCTGGCCTTCTATAATCGGTGAAGTTATACTTCATGCTAAACAAATCGAAATTCAAACCCGAGGAAACCGCGAGATTGCCAGTAAAATAATAGTCAAGGACAAGGCCCATATTCAGCCCAAGGCCCACACCCTTGTTCTCCGTCTCAATCGACCCAGAGCTGGCCCAGTCGAGACTAGGACCAATCTTAAATCCAATTCTAAGGTTGTCAATCTGTGCATTACCCGCAAGGGAAAACAGCACTACAAAACTGATAATCAATGATATTTTCTTCATAATAAAAAGATTTAGACCTACAAAGGTAATTTATTTTGCTGACAATTCCTAAAAAAACGAAAATGATTCTTAATTTTGTAGTCAAATCATTCTATATCATTCACTAAAACAAACGAAGATGAAAAAAACCTTATTACTGATTGCTGCCCTCTTGTTGTTGAGTAGCACTACCTTTGCTGGAGGCGGCTTCGACTTCGGCATCGGCCCTAAAGTGGGTTACCAGACCGCTAGGCTCTCCTACAAAGCAGCCGACATCAAGTCGGGCTTCTCGAACCATTTCACCGCAGGCATCTTTGCCCGCATGACCTTTGGCAGGGTCTATCTCCAGCCCGAGTTGCTGTATTTCAAGACTTCCAACATTTTTGACGTAAGCGTTACAGGCACGGGGAGCGCCAACCTATTCAATCTTCCCACCGGTGCCAATGTCAACATGACATTGACCCAGATGAACCTTCAACTTCCCGTATTGGTCGGCTTCAACATTATCGACAATACGATTATCACGTTGCGTGTACAAGCAGGACCCACGGCCAACTTTGTCCTCAATTCGAAGACCTTGTATAACGAGACCTACTCCATCAACGGGCAGGAAGCCACGATGAACCCACAGCAACAAGAGGCTGTGAGTAATCAAAGATTCAACACCAAATCCATCGCCTGGGGCCTGCAAGCCGGCGTCGGCATCGACCTCCTCAGGCGCATCACCCTCGACATCAACTACAACTTCGGCTTGAGCAAAATCTTCGACAACTTGAGTGCCACCACCATGGATGACTATTTCGACTTCGGCAACGTCAATGTCGACAACACCCGACAAGGCCAGTTCTTGGTGACCGTCGGATTCAAGTTCTTCTGATTTAGCGACGAACAACAACAAAAGAGAGCGGCCCAATTTGCATTGAGCCGCTCTCTTAGTTTTTCAGCAAAACGGTTTAGAAGAGGATACCCAATTCAACACCGATGCGATGTTGACGGAAGTCAAGCCTAACAGGACGCTGACCAAAAGCTTCATTACCGCAATAGTATTTTCTGTAGTTGCTGGTGATGCCCTGTGCACCACTGCTGATGCTATTCAGGAAGTCGTAGGAATAGTAGAAGCCAAGGAAAACGCGGGTCGACTCCAAGAAGGCATACTCGGCGCCAGCACCGACACGCAATGAAGCATGGATCGGATTGTACTCACCTTTTCTGGAGGCAGAATAAGCATCGTTTTCAAACGCAGGATCGGTATTACCATCCAAAGTGAATTTGTCTTTCACCTTTACGCTGGGGGTAATGCCAAAAGCACCGCCAAGTTGGGCATAAGCGCGAAGCGGAATACCGCCTATCTCAGGCGTCACCAATTTCAGCATCAACGGGATTTCATAGACTGTGGTCCTGAATTGTCTATCAATGTTGTACAACAACGTGTCAGGGGCTGTAACATACTTATCATCGAATGAATAGTGACCTTTGACGAAATTGACATTGACGCCAGAGACAATTGCATAATTCTCAGTGAAATAATACTCGGCAATGAAACCCATGTCAAAGCCGACCCCAGTGCCTTCATTGACAGCAGCACCTTGTCTCGAAGCAGTCCAGGTGAAGTTGGGACCAAGTCTCAAACCAAAGGAAAATTCTTGGTCTTGGGCCGATGCACCCAGCGAAAGAGCCAGCATCAAGCCAACGAATAGTAATGTTTTCTTCATTTTGATTATAGATTTAAGGTTAATATTTGTGGCAAAAGTAGTCATTTTTCCAATAACAGCACCCAATCGCCCAAAATTTCAGGTGACAACACAAAAAACAGAAGCATCATTTTTTCCTTGTTTGTCTTTTATTTTGTACTTTTGTCCCATCCAAAATCTATCCGTTATGTTCAATAAAGACGTTTATAGTGGCCGTCGCGCCACCTTGAAGAAAATGATTTCGAAGGGCATCGCCTTCTTCCCTGCCAACAACGAGGCCCCCTTCAACTATCCCGACAACACCTATATCTACCGCCAGGACAGCAACTTCTCCTATTACTTCGGCCTCAACCATCCCGACTTGGTTGGTGTCATCGACTTTGAGACGGGCGATGAGATTCTCTTCGGCGTCGAAGTCACCATCGACGATGTCATCTGGTGCGGTCCCCTGCCCTCGCTGAAGGAACAAGGCGACAGCATCGGCATCACCGACTGCCGCGACTTCAACAAATTTGGCGAATACCTTCAAAAGGCCATCGCCCAAGGCCGTCAGATCCACATCCTGCCGACCTATCGAGCCGACACGAAGATCCAATGTGCCGAATGGCTCGGCTGTAATATTAATAAGGTGGCCGACTATGTCAGCCTCGAACTCATCAAAGCCGTCATCGCCATGCGCGAGATAAAGAGCGAGCTGGAGATCGCCGAGATGGAACGCGCCGCCAACACCGCCTATTACATGCACACCACCGCCATGAAGATGTGTAAGCCTGGCATGATCGAACAAGAGATTGCCGGCGTGGTGGAAGGCCTCTCACTGTCGGGCGGCGGCCCCGTGTCGTTCCCCGTCATCCTCAGCGTCGACGGACAGACCCTTCACAACCATGGTCACCACAACGTGCTGAAAGAAGGTCGCTTGATGGTATGTGATGCCGGCGCCGAGACGGAGAACTACTATGCCTCCGACTTCACCCGTACCACGCCCGTGGGCGGCAAGTTCAACCAACGCCAACGCGAGATTTACGAAATCGTGCTGAAAGCCAACCAAGTGGTTGCCGCCCAGACCCGTCCTGGCATCCCCTACGTGGAGATGCACGCCCTCGCCTGCCGCACCTTGATCGAAGGTCTGAAAGGCGTCGGCCTGATGAAAGGCGACACCGACGAAGCCTTGAAGAACGGTGTCCATTGGCTCTTCATGCCCCACGGCCTCGGCCACATGCTAGGCATGGACGTTCACGACATGGAAGGCCTCGGTGAGTCCTTCGTAGGCTACGACGGCAAGATACTGCGTTCCACCAATCTTGGCTTCAGCGGCCTGCGCTGTGGCAAGACCTTGAAGCCGGGCTTTGTGGTTACCGACGAGCCAGGGATCTACTTCATCCCCACCCTCATCGACATGTGGAAGGCAGAAGGCAAGTTCAAGGATTTCATCAACTACGACAAGTTGGAGACCTACAAAGACTTCGGTGGCATCCGCATCGAAGACGACCTGCTCATCACCAAAGACGGCAACCGCGTTCTCGGTCGGCCCATCCCCAAGACCGTCGCTGAGGTCGAGGACATGTGCGCCCAAGGTCGAGAATGGATTAAGATGCCAGGATTGTATTGATCAAGAAAAAAGCGAGGCAATGCCTCGCTTTTTTCCTGTTTTAGAACTCCATCACCAGTTTCACGTTGACATAACGGGGTGTCAAGTAGTTGTTCACCCCATAGTATCTATTGTCGATATATTTCACCCAAGTGTAGGAAATGGTGTTGGGGATGTTGAGCAGGTTGAAGACATCAACGCTGACATACATATTCCTGATATATCGCAGCGGGTTCCCTTTGCTGAAGCTGCTGGCCTCACTGATGAGTTGCTTGCTGAAGCCGATATCGACACGGCGATAGGCAGGATAACGGCCCGACGGTTCGTAGAAATCGGAGTTGTTACTATTATAAGGCAGGCCCATGCCGAATGTCAAGGTCATATTGACGCGCCATGTCGGGAAGCCGGGGATGTAATCCTGGAAGAACAACGAGAAGTTGACCAGTTGGTTGGACGGGCGGCTATGCCAGCTGGACCAAACCGTGTCGGCCACCTGTGCGTCGGTATGGTTGTAGAAAGGCAAGCGTTTGCCGTCGGCATCGAGGAGATAATAGTCGCCACGTATGTCTTCCTTGGTCTGCATGAGGGAGAGACTCGCCCAACTGTCGATGCCTTTCACGAACTCACCGTTCACCTTGAAGTCGATACCTGTGGCGTAGGCACGTGCCGACTGGTCGGCATAATAGCGGATGCGCACGTTGTCGATGTCGTAAGGAATCACATGGGTAAACCACTTGAAATAGGCTTCCGTAGTCAGGATGAAAGGCCTATTCCATGCATGGAACTTGAAGTCGTTGCCTGCCACCACCTGATACGACTGCTGCGCCCTGGCATCCTTGAAGAGGCTACCGTCGCGGTTGCGTATCTCGCGATAGAAAGGTGTCTGCGTGTAGACACCACCCGACAGGCGATATACCATCTCATTCTTCTTATTATTTTCCGGCTTGTAAGCAATACCGGCCCTCGGGCTGACATATACCTTGTTATTATAACCCCAGAAGTTGGCCCTCAAACCGCCTGTGATGACAAACTCACCTTTGTCCTTGTAGGGAATGGTCCATGAGTTTTGGACAAAGCCGTCAAGATTGTTGACAGAAAGCCGATTGTGTGCCCTGTGCATGAAGTCCGTTGCGATTTCAGGTAGCACTTCGGGATAGCCGCCAATCACGTCGGGCACATGGGGAATGATATAACCAGCCGAGTCAAACATCTGCCATTCGTCCACCACGTCGTCGATTTCCTGATGCTGGAAGCGCAGTCCCCACTTCAACAGGTTGTTGCCATAGGCATAGATGCCTTTGTGGTCAAGGTTATAGACCTGGGCATAGAAGCCGTTGCGCGCGTGTTTGGTCAGCGTGCCCACCTCATGGTTTTCAATCAGCTCACCGAATTGCTCGTTGCCGATGGAGGTGTTGCGTATGCCAAAGAAATACTGTTCGCGAAGGTCGTAGTTTTCGGTCTCGTAGGTCGAATAAGCCGATGCTATCCACTTCAGGTTCAAGTCTTTAGTCGGCTTATACGACAAGGTCAAAGCACCAAGTCCCATGGTATAGTCATCGATTTCCTGTCCGTCGAAAAACACGTTGATTTGCAGAGGGATGTCGATGGTACCCGTATTGATTTGGGCGTTTTGCGGGATGAACTTATAGCGATTCTTTGAGAAATAGCCCAAGAAGGTCAGGTCCCATTTCTCGTTGAACTTATATCCGAGCTGCATCTGCACATCGGTGAAGTTAGGCTTGTAGTCGCCTTTGGTGTTCATCATGCCCAGTGCCAAGGCGGTGTTTTTATAGCGTGCTCCCACCAGATAGCTGAACTTCTCGTTTTTGGTTGCGCCTTCCACGTGGGCTTCAGCGCCCAAGAGGCTAAGGCCCAAGGAGGCCGCGAACTCGCGCGGGGTTTTGTAGGTCACGTCGAGCACCGACGACATCTTATCGCCATACTCTGCCGCAAAGCCTCCTGCCGAGAACTCGATATTGTTGACCAGTTGGGAGTTGACGAAACTCAGACCCTCCTGCTGTCCTGAGCCAACGAGGAAGGGACGATAGATTTCGATGCCATTGACATAGATCAGGTTTTCGTCGAAGTTGCCGCCACGCACACGATACTGTGAGCTTAGTTCGTTGTTCGACACCACGCCTGGCAGGGTCTTGATAAGTGTTTCCACGCCGCCGCCCATGGTAGGCAACAGTGTGGCCTGCTTGGGGTTGAGTCGTGTCAGGCTGGAGGCATCGACAGCACGGTCGCTGATGACGGCATCGGGCAGCATCGTGGCGGTGGAATGCAGCACCATGTCGAGTTTGCGTTTCTCCCCCGGCCTCAGTCGCACCGAGGCTTGGCCATGCTCAAAGCCCACAAACGAGAAATGGATGCTCCATGTGGAATCGGCCAGCAACGACAGCTCATAGTAACCGCGCGAGTTGGTCGTATAGCCCACAAGGAGCTCAGGCACGACCACGTTGGCCATCTCGATGGGATGGCCCTGCTCGTCGGTGACCTTGCCGTAGACCGTAGCCGTCGGCAGTTGTTGCGCCTTGGCAGCCAACGACAGCAGCAACATTGCTATGATGATGAACTTGGCTCGCATGAAGGGATAACTGAAAAAGGCGGAAAATATTATCTAAAACGAAAAAAGCCGCTGCGCAAGGCACAGCAGCTCTGATATGGTTCACATCGGCAATGAATTACCAACGTTCAAGGTTACCCTTTTCGGAAGCATCCATGATGGCTTGGTAGACACCCTTCTTGTTGATGGTGCGCATACCGGCAGCTGAAACCTTCAGCACAATCCATTCATCCCATTCCGGAACATAGAACTTCTTGATTTTCAAATTCGGCTCAAACGTTCTCTTGGTCTTCTTGTTGGAGTGGGAAACATTGTTTCCGTGCATGACCTTTTTTCCTGTAATCTGACAAACTTTTGACATGACTCTTATCCTTTATATTATACTTGTCTATTTTCTAACGGGCTGCAAAAATACATATTTTTTCGTTTCAAATAGCGTTTCTGCAAAAAATGTGGCAAAAAATTTCATATTTCCATGCGAGAATGCTGGTGTTGACATTCTTTTGCCAAAGAAAAGGGAGCCAAAGGAGGTTATGCACCTTCTTTGGCTCCCTTTGGAACATCAATTAGCGCAAGGCTTTAATCCTCTTCTCTGCGCTTTTTACCGAGCAGATAAGCCCCGCCCAGGGCGGCGAGCACCGCGATGCCGCTGCCCACCGGTGCCCATGGCTCCGCCTGGTCGAAGTCCTGCTCATGGATGGGGATGATCAGCCCGAGGTCCTCCCACTGGCCGGCGCGCTCCGAGTCCAGGTCCTCCTGCGTCAGGAACACCTGCGAGCGCAGCGGCATTGCCATCAACAGCATGGTCACAAGCATTATCATTGACCTTCTCACGATTCTGTTCTCTTTTACGTTTTTCATGTCTTGTCTCCTTTCTCTCTGTTTTCGGGTTATTTACTTATGACCATTTTCTGTATCCTGCTCTGCTTGCCT
>CADBZW010000018.1 GCA_902799345.1 uncultured Bacteroidia bacterium | reverse complement strand
GCGGCTCCGCCAGAACCGCACCATCCGAGAGATGCAGCAGACCATCTTCAACCTGGTTGAGGAAAACAAGCGCGTCTACGCCGAGCTGACCGAGGCCCGCAAGGAAATCGTCGGGCTGTCCGCTCAGGTCGCACAACTCACACTTGAAAACGCTGAGCTGAAACAATTGATCGAAAACCTGTAAGGCCATGAAGACACGCTGTTTTCTCTTCCTGTTGTTGGTGTCGATGGTGCTATGTGCCTGCGACGCGAAGCGCCGCGCCCAGCGTCGCATCCGTCGCATCGCAGAGCGATGCCCCGAGCTGCTGAGCGTTCAGGCGCATCCCATCGACACCTTCATTGAATTGCCACCTTTGGCCGATTCTGCCGTGATGCCCTTAGCTCCGCTGCTTGACGGCCAAGCCGTCAAGATCCAGACGGAGCAGGGCACCTTCACGGCAACGGCCACTAACGACAGCCTCACAGTCACCTACGAGGCCGAACCCGAGCCAGTCCACTTCGCCGACACGCTGCGTTATCCGCAGATCGTCGTCGAAGAGCTGCCGCCCGAAAAGAAAAAGCCACCCGCTTTCATGTGGTTTCTGCTCGGTATGGTGGTGGTGTTGCTGGCTGTCATCATCACTGCAATAACGATTGTGATCAAAATGGTGAAGGTTTCCTGATGGAGACCTTCTCCTTTTTTTTGTCACCTCGTCCAGCTTGGTAGGTGGTTTTAGTTTTACCTCAGTCGGCCAAACGATGCGGAGGAAGATTTCACATCTTTTAGGAAGCTCAATAGCCGCATCCTTTGTCCGCCTTCGGTTAATAGTGGGTTTGCGTTTTCCCGCTCTCGTTTCTCTTCCTCGGTCGGTCATCCGCAAAACCACTCCAGCAATTTAATCGATTCGGTGTGCTGCCTGGCTGTCAAAGGCTGCGGAGGTCGCTTGTCCCTTGTGGGGAAGCTCTATGGCCGCAGCCTTTGCCATCCAGTCAGGCTCCAGCGGGGAACACGTTTTTAGGGCTTGTGGCGCGATTTTCGGCATCAGGCCTGTCGTCATCCCGCCTCAACCCTAAAAAATCAATACAACGCGCCTGTGTATTCAGGAAAATATCTATCTTTGCAGTCGCTCCGTTGCCATAATGGAGTAAAAGTTATCACCTTGTGAAGCCGCCAGTCCCCAATTTTGGTGGCTTCCTTTTTTGTAATAAGACAGGGCAGCTGCTCAGCAACTGCCCTGTCTTATTCTCACAGCTTCTTAATCATGCGCTGCTTCTGTTGGTCGCTCACCTTTCGGTATCGCGCTATTGCCCGGCTTCCTTCGGAGTGGCCACTCATCGAAACGATGTCCGCATCCCTGAAGCCTGCCTCATACAGATTGCCGCAGAAGTTCCGGCGTCCCATGTGGCTGCTGGCCACCTCCGAAAGCTTCACCTGCTTTTCCAACCGCGTCACCGGGTCCAGGATGGTCACGATGCGGTCAAGCGAGGGAACAATCTTGAAGAAATCCTTGATGGCCTCATTATAGTTCTTGTCTGAAATGAAAGGCAAAAGCCTGTCATCATCCATGTCCTTGTACCTGTCCAGGATCGTTTTGGCGATGGGGTGCAGCGGCACCGTCACGAGTCTTCCGCTCCTATTCCTCGTCTTCCCAGCGATATACTGGAGATATTCTCCGTTGATGACGTTCGACTTCTTCAGCCTTGTGAGGTCGCCGATACGGCATCCAACAAGCGACTGGAATACGAAGATGTCCCTCTGCACGCCCAGCGCGGGTCGCGAACTGAAATCCGCCTTGAACAGCTTGTGTGTGTCTTCCCTGCTGAAGAAGTAAGGAGTGCCGTAAACGGATTGGTCTCTGTTGAAGTTCTCGAAGATATCTTCAACCCTGCATTTCTGCACCTTCATGATCCAGTTCCAGAAAGCACGGATATACTTGAACTCGTTGGCCACATAGTTCAGGCTCCTTCTGTTGACGCCGCGGTCCTTGACATAATCGTAGCCGTTATAGATTTCCTCAAAGCGCCTCTTCGGCAGCCACTTCTCCTCCATCACTCCTGTCTTCTCGTTCTTCTCCTTGCGGAACTCCCACAGGTCGCACTCGTTGAGGATGAAGTTCTTGAAATCGTAAAGGGCATCCGTGGTGACCGTCTTTATCTTGTAGCGCTTGTCGTGGTACTTCTCCATCCGGTCCCAAAGGCCCATGCAAGTGTTATAGGACTTCTTGCGCTCGGCCACGATTACACCATTATTATACTGCTCATCCATGAAGAAGCCAAAAGCATCCACGAAATAGTGGTTCTCAAACTTGGCCATCTCGCGTTTCTTGGCCGCATCTTCCTGAGCCTTTTGGGTCTTGGTGGTCAGCGACCAACGATTCACGACGACCCGTTTACCTCCAAGAATGGAGTCTTCCTTTTCGGTCTGCCATTCAATGTCATTCAGCCAAATCGTCAACGAATTATCCTTCAGATCTCCTTCGGATGTCTCTTCCCAGCATCGCATCAGATAGCTGGTGAGCAGGAGGAGCCTGTCACGGATTTCGTCGTTGTCGGTGCCGAACTTGGTAGATTTTCGAGCCTTGGGCATCCCGCGTTCCGCATCCCAATTGCCTGCGGTGATGTGGATTCCCGTGCCGGCTCTCTTTACGAAATTGCGATTTCCGCTGAATCGGAGCTGAATTTCGCCCCTTTGATCGTCCTTTTTCACATACCTCGAAAGGTAGTAATTTACTGTTGCCATAATGTAAAATTTTTAGTTAAAACCTTGTTGAGTGACCCAGACAGGAGTGTCCCCCACCCCTGATTTTGTTCACTTTGCAAAGATAAGAAAAAAATTTTATCCGTGTCAACGCCGTGTCAACGGATTTGAAAAAAAGTGGATATTCATTGAAATTTATTATCGGTCTAAATAACAACAAAAACAACTAAATAATTGATTTTCAATAAATAGACATAAGCACCAATAGAAAACCAAAATCACCATTTACTAAATGTAGTGACCCCAGCCGGGTCACCACAAAAAAAATCCCTAATCGACTATTGGTCAGTTGGGGATTTTCTGTTTTTATAATATGCAATAAGCTCCTCCATTGTAGCGAAAGGCTTCTCGTCGAGGTCCACCCAGACACCTTCTTTGAGGCGCTGCATCCTCCAGCCCGTCACAGCACCATCGTCCATCACGGGCACGACACGGCGATCCAAGCCGAGGTTGAAGCCCTCCCCTATCAGGCCATCGTAGGCCTTGTTCATCTTATCGACGATGCCGCTGAGGCTGCCCTTTATTTTCCTGTCTGACATAAGATCTCGTTTTATCGTATGGAAATCCGAAACGGGTCGTAGGTGGACTTGATATTCAGCACCGTCTTCTTGTCAACGTCGTTGTATGTGGTGTCAATCTTGATCATCCCCGCTTTCTCCATGGCGACAATAAGGCCATGATGGTCATACGGTTGCGTCGTGTAAACCAGGTTGAAGCAGCATTTCGGATAATCGCTGTCGGTTACGATGCGGATGGAGTCGCCATTCGGGTCGATGCCATTCTGCATCGCTTCATAAACCATAGCCTGCCCCGCAAAACTCGAGGTATTCCCGAAATAGTAATTGGAGTCGGCATCGGCAAAAAAACTGTTTTCCTTACTGATACTATCATCGTAGACCACCGCCGAGCGAATTTTGAGGGTGAAATTGTCCCTGTTAAAGGTCTCGATAGTAGCCGCTTGGCCTATCGACAGTACAAGAGGAATGGTCACAATACTATTATTGATGACATGCAGCCCCATGGACCACAAAATATTGTGATTGATAACGAGATAGGAAGCCAAAAGGCCGAATCCGAACTTTTCAATCACTCCAAATAACACCACAAACCAATTTCCGTCGTAGTTGCCTATATGTGCCACGGCAAAAAGGACCGACGAAAACAACATAAGTACAAAGAGCCGCTTGTTCCTGTCTTCCTTAAAAACCATGAGTATCGCAACACCAGCGCATAGCGCGAGCAGCGAAAACCACCAGACGATAGTAAGGCACCATAACGACATGAGGATGACAGAGACGATACCCGTCCAGTTCTTTCCGTTACCCCATAGGCGGAAGCTGAGTTCCTCCAAAATCGGCCCTACCAAACCCATATAAATTATGACAGGCCAGATGCCATACCGACTGATCATAGAGTAAACCACCTTCATAAGAGGGGTGTTCATTCCTTCGAGCGCAGAGGGATTGATGACCACATAAACAATCAGTGCAACAAAGCTAGTCACGATGATGCCCAATCCCCACCATAGCGCCCAACGGAAAAGACGCGGCTTGCGGGTGGGCGCAATGACGTTTTCGTTATTCATGTCCATGTTTTTTGTTTTACCTTGCAAATATACATTATTTTTCAAAACCACAAATTTTTATGATTAACCAAATAGGCCAGACACACGGGTCAAGTTATCGGCTGCACGGTGTGACAGCCCTACAACTCTAAACTTTTAAACAACTCTCAACTCTAAACACTCAACTCTAAACTTTTTTCATTATCTTTGCCGACCAAACGAGCAAACAATGATCGATTTACTGAAAGACCTCAACGAGCCTCAACGCGAGGCCGTTACCACTATAGAAGGCCCCGTGATGGTGATTGCCGGTGCCGGCTCGGGCAAGACCCGCGCCCTCACCTACCGCGTCGCCTACATGATACAGGAGGGCGTCGACCCGTTCAGCATCATGGCCCTCACCTTCACCAACAAGGCCGCCCGCGAGATGAAGGAGCGCATCATGCAACTCGTCAACGCCAGCGACGCCCGCAACGTGTGGATGGGCACCTTCCACTCCATCTTCGCCCGCATCCTGCGTATCGAGGCGGAGAAGATAGGCTTCACGTCCAACTTCTCCATCTACGACACCGACGACTCGAAGGCTCTCATCACACAGATTTTGAAGGACTTGAACCTCGACACCAAAGTCTACCCGCCGAAGCAGGTGCTGTCGCGTATCTCGTCGGCCAAGTCGAGCCTCTTCTCGCCTGAGGACTACGCCAACAACCCCGAGATCCAGGAGACCGACCGCAAGTCGAACAAGCCGCTCATCGCCCAATTGTTCAAGCTCTACAACGACCGTCTGCACCGCGCCAACGCCATGGACTTCGACGACATCCTCTATTTCACGAATATCCTGCTGCGCGACAACCCCGACGTGCTCTACAAATACCAAAACCACTTCAAGTTCATCCTCGTCGACGAGTACCAGGACACCAACTACGCCCAGTATCTCATCGTGAAACGCATCGCGGCACTGTTCGAAAATCTCTGCGTGGTGGGCGACGATGCACAAAGCATCTATGCTTTCCGTGGGGCCAACATCCAGAACATCCTCAACTTCAAGAACGACTACCCCGACTATAAGCTGATTAGGCTGGAACAGAACTACCGCTCCACCCAGAACATCGTCAACGCCTCGAATGCCGTCATCGCCCACAACAAGGACCAAATCAAGAAAAAGGTGTGGAGCGACAAGGAAGCGGGCGAACTCATCGGCCTTATTCACGCCAACAGCGACACCGAAGAAGGCACCATGGTGGCCAACAGCATCTTCCAATACAAGATGACGCGTCACCTGCCCAACAAGAGCTTCGCCATCCTATACCGCACCAACGCGCAATCGCGTTCGATGGAAGAGGCGCTGCGCAAGCAGAACATACCTTATAAAATATACGGCGGACTGTCGTTCTACGACCGCAAGGAAATCAAGGACCTTTTGGCCTATTTCCGCGTCGTCATCAACCCCGAAGACGAACAGGCACTGCTCCGCATCATCAACTACCCCGCCCGTGGCATCGGCAAGACCAGCATCGAACGCATGATGGTGACCGCCAACGAGCAGCGGACGAGCATCTGGAAATGCATGGAAAACAACGTGTTTCCGCAAGACTTCAACATGGGCACCGTCAACAAGTTCCGCGACTTCATGGTGATGATCAAGAGCTTCCAGACCCTGCAGGAGAAGATGAACGCCTTCGAGCTGGCTAAGCATATCACCAACACCATTGGTCTCATCAAGGTCTTGAAGGAAGACGACTCACCAGAAGGCGTCTCGAGGGTCGAGAACGTCGAGGAGCTGCTCAACGCCATCATGGAGTTCAGCGACCGACAGGTGGACGAGACCACAGGCGAGACCGCCCGCGTCGACCTGGTGCAGTTCATGGAAGACGTGGCCCTGCTCACTGATAGTGAGATGAAAAAAGACGACCCCGACGAAGACTACGTCAGCCTGATGACCATCCACTCGGCCAAAGGCTTGGAGTTCCCGTATGTCTACGTCGTGGGCATGGAAGAAAACCTCTTCCCCGGCATCCTCAGCCTCAGCACTAGAGAGGAATTGGAGGAAGAACGTCGACTGTTCTACGTGGCCATCACCCGCGCCATGACCAAGCTGACCTTGAGTTACGCCGAGCAGCGCTACCGCTACGGCAACCTCACCCTCAGCGAGCGTTCCCGTTTCGTCGATGAAATCGACGCCAACCTCATCGAACAGACACAGAAGGCCTCGTTCAGAGGCACGACATCCATGGGTGGCGGCAGAAGCATCTTTGGCGGCGGGCGCTTTGGCAGGCCCATCACCGAGCCGGAACAGCACGGCTTCCGCAAAATCGAGGACAAGCCTTCTGCTCGACCCAACGTCAGCGAAACACCCATCCCTCAAAACCTTGAGCCGTCCAACCCCGACCTTTTGCAGGAAGGCATGCGGGTGATGCACGCCAAGTTCGGCGCAGGCACCGTCCTCAGCGTCGACGGCGCAGGGGCCAACAAAAAGGCCTCGGTACGCTTCGACACCGCTGGCGTGAAGATGCTCATGCTGAAGTTCGCGCGGTTGGCTATAATCAAATAAAAATCCCTATCTTTGCGGCAAATTTAGATTACCATGGACAGAACAGGACTAACCTACAATACAGAAAAAGAACAAATCGTCATCTCGGAGTATGGACGTTGTATCCAAGAAATGATCAAGAAACTGCCTGAGATCGAGGACCGCGAGCAGCGCACCGAAGCCGCCCGCTACATCATCAGCGTGATGGTGCAGATGAACCCCGGCATCAAGCAGTCGACTGACTATGAACACAAGCTCTGGGACCATCTCTACATGATTTCGGGCTACAACCTCGACTTGGACAGCCCCTACGCCCCTCCGACTCCTGCCGAACAGAAGAAAAAACCTCAACATATCGGTTATCAGAACAACGACATCAAATACGGTCACTACGGCCAATACCTTATCAAGATGATTGAGGCCGCTGCCGCAGAGCCCAACGACGAAGTGCGCGAAGCCCTCGCCTATTCGCTGGCCGGACAGATGAAACGCAACTACATCGAGTGGAACAAGAGCGTCGTCAACGACCAAGTCATTATCGACGACCTCAAGAATTTAAGCGGCGGTCGGCTCGTCATCGCCGAGGAGTCGAAGCTGAACAGCAACAGCGAACAGCCCGGCAAAGGGCAGCCACAGCCCAAGCAACAGCAACAGCAGCAGCAAGGCAAGAAGAAAAAGAAGAAAGTGCCGAACCTGAAGGCCAACATGAATAACCCCAACAATCCAGCATACAAGAAACGTATGCAAGAGCTTGGTAAACTTTAATAAAATATGGCTTCACTGAAGATACACGGCGGCCTCCGGCTGCAAGGCGAAATCACCCCGCAAGGCGCGAAAAACGAGGCCATGCAGATTCTCTGTGCCTGCCTGCTTACCGACGAGAAAGTCACCATCCATAACCTGCCCGACATCCTCGACATCAACAATTTGATTGCGTTGCTCGAAGGCATGGGCGTCTGCATCGAACGTCCCACGCGCCACGAAATCACGTTGCAGGCCAAGAGCCTCAACTTCGACTATTTCAAAGGCGCCGACTACCAAAACACCGCCTCGAAGCTACGCGGTAGCGTGATGATGACCGGCCCGATGCTCGCCCGTTTCGGCAAGGCCTACATGCCCAAGCCAGGTGGCGACAAAATCGGTCGCCGCAGGCTCGACACCCACGTCATCGGCCTCCAGAAACTCGGCGCCATCTTCGACTTCGACAGCAACCGTGTCGAGGTGCAACAAGGCGGGCTGAAAGGCTGCTACATGCTTCTGGACGAGGCCTCCGTCACCGGCACAGCCAACATCGTCATGGCCGCAGTGATGGCGCAAGGCACAACCACCATCTTCAACGCCGCCTGCGAGCCTTACCTCGTGCAGCTCTGCACCATGCTCAACAACATGGGTGCCGACATCAAGGGCGTTGGTTCCAACCTCTTGACCATCAACGGAGTGAGTCATCTGCACGGCACTGACCACACCCTGCTCGCCGACATGATTGAGGTGGGTAGCTTCATCGGCTTGGCCGCCATGACGGGCAGCGAGCTCACCATCAAGGACGCGGGCATCGCGCAGTTGGGCATGATCCCCGACGTGTTCCGCAAGCTCGGCATACAGATGGAATACCGTGGCGACGACATCTACATCCCAGCGCAAGAACACTACGAGGTGCAGACCTTCATGGATGGCGGCATACTCACCATCGCCGACGCGCCGTGGCCTGGCTTCACGCCCGACCTCATCAGTATCGTGCTTGTGGTGGCCACGCAAGCCAAAGGCACCGTGCTCATCCACCAGAAGATGTTCGAGAGTCGTCTGTTCTTCGTCGACAAGCTCATCGACATGGGCGCACAGATCATCCTCTGCGACCCACACCGCGCCAACGTCATCGGCCTCGACCGCCATCATGCCTTACGTGGCATCCGCATGGCCTCGCCCGACATCCGTGCCGGCGTCGCCCTGCTCATCGCCGCCCTCTCCGCCAATGGCGATAGCATCATCGAAAACAGCGACCAGATCGAACGCGGCTACCAGTACATCGACAAGCGCATCAACAAGCTCAGCCTCGACGGCTCACTTCTCATCGAGCGTCTGTAAAGCCTTCTCCGTCCTTGTCTCTGCCATTTTGTCAAAATCCATGCTTTGGCAAAGGATTTGATAGTTTGTGCGGCAAAATGAAAGAAAAGTAAAAGCAACACATATCATGAAAGAAAACGAAAACGTTAACAATCAAGACGATGCCTTGAAAGACACCGTCAATCCCGACATGGAAAGTCCACAAGAACCCGTCGAAGAACAGCCTAAGCAAGAAGAAACCACCGAAGCCAAAGCGGCACAAGGTGACAATGTTTCCGACAAAAAGTCGAAACGTTTTAAGATTCGTCATGCCCAGGAGAAGGCCTTGGAAGAGGAAAAGGCCAAATACGCCGAGCTGAACGACAAGTTCCTGCGCCTGTTCTCTGAGTTCGACAACTTCCGCAAACGCACGGCCAAGGAGAAACTCGACCTCACCGTCACAGCTTCTGAAAACGTCATCAAGGACATCCTGCCCGTGCTCGACGACTTTGAGCGTGCCCTGCAAAACATGGAAAAGAATGGCAACGAGGCCGATATGCAAGGTGTCACCTTGATTTATAACAAGTTGAAAGATACCTTGAAAAAGAAAGGCTTGGAGGAAATCGAAGCCATGGGAGCCGAGTTCAACACCGACGAACACGAGGCCCTGACGATGATTCTCGCCCCCGAGGAAGACAAGAAAGGCAAGGTCCTGGATGTCATCCAGAAAGGCTATAAATTGAACGGCAAGGTGATACGTTTCGCACGTGTCGTCGTCGGTAACTAAGAAAGGAATCAAGAATGGCAGAAAAAAGAGATTACTACGAGGTGCTAGGAGTCAACAAGAACTCCACACCCGATGAGATAAAGAGCGCCTACCGTAAGGCCGCACTGAAATGGCACCCCGACAAGTGGGTGAACGGCACCGACGCCGAGAAGAAGACCGCCGAGGAGAACTTCAAGGAAGCCTCGGAGGCCTATTCCGTGTTGAGTGACGAGAACAAGAAGGCGCGCTACGACCGTTACGGCTTCGCCGGCATGGACGGCGGCTCTGCCAGCGGTGGCGGCGGCTTCGGTGGCTTCGGCGACTTCGACCTCAACGACATCCTGAACAGCGTGTTCGGTCGCGGCTTCGACTTTGGGGGTGGCGGCTTCAGTGGCTTCGGAGGTTTCGGAGGCGGCAGCCGTGGTGGCACCGTCAAGCAACGTGGCTCCAACCTCCGCGTGAAGGTGAAACTCAACCTACAGGAGATCGCCCACGGCACGAAAAAGAAAATCAAGGTCAGCAAATACGTGGCATGCACGCATTGCCACGGCAGCGGCTCGGAGGACGGCTCCACCGAGACCTGCCCCACCTGCCACGGCCGCGGCCAGGTGGTTCAGACCGTCAACAGCTTCTTCGGACAGATGCAGACCGCCTCGGTGTGTCCCACCTGCGGCGGACGCGGCACCGTCATCAAGAAGAAATGCACCCACTGCGGCGGCGAAGGCGTCGTGAAAGGCGAAGAAGTCATCGAAATCGACATCCCCGCCGGCGTCGGCGAAGGCATGCAACTCACCGTACGCGGCAAAGGCAACGCCGGTCCGCACAACGGCGTGAACGGCGACCTGCTCGTGCTCATCGAGGAAGAGCCGCATCCCGACTTCGAGCGCGACGAGAGCACGTTGATCTACAACCTGTTCATCACCATCCCCGAGGCCATCCTCGGCACACAGGCCGAAGTACCCACCGTCGACGGCAAGGTACGCGTGAAAATAGCCCCTGGCACACAGAGCGGCAAGGTGCTGCGCCTGAGAGGCAAGGGCCTGCCCGTCGTCAACGGCTACGGCACCGGCGACATGCTCGTCAACGTCAACGTGTGGATCCCGAAGAAATACAGCAAGAAAGACGAAGAGCTGTTGCAACAACTCGCCCAGTCGGAGAACTTCAAGCCCAACCCCACGACCGAGGAGAAGAGCTTCTTCAGTAAGATCAAGGATTATTTCAATTGACACTAGACCATGAAACCCCTCGCATGCCGTCATTGCGGGCCTGACCCGCAATCTCCTAAGCAAAAAGATATTCCTTTATGCTCAGGAGATGGCGGATGTTCCTCCGCCATGACGGCAAAAAGCGTGAAGTGAGTTCATATCTCATGTCAGACATTAAAAAACAACAGATGGCTGTAATAAGTATCAACGAGGTCACAAAGAAATACGCCGACCACACCGCATTAGACCGTATGTGCATTGACATCCCAGAGCGTTGCATATACGGCCTTTTGGGTCCCAATGGCGCGGGCAAGACCACCCTCATCCGCATCCTCAACCAAATCACCGCCCCCGACAGCGGCGAGGTGCTCATCAACGGAGAGAAACTGTGCCAGAAACACATCGCCTGCATCGGCTACCTGCCCGAAGAACGCGGCTTATACAAGAAGATGAAAGTCGGTGAACAAGCCATCTACCTGGCCGAGCTGAAAGGCATCAAGAAAGCAGAGGCACAAAAAAGGCTGAAAGTGTGGTTCGACAAATTCGAGATTAGTGGCTGGTGGGACAAGAAAGTGGAAGAGCTCTCCAAAGGAATGCAGCAGAAGATACAATTCATCACCACCATCATCCACGAGCCTGACATCCTCATCTTCGACGAGCCTTTCAGCGGCTTCGACCCCATCAACGCCAACCTCTTGAAGGACACCATACTGGAGCTACGCGACAAAGGCGCCACCATCCTACTCTCCACGCATAACATGGCCTCGGTGGAGGAGCTTTGCGACAGCATCACCCTCATCAACAAAGGCAAGAGCATCCTGCAAGGACGTGTCGGCGACATCAAGCGGCAACACGACACTCACAAGCGTGAGATCATCATTCGCACCAGCGACATACAACCCATTTTCGCCTTGGGCGACACCTATAATAATATAAAGGTGGAGCCGACCGACATCCACGACGAGGTCAAACTGACCACCTACAGCGAGTCGCCTAACGAACTTCTCCAGCATCTGATGCAAATCGGACAGCTCGTCGCCTACAAAGAGGTGCTACCCTCGATGAACGACATCTTCATCCAAGAAGTGCAATCACAAAACCAAGCCTCATGAACAAGATCGGACTCATCATCAAGCGCGAATACCTGACACGTGTTCGCAAGCGCAGCTTCCTCATCCTGACCTTCTTGGGCCCCATCCTCATGGCGGCCATCTATATCATCCCCATCATGCTCGCCCTCAACTCGAACACCGACCACCTGCGCGTGGCCGTCGTCGACGAGAGCCGTTGGTTCGAGGAGCGCTTCAACAGCAACGAAAACCACACCTTCGTCACCATGCATGGCCAGCCTCTCGACTCGGTCAAGGAGATGGTGAAAACGGGCGTGTTCGACATGGCGCTCTATGTGCCACCCACGCAACTGAGCCTCCCCTCGAATGCCGTCATCTACAGCATCCGGCAGGTGCCATTGGAGATGGAGACCTACATCAGCGGCGTGATGGAAAAGGAAATCGAGGCGCAAAAGCTGATGGCACAGGGTGTCGACCCACAGGTCGTCAACGCAGTGAAGACCGACGTCAACCTGCAAGTCATGCGCATGGACGACAAAGGCAACGAAAAAGAGACCTTCACCGAGATACAATTCGTCCTCGGCATGGTCTTGGCCATGATGGTCTACTTCTTCATCATGTTCTTCGGCGGCCAAGTGATGCAGGGCGTGGCGGAAGAGAAGAACAACCGCATCATCGAAGTCATCATCAGTTCGGTGAAGCCCTTCCAACTGATGATGGGCAAAATCATCGGCGTGTCGCTGGTCGCCCTCACCCAGTTCGTGATGTGGATTCTGCTGACGGTTGTGCTTTATGTTGGCTTCTCCGCCTTCATCGGCCTCAGCAACCCCGACATGCTGTCGGCAGGCACCGTGATGAGCCAAGAAATCACCTCCAACGACATCATGAGCAACGAAAGCGTGCAGAACATCCTTCAAATTGTCCATAGCATCGACTTCGGCACCATCATCGTCAGTTTCCTGATATTCTTCATCTTAGGGTATCTTTTATATGCCACATTATATGCCGCTGTCGGCTCGTTGGTCGACAACAATACCGACTCGCAGCAGTTTACTTTGCCTATCACCGTGCCGTTGATGGTGGCCCTCATCTCCTCGTTCTACATCGTCAACAACCCCGACAGCTCGTTGGCGGTGTGGCTCTCGATGATCCCCTTCACCTCCCCCATCTCGATGATGGTGAGAATCCCGTTCGGGGTGCCCATCTGGCAAATCGTGGTCTCGGTCGTGCTCTTGGCGGGCACCTTTGTCTTGATGACTTGGCTGGCCGCAAAAATCTATCGCACGGGCATTTTGATGTACGGAAAAAAACTCACTTACAAGGAAATTTTCAAGTGGTTGAAATATAAATAGAAATATTTCGTATTTTTGCAGGCTCGTAATTGAGTAAAAAGGATATTTTGGAAATTTAACAAATTAAAAGTCAAATAATTAAATCAGTTTTACAATGCAAAACAAAGGAGCAATCAGGACGATAGCCATTATCTTCGCGCTCATCTTTATCTACCAGCTTTCCTTCACCTTGGTGACCAAACGTGTGGAAAACAAGGCAGCAAAGTACGCCGAAGCCGAGGCTACGAAACTGGCAAACGGAGACGAGTCACAGTTCAGCCTCCTCAAGGACGAGAAGGAAACTTACTATTTGGACTCGATGAGCAACGTGAATGTGTACAACTTGCTGGTCAAGAAATACACCTACCGCGATGCTAAGGAAAGAGAAATCAACTTGGGTTTGGACTTGAAGGGCGGTATGAACGTCACCCTCGAAGTCTCGGTGAAAGACATCGTGAAGGCCTTGTCGGGCAATTCACAAGATCCCACCTTCTTGAAAGCGATGGATATTGCCACGCAAAGACAGGAGAAGAGCGAAGGCGACTTCGTCACCCTGTTTGGCCAAGCTTTCGAAGAAGCTGACCCTAACGCCAGACTCGCTTCCATTTTCCTCTATGAGTTCAAGGACAAAGGCATCACCGTCAACTCCAGCAACAGCGACGTGCTGAAGGTCTTGAAGGAAGAATGCGACGGTGCCGTCGACCGTTCATACCAGATCCTGGGCACCCGTATCGACCGTTTCGGCGTGGCTCAGCCCAACATCCAGAAGATGGAAAACACGGGCCGCATCCTCGTCGAACTTCCTGGCATCAAGGATCCAAAGCGTGTGCGTAAGCTCCTCCAAGGAACGGCACAACTCGAGTTCTGGGAGACCTACAACTTCTCCGAAATCCAGCAGTATCTCATGGATGCCAACACCAAGCTGGCTCAGACCCACAAGGCCATGAGCGCCTTGGAAGAGACCGAGACCGTGGCTGAGGGCGCCGAAGCCCAAGAGGTTGACAGCACCATGATTGCCGAAGCCGACACCACCGCCATGGCCGCTGCCGACACTACCGCCGACGACGACCTCCTCGGACAACTCAACGAGAGCACCGATGAGGAAGTGGCGGAAGAAGAGACAGATGACCAGTTTGCCGAAAACAACCCGTTGTTTGCCAAACTGATGGTCATGAACGGCAACACCGCCCGCGTCGGTATGGCTCAGGTAAAAGACACCGCCGCCATCAACCAGATGCTGGCTGAGACTAGAAGCCTCTTCCCCCGCAACCTGAAGCTGGCTTGGACCGTGAAGCCCGAGTCGCTGAGCGGCAACGACGGCGAGAAGGTCGAAGTGCTCGACCTCGTGGCCCTGAAGATGTCGCGCGACAACAAGTGCGCCCTCGGTGGTGAAGTCATCACCGACGCCCGTCAGGACTACGGCCAAGGCAACCAAGTGGAGGTCACCATCCAGATGAACCCCGAAGGTGCCAAGGCATGGAAGCGCCTCACAGGCGAGAACATCGGCAAGCAAATCGCCATCGTCCTCGACGACTACGTCTACAGCTATCCCGTCGTCAACGGTGAAATCCCGAACGGCCGTTCGTCCATCAGCGGCGGCGGCATGACCATCGAAGAGGCACAAGACTTGGCCAACATCCTGAAGGCCGGTAAGCTGCCTGCTCCCGCCAGAATCCTGGAAGAGCAAGTCGTTGGTCCTTCGCTGGGTAAGGAAGCCGTGCAAAAAGGTATGTGGAGTATGGTGTTCGCCTTCATCCTCGTGCTGGTCTACATGATGTTCTTCTATAAGAAGGCTGGCTTCGTGGCCGACGTCGCCTTGTTGGTCAACGTGTTCTTCCTGTTCGGTGTGCTGGCTTGCCTCGGCTCCGTGCTGACCCTGCCTGGCATCGCAGGTATCGTGTTGACCTTGGGTATGGCCGTCGACTCGAACGTGATTATCTTCGAACGTATCAAGGAAGAAATCAAGGCCGGCAAGGGCGTCAAGACCGCCATCGCCGACGGTTACAAGAACGCTTACTCCGCCATCATCGACGGTAACGTCACCACCTTGATCACCGGTATCATCCTCATCATCTTAGGTACGGGTCCTGTCCACAGCTTCGCCGTCACCCTCTGCATCGGTATCCTGACTTCTCTGTTTACCTCCATCTTCATCTCGCGTTTGATTTTCGATCGCATGCTCAACAAGGAGAGAGAAATCAGCTTCAGCACCGCTTGGACGCGCAACTTCTTGCAAGACAAGCACTACAACTTCATTGACCTGCGCAAGACTTCGTTCATCATCTGCGGCATCTTCCTGGTGGTCAGCTTGGCCTCTCTCGGTATCCGTGGCTTGAACCTCGGTATCGACTTCCAGGGCGGTCGTAACTACGTCGTCCAATTCGACAATCCGAGCATCAAGGTCGAGCAAGTGCGTGAAGCCCTGGCCGAATCGAAGGTTGCCATCGACGCCAACGCCATCCACAGCGCTCTCGATATGAGAGAAGACCAAGAAGTGGAAGGCTGGTCAACACCTGAAGTGAAGACCTATGGTACGAACGGTCAGGTGAAGATCACGACCAAGTTCTTGATCAAGAACGACAGCCCTGCCGTCGACAGCGTCATCCAAGTGATTCTCTACGAAAACTTGATGGGTCTTTACAACAACAACCTCACCATGAGCCAGTTCTCGTCGGAAGACGAAACCGTGGGTATCCTGAGCACCCAGAAGGTGGGCGCCACCATCGCCAGCGACGTCACGCGTAAGTCCATCATCGCCATCATCGTGGCGTTGGCACTGATGTTCATCTACATCGCCATCCGATTCAAGAAGTGGCAGTATGGTGTGGCATCCATCATGGCCTTGACCCAAGACACCATCATCGTGTTGGGTATGTACTCCTTGTTCTACAACGTGTTGCCCTTCACCATGGAAGTCGACCAGAGCTTCATCGCCGCCGTGCTGACCGTCATCGGTTACTCCATCAACGCTACAGTGGTTATCTTTGACCGTATCCGTGAGAATGTCAACCTCCATCCGAAGACCTCGTGGAAGGACAACATGAACAACGCCGTCAACAGCACGTTGACCCGTTCGTTCAACACCTCAGGTTCTACCTTGGTCGTGTTGCTTGCCATCTTCATCTTCGGTGGCGACACCATCCGCGGCTTCATCTTCGCCCTGTTGGTCGGTGTGTTGGCCGGTACGTTCTCCTCAGTGTTCCTGTCGTCGCCGTTCGCCTACGTGCTGATGGGCGGCAACAAGAAAGACAAGCAAATCGCCGAGGAAGACACCACGAAGAAAAAATGATAAAACATCATTATTAACCTTCTAAACTGCTTGCAAAGAATCCCGCTGGTGACAGCGGGATTTTTTTGTTTTGTTAATTCCGTACTCTTTTCTATTTTTGCCTTGTAAAAACACTGGGCAAATGACACAACAGACAGTCATAAAACTCTTTGATGAAAAAAAAGTCCGTATCGCTTGGGACGAGGAACAGGAAAAGTACTATTTTGCCGTGGTGGATATAGTGCAAGTATTAACCGATAGCGCAGACTATCAAACAGCAAGAAAGTACTGGAAAGTACTGAAAGGCAGACTTATAAAAGAGGGTAATGAAACGGTAACAAATTGTTACCAGTTGAAATTACCCGCAGCCGACGGTAAACAACGCATGACCGATGTAGCTGATTTAGAGCAGATTTTGCGAATAATTCAATCCATCCCATCCAAGAAAGCGGAGCCAGTGAAACAATGGCTCGCTGAGGTGGGCTCACAACGCATCGACCAGATGATTGACCCTGAACTGACTTTCCAAATGGCGGTAGAAGACTATCGTCGCCAGGGTTACAGCGACCGATGGATCAATGAGCGGATGCGTTCCATTGAGATGCGCAAAGAGTTGACAGACGAATGGCATCGCTCAGGTATCCATGAATCTAAAGACTTTGCCATCCTTACCAACATTCTAACCAAGGCGTGGAGTGGTATGAGTACTAGAGAGTACAAAAACTATAAAGGTTTAACCAAAGAGAACTTACGTGACAATATGACCAACCTGGAATTAGCCTTGAATACCCTCGCTGAAGTTACCACCACTGAATTGTCTCGTCAACGTAATCCAAGAGGGATGGCGCAAACTAGCAAAACTGCGCAGGAAGGTGGAGAAGTAGCTCGCAATGCACGCGCTGACATTGAAAGCCGCCTCGGTCGCTCCGTCGTTTCGCCCGAGCGTGCTTCAGATTACCTCAAGCCAATAGAAGCACAAGATGCTGATACGATGATGTTGCCAGATTCGGATGGAGCAGAAAAAGAACAATCCTGATTATTAGAACAAACTCCCGCTGGTGACGGCGGGAGTTTTTTGTTGCTACTTTTGCGCATTTTCAGAAATATGACTATTTTTGCGCTTAAACTAAACAATAAGATGTGTAAGAAAACTGAACCAGACGCAATAACTGTTTTTGTCATATTGTTTTCCATTGTTACTATTGTGGCAGAGATTGTTATTCTTTCAAAAATTGATAGTTTTAGTGCCAATCAAATAGGGCTCTCATTTATAGGAATAGTAGCAACATTTGTGGTTATCAGCAATTTCGCATATGTAGTTGAAACCAGAAACAAGGTTAATGAGGATCTTGAAAGAATGGAAGGCAAGGTTGAAAAAATCGCTGGTTTGGAGGAATATTATGACTATTCCATCAAACAAGAGATTAGTAGGTTTTTACAAAAATGCAATGTCAATGGTGCTGTTGCAATCAATCCTTCAACGACGAAAATCGTCTATGCTGGCAATCTTACTTTTTTTGTTCGTATAAGAATACCTAAAAGAAAAGATGGGATAATAAGCAAAGATGAAATGGAATACCGTTATTTTGTAGTGTATCTTGACAAAAAAGACGGATACGAATTAACAAAAGAACAATTTGACGAGCGCGAAACACCTTAAACAGTTAAATCATTTATTATGAAACGAACAATTTGAACTACTATATAATCTAATATTTGAAAAACCACTATCTTTGCACCAAATCTAAAAGAGACAGATATGTAGAACACAAAACACATACAGAACGCATAGACTGATTTCTTTTTCATGGAAAGATTTGGCGATTTGACCACTGAGGAATGAGTTGTATGCCCACGATAGCGTGGGCTGACTTATTATCGTGTGGTCAAGGTACGCCAAATCACCTCCATGAAGCGAAAACGGTTAAGTTCACGCTTTTTTTATACAATCGATTAAACAACAAATCCATACAAAAAAATGAGACGCGCATTATTATCTATCTTGATTCTATCAATGGGTCTAACCCTTCTTGGCAATCCCGTTGACGAAAACACAGCCAAGCAACTCGCCCAAAACTTCTGGAAAGAAAACAACATTATGGGTGTGAAAGGTAACAAAGTGTTCAAAAAAAGAATGGACGATGCCCGATTTGTAAACGTTGCAACGCGATGCGGCTACAGCGAGTTTTACATTTTTAATAACGAAGACGGCAAAGGATTTGTCATCATTGCTGCCGATGATTGCGTGACACCAGTTCTGGGTTATTCCTATGACAACAACTTTGCCGCCGAAAATCTTCCGCCCAATCTGAAAGGCTGGCTTGATAGATATGCTGAACAAATACGGGCTGCAGTTGAAATGAGAGCAACGGCCACAGAAAAGATTCGCACCGAATGGGAATGTTTAAGGCAAGGAAGGAATTTGCCGATAAAGTCAGAAACACAAGTGTATCCATTGATTGCAACAACATGGAATCAAAGTCCATATTATAATGCATTGTGCCCTTATGATTATACCTATAATCAAAGAACCGTTACTGGTTGTGTGGCGACAGCAATGGCGCAGATTATGAAATACTGGTCATATCCAGAGCATGGTTGGGGTTCACATTCGTATATTCCACAAAACCATCCAGAATATGGAACACAATACGTTGATTTTAGTAGCACCACATATCAATGGTCTTTGATGCCCAACAATGTGAGTAGTTCTAATACCGCTGTTGCAACATTAATGTATCATTGTGGAGTAAGTGTCGACATGAACTATGACGTATCAAGTAATGGAGGTAGTGGAGCTTATGTCCTTGATTTTGGCCTAAACCGCCCTTGTGCAGAAAATGCCTTAAAAACATATTTTGATTACAAAAGCACCTTGCACGGAGAGGAAAAAGATAATTATTCAGATTCGCAATGGATTGCTCTTTTGAAAAATGAATTAAACAATGCTAGACCCATACTTTATGCTGGTTATGGTACAGGCGGACATGCTTTTGTATGTGATGGATACGATCCTTATGATTGCTTTCATTTCAATTGGGGATGGAGTGGAGCTGCACAAGGTGCCAATAATGATGCATATTACTACATCAACAGTTTGATCCCTATAGAAACCTCTTACAATTTTTCTTCTAATCAACAAGCTTTAATCGGCATAGAGCCAAACAACACTACATATAACTTCGATTTGGTCTATAATAGTACGCCCGTTATGTCTAATAATGAGTATAATTTCTATGACGACCTGTCGGTTTATGCTGAAGTGCTAAATAATGGGAGCGGTGCTTTTAATGGCTATATTGGTGCAGGTGTATACTATGAAGAAGCCCCTGGATCGGGTACATATTATTTCCTTGACGTAATGGACTATTGGAACGAAACAACATCACCTTTACCAGGATCTTATTATGTATATGGTGATTTAGATTGTGCAGGAGGTCCTCCATATATCCCTGGTTCATATTTAGTAGCTATGCTCTATAGCATGGATGGAAATCTATGGAATTTAATAGATTTAGGAAATTATGATTATGCCTATTTTGAGATCGTTTCCTCGTATACTTTAAACACTAATTCTAATTTTACAATTCTAACTGGCGATGGTTCATGCCTTTATCAAAACACAGATGCCACAATAAATGTTGATATTTTGAATACAGGAAGTGAAACATTTTATGGACAATTCAGAATTAGTTTGCTTGATTCACATGGGGATTGGATGCAAACCGTTGATATATATGAATGCACCAATGGATTACAACCCAATTATCATTACACAAACGGCCTTGATTTCACAGGATTAATCACTGTTGAACCAGGCACTTATCTGATGTCACTAGGCTACAAAGAATCAGGCACTTCCAATTGGTATTACTCGGGTGCATCAGATTACCAGAACCCCGTATGGGTTTATGTAGCACCAGAGCCCGTTTACGCAGACATTTACGAGCCAAACAATTCCCAATCCCTTGCTTATTTATTCACGCCCAGTTTTTCCGGAAACTCTGCCTCGGTGAATACAACAGGTTCAAACCTTCACAATAGTTCCGATGTGGATTATTACAAAATCAACCTCAATGCTGGATATGATTACACGATAATCCCAGTTCTTCACGATGCGTTTTTCAGCGGAAATGGGAACAACTATTCCGTGGAAGCCCTGTTTACTTATTCAACCGATGGGACAAATTGGTCTAGTTTCTACTGGGGTGACCTAGCTGGTAACATCATGATAGCAGATGGTGGAACAGTGTATTTCGATGTCACTCCCTACATTGAGGGAGACATAGGTACATACTTGTTAAGTGTCGGAATAACGCGAACCCAGCACACTAATAACTACACTATTTCAGTTTCAGCCAGTCCTAACAATGGTGGTTCTGTTACTGGAGGAGGCACTTACAACCAAGGGGCATCTTGCACCGTCCATGCCACTGCCAACAGCGGTTATACTTTTGTCAATTGGACTGAGAACGGAACGCAAGTCTCCACTAACGCCAATTACTCTTTCACCGTCACTGGCAACCGCAACCTAGTGGCGCACTTCCAGCAGCAACAGCAGCAATATACAATAAGTGTATCGGCTAACCCGAACAATGGCGGGAGTGTGTCAGGTGGCGGAACGTTCAACCAAGGGGCATCCTGCACTATCCATGCTACAGCCAACAGCGACTACACTTTCGTTAATTGGACAGAGAATGGAACACAGGTTTCTACGAATGTCAATTATAGTTTCACGGTAACTGGCAATCGAAACTTGGTGGCCAACTTTGTCCCAAATACGCATACCATTCAAGCAACGGCAGGCTCCAACGGCATCATTACACCTTCGGGAAACATAACCGTGGCACTTGGAACCAACCAATCCTTCTCAATGATACCCGACGCGGGTTATGAGGTTCAGGAAGTCTATATCGACGGCAATCCTGTGGGTGCTATGAATTCGTACACCTTCACCAATGTGACGGCCGACCACTATATCCATGTCAACTTCACACTTGTTGACGCTATTGATGAAAACAACACCAATCTCATTCAAGTCTATCCTAACCCCACCATGGGTGAAGTCATCATCGAGGCGGAAGGTCTGAGCCATATACAGATTGTAAACTTGCAAGGACAAACGGTTTACAACACCAATGTTGTTGATGAACAAATCCACATCGACCTTTCCCAGATGGCCAAAGGCATTTATTTAATGCATATTGAAGCCAAGGGCAGACAGGTCGTAAGAAAGATTGTAGTGGAATAAACAGCCACAAAACCTTGTCGTTAAGAATCCCGCTGTCACCAGCGGAATTTTTTTTTTGCCAAACCAGCCTCCGTTTCACGGAATTGTTGTATCTTTGTAGTTTGAATTATACTGCAATAAAAACGCCACATCGGGCGTTTCACAAAATGATAATCTAGAACTATGAAAAGATACCTCCTTATCCTGATGTCGGCACTGTTCATCTTCATGAGCAGCGACCTCTACGCACAAAGAAGAAACCCCGCCAAGAACGCCGACCTGGCCTTCGGACGCAAACAATACACCGAAGCCGCCGACCGCTACAAGAAAGCCTACCGCAAGGTGCGCCGCAACAAGGACGAACGCAACCGCATCAGCTTCCAGATAGCGGAGTGCTACCGCCTCATCGGCCTTACCAAACGCGCCGAGCCGTTCTACAAACGCGTGCTGAAGAGCGAATACCCCAACACCCACCCCGAGGTCTACCTCAACCTGGCTGAGACCTATAAAATCAACGAGAAGTTCAAGGATGCCATCGAGATGTATGAGCTTTACAGCCAAAAGGTGCCCGACGACCCTAGAGGTCCTCTGGGCGTGGAGACCACGCAACTGATACAGGAATGGATAGAGAATCCTTCAAAATACCAACTCTCACCGTTGAAGAAAGTCAACTCGACCAAAGACTCTGACTACGCAGCCACCTGGCTCAACAACAACTACAACGAAATCATCTTCACTTCCACCCGCGATGCCGCCACAGGTAAGGAGAAAGACGGCATCACTGGTCAGGAGTTCGCTGACTTCTTCACCTCGAAGCAAGACCGCAAAGGCGACTGGAGCACACCCGTCCTCGCCGATGAAAGCGAGAGCATCAACACCGTCGCCAGCGAAGGCACGCCTTTCATGAATTCGAGATACACGAAGCTGTACTTCACCCGCTGCCAAAACGGCGCGCACCGTAAGAACGGCTGCCAGATCATGGTGGCAGGCAAGAGCGGTGGTGCCTTCTCGGAGGCCCACCCCGTGGAGATCGCCGGCGTCGACACCCTCGACATCGTAGGCCATCCCACCCTCTCCAGCGACGAACTCATCATGTACTTCGCTGCCGAGCGCAAAGGCGGCTTCGGCGGCAACGACATTTGGGTGGCCATGCGCGACAACGCCAACGAGCCGTTCAAGCACCCCTTCAACCTGGGCGAGAAAATCAACACCGCAGGCAACGAGGTGTTCCCCTTCCTGAGATACGACACCGTGCTGTATTTCGCCTCCGACGGCCACGGCGGCATGGGCGGCCTCGACATCTTCGTCTCCTCCATGGACACCAGCGGCCAGTGGGGCGAGCCTCGCAACCTGAAATACCCCATCAACTCGACAGGCGACGACTTCGCCATCGTGTTCCACCCCACCGAAGAACGTGGCTTCGTGTCGTCGAGCCGTGGCAACACCCGTGGCTTGGACAACATCTATTACTTTGAAGAGCCTCCTATCCTCTTCACCTTCTCGGGAACGGTGAAAGACGCCAAGACCAAACAACTTGTGAGCGATGCTAGCGTACGCCTGGTCGGCAGCGACGGCTCCAACATTTCGACACGCACCAACGACAGAGGCTACTTCAACTTCAGCGAGAGCCAGATAAACAAAAACACCACCTACGACGTCACCATCGATAAGGAGAACTATTTCACCCTGGCCGTGCAGGAGACCACCGTGGGACTGGAGTTCAGCAAGGACATAGAGAAAGACTACGACATCGAGCCCATACCTCAGGAGCCTATCATGCTGCCCGACATCCTCTACGACCTGGGCAAGTGGGACCTCAAGCCACAGTTTGAAGACTCGCTGCAAGGCCTTATCGAGACCCTGCAAGTCAACCCGACCATCACCATCGAGCTGGCCTCACACACCGACGCCCGCGACACCGACGAACACAACGACATCCTGTCGCAGAAACGTGCCCAAAGCGTCGTCGACTACCTCATCATCCGTGGCATCGACCCGCTGCGTCTGACCGCCAAGGGCTATGGCGAGCGCGTACCCCGCACCCTCCAAAACGACATGACCGTGAAGGGCTACACCTTCAAGGCGGGCACCGTGCTGACCGAAGACTTCATCAACAAGTTGCCCAACACCGAGGTGAAGGAAGCCGCCCACCAGATGAACCGCCGCACCGAGTTCCGCATCCTGAGCAAGGACTTTGTGCCACGCACTAACATCAACGAGGATCAAACGGTGAACATCGCCATCAACCCGCAGGAAGACGAGATTGTGTCGTTTACCGTCGACAAGAAAGGCTACTTCAACTTCGTCGCCAACATTGACGGCTACAACGAGCCTGTCACCTACAGCCAAAATGCCGACTTCTGCATCAGCGAAAACTACGCCTTGGAGATGCTGAAGAACGGCCGCATCACCGCCGACAACTTCAAGGGCGACACGGACAAGATCTTCACCACGGGTGGCATCGCCAACAACGCCGTCTTCGTCATCAGGGAAGTGAGAATCGGCGGCCGCTCAATTTACAACGTGGAGTGCAAGGTCGTCAGCCGTATGATCGAACGCTGGGTCATCGGTCAAAAAGACATGAAGCAACTCGGCAACTTCGAATTCGACACTAAGGAACAGAAACTGAAATTCAAATAGTTAGACAATGGCTTATGACAATGGCCTATGGCCTGTTGGCCAATGAAAAAGGCCATTGTCATAAGCCATAAGCCATAGTAAAAAGAAATCATGGACAATCGCTACAGCCAACGCGGCGTTTCAGCCGAAAAGGAAGACATCCACAACGCCATCAAGAACCTCGACAAGGGCTTGTACCCCAACGCCTTCTGCAAAATCATCCCCGACATCCTCGGTGGCGACCCGCTTTATTGTAACATCATGCACGCCGACGGCGCGGGAACCAAATCGTCGCTCGCCTACCTCTATTGGAAAGAGACCGGCGACATGAGCGTATGGGAAGGCGTGGCGCAAGACGCTGTGGTGATGAACACCGACGACCTCATCTGCGTGGGCGCGACGGACAATATGCTCCTCTCCTCCACCATCGGGCGCAACAAGAGCCTGATTCCGGGCGAGGTGATTTCCGCCTTGATTAACGGGACTGAGCATTTCTTGGAGAAACTGCGCAAGCTGGGCATCGGCATCTACCTCACCGGTGGCGAGACTGCTGACGTGGGCGACCTCGTTCGCACCGTCATCGTCGACAGCACCGTGACTACCCGAATCAGACGTGATGAAGTGATTGAGAACAACCTGCAGCCAGGCGATGTCATCGTGGCCTTCGCCTCATACGGGCAAGCCACCTACGAGGACAGCTACAACGGTGGCATGGGCAGCAACGGCCTCACCTCGGCCCGCCATGACATGCTGAATCATTACTTGGCTGAGAAATACGACGAAAGCTACGACCACAGCATCCCTGAAGAGTTGGTCTATTCCGGCCAGCACAAACTGACCGACCCGACCGAAGTCCCCGGCGTGGACGTGGGCAAACTCATCCTCTCGCCCACCCGCACCTATGCCCCGCTGATGATTCCGATTTTGAAGGAGTTCCGCAAGCAAATCCACGGCATCATCCATTGCAGCGGCGGTGCCCAGACCAAAGTGCTGCACTTCGTCGACAAACTGCATATCGTGAAAGACAACATGTTGGCGTTGCCGCCTTTGTTCAAGATGATTCAAGCGGCTTCGGGCACCGACTGGCACGAGATGTACAAGGTCTTCAACATGGGTTCCCGTCTTGAAATCTACACCAACGAAAAGGCTGCCAATGAAATGGTTGCTATCGCCAAACAGTTCAACATTGACAGCCAGATTATTGGGCATGTGGAGGCATCGGAACAAAAGAGATTGACGATTAAGAGTGAGTTTGGTACGTTTGAGTATTGAACCATGGACATTACCGAGAAATTAGAAACGATAAAGCACCGCTGGGAGGAAATGGGCGAACAGCTCGCCGACCCTGCCGTGGCTTCCGACATGAAAAAGTTCGTGAAGCTCAACAAGGACTATAAGGACTTGGAGCCTATCGTTATGGCCTTTAAGGAATACAAGACCCTGAAAGCCAACGTTGAAGAAGCTAAAGAAATTCTGACCACGGAGAAGGACGAGGAGATGCGCAAGATGGCCCAAGAGGAGTTGGACACAGCCCAAACGCGTATCGAGCAACTGGAGCAGGACATCCGCGTGATGATGATTCCCAAAGACCCACAGGATAGCAAGAACGCCATCATGGAAATCCGTGCGGGCACGGGCGGCGACGAAGCCTGCCTCTTTGCCGGCGACTTGTTCCGCATGTACTCCAAATTCTGCGAAAACCGCGGTTGGAAGGTCGAAGTGACCAGTGTAAGCGAAGGCGCGAGCGGCGGATACAAGGAAATCGACTTCACCGTGACGGGCAACGGATGCTATGGCATCTTGAAATTTGAGTCTGGCGTTCACCGTGTACAGCGCGTACCCAAGACCGAGACCCAAGGCCGCATCCACACCTCTGCCGCTTCGGTGGCCGTGTTGCCTGAAGCCGAAGAGTTCGACGTGGAAATCAACGAGGGCGAAATCAAATGGGATACCTTCCGCTCGTCAGGCGCTGGTGGACAGAACGTGAACAAGGTGGAGTCAGGAGTGCGCCTGCGTTATATGTGGAAGAACCCCAACACGGGCGAGATGCAGGAGATCCTCATTGAGTGTACCGAGACTCGCGACCAACCCAAGAACCGCGAACGCGCCTTGGCCAGACTGCGCACGCGCATCTACGACATGGAATACCAAAAATACATCAACGACATCTCCGCCAAGCGCAAGACCATGGTCTCGACCGGCGACCGCTCGGCGAAGATCCGCACCTACAACTATCCCCAAGGCCGCGTCACCGACCACCGCGTGGAAGGCCTGACGGTCTACAACCTCGCCGCCGTCATGGATGGCGACCTTGACGAAATAATCAACCGCCTGCAAATGGCGGAAAACGCTGAAAGACTAAAAGAAAATATTGAATCATAATGTACAATAATTTGACACGAGACTTCGAGACACGAGACGCGAGACCATTGTCACGTGTCCCGCAGTCCCGTGTCCCGTGTCAATAAACAATCCTATGAATAAACACCAGTTATTTGAGCAAATCAAGAAAAAGCAGTCGTTCCTCTGCGTCGGGTTGGACACTGACATCAACAAGATTCCGCAGGAACTGATGGCTTTTGAAGACCCTGTCTTTGAGTTCAACAAGCAGATCATCAACCAGACTGCGCCCTATGCCGTGGCTTACAAGCCCAACACGGCCTTCTACGAGGTCTACGGATCCAAAGGTTGGCAGAGCTTGGAGCGTACCATCCAGTACATCAAGAACAACTACCCCGACATCTTCATCATCGCCGACGCCAAGCGCGGCGACATCGGCAATACCTCAGCCAACTACGCCAAGGCCTTCTTCAACACCTTGAAAGCCGACGCCTTGACCGTAGCGCCCTACATGGGCAAGGACTCCGTGGAGCCTTTCCTCAACTTCGAGGACAAATGGGTCATCCTCTTGGCTCTGACCTCCAACAAAGGCTCACAAGACTTCCAATACCTCAATGTAGGAGAAAGGATGCTCCACCAACAGGTGCTGCAAACCGCTACCACTTGGGCCACCTCGGAGCAAATGATGTTTGTGGTTGGCGCCACCCACCCTGAGGAGTTAGGCGAAATCCGCAAGATGTTGCCCGACTATTTCTTCCTCGTGCCTGGCGTGGGAGCCCAAGGCGGCGACTTGCAGGCTGTGGCCAACAACGGCTTGAACGACGAATGTGGCCTGCTCGTCAACTCATCAAGAGGCATCATCTACGCCTCCAATGGCAGCGACTTCGCCGTTCGCGCAGGCGAGGAAGCGAAGAAGTTGCAGGAGCAGATGAGCGTGTTGCTGAAGGAGAAGGGATTGGTTTGATTCCTTTTTTCGGGTTATAGACTCTATATTGCTTCGCTTCGCTCGCAATGACGAAAAAAAGCCGCTTCGATTGAAGCGGCTTTTTTTCGTTATACTCCAGCGGACCGATTAACGAACCACTGTGAAAGTGCGGTTGACCATGTTGCCATCATTGGCAAGGATACGGACGAAGTAAACACCCGCATTCAGGCTTTCAGTGTTGATTTGGGCCTTGTTCCCATCGCTTGACATCGAAGCGACATGCTGTCCCACAACATTGAAGACCTCAACGCTGTTGATGCCTTCACCTTCGATGTTCAACACACTCGATGTCGGATTAGGATAGAGCTTCAAAGAGGCTGCGAAATCGTTCACGCCCTCAAGAACAGTCTGGAATGTGGTTTCCGAGCCATAATATGTCACACCATTAACAATGGCGTATGCCTTCACCATATAGATAGAATTGGCGTCAAGGCCGTCGACATGAGCAACGACCTTACTGTACTCGTTCAATTGGCCCTCCACCGTCATCACGTTGGAGTTGGTCACTTTTCTGTAAGAGAAGCCAACTTCTTCGGGATAATCTACAAAAGTAAGCGGTGCAACGAAATCTGCCTCATGGTAAGACATGTTGAGAACTTCCGTGGCGCCTACTTCGACTTCCGATGTCTGTCCACCCCTAATGGAAATCAGGTGCGAAAACTCTTCACCGAAATCGCCATCATTTTGGTCGCCAAAGAGCACGTTATTGTGGCTGTCCTTGACGATATAATAGCCATTGCCGCTAGTGCAGCAAATTCCATCACCCATCGCATCGCGGATGGTGAATCTCACACATTCATTGACGGGAACGACGACGTTCTCGACATGAATCTGAGTTCCACTGCTACCTGGCAAAATCTGGTATGGGCCTCCCGAAGCCAACACCGTGCCGTCGGAAGCCGTAAACGACCAGGTAGTTTGATTGCCGAACTTGTCTTGCATCAACATCAGCTTCAGCGTTTCTGTTTCGCCTTCAACCTCAAGGTCGACCCATTCGATGCTATTGATGGTCTCCGTATGGGTGAAAGAGTATGCCTGTCCATTGGCTTCCGTAATGGAAATCGTCATATCGTTGGTGCCAAATGGAGTCGTCATCGGGATGATGATCTTTTCCCTGCCGAAAGGCAGCAGTTCGCCTTCCCAGTTCCGGGTATAGGTCTCGCCAGCGTAATCCATGACGACGGTCATCGAGTTGAGGGTTGAGGTGCCGATGTTTTGGATGTTGATTTCTGCCTTTTTCGACTGCGTGCATTCATACAAACCGTCTATTCCAATACTAGCCACAATAGGATATATAGGCTCATCGACACCCAGGACGTATTCAAGCTCACAGGCGTTCAGGATGGGGCGTACCGCAGTAAACATATAGTGTTGTTGGTTCTGCGGATTCACCCAATCATAATCTTGTGAACGCTCCGATACCCAAGCAAGGAAAGTGATGTTATTGAGATCGACATCGATACCATTAGGTGTGCCTATCGAAACAGGAATCTGATATTCGTATGTTTTAGTAACCAGCGTTCCTTGGGTGGTAGGTGCAATGGCATCGCCCCAAGTGTTGGTAATCATATCGCGAAGGACATGCATGTGTACATATTGGTTGCCAATCATTTGGCCAGGATTCCATGTCGATGCACCAGCTTGCGAGCCAAGGATGCTGTCCTGCAACATGGCGACGGTCAGGTAGTTCTCGTCAACGCTGCTGTTGTCGGTATAATAAACCTCTACGTTAATGGTAGCCATGCGCGTAATAGGATTCACAATGACCATGCCGGCCACGTTACACTCTGCATTCTGGTTCATCTGCTGGTTGGCTAATGATACCCATGCGCCACGACTTTGTCCGTTAGGAGTGGAACGGTTGACCACACCTGCAGGATAGCCGTCAATCTGGAAACCATTAGCTATGGCCGTGCCATCAGTAGTGTTGAAATTGGGATACGATGTCACGGCATAGCTGCCGGCATGAACATTCACTGCCCAAAAGCGGCCAGGGTTGTTGGCTGTAATCTGGTTGGCGATGGCGTGACCATCAGGGCAATACTGACAGTTGCGGCCCGTGAACTCCTCAAGGATGACATTTCTTTTGGTCGGTGTCGTTGAGACATACACCTGGGCTTCCATGGAGAACGTGAAAGCCATCAAAGCCATAATGGCAAAGAAAAGTTTTTTCATAGTGTCACTTTTTATTGATTATTATTGTTTACCGCCACAAAAATACATATTAATCAAAAAAATGCGCCACATTGTGACGCATTTTTTTCATTCTTTTTTCCAAAGGCTCCTTGATTAGATGCCTTCGACGATGGTAATCCAACCGAATTCGTCAGGCTCGGTGCCGTATTGGATGCCACGGAGCTTGTTGTAAAGCTTCTCGCTCCACGGACCGGGTTTGCCATCGCCAAACTGGTATGACTTGCCCGTTTCGGGGTCGTCGATACGCGAGATGGGGCTGATGACGGCAGCGGTGCCACAAGCGCCAGCCTCTTCGAAGGTGGACAGTTCCTCTTCGGGGATGGGACGACGCTCGACCTTCATACCCAAGCTCTCAGCGATTTGGATGAGGCTCTTGTTGGTGATGGAAGGCAGGATCGAAGTGCTCTGAGGCGTGATGTAGGTGTTGTTCTTGATACCGAAGAAGTTGGCAGCGCCAGCCTCGTCGATGTATTTCTTCTCCTTGGCGTCGAGATAGAACTCGCAGGCGTATTCACCGCCGTGGCAAGCCTCAACGTGGGCGCGCATGGAAGCGGCATAGTTGCCACCCACCTTATAAATACCCGTGCCGAGCGGGGCCGAACGGTCGTACTTACGCGTGATGACGTAGGGGTTGGCCATGAAGCCGCCCTTGAAGTAAGGACCGACGGGGGTCACGAAGACCACAAACAGATACTCGGTAGCAGGCTTCACACCCACCTGGGCACCCATGCCGATAAGCAAAGGACGGATATACAAGGAAGCACCCGTTTCGTAAGGAGGAATGAACTCGGAGTTGAGTTTCACCACCTTGATGATGGCTTCTTCGAACTTCTCCAAAGGAAGCTTGGCCATCATGATGCCATCGCAAGAGCTTTGCAAACGCTTGCCGTTCTCGTCCATGCGGAAGATGCGCACCTTGCCGTCCTTGCCACGGAAAGCCTTCATGCCTTCGAAAGCCTCTTGGCCATAGTGCAGGCAGGTGGCGGCCATGTGGATGTTAATACTGGTTTCGGAGGTCACTTCAAGTTCGCCCCATTGACCGTTGCGATAGTAGCAGCGGACATTGTAATTCGTTGGATAATAACCGAATGTTAAATTTGCCCAATCGATGTTTTGCATGATGTTTTATGTTTTTAGTTGATTGATTGCTGTCGTTTTCTAAAAGTCCACGAAATTACGAATTATTTCGATACAAAAAGCATTTCTGACGAAAAAATATTCTCTGATGCAATACCTATAAAATAACTTTCATAAATTTGCATTTTCAAACAATATCATCATCAAAAAAAACACATGCGTATGAAACCCAAAATTTTACTTTTAGCGACGATGTTTGCATTTCTGCAAATCCAGCTTTTTGCAGAACATGTCAGCGCCGACAAAGCAAGTCAGGTGGGCATGAACTTCATGAAACAAAAGTACTCTTACATCACCACGAGAGGCGAAGCTCTCAAGATGTACAAGTCAATCGAGCTCACCCAAGTCACCAGCAGAAGCGTTGGCAATCAGCACTTTTACATTTTCAACCTCAACGACAACCAAGGCTGGGTATTGGTGGCCGACGACGACCGCAGCCTTCCCATCTTAGGTTATTCAAAATCAGGCGAGTTCGTGACTGACAATCTTCCGGCCAACATTGAAGATTGGCTTGTTGGCATCAGTTCTGAGATTCAATATATCATTGATAATGATATAGTTGTAAACAAAAGAGCCACAACATTATGGAAGGAGCTTGCTTCTGGTGTATCGACAGAGTTCATCAACAAAGGCGAAAAGGTTGTCAACCCACTGGTTCAGACGAGATGGAACCAAGCACCTTATTATAATGACCTTTGCCCATACGACAACCAATACGGCGACCGCACCGTGACGGGCTGTGTGGCCACTGCCATGGCGCAAGTGTTGAAATATTGGAACTACCCTGAGGTGGGCAGCGGAAGTCATTCCTATTCCACCAATTCATACGGCACGCTGTATGCCAACTTCGGTGGCACTCAGTACGCCTGGAATAACATGCCAAACCGCGTCACCAGTCCCAACAACGCCGTTGCCACATTGATGTATCACTGCGGTGTGAGTGTCGACATGAGCTACAACGTTGCAGCAACCGGCGGCAGTGGCGCGTATGTCATTTCGAATTATACTCCTGTTGAAAACTGCGCCGAATATGCATTTAAAAACTATTTCGGATACAAGTCATCTGCTCATGGTGAGATGAAAGACTACACCGGCGACAGCCAGTGGAAGAGCATGTTGCGTGCCGACCTCGATGCGTCAAGGCCATTGGTATATGCAGGTTTCGGCGATGGTGGTCACTGCTTCGTCTGCGACGGTTACGACAACAGCGACATGTTCCACTTCAACTGGGGTTGGGACGGCCAAAACGATGGCTACTACCCTCTTTCAGCTTTGGTTCCCGGTAGCGGCGGTGCCGGCGGCGGTTCCTACAGCTTCACTAACAACCAACAAGCCATCTTCGGTTTGGAGCCTAACGGCGAAGGCGGTGGCGGCGGTGGTGGCGGCGGTGGCAGCAGCACCAACGCTGACTTACGCCTTTATTCCGCCTTATCAGTTGAAAGCGAAATATGGTTTGGAAGCGAAATCAAAGTGACAGCGAGCATCGGCAACTGGGGCGAAACCACCTTCAGCGGCAACTTCTGCGCTGCGGCATTCGATGCCGACGGCAACTTCATCGATTTTATCGGCACAGAGTCAGTTAACCTTCAATCTGGCTATTATAGGGACTGCATATTCTCCACCTCCGGCAACGCGGTGTTTGTGCCTGGCCAATACCAAGTAGCCTTGTTCTACAAGACAAATGAAGAGGACTGGACCATAGTCGACGACGGTAACTATAACAACTACGGCACTTTCCTGATTTATTATGAAGATGACATTGAGACCTACTCCGACTTCAACATCCTCAGTAACAACGGGCGATTAATTCAAGGTTCGACAGCGAGAGTCAACGTGGATGTGGCCAACACCGGAAGCAGCACATTTTATGGCAATGTGAGAGTGAACCTGTCGACATTAAACGGTGAGTGGGTACAAAACATTGAAATCAAAAACATCAGCGACGGTTTAAACTCCGGATACTATTATAGTCTGACTTTCGAAGGCGAGATTACGGCTGAACCCGGGACCTACCACATGGAATTGTCATATTATAACAACGGTTGGTATTATGCCGGAGCCTACTACAATTCGAATCCCATCACCGTGGTGGTGGAGGCTCCCGAAATCAACGCCGACCGATATGAAGCCAACAACACCGCGGCGCAAGCCTACAGACTCGACCCCTCGGGCTGGTCAAACAACCAAACGACGCTTTCCACTACAGGCTCCAATCTGCATGTGGGAAACGACATCGATTATTATAAGGTAGAGCTGCCAACGGGCCGTAGCTATACCATCAATGCGCGCCTGCACGACTCCTACAACAGCGGCAACGGACAATCTTATTCCGTTGATGCCATGTTCGCTTATTCAATTGACGGTCAGGAATTTTCGGCTGGAATTGACGATGTAATGGACGAGAGCATCACCTTTAACGGTGGCACCATATACTTCGGAGTAGCTCCGTATTTTTCAGGAATGTCGGGAACATATCTGCTGGAGATTACTATTAAAATCGAAGGCTATGGCACAAATGAGGAATTGGCTACAAACATCATCTTGTATCCGAATCCCGTGAATGACATTATGCACGTAGAATGCGACAACATGCAGCAATATGATGTCTACAGCGTCAACGGAAAGCTGATAAAATCAATGCAAACAAGCAACGATGAGACTGTTATTGATTTTAGCGACCTCGAAAGCGGCATTTACATGATCCGAATCACCACCGACAAAGGCGTCGTGACAAGAAGAATAATCAAAGAATAGTCCTCGTTACAAATATTAGTAGCATTACAAAGAAATCACCGGCATCTGGTTCAGATGTCGGTGATTTACATTTCAGTTCATTGCAGCGTTCAGAAATCCAAAACCGTCTCTAAATAATGCCGCCCAATACCATAACGGGACTTCAAGTCGGCAATCTGCTGCAAAATTTTCGGGTCTTTTGCGTTTTTCGAGGTCTTTCGCCCCACCAGCAGCACGTTTTTCGGCGTGTGTTCCATCTCGATGAACTCCATCACTTGGGTCTTGTAGCCGAAATACTCCAAAATCAGGGCGCGAATGGTGTCGGTGATCATCACGGCTTGTCGTTCGAGGAAGATGCCATAACGCGTGATGGCGTCGAAACGGCCCGAACGTTCCATTTCCTGACGGATCTGCTTGTGACAGCATGGCGCACAGACAATCAACTCCGCCCCAGCCTTGATGCCCGAGGCGATGGCGTCGTCGGTGGCCGTATTGCAGGCATGGAGCGCAATCAGCACATCCAACTTTTCAGGATGATAAGCCTCGATGCTACTCTCCACAAATTCCAAGCCCTTCAAGTTGTCCGCCTTGATAATCTCGTTGATTTTCAGCACCAAGTCGGGACGTATCTCCACCCCTTTGATGTCGACGTCCAAGTTCAGGCGTTGGGTCAGCAGCTCATGCAGGGCAAAGGTGAGATACCCCTTCCCTGCCCCCATGTCGGCGATGTGCACAGTGCCATTAAACTTCATCGGCTTGACGAGGCTCTCCACAATCTCGGCATACTTGTAGATCTGCTTGAACTTATGCTGCATGTCGGCGGTGATTTTGCCTTCACGTGTCGTCAAGCCCAGCTGGTACCACCAAGGATTTGCAGGATTGACGAGACGAGCCTTCTGTTTGTCGTGCTCCAGGTTTTGCTCACGGCATTCCTGTACTTTCTTGGTCTGAAGGGTCGCTTTGCCTTTGCTTGACACCAACAACGTGACATCTTCGTTCACGGTGAAAAGCACGGCATTTTGAAATCTCGAAGGCAACATTTCACGCAGTGTTTCAAGCATTTGCGCAGCATCGTAGTTTTTCACCTCGTCGCGACGCTCGTAGTGGTAGGTAAAGGCAAAAAGTCGTTTTTCCTTTATTAATACGGGTTTCACGTAGACATTGCGCAGGTCGTCTCGCTTGTCGGCAGGCTTGCTCAGTGTCATCTTCACGAGAGCGCTTTTTTAGGCGGCTTCGGCCACGCGGCTCAGGAACTTTTCAATGTTTTCGGGCATCGCTGAATTTTTCGGCAAAGGTAGTGAATTATCGGACATGGAGTGTGCGGAACAGCAAAATCACATATACTCGGCCCAACGTGCCTGCAATTTTTCCTCAGCCACCTCGATGATGTCCTTCAGGTGGCGACCGTATGACCGATAATAGACCAACCACGCCGTGATGCCATAAACGACAACCTGAATCCAAAGGCCAACCAATTCGGGACGCACATCACGAAGCAGGGCACCCATACTGCTGATTTTCACAAAACCGTTGATGCCAAAAGTGGAAGGGAAGAACCACGAAACGGCTTTCCAAAACGGCGGCACGGCGCACGAAGGCCACGAAATGCCCGAAATGAACAGCAATGGCACCGAGGCAAACACAAACATGATGATGGACACCTCACGATTATGGGCAATGCCCGAAATGGTCATGCTGAAGAACACACACGCCAACAGATATGGGAACAGAAACGCCACCAAATCAGTCCAATGGCCTATTTGAACCAAATGGAACAAGCGCGGCACCACACAAAAGACATAGGCCGAAACCACCACATAGATAGCCAAATAAGCCGCTCCTTTGCCCAAAAGCATTTCGATGGGCCGTTTTCCGATGACGTGCGGTTCAAGGATGCCCCGGCGTTTCTTCTCGCGCTCCTCCCCTGCCATCATACCAATGCCCAGTACCATCGTCTGCTGGATTAGCAACACCAAGACTGCCGGAATGAGAAATGAAGCGAAGCCACTCTGTGTATTGAACATCGGGACATACTCATATTCAATGGGATAAGCGAAAGTGGAGGCCTGCTTTTCGGTCGCGCCTACCAGCCGTTGCGCCTTGATGTCCTTGTTCATCGCCAACGAGACTTCGGTACACGACGACAGCACCGCCTTGTAGTACAACAAACTGCCCATATCGGAATACAGTTCGACGATGGCTTGCCGACCTTCCATCAAGGCTCGGTCGAAGTCGGCAGGAATGTAAATCAGGCAGTAGGCTTGGCGTTTATGGATGAGGTTCACCGCCTCCTGCATATCGGCGCAATGACCAACGATTTCGACATCCGCCGTGGCATCCACTTTGCGCAAAAAGTCACGACTTGTGGACGAGTTGGCCAAATCGACCGCCACGGTAGATACTTCCCTAACGCTCTCGTTGCCATAAAGATAAGCATAAAGCAAGGGATAAAGCAACGGAACGATGAAGAAAAACACAATAACACCCTCATCGAAAAGCGAGTTGTGCAATTCCTCGCGAAAGATTTCCAGAATATGATGCAACCACTTCATTTCATTTCGTATATTGATATTCCAACAAACACTTTTTCAAACGATTAGGCAGCAAGAAAGGCAGAATCAGGAAGACCACCAAAGCCGCATAGTTCAAGTAAGAATAGTACATCGGCAAGCCATTGAGCGCCTGGTCGACATAAATCAGGTAATAATGCCGCAACGGAAACAAGTACGACAACGCCCGTAGGGGTGCCGGAAACGCGATTTGGGGGAACGAGAATCCCGAAATCGGGAACGACAACACGCCCCAAAGCGTGGCAATGCTCAACGCCCATCGCAACGAGGGCAACAACTCGCACAAAAACACGCCGAACGCCTGAGAGACAAGTATCAGAAGCAAGGCCGCCAAAGCCATGGGCCACAGGCCGCTTCTCAACGGGAAGTCCCAATAGGCGTACAACAGCACAAGATAGGTGCTTCCCATCACAATCCACACCAAAAGCTGAGGCAACAACTTGCCCATCAGCGCCTTATGGATATTGCCCTCGGCCAGTTCCATCCAGCGTTTAGAAGTCCCTTCCTTGACTTCGCTATGAATCGAGTAAATCGTCACCTGAAAGATGAGCAACATCAGCATTGCCGGCAGCAGAATGTTGGAAAGATAGATGGAGTAGTTCAGTCCCGGATTGCCGATGGCGTGCATTTCCATTTTGATGGGTTGCAGGACCCCCATCACCTGATCGTCGGTGAAACCTTTGGCATAAAGCGTCTCACGCGCAATGGCACCAGAGGCCAACTCGGCCATCATTTTCATATCACGGTATTCCAACGAGGCGGGAATCAGGTAGGCGGCGTTGGTGTAGAACGACACCTTGGGCTGCTTGCTGGACAACGCCTTTTCGGTCGTGCCTTGAGGGATGTAATAGAAGGCGTAGATTTTGCCCTGTTGCATTGCCTCGCGTGCCTCTCCGAAGTTGGCGAATTGCTCCACTATGGCGGTTTGCTGGAAAGCGTCGAGATTGCGAAGCACCTGCCGCGTGATGGCGGTGTTGTCCTCGTCGACCACGCCCACAGGGATGTCGACCGGCAACCCTTTCCCCATCAAAGTGGTGAAAAAGACATAGCCCACCAATGGAGCGACGACCATACAGAAAAGATAGACCGGCTGCGAAAGCATCCGTGCAACCTCGCGCTGCACGATGCGCCAAACCACCCGCTTGTTGCTCTTTCCGAAACTCATCTCCCGTGCTCCTTCTTCACAATCACACTCATTCCTGGACGAAGGTCGCCCACAGCCGAAAGTGGTGTGGCCCTCACCTCGAAGGTCTTTAGGTCATATTGCCCCGTTTCCTTGGTGGCCTTCCAAGCCGCGAAGTCGCCGATGTCCTTCATATAACTGACCTTCATCCTTACCGTCCGGTCGATGGCAGGAACATAGGCATCGAACTCCGACCCGATGTAGAAATCCTTCAAATAATCCTCGCGCACATTGAAGCTCGCCCATTGGTCATCCATCTGAGCAATGTTCATAATCGGTGCGCCCGTGCCAACCAGCTCGCCAAGGTGCGGAAAGATTTCCGTTACCTCACCATCGGCATAAGCGATGAGGAAGGTCTCGTGGATATATGAATTTACCTCAGCCACAGCACCTTGCGCCTGAAGCACCTTGGCGGCGGCCATTTCCTTGTCTTCCTCCTGGGCGCCATCGAGTGCCAAACGGTATTGCGATCGGGCCGCTTTCTCGGTGGCGATGGCAGCATCGCGTTGCGCCTTCACCTCGTCGTATTTCTGGGCAGTCACCACGCCGTCCTTATAAAGGTTGCTGATACGGCTGAACGACTTTTCCGCGATTTCAACACCCACTTTCGCTTTCTGCCACATCTCGTAGGCACCTTCCTTTTGCGGCTCACGCGCACCAGCCTGTGCCTTGGCACTTAAGGCAAGCGCCTGTTGTTCGACGGCTTCGGCCTGTGCCTTCTTTGCCTCCACTTCGGGGGCTTCGAGAATGGCCAAAGTGTCGCCTTTACGCACCTTCTGGCCTTCTTGCACCTTAAATTCGAGGATGCGGCCCGGTACCTTACTCGACACGCGGTATTCCGTCACCTCGGCCTGGCCTTGCAGGTATTCCGTTTCCTTGTGGAAAGTGAGAATGCCGATGACGCAAACCACCGCAATTACACCTGCCAACACGCCCAAGGCGAGGTATGTGTTCATTCTTTGTTCTTTTATCGTGGACATAATCAGGGATTTGAAATTTAAAATTTAGGATTCAAGATTTCATTTTGTGAGGACACCGGCGGCTTTGCGGAGGTTGACGGCTGCCATAATGCGGTCGATTTTGGCATCGATGTACTCTGAATGTGCTTGCAGCCAAGCGGTTCGGGCCAAATCCAGAACGGAAGAAGCGACAACGCCTTCGCGAAAACCAGCGGTCGCCATACGGAGGTTTTCGTCGGCATCGTCCAACTTCTCCCGTGTTTGTTTCAATCGCGCATCAGCCTCGTTGAGTTGCGTTTCGCATTGCCTCACCTGAAGCATGATCATCTCCTTGGTATCATCGTAGGTGTATTGCTGGATTTTCGCTTCCGCCTTTGCCATTCGCGTCTTGTTGTAGCCCTCGCCCCAATGGAAAATCGGGATTTTGGCCATCACGCCGAAATTCCACATTCCGCCAAACTCGTTCTGAAAGCCGTTGAAACACGAAGGGTTGCTTATCATATAGTTGCCGAAAGCACCAATGGTAGGCAGATAGTCGGAACGCACCACAGCCACCTTTTTGGCATAAATGTCGTTGGCCAAACCAAGACATTTCAGTTCGGGTCGGTTGGCCTCGATTTCGCTCTCCGAAAAGCGAAGCACCTCGTTGGTCACCAACACATCGTCAAGATTCTCGTCGGCCAAAACGATATTGGAGTCCAAGGGCAAGCCGCAAATTTGACAGAGCAGCATTTTAGAGAGTGTCAGGCCGTTTTGCGCCTTCAGCAACGCGGTCTCAGCCTCATTCAGCTTCACCTTTACCGACAGTTGGTCGGAACGGGTAGCCACACCAGCGGCAAGCATCTTGTCCATGTCCTTGTCCAATGTACGCAGCGACTCGGCGTAACTATCGGCCAATTTCAGCTTGTTGGCGACGGAAACAATCTGCCAATACGCCTTTTCGGTAGTGGCCAGTGTTTCCTGCTGCTGCATGTCTAACTTCGACTCGGCCAAACTTCTCAAGTCCTTGGTAATCTGATTATAAGCCACAATCTTGCCACCAGCAAAGATAGGCTGTTGCACCGAAACAACGCCCGCAATCACATTCTTGGTGTCGATCTTGAATGCGTCCGAAACCTGTTCACCAATCTGGTTCAGCGACCCTTCCACATCAAGGCTCATCAGGTCGGTGACCAACTTGTTCAAGGTTGGGTCGTGCTGCAAAAGTGCCCACGAAACCACGGCCATGGGGTCGTTATTGTAAACAGCCAGCACCTGCTCGCGATAGGCATCAATTTCGCCCTGCGCCGTTGTCCCTATGCTGTTGAGCGCAGCCATATTCTCATCGCTCAGCAATTGGAGGTTTCTGCTATTGTGCATATAAGTGCCCGTCGCCGACACTTTGGGCAGGTAATTGGCGTAGGAGGCATACATTTCGTAACGAGCCTTGTCGACCTCCTCCTCAGCCACTTTCAGTTTCTTGTTGTTCTCGAGGGCGAGCCGTCTGCACTCGTCCAAAGTGAGCATCCTTTGCGCAGGCATCGTCAGCGAAACCGCACAAAACACAATCACTAACACACTGTTTTTCAATACTTTATTCATATTCAATTCCTTTTTTGTTCGATGCTGCAAAGAAAGGGCTTCTTTTTCGACCAAAAGGAATAATATTTTCATCAAAAAGTATCTAAAGGTCGAAATATTCATATTTTTCGACCAATAATCAAAAAGATTTATCTATTTTTGTCGAAAATTTCAACGAATGGAAACAAAAGGATACAACAGTTTCAGCATTGCGCGGGCAAAGGAATTGTTTTTGACTGACAACATTATTAATATAGGTGACGACTTTATCTTAGCCGAGCGCACCAACGAAGCCAACTACGACCTGTTGCGCTATCCGTGTCGCGTTGACGCATATGTGGCGGCGTTTTGCAAGCAAGGCAGTTTCAAGTGCAGCATCAACTTGAAGGAATACGAGATTCACGAGGGGATGATGCTGCTCAACTTGCCCCAAAACATCATCCGCCTCGAATCAAAGCCATCGGAAAAAGCGGCCACTCTGACCATCATTGCCGTTTCGACTCGATTTCTCGACCAATTCCGTTCCGACATCAGCAAAATGCTCAATGAGGCCATCACCATACTCGATAATCCCTGCTTCACCCTACAAGCCGACGAACTCAACTTGGTGCAAGAGCATATCCGCCTCATCAACAGCATCATACATTCAGATTATGCCTATGCGACAGAAAGCGTTAGCCACCTCATTTCATCGGTTTTCTTCACCTTCGGTAGTTTCCTTAACCAGCGGCTACAAAAACAAAGTGAAGAAGAGCGACCCGCCTCGACACGTCACAAAATCGTCTTTGAACGCTTCGTGGATTTGGTCACGCGCCACCACCTCAAGGAACGCGGTGTGGGATTTTATGCCGACAAACTCTGCATCACGCCCAAATACCTCTCAAAAATCGTGAAAGAGACCAGTGGGCAATCGGCTCCAGAATGGATCGATCAATATGTCATCCTCGAAGCGAAACAAATGCTGAAACACAGCGACTTATGCATCAAGGAAATCTCCGACGAACTGAATTTCGCCAACCCTTCGTTTTTCTTCAAGTATTTCAAGAAGCACACAGGAATGACGCCGAACCAGTATCGGAACAGCTGAAGGGTTTCATTCCGGCAATGCCACTGCAGGCCATCCGTAGTCTTGCACCATCTTGGCAGGAATGTTGTGAGCCTTCACGTAGTTGGCAATGCAATGCAGCCTGAAGTCCTCACGTTTTTCCTGATGACTGTTGATTTCCCAGAAGGAATCGTACTTGTCGCCAAAAATTCTCTTGGCGCTTTCCATGTTGCCTGCACCGTCTTCCACAGCTTCGAAGCTGGTCACCTCATAGCCATTCCCTGTCTTCTTCAGATGCATCAGGCCAGGATGGTCACCACCCGAAATGGTCTTCAGTGTGTCGCCAGAGAGGTCATAGTTGAACACCCAGAAGTCGCCCCAAACGAGGACATCCTCCTTGTCACCATCATCAGTACTGACGAGAAGCGGGCAAGGGATGCAATACTCAGCCTCGACATAGTTCTTGCCAATCACATTGACCAGGTAGTCGTTGACGGCGGCATCATACAACACTGGCTCAGGTACTTGAGGCTCAGCCTGGACTTCGGTTTGTGCGTTTTCCACGCCGTTTTCTTCTTTGGCGGTCTTGTTTCCACAACCAACCAAGCAAGCGCCGCAGATAAGGATGGCGGCCAGCATCCATGATTTCTTAAGGTTTTTCATTAACGTAGTTTTTTAATGTTTTATGGCGCAAAAGTACAAATTATTATGACACGGGAAACGCCTTATTTCTTTCCAGACTCCAGCCACTCCAAACCGAAGTTGTAAAATACCATGGAATAGCCCAATGAATCGCCGTCAGACTCCTCCACATAGAGGCCGATGCTGTGGTCGGGAAGGATGCAGAGCGAGGAATAGGCTGCATCGTAAGGCACGATGCATTTGCTCACGGGCCAAGTCTTACCTTCATCATAGCTAACGTAGACCGTAATATTCTTTCGGCTTTCGGCGCAAGGCAACGAATGTAGCAGCACATTCTTTTCGCCTTCATTTTCAGTCGAATAACGGATAATATCGCCATTGCAGGCTGTAGCCACGAGGTCGGGCCAAGCAGAGGTTTCGGGGCTCCAAGTAGTGCCACCATCTTCGGAGATATTGTACCAACGCTCGCCTTCGTGGCGGATGCTCATCAAGATGCGGCCATCGGCCAATTCCACTACCTTGGCTTCGTCGCCGCGCTGGGAAGCGCGGCCAGATATCTGCCATGTCTCACCATTGTCATCGGAATAGACGGCATAGTTACAAGCCGCCCATTCCTCGGTGTCGCGCACGGCGAGGACGAACATGATGCGCCCCGTGGAGGTCAGCAGGCCGTTACCCGAGGCGAAGAAGGCCGACCACCAAGTGCGACTCACCTCGTTATCACACTTCGCGCCGTAGAGTTCATCTGTGATGTCTTTGGGTTCTGTCCAAGTCTGGCCATTATCGTAACTTCGTGCAATATAAGTTCGTAGCGGGTTTTCGGGTCTCCCCTGCCAGAAACCGCAACCACCCACAAAAGCCGCCAATAGGCCGCCTTCGTCGTTGGTGCGTACCAAGGCGCAGTCGCCGTAGCCTTTCCCTACCCCTTGGCCTTCAATCAAGGTGTAAGGCTCACTCCAAGTGCGACCGCCATCGGTGCTGCGGTTAATGAGGATGTCAATGTCTTCGGGCAGGTCAATGTCGTTGTTTTTCCGCTTGTCGGTGGCGATAACCAAAGAACCGTCTTTGGCCGTGATGATAGCGGGGATACGGTAGTTCTTTGAGTTGTAATCGCCTGGGCGATAGATTACCGTGCGCAAACGGATGGAATCGGATTCGGAATCGGAGGTTTCGATTGGTTGGCTATTATTGCCGCAGGAGGCCAGCACAAAGCCCAATGCCATAATGAAAAGTGAGATTCGATATTTCATAAGTGTTGTATTAAGACCTCAAAAATACAAAATTCTCCGTCTCAACCCAGTGAAACGGAGAATTTTGAAGGTTTTAACTCAGACGAGGATTACTGCACCATGACTTTCGCCGTCACTCCCCTACTCTCGCCTGTGGCTTTCATGAAATACATTCCCTTGCGGCACGCTCCAAGGTCGAGGACGGAATTGCCATCCATGCGGTTTTCATAGACCTTGCGACCCGTGATGTCGTAAACTTCCACGTTCCATTGGCCTGCGCCGAGATTGAGGTTGAAGGTGCCGTTGGAGGGATTGGGGTAAACCATAACATTGGATTCCGACTCCTCAACTGCACTGATGCCATAACCTGTTTCCGTTTGCGAAGGAGCCTCACAACCGTCGCTATAAACGGCCATGATGAAATACTCTGCTTCGGCTCCAACAGTAATCGTATCCATAAACTCATAGCCCCAATAACCAAGATATGTGGAATCCGCCCAATCCACCGCTCCAATAACCACGTTGTCGCGATACACATCGAATCGCTCTATTTCGCCTGTTGAGCCCTCTTCAGGAGATTTCCAATGTAACCAAAGAGGTGATGTATCTTTCCAAACAGGTAGCTCAATAGAAAAATCTCTCACCGGATTGCATTGCACCACAGGCATTTCGCTCACAGGATTGGCAATCTCGGCCAAACAAGCGATGTTCATCTGGCAATACTGCTGCGACATCTCGAAACTGTTCACGCTCGTGCCAATCACATCATTAGGCGTGTGGATGTAAGGACTATGGTTCTGGTAGTCCTCGAAAGGATAGATGCCCATGTAGCCGTGGTTGTTGAAAGAGGTGTGGTCGCTGTCGCCCTCGTTGAAGTCAACGTGGCGAATGGGAAGTTCGGGGTAATACACTTCGCCTACATTCATATAATAGGTGCCAATAGGCTCTACCGAGTTGGGATAGATGCAATCGATATGGATTGGGTCGCCAGGATTCAGGTAGCCGTTCATGTCGTTGTTGAAATAGCCGATGATGTCCATGCCCTGCTCCTGGCAACGCGAAGCGTAGGCCTCACTGCCATAGAGTCCCATCTCCTCGCAGCCGTAAGCACAATAGATGATGCTGTATTCAAACTCATACTGGGTCATAATTCTCGCGCTCTCGAGCACGCTGGCCACGCCCGTGGCGTTGTCGTCGGCACCAGGAGCCGTGCCTCCGCCCATCATAGCCTCATACGAGAACGAATCGAAGTGGCTGCCGCACACCACGTATGTGTCGGGATAAAGTGTACCACGCTGTATGCCAATGACATTAGGTGCCGCCTCTCCGCTACCCATCCATGTATTGGCATTGAAAGGCTGCTGTTCAACCTCAAGGCCAAGGGCCTCCATACGACCTGCAATCCAATCGGAAGCGGCAAAGGCGTTGTCTGAGTTCCAAATGCGGCTGCCATAATCCTGCAAGTGCTGAACCGTGGCCTCCAACGAGTCCATATTGACTTGGTTCAACATCTCGCGGATACGCGGGTCTACTTCCGTCACCACCGGGAACTCGCGGGTCAGGTTGGGAAGACTGGCTTTCTTGTTGAAGATGGCCACGGCGCCGTCGTTCTTGTAAGGCATCGCCGAGCCTTTCACAACGACATAAGTCCGGGTCGAAAACAGCGCGTCATACTGCTGCTGTTGTGCCTCCGGACAGTACACTAACGTATAGCATCCATTGTCAGTGAAAGCGTTTTCGTCAATCATCACCATACTGCTCGCCTCGAAACGTTCAGCCGTGGCGAAGACCTCCGAATCAGTGTAGAAATGCACCGTCAGGTTCGGGTCAGAGAAGTGCTTTTCCAGTTCGGCGCGACCCGAATAGGGAAGCATCACGAAATTGCCAGCCATTGTGACCAATGACAAGGCCAGCGCAAACATAGTAGTAAAGAACTTTTTCATTTTTAGTTATTTAAAGGTTTTGAAGTTATTTAAAGGTTTTGAAAATCATCATAGTATTTGTATTAGGTGCAAAAATACTCAAGAAAACAACACTGCACCTTGTTCTATTGAAAATAATTCCTATTTTTGTTGCGATTATTCATTAATTACATCAACTACTTAAACATCGACACCATGAAGAAAACTCTGATGATTGCCCTCGCGGGTATGATGTTGTTCGCCTTCACACAATGCGGCGGCAACAAAGGCTCCAAGGAATTCCAGGACTCCAAGGCCCTGCTTGAAAAACTTGAGAAAGCCATCAACGATTCCAAGACCTGCGAAGAGATGGAAGATGCGGCACTCGCCGTTTTGTTAAGTGGCTTGGCCATGGAAGACTATGCTGAAGCAGACAAGATGACTGAAGCTGAACAAGCAGAGATCGAGAAACTCAGCGAAAAGCTTGAAAAGGTCATGGAAGACAAAGCCAACCAACTGGGCTGCAACGACAAAGAAAAAATCGAGGAGACCGTCGAAGAGACTTTCGAAGAGATTGAAGGAACTGTTGAAGAAGCCGTTGAAGAAGTCCAATAAGTCTTCCTTCACCCAAATGCATACGGCCAGCCACGATCGTGGCTGGCCGTTGTTGTTTCATTGGCTTATCCTATATTACTATTTTCTCGCCACCACCAAGAAATGCGGACTCATCCCCATCATCTCAGGCTCGCTCTCCGTCATCCTGACGATGTCCAACAGTCGTTCGCGGCTAGCCTCGTCTTCCCATTTCTCCGTGAGGTGGGGCGTGAACCATATACAGCCTTCTACGGCAATGGCTTTCTCAACCATAAATCCTGCTTCGATGATTTCCGATTTCATCTCATCAGAAGTAGTAAAATAAGACTCTGCAATAAACTTAGGGTATTCCTTCGGACGGATATGATTGCCCGTGGTCATCTCGCCTTTGATCATGTTGAAAAACACAGGGTCGTCGAGGAATTCCATGAGCGAGGCATTCTTTTTCTCGCCATACACCGACAAAGCCCAAGTCATGGAACTGAATTTGGAGATACCCGCCGCCACTAAGAGGCCGTCTTTCTTCAACACTCGGAATGCCTCACGAAGCGATTGCAGGCGTTCTTTCCTATCGCGCAAATGATATTGTGGTCCCATCAGCAGCACCACATCCGCACTCTTGTCGGGTCGATTGACCTGCAAGGCATTGCCCGTCTCAGCGATGAAATGGCAGTCTTGCATCATATTGGCCTTGGCATATTCCACGGCGTTTTCCGCCAACTCAATAAGATGCACTTCGTTGCCTTTTTTCGCTAGCCAAGCGGCATACATCCCGACGCCGCCGCCGATGTCATAAATCACCTTGCCGCTGTCTATATAACGCGCCAAGATCTCCTTTGTCCTGTGAAACTCCACGATACCCAGACCACGTTCCAAGCGTCCGATTTCAGCACCGTTGTTATAGAAGTCGTAGATTTCGGTCATAGTCGTTGTTTTGATGTGGCAAAAGTATAAAATTCTTGCCATTTTGTCACTTTCTGTCGGTGGCACATTATTTGACTCACCAAAACCCGACCGAAAAAGACTAGATTCAGCCTTTTACCGTCATGGCGGAAGAACCGGCATTCCGCGAAAGCGGAACGCCATCTCCTTCGCGCGGAGGTAACACCCGAGCGTTCAGGAGATCGCGGGTCAAGCCCGCGATGACGGTTTGAGAGGAGAATTGTAGTCATAAGGTGTTAGTATTGCAATCATTAAAAACAACGAAATATGACAACCGGTAACATTGGAGTAAAGACAGAAAACATTTTTCCTGTCATCAAGAAGTTCCTCTATTCGGACCAGGAAATTTTCCTGCGCGAAATCATCAGTAACGCCGTGGATGCCACGCAAAAACTGAAGGCCTTGGCTGCCTCGGGTGAGTTCAAGGGCGAACTGGGCGACCTCACCATCAAGGTGGAAGTCGACAAGAAGAAAAAGACCCTCACCGTACGTGACCGCGGCATCGGCATGAACGCCGAAGAGGTCGACAAGTACATCAACCAAATCGCCTTCTCGGGTGCGGAGGAGTTCATCGCCAAGTTCAAGACCCAAAGCGAGGCCGAAGCCGCCAATATCATCGGACATTTTGGCTTGGGCTTCTATTCTGCCTTCATGGTCTCCTCAAAGGTGTCGCTGATTTCCAAGTCCTGCAAGGAAGAAGGCGCCAACGGCGTCATCTGGGAGTGCGACGGCAGCCCAGAATACACGATGAACGAAATCCCGAAGGGCGACCGTGGCACCGACGTCATCCTCTACATCAGCGACGACGCGCAAGAGTTCCTTGAAGAAGGCCGCATCCGCGAATTGCTCAACAAATACTGCAAGTTCCTGCCTATCCCGATTCAGTTCGGCACGCGCAAGGTGCAGGAGGAGATCGAAGGCGAGACCGACAAGGACGGCAAACCCAAGACCAAGGAAGTGGAGAAGCCTTGGATCATCAACGACGTGGCGCCGCTGTGGAAGAAAGCCCCGACCGACATCAAGGACGAGGAATACAACGACTTCTACCACGTGCTCTACCCGATGAACTTCGGCGAGCCGCTGTTCCACATCCACCTCAACGTGGACTACCCCTTCAACCTCACGGGCATCCTCTATTTCCCGAAGGTGAAAAACCGCTACGAGTTCCAGCGCAACAAGATCCAGCTCTATTGCAACGAGGTCTTCGTCACCGATAGCGTCGAAGGCATCCTGCCCGAGTTCCTCTCGCTGCTGCACGGCGTCATCGACTCGCCCGACATCCCGCTGAACGTCAGCCGCTCGTTCCTGCAAAGCGACCAAAACGTGAAGAAAATCTCGACCTACATCACCAAGAAGGTGGCCGAGAAACTCGAGGAGCTTTTCAAGAAAGACCGCGAGGCCTACGAGAAGAACTGGGACGACATCCGCGTCTTCATCGAATACGGCATGATGAGCGACCCGAAATTCTACGAACGCGCCGAGAAGTTCTTCCTCTTCAAGGACACTGACGACAAATACTACACCATCGAGGAGTACAAGAACCTCATCAAGGAGCAGCAGACCAACAAGGATAAGTTCCTCGTCTATCTGTACGCCACCGACAAGGACGACCAATACACCAACATCGAGAATGCCAAAGCCAAGGGCTACAACGTCTTGATGATGGACGGCATCCTCGACCCGCATTTCATCAGCGCCTACGAGCAGAAGGAAGGCGAGAAAGGCGACGACAACCGTGCGATGTTTGCCCGTGTGGACTCTAATACCATCGACAAGCTCATCGTGAAGGACGACAAGGAAGCCGCCTCGGGCCTTGACGACAAGCAGAAGGAGACCGTGAAGGCCGCCTTCGAGAAGGTCATCGACAAGGTGAAGTTCAATGTGGAATTCAGCAACGAAGGTGCTGAAGCCGCTCCCGTGGAGGTCACCCAAAACGAGTGGATGCGCCGTATGAAGGAGATGGAGCAGATGGGCGGCGGCCCGATGTCGTTCTACGGCTCGATGCCCGACAGCTACACGCTGATGCTCAACAC
>CADBZW010000017.1 GCA_902799345.1 uncultured Bacteroidia bacterium | reverse complement strand
GTAGATGAGGCCGTATTTCTTCACGTCGACGGGACGGCTCATGATGTCGGAGCTCATGTCAGCGACGAGCATGATGGGGCAGTCCATGTCGTACTTGATCTCAGTACCGTAGATGGTGTTGTTGGTCGTGATGTGGAAGTAGTCGGCATCCAGCGGGATCTTGTAGCCCTTCGGGATGTAGGTGTAGGTCTTCTCTTCGCTGCTGGCGACGATCTCGACCTGACCGAACAACTTGGCTTCCTTGGCGGCCTTCTTGGCCCAGACGCCGGTCTGGAGGTAGGCGGCCTTGGTCTTCATGAGGTTGGCGGGCACAGTGAAGAACTGTGTGCTAGCACCACCACCGAGGAAGAGGACTTCGTAGTCCTCAGGGATGTTGAGGAGGTCGCGCCACAGCTGACGGGTCTCAGCCATGATACGCTCCCAACCTGGGGTGCGGTGTGAAATCTCGGCGATACCGATGCCGGTGTTGTCGAAATCGTAGAGCGCCTTGACGGTGCTTTCAATAGCTTGCTTGGGCAGGACGCAAGGACCTGCATTGAAATTAAAAGCCTGTTTCATTACAGTTTGTTGTTTAATTTGTTGGTTTATAATTTATTGATTAAGTTTAGCTCGTTTATTTTGCTGCAAAGATAATAAATAAAACCATGTGTTGCACCTTTTTTGAAATATTTAGGTTTTTCTATGGAATAACGCGTGTTTTTTGTGAAAATAACTACCTTTGCGGCGTGAAATTTTTTATATCCAATTGTTATGCAAAAATTCTCTAAGACCATAGCCGCCATAGTGTTGACGGTGGCACTGTGCTCTTCCGTTGGTTGTAAGAAATACGAGGGCACCAATGGCACTTTCAAAGGCCACGATTATGTCGACCTAGGCTTGCCGAGCGGCACGATGTGGGCCACTTGCAACGTGGGCGCTGACAGCCCTGATCAATACGGCGACTATTTTGCTTGGGGCGAAACAGAGCCCAAGACCACCTATAACTGGAGCACCTATTTATATAGCAACGGCGATTACAACCAACTAACTAAGTATTGTAGTCACTCGGATTTCGGCTATAACGGCTTCACTGACAACTTGAAAACATTGCTGCCAAGCGATGACGCCGCCACGGTCAATTGGGGCGAGGGCTGGAGCACTCCGACCTATAAACAATGGGTGGAGCTGCTGACAAAGTGTTGCTATTCTTGGACGACAATCAACGGAGTGAAAGGCTGTGTGTTCATGGCCCGTAACGGCCACAGTATCTTTCTGCCAGCAGGGGATAGCCGTTTTGATGAAGAGGGAAGGTACCGCGACGTTGGCGAAATAGGCTCCTATTGGTCGAGTACCCTTCACCAGAACATGCCCGACGGCGTCAAAGGCTGCCAGTTTATCATCAGTTTTGACGACTGCGACCTGTACGACACCTTCTGCAGGGCCTACGGTAGGCCGGTCAGGGCGGTATGTACTTCGAGATAGGATGATGATATTTGGCGTAAAGTGTTGATAAATAGTAAATTGCTTTATATGTCAAAAATTTTTCTCTAAATCAATTGCCATTCCAATAAAAAGTTGTACTTTTGCACACTCAAAATCAAAAGGAAAGAAAGCGATGAAAAAAGACATTCACCCTAAGAATTACAGACTGGTTGTTTTCAAAGATATGTCGAATGATGTGACCTTCATGTCGCGCTCGACCATCAACACTAAGGAAACCATCAAGTGGGAAGACGGCAACGAATATCCCCTGGTGAAGCTCGAAATCTCCAGCGCCTCTCACCCCTTCTATACGGGTAAGATGAAGCTCGTCGACAGCGCCGGTCGTGTTGATAAGTTCAACAACAAGTACAAGAAGTTCTTCGAGAAGAAGGAAACCAAGTAAGTTGGACACAACGACAAAAAGGAAGCTCTTGCATTCGCGAGGGCTTTTTTTTTGCCTTGGCATTATTATTGTCGTATCTTTGCGCCACCTATATAATAAGGTGTGGAAGGGCGACGGACTGACATTTTGTCGCCCCATGGAATTAAATACGCTTTTTTATGAGTTATAAAGTTGAACCCGAATTGTTTTCAGATATGGTGGACTCCAACGCCGAGTTCATCCCCGTGCTGACCATCGAAGACGAACGCCTCGGACAAGACGAAGAGGTGCCGGAGGAACTGCCGATATTGCCGTTGCGCAACTCGGTGCTTTACCCTGGCGTCATCATCCCCATCACCGTGGGACGCGACAAGTCCATTCGCTTGGTCAAGGAATACTACCGCAAACGCAAGGCCATCGGTGTCATCGCACAAGTCAACCCTGACGTGGAAGACCCGACCATCGACGACCTGTATAAGGTGGGTACTGCTGCACAAATCATAAAGACCCTGCAGATGCCCGACGGCAACACCACCGTCATCATACAAGGCAAGCGACGCTTCGAGGTGGTGGAAGCCACTCAAGTGGAACCTTACCTGAAAGCCACCGTGGTGCCTTTCGCCGTGGCAGAAGAGGTGCCCAAGACGCGCAAATTCACTGCGTTGGTGCAGTCGGTCAAGGAGTTGGCCATACAAGTCATCGGTCGCTCGCGCAACCTGCCGCAAGAGGCGGGATTTGCTATCAAGAGCATTGAAGACCCGGTCTTCCTGATGAATTTCGTGGCCAGCAACGTGGAAGCCGAGATGCCTACCAAACAATCACTCCTCGAAGCCCGCACCCTCAACCAAATGGCCACCGACCTCTTGGCGGTGCTGACCGACGAGCAGCAGATGATGGAGCTGAAGCAGCAGATACAGAGCAAGGTGCGTGTCGACATGGACAAGCAGCAACGCGAATACTACCTGAACCAGCAGCTGCGCACCATCCAGGAAGAGCTGGGCGGCAATCCCAACGAACAGGACGTCAAGGAGCTGACAGAGAAAGCCGAGAAGAAGAAATGGTCGAAGGAAGTGGCGGACGTCTTTGAGCGCGAGCTGAAGAAACTGGAACGTACCAACCCGCAGGCTGCGGAATATGGCATACAGCTCAATTACTTGCAGTATCTCGTCGACCTGCCGTGGGAGGAATACACCAAGGACAACTTCGACCTGAAGCGCGCCCAACGCATCCTCGACGCCGACCATTTCGGCTTGGACAAGGTGAAAGACCGCATCGTCGAGCATCTGGCCGTTTTGAAGCTGCGCAACGACATGAAGTCGCCGATACTTTGCTTGGCCGGCCCTCCTGGCGTGGGTAAGACCTCGTTGGGCAAGTCCATCGCTCGTGCGCTGAACCGTAAATATGTCAGAATGTCATTGGGTGGCGTGCGCGATGAGTCGGAGCTGCGTGGACACAGAAAGACTTATATCGGTGCCATGCCGGGTCGTATCATCCAGAACCTGCGTAAGGTGAAGTCGGGCAACCCCGTCTTCGTCCTCGACGAAATCGACAAGGTGAGCGGCAACAACGTCCAAGGTGACCCTCAGGCTGCCTTGCTCGAAATCCTTGACCCCGAGCAGAACAACGCCTTCTACGACAACTTCATCGAGTTGGACTACGACCTCTCGAAGATCCTCTTCATCGCTACGGCCAACAACCTCTCGACCATCCATCCCGCCTTGCGCGACCGTATGGAGATCATCGACCTGAGTGGTTACCTGCGCGAAGAGAAATACGAAATCGCCAAGCGCCACCTCATCCCCAAGCAGATGAAGGAACACGGCTTGGACGCCAAGCAAATCACTTTCTCCAAGGACATCGTCATGCACATCATCGACGACTACACCCGTGAGGCGGGCGTGCGTAACCTGGAGCGCCGCATCGGCGACGTGATGCGCTACCGCGCCAAGCAGGTGGTGACCGACGAGGCTTTCGACAAGAAAATCACGATGGACGACCTTCGCAAGGTGCTCGGCGTGCCCATGCATCACGACGAAGAGGAGATTAAGCACACCATGCCGGGTGTGGCTACGGGTTTGGCCTGGACTCAGGTGGGCGGCGAGATTCTGTCCATCGAGGTGAGCTTGAGTCGCGGTGGAGGACACCTCTCGCTGACGGGTAACCTCGGCGACGTGATGAAGGAGTCTGCAACCATCGCCTACGAGTTCATCAAGGCGCATGCCTCGCAACTCAACATCAACCCCGATGTGTTTGAGGCTTGGAACGTGCACGTCCACATCCCAGAGGGCGCCACGCCTAAGGACGGCCCTTCGGCGGGCATCACCATGCTCACCGCCTTGACTTCGGCCTTCACGCAACGCAAGGTGAAGAGCCACCTGGCCATGACGGGCGAGATCACGCTACGTGGCAAGGTGTTGCCTGTGGGCGGCGTGAAGGAGAAGATCCTGGCTGCCAAGCGCAACGGCGTCACCGACCTTATCTTGTCACTCGACAACGAGCACGACATCAAGGACATCAAGGAAGACTATGTCGAAGGTCTGAACTTCCATTATGTGGAGAACATGATGGAGGTGCTCGACCTGGCTTTGGAGAAGGAGCAGGACACCAACGACCTCGACTACAACAAATATCTGAACAACCTCCATCCCGAGGTGATTGGTTTTAAGGTTAAATAAGGAGTTAATGCCCATGTCATTCCGAGGATTTTATCGGCATAGATACACTCACCTAAAGGTTCGGTATGACATGCCGATAAAATCCGAAAGGAATCTATGGGCATGGCTTGTGATGGTTGTGCTGCTTGTCTTCGCTTCATGTGGAAAGCGACATGATGACGATGAAAACCTCGCCATCTTCAAGTACAACGAATCCGCCGGCATCCTCACCCTTGACCCGATCTATGCCAAGGACTTGCCGCATATCTGGGCCTGCAACCAGGTGTTCAACAGCCTCGTGGCTTTCGACGACAAGATGAACCTCGTCCCGATGGTGGCCAAGTCATGGGACGTCAGCGAGGATGGCCTGGTGTATACTTTCCATCTGCGGGACGATGTGCAATTCCATGAGGATGAGTGTTTTAAGGGGGAAAAACAGGCCCCTGAGCCTGTCGAAGGGCCGTCTCCTCGTAGGGTCACTGCCCAAGACTTCGTCTATTCCTTTAACCGTGTGGTCGACAAGCGCTTGAACTCGCCTGGCATGTGGATATTCTCGTCGGTGAAACACGATGAAGACCAATATGCCTTCACGGCCTTGGACGACACCACTTTCCAGATCGAGCTGACCAAGCCTTTCCCGCCGTTTTTGGGCATCCTCTCGATGACCTACGCCTCGGTGGTGCCGCACGAAGCCGTCGAGTATTACGGCGACGACTTCCGCAGCCATCCCGTCGGGACGGGGCCGTTCAAGTTCCAGTATTGGAAAGAGAGCGTAAAGCTCGTATTCCGCAAGAATCCCGACTATTTCGAGCGTGACGCGGCAGGGGAGAGGCTGCCTTATATCGACGCCGTCTCCGTCAGCTTCCTCATCGACAAGCAGGTGGCGTTTTTGGAGTTCATCAAGGGCAAGTTCGACTTCATGTCGGGCATCGACGCGCGCTACAAGGACGAACTGCTGACCTATGACGGCCAGCTGCGCAAGAAGTATGTGGACAAGATTGACCTCATTACCGAGCCTTATCTGAACACCGAGTATTTCTCGTTCTTCATCGACCCCGACGACCCGTTGGGACCTGAACGTGCCAAGGCATTACGGCAGGCGGTCAACCTGTGTATCGACCGCGAGAAGATGCTGCGTTATCTGCGCAACGGCATCGGCGAGCCGGGCACAGGCGGCATGATACCCGTGGGTTTGCCTGGACACAGCTCAAGCATCGGCTACGGCTACGACTTGAAGCAGGCGCAGCGATTGGTGAAAGAAAACCAACTCGAAGGCTATCTATTGCAGCTCTCTACCGTGGCCGACTATGCCGACATTGGTAAGTTTGTGCAGAGTCAGGTGGAGCAAATCGGGCTGCAATGTAAGATGGAGGTGATGCCGCCTGCCACCTTGCGTAGCATGAGAGGCAACGGTAGCCTTCCGTTTTTCCGTGCATCGTGGGTGGCCGACTACCCCGATGCGGAGAACTACCTCTCGCTGTTCACGACGAGTAATTTCGCTCCTATGGGACCGAATTACTGCCACTATTCCAATCCCAAATACGACCAGCTTTATGACAAAGCCTTGCTCTGCAACGATTTGGAGCAGCGTGCCCAATACTACACCGAGATGGACAGCCTGATGATGCAGGAAGCGCCCGTGGTGGTGCTGTTCTACGATGAGGTGCTGCGTTTCGTCAACAAGCGTGTGAAGGACATGGGGAGCAATCCGACGAATCTGCTGGATTTGAGGCGGGTGAAGATCTCTAATAAATGAAAAAAGGCAAGCCAAAGCTTGCCTTTTCTTTTTGCGGAGAGAAAGGGATTCGAACCCTTGGAACGCAAAGCGTTCAACGGTTTTCGAGACCGCCCCGATCGACCACTCCGGCATCTCTCCTTACTGCCCTTAGGCAGGGTCTTTTCATTATAAAGGCGACTTGCGCCGCCTTGCGGAGACAGAGGGATTCGAACCCCCGAAGCAGACAGAGGGATTCGAACCCCCGAAGCCTTTCGGCTTAACGGTTTTCAAGACCGCCGCTATCGACCACTCAGCCATATCTCCGCTGCAAAAGTACAACATTTTTCGTTTGGTTGCGTTTTTTTTCTTGAAAAAATTCCTAATTGCAACGAAATCACTATTTTTGCAAAATGAAATAATAGGTTCGCTATGAAAAAAACATTCATTATCATCATGCTTGCCTTCCTCGCTATGGCGGGCAACGCGCAGACAAAAGCCAAGAAGTTGAAGCCTTACCTCTCAACGACAACTTATTGTGCCCCAGGAATATCTCCCTTTGTGGAAAACGTCATCGCCTTCGAGAACCGTTCGGCGGTTTACAAGGAATTTGAACCCGGAAAGTTTAAGGCTACGGTGCAAGTCGTGACCGTCTTCAGAAAAGGAGAGGAGTCCACTTTCTCCAAGGTTGCGGTGGACAGCCCCGTGGTGACCGACACCGCCAACCTCGACGGCGCTTTCCTCTGTCAACAGCGCTTCTCTCTGGAAAACGGCGAATACCAGATGGAGATTGGCGTCACCGACATGAACAGCGGCGATGTCTTGCCCACCTCGACGGTTACGGTGGCAGTCAACTACCCCGATAACGCGCCTGCCGTTTCCGACATCTTGTTGTTCGACTCCTACACCAAGGCCGAAAAGCCGTCGGAGTGTACCAAGAGCGGCTACGATTTCCTGCCTCGTGTGTATCCATTCTATGGCGCCAATGAGGATAAGCTGCATTTCTACGCCGAGATGTACAATAGCGACAAACTCTACGATGAGGGTAAGTTCCTCGTCAACTACTACATCGAGACTGTTGAGTCGTCAAGCCGTATGCAAGACTATAACTTCAGCAAGCGCTTTGACGTGAGCAAAGTCAATGTGCTGCTCAACACCATAGATATCAAGGAACTGCCTTCGGGCAACTATTACCTTGTCATCGAGATGCGCGACCGCAGCAACACCTTGGTGTGCTCCAATAGCTGCTTCTTCCAACGCAGTAAACCAGGGGCAGGTTATGACTTGCAAGACCTCGGCGGCGTGAATATCGCCAACACCTTCGTGAGCACTATCACCGATGTCGACACGCTGCGCAAATACATCAACTATCTATACCCGGTTTGCACTGAGACTGAACAGGATTATACCAACAGCCTCGTGAAGACCGACGATGTGAGGACCATGCAGCAGTTCCTGTTCAACTTCTGGAGCGCACGTTCGCCGATGAACCCGAAGCAAGGCTTTGATGATTATATGGCAGCTGTGAACCGCGTCAATATGTCGTTCAAGACCTCGTCCTATCCTGGTTACCGCACCGACCGTGGCTATGTCTTCCTCAAGTACGGTGTGCCTGACAAAATCATGGAAAGCCCCAACGAGCCTAATGCCTATCCTTACGAGATTTGGTTTTATTACGAGCTGATGCACAGGCGCAATATACGTTTTGTGTTCATGTCGCAGGACACCGCCGCTGGCGATTACCAACTCATTCATTCCAATATGGTTGGCGAAACCTACAATCCCCGTTGGCAGATGGAGATTTATTCGCGTCTCGGTGTTGGCAATAGGGAACAGGGCGTCGACCAAACCGAGTTTGAAGATACCTGGGGCTCGCACGCCGGTGATTTGTACAACAATCCGAGATAAGAGCAATGAAGAGCATCGGATTTTATTTGCTGAAATGGTGGGTGGACTTTCAGTCCATCCAACCCTATTGGCTGCTCTATCTGAAATCCGATGTGTATTGTTTTCTTATGTATCATGTGGTGCGCTATCGTCGTAATGTAGTGAGGCAGAACCTCTTGCGTTCTTTCCCTGAAAAGGACGAAAAGGAGATAAAAACCATCGAAAAACATTTCTACCGCAACCTCTGTGACCTGTTCGTGGAGGCCCCGAAGATGATGTGCATGGGGCCGAATGGCTACAGCAAGCGCATCACCTATGTCAATCCCGAGGTGCTGGATAGACTTATTGAACGGAAAAAGAGTATTTTCTACGCCATCCCTCATTCGGGCAACTGGGAGTGGTATGGCAAGATGATACCTTCGTTTGCGCCCTACAATAACGTGGCTGTTTATAAGAAGGTGAAAAACCCCGCTTTCGACGCGTTGATGCTGATGATGCGTACAAAAGGCATCTCGGTGGAGACCGCAGAGGCGGATACGGCCTTTAAACACCTGGTGCAGCGTCGTAACCAATGGAACGCCGTGCTGATGATGGCGGACCAAACCCCGCATGGACTGGCATCGGACTATTGGACCGAGTTTTTGCATCAGGATACCTGCTGGTTTACGGGCATCGAGCGTATTGCCAAAAGCCTTGACTATTCCATTGTCTTCGTGGATATGCGAAGACGGGGTAGGGGGCTCTACGAGGTTAGATATGAACTGATTACGGATAATCCCAAGGAGACGCAAAACGGAGAGATCATGGAGCGCTATGTGCGTTGCTTAGAGCGTTTTATACAAGCCAACCCCGATAACTGGCTATGGTCGCACCGTCGCTGGAAACACCAAAGACCCGAAGCAGCATGAAAGTGGCCGTCGTCATATTGAACTATAACGGAAAGAAATTCCTTGAGGAGTTTCTCCCCAACGTCATCGCCAACTGCGACCCGGTCTATACCGAAGTCGTCGTGGCCGACAATGCTTCCACCGACGACTCGGTGGCGTTCATGCGTGAGCATTTCCCTTGCATCCGTCTGATCGAAAACGACAGCAACGGCGGCTTTGCCACGGGCTACAACGTGGCGTTGCGTCAGGTGGAGGCGGACTATTATGTGCTCCTCAACTCCGACATCGAAGTGGCACCCAACTGGATTGAGCCCGTCATTGCCATGATGGATGCCGACCCGCAGATTGCCGCCTGCCAGCCTAAGATTTTGTCGTACTACGACAAGGAGAAGTTTGAATATGCCGGTGCCAGTGGCGGCTTCATCGACAAGTATGGTTATCCATTTTGTCGTGGGCGCGTGTTCCAGAACCTGGAGACCGACGAACACCAATACGACGACCCGATGGAAGTCTTCTGGGCTACAGGTGCCTGCATGTTCGTCCGTGCCGATTTGTACCATCAAATCGGAGGCTTGGACGACAGTTTCTTCGCCCACATGGAGGAAATCGACCTGTGCTGGCGACTGAAAAACGCGGGCTACAAGGTGTATTGCTGCCCGCAGTCACGGGTCTACCACATCGGTGGCGGCACCTTGTCGAAGAACTCGCCTCGGAAGACCTACCTGAACTTCCGCAATAACCTGTCGCTGCTGGTGAAGAACCTTCCCAAACAAAGGGTGCATCGTACCATCTTCTACCGCATCCTCTTGGACTGGGTGGCGGCGTTCAAGTTCCTCTTCGAGGGCTGTCCCAAGGACTTCCAGATGGTCTTCAAGGCGCACTGGGACTTCTACAAGCGCCTGAAATCATTGCGCGAATACCGCAAAGGCAGCGATCACAAGATGGTGAGCTGCATTTATAAGCGCAACATCGTGTTTGACAGCGTGATCCGCGGAAAAAAGAAATACAGCGAGTTGCGACCCGAGGATTTCAGCTAATTAGCCGTCTTTATTTTTTATTTGTGCACTTTATTTTATATTTACGCCATATCATTTCATTGCGCGCAGCTCGATTAAGGAAGGTGAACAACCCGCAAGCGCCTTGGCCGAGCTAGGTTTATAACTGGTAAGATAGTTGAAAATTTGTCTTATACTCAGCGGAAAGTGCTAAAAAAATACACATTCCGCTGAGTATAAGCATGTGTTCTTATTCGTGGAAAAGTGCTTCTGAGGTAATAACAAACTGAAATTCATCAGAATAAGCATTGCGCTTAACACTGTTGGCGGAAATCAGGACAAGATGCACGGCCTTGTTCGTTTTTGTGTCGGAAAGGAATCGTGAGAGACGGTGTTGCACCTTCTTGTCTTCTTCGCTGTCCTCTTCGTAAGGATCCTTGGTGTATTTCATCTCACAGAGATCGATGACATTGTCGTTGCGGTCGATAAGCAAATCAATTTGCGCTCCTTTTTCGCCTTGCTTTGTCGGCAGCGAGCGCCATGAATATGCGTTGCTGACTATCCCGCTGATGCCAAGTGCCGTCTTGATCTGGGGTAGATGGAGAAGGCATACCCGCTCAAAGGCCAAACCACACCAGTTGTAATAGAGCGAGGTGCTCGCCTGCGATGACCAAAAATGCTCGTCACCTTGGGCGTTGTGTTGGATGAATTTGTAGTAAAACAGCGTGTAGAAGTCGATGAGTTGGAACACGGCGTTTTTCGTTTTCAAGCCGAAAGCGTTGTATTTCCTGATGAATCCGCAAGCCTCCAGGTCTTCCAATACTGACGAGAGTTTCCCGTTATCAATCAGTTTGCCTTCCTTGATAAGCTCCTCACGGGTCATGCCTGTCTTTTTCGTTCCAAGCGTGTAGACCACCTTGATATAAGGTTCGGGATTTTTGAACAAAGACGCATATAGCTCACCATATTCGTCGTGCAATTCTCCGTCTTGGGCAAAAAACAAGTTGTCGATATTTTGTTGCAAACTGTAGCCACGCTCCAGTTTGGACCAATAGTAAGGGATGCCGCCCATCACCATGTAACACTCCATCAGTTGCCGACGGCTCATGCCGAGTTTTCTATGGATGGCGTATGCCTCACACTCATGCAATGTGAAGGGTTGCAGGTGTATTTTCACGTTCACCCTATTGTGAAGTCCGCCATGGTTTTTGATGACTTTGTTGACAATCCAAGAGGTTGCGGAACCGCATACAACCAAGACGACATCCTTTCGTGCTGAGGCCCATCCGTTCCAGAAATGCTCAAGCGCAGAAACGAAGCCCGAACGTTGGGTGTCCATCCATGGAAGTTCGTCAATGAACAGGATTTTCTTGGTTTTGGTTGATTGACGCACGAGGTCTTTCAACATATCAAAGGCGTCCAGCCATGTTTTAGGCGTTTTGGCAGTCTTCAATCCGTGTTCCCTGAGCGACAGACGCCATGCGGCAAGTTGCTTTTTCATGGGCGACCTGGCTAGGCCTGTATGATAAAATGTGAAGTTGTTGCTGAAAGTCTCACGTACCAAGTAGGTCTTTCCCACCCGACGCCGTCCGTAGACAGCCACAAACGTGGATTCTTCATCAGCAACGGCTTTATGCAGCCGTTCTTGTTCCTTGATTCTTCCAATTAGCATGGTGTTTCATGATTTTTTCGACTGCAAAAATAGAAAAAAACCATCTATACTCAGCGGAAAGTGCTAAAAAAATACACATTCCGCTGAGTATAAGCGTGTATCCTTATTTGTGGAAACTGGGCATTGTTGGACTGTCACACCCTCAAGCCGCTGCTTTTTTATGAGGAGCATCTTTAATCTTGTGAAAAAGCTTCAATCGCCTCGGCGTAGCCTTCCATCCCCAAACCATAGATCCATTTCATGCAAGCCTCGGCGGTATAAGAATGCCGGCGGTAAGGCTCACGTTTCGAGATGTCTGAGATGTGCACTTCGATGACGGGGATGCTGATGGAGCGGATGCAGTCGGCCAAAGCGATGGAGGTGTGGGCATAGCCTCCCGGGTTCATCACCACGGCATTGTATTGACCGTCAGCCTCTTGCAGCTTGTCAATCAACACGCCCTCGTGGTTGGTCTGGAAGTAGGTGATCTCGTGCTGTGGGAAACGCTCGCGGAGCAGCACCAGGTATTCTTCGAAGGAGAGATGACCGTAGATTTCAGGCTCACGTTTGCCTAAAAGGTTGAGGTTCGGGCCGTTGAGGATGAGGATTTTCATCGTTGGAATTTTTTGCAAAAATACGTTTTTTCGGGGTCTTGCCCACTTTTTTGGACTGAAAAGTTGGTGTGTATCAATTCTTTTTTTAATTTTGTGCAAAATTCAGGTAGTTATGAAGATCATCACATTAGGCAAGACCAACTTGAAGGTGAACAAGAACGGCTTCGGTGCCTTGCCCATCCAGCGAATCAGCGAGAAAGAGGCAGTGTATCTGTTGCACAAGGCCTACGACAACGGCATTAACTTTTACGACACGGCGCGGTTCTATACCGACAGCGAGGAGAAAATCGGCGCTGCCTTTGCCGACCGTCGACACAAGGTGCTCATCGCCTCCAAGACGGCTGCCACCACCATGGAGGATTTCTGGAAGGACCTGCACACCACGCTGAAAAACCTCAAGACCGACTACCTCGATTTGTACCAGTTCCACAACCCTGCCTATTGTCCAAAGCCTGGCGACAAGGAAGGCCTCTACGATGCCATGAAGGTGGCCAAACGTCAAGGCAAGGTGCGCTTCATCGGCATCAGTAACCACCGACAGAACGTGGCCATGGAAGCCATCGAGCGCGACTGCTACGACACGCTGCAATACCCGTTCTCGTACCTTTCGTCCGAAGCCGACCAGAAGATTGTGGAGGCTTGCTACAAGCACAACATGGGCTTCATCTGCATGAAAGCCATGGCTGGCGGCCTCATCAACGACTCGGCCTTGGCCTATGCCTTCCTCAACCAATTCGACCATGCCCTGCCCATTTGGGGCATTCAGCGAGAGAGCGAGCTGGACGAATTCTTGTCGTACCAAGAGCATGAGCCTGAGCTGTCGTCGGCGTCGTGGCGCAAGATCGAGAAGGAACGTGCCGAGTTGTCGGGCGACTTCTGCCGTGGCTGCGGCTATTGTATGCCCTGTCCCGCAGGCATCCAAATCAACGACTGCGCCCGCATGAGCCTCTTCTTGAAGCGCGCGCCGTATAGCGTCTACCTCACCGAGGAATGGGCCGAGAAGATGAAGAAAATCGAAGGCTGCCAGCACTGCAACGCCTGCCATGAGAAGTGCCCCTACGGCCTCGAAACGCCGCGACTGCTTGAAGAGAACTATGAGGTCTTCAAGGAATACTGGGCGAAGAAACAGGCTGGAGAACAGCTATAAGTGGATTTGTATATTTAGAAACAGTTTTTTATATGAAAAAGCTATTGTTAGTATTTACGGTTTTGTTTATCGGGTTGTCATCGATAAATGCACAATCAAGTAATGAGCCTATCGTGATTGAAAAAGGCTTTTTGGGGCATAAGTATTATCAAGGTGGTAGGAATATCAATAAGATTGGGGACATGAAAGCCATTGTCGCCAATGATGAATGGGCACTCAAGGAGATGAAAAAAGCAGGCGTTGCGAATGGCTTTTCGTTGGCGCTATCTGGAATTGGTGGCTTCGCTATGGGGTGGGAACTGGGCAATTTGATTTTTGGCAGGTTCAATCCCTATGTGTTCGCCGGAGGAGTGGGCGTGGTGGCAATTGGATTAGGTTTGTCCGTGTTGGCGGATAGCCATATAAAGAAAGGGGCGACGATTTATAATGAGAGCCTTGGGAAGGTCCCGAATGGCGACACGGTTCAACTTGAATTAGGCCTGACGCCAGGAGGTGTTGGATTGACATTGAGTTTCTAGCTTATCAGAAATAGAAAAAGCTCCGTTTCCAATGAAGCGGAGCTTTTTTTTGTTGCCGTTGGAAGGATTACTTCAGCGGGCTGGGCGTGTGGTATTCACGGGCGCCGAGCTCCTTGTCGAGCATAATCATGCCACCGATGTGGTCACCGATCATTGTGGCTTGACGCACGAGGTCGCGGGCGTTTTCTTCCTCTTCCACTTGTTCGTCGATGAACCAGGCGAGGAAGTTGGCGGCTGCGCGGTCTTTGTCTTCGTCGGCGATGTCGCACAGGTTGTTGATCATGGCGGTCACCTTCTTCTCGTGGGCGAGGGTGTCCTCAAAAGTGGCCAGGACGCTCTTCCATTCGGTCTGCACCTTAGCGATGGGGGCGAGGACGACTTTGGCGTCTTGCGAGTGCATGTAGTTGATCATGATGGCAGCGTGTGCTTGCTCCTCGAGGAACTGCACCTTGTACCAATGGGCGATGCCATGGAAGCCCTTGGCGTAGATGTCTTGCGACATGCTCAGATAGAGGTAAGCCGACCACATCTCAGCGTTGATTTGGTCGTTGATGGCTTTGGCTAATTTCTTGCTAATCATTTTCTTCAGTTGTTTAGTTGTTTAGTTGTTCAGTTGTTCAGTTGGCTTTCAGCAGTCAACAATCAGATTTTAGCTTGGTTTATTTAAGCTGACGGCTGATTGCTGATAGCTGACAGCTATTTATTCAAAATACCGTTTGTAAAGTCCCTCAAAGCCTTTGCCATGGCGGGCTTCGTCTTTGGCCATCTCGTGGACGGTGTCGTGGATGGCGTCGAGGTTGCGTTCCTTGGCCACGCGGGCGATGCGCATCTTGTCTTCGCAGGCGCCACATTCGGCGATCATGCGCTTGTAGAGGTTGGTCTTGGTGTCCCACACCACGTCGCCCAGCAGTTCGGCGAACTTGGCGCAGTGCTCAGCCTCTTCGAAGGCGTAACGCTTGAAGGCCTCGGCGATCTCGGGATAGCCCTCGCGGTCGGCTTGGCGGCTCATGGCCAGATACATGCCCACCTCCGTGGCTTCTCCCATGAAGTGTGCGTTGAGGTCTTTGATCATATCCTCGCCGGTGCCTTTGGCAATGCCGACGACATGCTCTGTGACAAAGTTCAAGGCTGCGCTCTCGTCAACGACTTTCCATTCAACGATTTGCTTGCATTGAGGACAGCGCTCGGGGGCTTCCTCTCCTTCGTGTACATACCCGCAGATGGGGCAGATGAATTTTTTCTTCATAGTGGTTCTATTATTTGAGTTAGTTTTTGCGAAAAATGCAAATGCAAAGATATACTTTTTCTTTCATATCTCTTGCACAAACGAAAAATAATCTTTCTGTGGAATGGAAAGAGAAATTTTGTTACTTTTGCATTTTATTTTGCTAAACAACTCCAACCTATGCTGAATAGAAGATTTTTGAGAGTCAAGGCGCTGCAGTCTATCTACGCCTATCACCAATCAGAGAGTTCCAATCTGCCTCAAGCCGAAAAACTGTTGCTCGCTGGGGTCGACGACCTTTATAAACTCTTTGTCTACCAACTTTCTTTTTGGGTCGAAATCAGGCAGTTCGCCGAACGCCGCATCGAGGAGAACAAACAGAAACATTTCCCCACCGAAGAAGACCTGAATCCCAATATGAAGTTCGTCAACAACAGGATTCTCAAGGCTTTGGACGATAACAAGCACTTGGCGCAACTCGTTGATCAATATAAAATCACTTGGGTCGACTCTCGCGAAGATTTCATTCGTAATATGTTCGCTAAGTTGGTGGAAACTCCAGAATACCAAGAATATATGTCGAATGGAAAAGATTCTTTCTCCGATGACAAGCATTTCTTGGCTACGGTAATTGAGACTTACATGCCGGAGAATGGGCTGCTTTACGACTATTATTCCGACCGCGACCTTTCGTTCAACAGCGACTATCAGTTGGCCATCTACTTGTTGTGGAAGTACATCAGCGAGTTGCCTGCCAGTTTCGATGAGTTTAGCATGTTGCCTCCGGTTTATAAAAATGAGGAGGACGACAAGGCCTTTGTCACCAAGTTGTTTGAGAAGACCATCCTGCATGCCGATGAATACATGGAACTGGTGAAGGCCAATATCTCCAACTGGGACTACGACCGTTTGGCTTTAATGGACAAGATTTTGATTTTCATGGCTTTGACGGAGTTTTGTGAGTTCCATTCCATCCCCGTGAAGGTCACCATCAACGAATACATTGAGATCTCGAAGTTCTACAGCACCCCCGAAAGCCGTCGTTTCGTCAACGGCATGTTGGACCGTCTTTCCATGATCTTGAAGGAGGAAGGCAAACTGGTGAAGACGGGCCTGGGATTGGTCGACAAATGAGAGTACGGGACAATAAAATGAACTAGGATTCGTTATCCTGAAAACGTGAAAGTATGAAGCGAACAATATACTTTTTAGGCGCAATGATGCTGTCGTTCATTGCTTTGCAAGCCAATGCGCAGGTGAGCAATGGATTGTATCGTGCCTTGACGGATGCCAACTCTGCCCGTGTGGTGGCGCTGGGCGGACTGCCTTTGCCCATGCACGACGGCGACTTGCAGACGGCGGTGTTCAATCCCTCGTCCATCTCGCCCGAGATGAACAACCAGATAACGATGTCGTATGTCGGCGACTTCAACGTGGGCACCCACTTCGGCACGGTGCAATACAGCCACACCTTCGATAAGGTGGGTAGTTTTGCCGCTTCAGTGCAGTATTACAACTACGGGAATTTCCAGTATGCTGAGGCTGACGGTTACACCGACGGTAGCACTTTCAACGTGTCGGATTATGCCATCACCCTTGGCTGGGGTCGTGAGCTGACCGACAAATGGAGCATCGGTGCCAACCTGAAATATGCTGGCGTTCAGTATGAGACAGGCCGCGCGGGCGCCATAGGCGTGGATGTGGCCGCGACGTATTGGTCGTATTCCAACTGGGCACTGACACTTGCCGCACGCAATGCTGGCCGACAGATCTTCGCCCAGGAATTGAACGTGGAAAACAAATGGCTGCCGTTCTCCCTCGACTTCATCGCTTCCAAGAAACTCAACCATCTGCCCTTGACCATCATCTTGGGCTATAAGGACATCCAACATTGGAACAAAATCTACGACGACCCGCTGGATTTGTCAGGCTACTATGATCCCATCACGGGTCAATACAACGGGCCTTCGAAGGCGGCCAAGTTCTTCACCAACCTGGGCTGCCATCTGATTATCGGCGGCGAGTTGAACATTGGCAAAAATTTCTTCGTAAGGGCGGCCTACAACTACGAGACTTATCACAACATGCGCGTGCCCAAAAAGCGTAGCTTGGTCGGCTTCTCGGTCGGTGTTGGCGTGAGGATCAAGGGTTTCGAAATCGACTATGCCCGCTCGAGAGACAACATCGTGGGCTCGCCCAACTTCCTGACGCTCCGAATCGACCTGAGCAAGTTTAAATGATGTATGTATCTCCACGAACTCAAACTGACTAACTTTAAGAACTGCGAAGCGGCTGACCTGCTGCTTTCGGAGAATGTCAATTGTTTCGTGGGCCTCAACGGGGCAGGGAAGACCAACATCCTCGATTCCATCTATTATCTTTCGTTCTGTAAGAGCTTTTTCAGTGCCACCGACAAGCAGAACATCCGTCACGAGCAGGATTTCTTCGCCATCCATGGCGTGTACTCGCACGATGGCAAGGACGACGAGATGGTGTCGTGTGTGCAGAAAAGCGATGCCAAAAAGTCGTTCCGTTTCAACAAGAAGGAATACGACCGTCTCAGCGACCATATTGGTAAGTTTCCTTTGGTGATGATTTCGCCCTACGACCGCGACCTCATCAACGAAGGCAGTGATCTCCGTCGCAAGTTCATCGACGGCGTCATCTCGCAGTTCGACCCTTTGTATCTCAATGCCTTGCTGAAATACAACCGCGCCCTGCTGCAACGCAATATGCAGTTGAAGCAGTTTGCCGAAAGCCGTACTTTTGACCGTGAATTGCTCCGACTTTGGGAGGACCAGTTGGCCCAGCACGCCGACGACATCCATGCGAAACGCCGCCAGTTTTTGGAGGAGTTCCTGCCCATCTTCCAGCATTACTACGAAATCGTCTCGGGCGGCACGGAGAAGGTGAATGTGGTCTACCAGTCGAGGCTCGATGAGAAACCTTTGAACGAATTGCTGGAGGAAAGCCTGCAGCAGGACCGCTATTCGGGTTATACCAACGTGGGCATCCACAAGGACGACCTGGAGTTTACCCTTGACGGCCATCCTTTGAAGCGCTTCGGCTCGCAGGGACAGCAGAAGTCGTTTGTGGTGTCGATTCGTCTGGCGCAGTTCGAGTTCAACTACCAGAAGATAGGCTACAAGCCTATTTTGCTGCTTGACGACATCTTCGATAAGCTTGACGACCAACGCGTGATGAAACTCGTGCGTTTGGTCGGCGACGACCATTTCGGTCAGGTGTTTATCACTGATACACAGCAGGGTAGGGTGGAGAAGCTGTTTGAAAACACCAACATCGACCATAAGATTTTCGAGGTGGTCAAAGGTCAAGTCAAGGAGATAGGAGGCGGCGATGGTGTACTATGACGTGAAGCCCCTCGGCGACCTCATCAAGGAGTTTTACGAGCTTCACAAAGGGTCGGGCTATCTGGATGAGCAGAAGGTAATCCAAGCCTGGCCTCAGGTGGTGGGACCGTTTATCGCCACGCACACCATCGACTTGTCCATCAAGGAAGGACGGCTGTTTGTCCGCGTCGACAGCGACGCCTTACGCAGCGAATTGAGTTATTCCAAGTCCTTGCTGATGAAGAACTTGAACGAGAGGGTAGGGAATGAGATTGTGAAGGAGATTGTGCTGAATTGATTTTTACCTCTTGCAAATCATCCTAAAATCGCAATACCCGCATTTTTTGTTGTCTTCGGCCTGTACGAATGGGATGTTAGTGTCAAGCATTTCCGTAACCACGGCTTCGAGCATGGCTTCCATGTCGCTGATGAAAGATTCGTCACCGAGGAAGTCGACATCGGCACCATTGCTCTTGGCAGCCTCTTGATATAGGCCAAACTCTATGTTGTTGGCGTATTTCAAACCATGGATGGTGCCGCTGACTTGTTTGGGTGAAAGTGCTTGATTCTCTTTTAGATACATGTATTTGTAGAGGAGTAGTTGTAATGCCTTTTCTGGAATCAGCTTTAAATAGTCTAAGACATTTTCATCATGGTGATGAACCGGCACCTTGAGGTTGTTGTTATCAACATGGCCGGTCTTATAGTCGATGACGCGGATGAGGCCTCCAAATTGGTCGATGCGGTCGGCGCGGCCACTGAAGACGTAACTACCATGGTCGGTCTGCAGGGTTGCCTGAAGGTCTCCTTCGGTCTTTAGGATGGATAAGGTGCTGTTTTTCAGCTGCTCGGAGGTGTATTTTAGGTAGTTCTTCAGCTGCTGCTCGATGGTGACGCGGTTGAGGTAGTTGAAGCCCACGTCGGGGAAGCCGTTGGGCGTGTTTTTGGAGATAGACTGCGCCAGCTTCTGCTCCCATAAGGGCTTGATTTTCTCGTCGAACAGCGTTTTGTCGATGACTTGCAGCTTGTCGTCGACGGGGAGATAGTCGGCAAACAGGAACTCCAGTGTGTCGTGGATGATGCTGCCAATGACGTTGGTGCCCGTGTCCTCCTCAATACTCGTGTCTTTGATGTCGGCGATGTAATGCAGATAGTATTTCAGTGGGCAGTTGAGATAGGTCGACAGGGAAGAAGGCGAGAGGCCTTTTTCTTGGGTGAGGTAATGCAGCCGCGCTAAGGTCTCCTCGGATTTCTTCGCGAACAGGGGCTTCTCCTCGAGTGAGGGATTGGCAATGCTGCTAAACGATTCCTCCGTCACACGTATATTGGCGTTTTTGTCCAGCTCGTGCTTGATTTGCAGGATGAAACGGCTGGCCTCGCCACCGAAGGTCTCGCCGAGGTCGTTGAAGTAGAGGTAAATCTCCTTGCCGCTTTGCAGCAGGTGATAGAAGTGGTAGGCCACCACCGCTTGGCTCTCGGCATAGCTTGGCAATCCACATTCACGGCGGATGTAGTGGGGGATGAAGCTGCCCTGCGACTTGTCGGCGGGCAAGATACCCTCGTTGGCGCTGAGCAGGTGCAGACGCTCAAAGTCGAGGCAGCGGGTCTCCAGCAATCCCATGATCTGCAAGCCCTCAGTGGCGCTGCTGTTGAGTCTCAGACTTGCGCCCGAGGCCAACATGCGATATAATGTCTCAACGCTCTGCAAGTTGTTGATGTATTTTACGTTACTCTCAACGATGTTTTGCAGCCTGCTGATGATTTTTCCTGTTTCGCTCACTTGGTTGAGGAGGAATACGCTCTCCTTGACAATCTCCCTTTCTTGAATCGTCTGGGCGACAAATGCCATGATTTGGCAGAGGCTATCCAAGAGGGCGTCGGGTGTGTTTTCGCCAGACTTGGGAAGGATAGTCGTAAGAAAAGCCTGGGTTTTGGGCATGTGCTGCAAACGCGCAATGTCATCGTCTTCGAAAATGAATTTCCCGTTTTGCACGGCTTCGTATTTCCAACGGCTGAAAGCCTCCTGCTCGCTTTGGGGTAGAATGATTTTCACGATTTCGAGGTCCATGAGATGTAAGACGGGCCAGATGTACCAGCCCTCGGCAATGCGTTCCGTCTCGTTCTCGGTGATTTTCCTCGAGATGCGTTTGCGTCGACACAAGGCAAAGTATTCCTTGACCAGTTGGTTGATGGGTGTCTTCGCCAAGGGATAACCCATGGAGACGTTGAAGCCTGAATAGGTTTCGGGGATGCCGTTGAGCACGGGGATGAGCAGGTTCTGGTCGGGGAGGATGACGGCTTGGCGTTCATCGTGGATTTCTTGTAGTTTGGATTGTAAGGCTTTGGCCTGCAAGGCGTTGCCGCTGGCGCTGATGATGTGGACGTGCTTCTCCTCGGTCTGTAGTCGGTTGGAAATGCCGTTTTTGAGCCAGTTGGGATGTCTAGCTTGGTAGCGGCGACCAAAGAATCCAGCTTCGTTGTTGGGGCTGTCGAGGTAGTAGGCGTCGTAGTCGAAAAGGATGTCGGCCACGCCGTTTTTCACGAGGGTGTCGATGATGCGTTCTTCGGTATTGGTCAAGGCGTTGAAGCCGGCGAAGACGATCTTCCTGTCGCCCACTTTTTTGAGCAAATCCTCGGCGTTCAGCTCCGACAAGTACCTGGTGATCATGCCGTAATAGCCTTTGCCTTGCTCGCTGAGCCTATCGCGGAGGCGTAGGTAGTAATCGTAAAGCGACTGGAAGAAATGAAGATATTTCACCTCTTTTTCCTTGCTTTTCTCTTCGTCGAAGTTCCAGATTTCCAGCTTTTTGTTGTCCAAGACATAGTTGAACACATGTTTGGCGTCGCAGCCGTATTGGTCGATCTCGTCGAAGTCCTTGGCCATCTGAGTGGCTTGGCTGCCGAAGACGCCGAGGTCGCTGTTTTGCTCAATATGCAATTCCGCGTCGATGTCGATGAGTTCAAAGAGCACGTCGAGGCTGTCGGCCAGTGCGATGCCGCTCCATTGCGTGAAAGCCTCCTGGATGGAGAGCATCTGAGGCATCCAAATGGTCTGCTGGCTGTTTTTCTTCAGCTCATCACGCAGATAGAATGCCGCCCTTTTGTTGGGGAAAACTACGATTAGCTCCTGCCTGGTGAGGTCGTAGTGGCTTTGGATGTGGTCCGCCAGTTTATGAATAAATGTCTTGCTTTCGCCCATAGATTTACTCGGATTTTGAAGGCATGTCATACCGAGCCTTGAAGGCGAGTGTATCTATGCCTTCAAAATCCTCGAAATGACATGGGCTGGTAATAAGGTAGTTTTCGGCGTATTCCAGTTGCTCGGGTTTGCCCAAGTCGAACCAGTAGTCGGGTTGGATGGGCTTCGAGAGGATGCGCTTGGTTTTGGCTAAATAAAGGTACAAATCAATGACGCTCTGAGGTTTACATTCAAAACTAGCAAACAATTCGCTGCGAAACAAATGCAGCCCACTGAAGGCCATCTCCTTGAATTCGCCAAAACTATCGTAAACCCACTTGAAACTGCCGTCTGCCTTATTGCGCCAGCCGATGAGTTGCTGGTCGTCCCGGAAGAGCAGTTTGCGGTTGGTCTCCCTATCTTGCGTCAGCAACCAAGCATCGTCACCTGATGCCAGGAATTGTCTGCTCATCTCGCCAAGGTTCACATTGCTGATGATATCCACATTATGCACCAAAACCGCTTTTGAGTTCTTGAATAGGGGCGTGGCCTTGACGATGCCGCCACCCGTGTCCATCAGCAGGTCGCGTTCGTCGGAGATTTCGATGTCGGCATCGAACTGATGATGTTCCACGAAATCAATAATTTGTTCGCCAAAATGATGCACGTTGATGACGATACGATGGAATCCATTGGCGATGAGGTTTTCGATGCAATGCTGCAACAAAGGCTTGCCGTTGAGCGGAACCAAGGCTTTGGGCTTGTCTTGCGTCAAGGCTTTGAGGCGGGTGCCCAAGCCGGCGGCCAGTATCATGGCGGTGATGTCGTGCTTCATGCGTTGTGCTCCTCCGTGATTTTGCGTTCTATGTGGTTCAGTTTCAGATGGATGTCAGGATAGGTGGCCTTCAGCCATTCGTATATGGTCTGGGCAAAGAAGACTGAACGGTGCTGTCCGCCCGTGCAGCCAAACGACACCATCAGGTTGCTGAAATGCCGTTCGCGGTAGTTGTCGACGCTCTGTCCGACGATGCCTTTCACATGGTCGAGGAAGACATGGACGGGTGGCTTGGCCATGAGGTAGTCGATGACCTCCCAGTCGCGGCCGGTCTTGGTCTTGAACTCGGGCTCACGACCCGGATTGGGCAAGGCACGGCAGTCGAACACGAAGCCGCCGCCGTTGCCGCTGAAGTCGTTGGGGTAGCCTTTTTTGAATGAGAAACTGTTGATGGTTACTGTGAGTTTAGAGTTTAGAGTTGAGAGTTTAGAGTCAGTTGGGAGTGGATAGTTTAGAGTGGAGAGTTGGGAGATGACGCTTTGGAGTTCGGGGTATTGGTTTAACGGGTGGGTTCCATTCCAGGCTTTCAGTTCTTTCAAGGCGTAGGGGATACTCTCGATGAAATGCGATTTCTTTTGGATGAGGCCTCTGAAACCGTAGGCACCGAGCACTTGCATCAGGCGTAAATAGACGAAATAAGGCTGGTAGGTGTCGAATTTGACGGCTTCTGGGCTCATATATTGCGATAGTTCGGCCTTGTAATAGTCGACTAGTTCGTCGCGTATGGCTTGTGGAATCTGCGCCTTCACCTGATAGAGCAGCGAGACCACATCGTAGTTCAATGGGCCTTTGCGTCCACCTTGGAAGTCGATGAAGTATAGCTCGCCATCCTTGACCATGATGTTACGTGACTGGAAGTCGCGGTACATGAAGAAGTCGCAGGGCGCTTGGCTGACAAAGTCGGCGAAGGCTTCGAAGTCCTTGCCCAAGCGTGTCTCGTTGAAGTCGATTTCCTCGTGCGGCTTGACGAAGTAGTACTTGAAATAGTTAAGATCGTCGATGATGGCCTGCCTGTCGAAGCGTTCGGTAGGGTAGGCCTTGCTGTAGTCCAAGCCTTGGTGCCCAAGCACTTGCAGTTTTACCAGATGGCTCAGCGCTTTTTTATAAAGTGGAATCAAGGTCCCTGAGCCCGCGGTCCCTGAGGCCCCTCGAAGGGTCGAAGGGCCGACAGCTAGTAATGCTTTCTGCACATGAGCAAACAGATTGTCATCCCCAAAATCACTTTGCAAATAGCATGTCCTTTCTTCGTTGACGGCAAAGACCTCCGGCACGTTCAGTCCAAGGTCATGAAAATGCTTGCTGAAAGTGAGGAAGGCCTCGTTTTCTTCGATGTTGCTGCTATAGGTGCCGATTAAACTGCGTTTGTCGGTGATGATACGGAAATACTTCCTCGCCGAGCCTGATTCCGCGATGGGCAGGATTTCCTTAGGCGTTTCGCCGATGGAATGCGTCAGCTTAGCTAATATGTTTTGTGTTTCTAGGGGTTGCATGGAAATTCCATTTTTCTATTCTGCAAATTTACAAAGAAAAATGGAATTACACGTCAAAAGGCCTATTTCTTTCCCCGCGTCTCAATCCACACCCAAAGCCGCCACATCAGCCAGCCCCAAGCGAAGAAGAGGACGTAAAAGATCCATTTCGGCACGGAGGTTTGGTAAGCGTCCTCGTTGACGATTTCTTGGTATTGCTCGGTGGGAATGTCGGCATAATAATATGCTCCCGCGCCGAAGTCGTAGCCTTCGACGAGACCGAATTGGTTGGCCATGATCCAGCCGGCCAAAAACAAAGTGATTACCACCACGACGATGGTAATCACTTTGAAGATTTTGTGGTTTTTGTTCATCATTTGAACATGTCAAGATTCGGAACCTCGAAGATGACGCCCGAAAGCAGGATCCACACGGCAAACAGCGTGAGCAGGATGTTGAACACCTGACCGACGATGTAGAGCCACAGCACCTTGCCGCCTTGCATCTGCTTAAAGAGGCTCTTGAAGTTGGTGTCGAGGCCGATACTGGTGAAAGCCAGCACGAAGGCCCAGTTCTTGTATTGGTCGAGCACGCCGTTGATCGACTTCACCGTTGCGCCGTCAGTGAGGGGCAGGATGATGAACGAGGCGACCAACGAAGCCACGAAGAAACCGATGATGAACTTCGGGAAACGGGTCCAGATTTCGCCCGCGCCGACCTTTTGGTTCGGGTCCTTGTCGACCTTGGTGGCGAAGAAGATGGCCACGAAGAAGGCGATGAAACCGATGAGGATGTTTTGGATCATCTTGACCAACGAGGCCACCTGTTCGGCTTCCTCGCCGAGGGCGCTACCGGCCAGCACCACGGCACCCGTCGAGTCGACCGTGCCGCCGATGAGGGCGCCGCCCATCATTTGGTTCATGCCGCAAGCGCGGATGATCATCGGCTCGAACACCATCATCAAAATGGTGAAGATGATGGAGATGGAAATGGCCATCGAGAGGTCTTCCTTCTTGGCCTTGGCAGCCGCGCCCGTGGCGATGGCAGCGCTAGTGCCGCACACCGAAGTGGCCGAAGCCAGAGTGATGACCAAAGGCTTGTTGTCGATTTTCAGCACCTTGGTGCCAAACCACCACATGAAGATGATGACGATAGGTGTCACAATCCAGGCGATGCCGAGACCGTAGAGGCCGAACTTGGCGATGTTGCTGAACAGCACCGAGAAGCCCATGATGACCAAACCCGTCTTGATGTAAAATTCAGTGCGGATGGCGGGTCTCAGCCAATCAGGCGTGCCAACAGTGTTGGAGATGAGCAGGCCGATGAGCAAGGCCCAGAAAGCCCATTCGAGGTACATCTTGAGGGTGTATTCTGCACTAATCATGCGCACCACGATGCAGATGAGGAACAGCACAACGAAAGCGGGAATGAACTTTCCAATCTTTTCGCCTTGCAACTTGATGCCGATGCCAAACAAGATGCCCGTCACCAAGAAGGTGCGAAGCAGCTTGATCCAAAACTCACCATTGAATTGGGCAGCCAAGGATTTCTTTTCTTCCACGTTTTCCCACCAATGCCAGGTGCCGAACTTGGCGGCGGAGAAGTCGAACGAACCAGTCAGTACAGCGATGCAGGCCACGGCGATGACGATGAAGCCAATCCACACGGCCAGCCAGTCCTCTTTTTTCCAGATATTGGAGATGTTGTTGTTTGCCATAAGATTCAAAATTCAAAATTTAAAATTCAAAATTCAAGATTAGAACTTATAGCTCAAGATACCCACCACGCGGTGTGAGTTGCTGCCGCTTTCCTTCTGGACCAATGAATAGTCGAGCTTGAAGTTGAGGCACTTCAGCGGCCAGTAGTTGATGCCAGCGGTATACCAATTCGTGCCGCCTTTTGTGATGGCTTGGTCGGCGGTGAAATGCTCGTAACGGAGGACGGGCATCAGCGTCTGATTGCCTTCTTTGCCCAGCTTGAAGTTGTAGCCAGCCACAGCATAGTAACCATTGCTGTTGTAATAGCCGAGGTCTTCAGGGATAAGGGTAGGTTCCACTCCTGTCTTGCCACCGATGTATTCACCACGGAGGACGAGCTTGCCATCATTGTACTGTGCGCCGGCAGCCCAACGGTTGCGGGTGCAGTTGACGTTGTCGTCTTTGGTGTACTTGCCATAGTAGTACGAACCACTCAGCGTCAGGTTCTTCAGGCCGGGATGCACTTCGAGGCGGCCCACAATGTCCTTGCGGTTGTTGTTGTCGGTAGTAGTGGGGCCGTTGCCGTTGAACACGCCGATGGCATAGTCCACAACATGGTATTCGTTGCCTTCCCCGCCTTTGATGGGGAAGAGCTTTCCCGTGGCCATCAGACCGATGTCGCGGCCCAATGAACCCACGCCGCAAACATCGCTGTAGCCGACGAGTTTCTGGACGCTCTCACCATAGTCAAAAATCTCGAGGTTGACGGGATTGATGGGGCTTTCAAGCGAGAACGGGGTCTTGAACTGACCGAGTTGGATGGCGAAAGCGTCGGCAACTTTGTACTTCAGGTAAGCGTCGACGAGCATGGGCGAACGGCTGAAGTCGCCTTGGATCTTGTAGGTCAGGCCCTTGTAAAGGGTACCTTCGACGGACAGACGCACGCGGCGCATCCTGAAAGTATTGCTCGTCAGCTCACCTTCGTCGCTCAGGTTGGCTTGGTACATGCCTTGCACGAAACCCGAAAGTTGAATGTAATCACCGAGTTTCGGTTTGCTCTTTTCAGGCTTCTCTTGCGCTTCTGCAGGTTTGGCCTGCTGATCCACGGGCTTCACTTGAGGCTTAATATCGGATTGGGGCTTGTTAAGTTTTTCTTGTTCAATCCTGATTTTTTCAGCCTCTTGCTTTTCTTTCATTTTAGCCTCGTTATTTTGAGGGTTTTGCTGGGGTTTGACAGGCTTCACTTGTGCGTTCATACACAACGGAATGGCTAAAAGCAACATCCCGACGATAATGCGAAATTTGTGTTTCATAGTAGTAGGTTTTAATAACGTTTTCAATTTTTGACGCTGCAAAAGTAGTAAAAATACCGATAGTAAGTATATTTACTATTTCTTTTTGCTAAATACTTTTTGAAAGCATGTTATATCGAACCTTGCCACGGATGTCATACCGAGCCCAAAGGGCGAGTGTATCTATCCGTGATAAGGTGAGCGTTTCTACGCCTTCAAAACTTCGGCGTGATGCGTCATTTCCTCAAAAGTGATCTTGAACCACTCGGTGTAATGCTCGGGGTGCAGTTTTAGGTCCTCCGACAGGTCGTCGAGGCTCATGTATTTCCACGACTCCACTTCCTCGGGATTGATTTCCGGGGTATCGTCGCTTTGCCCGATGAAGACATGGTCGAACTCGTGTTCGGTCAGACCTTCGCCGACGTATGCCTTATATATAAAGGTGTAGACCTCATGCATCTCGCAACGCATACCCATTTCTTCCCAAAGTCGGCGTGAGGTGGCCTCTTCGAGGGTCTCGCTATCGCGAGGATGGCTGCAGCAGGTGTTGGTCCATAGGCCAGGGGAGTGGTACTTGGAGAATGCCCGTTGCTGCATGAGCAGCTCGCCTTTCGAGTTGAAAATAAATATGGAAAAAGCACGGTGCAGATGCGGTGTGACATGCGCAGCCTGCTTCTCCATCAAACCTATTTGGCGGTCGTTCTTGTCGACTAAAACAACAAATTCCATTATTTCTTTTTTAACTACAGATTGTACAGATTTTACAGAACGCATTGTGGCAATTTTGCAGCTAAAGCTGCGGATTAGTACAGATGGGTTTTGGGGTGATGTTAGGAAAACGTTTGAAATAAAGACTTTCTTCACCAAAATTCAATAGCATTCCTAACTTAATGCCAGTAGCATGGATGTAGTTGATTATTTGAGCTTCGTGTTCGGTGAGAATAGTTGAAACAGCCTTCAATTCTACAATGATTTTGTCATAGCAGAACAAATCTGCGATATAGTATTGATTCAGTAAAACATCTTTGTATTGAATTTGAATTCTTTTTTGTGAGACAAAAGGAATACTTCGCTTTGCCATTTCTACTTCCATAGCCTCTTGATATACAGATTCTAGAAAACCCATGCCAAGTGTCTTATGGACTTCCATGGCAGCCCCAATTATGTTATATGTTTCTTTTTTGTATATAAACTGGGTCGTTTCCATTTGTTTCTTCGGCTATCTGTATCAATTTGGACGCTTGCGTCCTCCAAATTATCTGTCGCAAATCAGTGTAATCTGTGGAATCTGTAGTTTTTAAAGACTATACATTGAATCGAATGTTCAAAATGTCGCCGTCCTGAACGACGTATGTCTTACCCTCCACGCGGAACTTGCCCGCTTCCTTGACAGCGGCTTCCGAGCCGTATTTCAGGAAGTCCTCGGTGCTCATCACCTCGGCGCGGATGAAGCCACGTTGCAGGTCGCTGTGGATGGCACCAGCTGCGATGGGGGCGGTGTCGCCCACATGGATGGTCCATGCTCTCGTCTCGTCGGGACCCGTAGTGAAGAACGAATGTAGGTTCAAGGTGTGGTAGGCCGTGCGGACGAGTTTGTTCACACCAGGCTCGGTCAGACCGGCATCTTCCATGAAAAGCTGACGGTCGTCGGCATCGAGTTCGGCGATCTCAGCCTCCAGCTTGCCTGCCACCACGACCATCTCTTGGCCTTCTTTCAAGGCGGCCTTCACGGCATCGGAGTATTTGTTGCCTGTAGTGGCTGATTCGTCGTCAACGTTGCAGACGTAGATGATGGGTTTGGCGGTGAGCAGTTGTATGTCCTGCACAAACTTTCTGTCTTCCTCGGCCACCTTGGCGTCGCGGGCGTTGCCGAAATTCTCAAGGGTCTCCTTGTAAACGGTGAGCACGTCGAAAGCTTTCTTGTTGTCCTTTTCGCCGTTTTTCAACAGTTTTTGAACGCGTTCGAGCTTACGGGTGACCAAGTCCAGGTCGCGCACCTGCAGTTCAAAATCAACGAGTTCCATGTCGCGCACGGGGTCTACACTGCCTTCACTGTGTGGAATGTTGGGGTCGTCGAAACAACGCAAGACATGAATCAAGGCGTCCATGGTCTGCACTTCGGCAAGGAGTTTGTTGCCCACGCCCTGACCGCCTTTGCTCAGTCCAGGCAAGTCGACGATTTCGACCGTGGCGGGCACGATGCGCTTCGAGTGAGAGATGTTGTCGATGAGCTTGAGGCGTTCGTCCACCACCTCGCACATGCCGATGTTGGATTTGGAGGCAAAGCCGATTTCTGCCTTAGTGTTGGATATACAATTGAATATGGTGGTCTTGCCAACGCTTGAGAGACCTATGATTCCGCAATTGAGTGACATATTGATTTGTTTTTAATTCGCTGCAAAAGTAATAAATATTTATCGTCTGTCGCCTGCACCCCAGTCGATATGTTTGTACTCCGAGTCGTAGCCGTGGATGGCTTGGCGTATTTGGTATTCCAAGTCGGCCGCCTTCGCTTCCTGGGCTTGCTTGCGCGAGTTCTCTTGTTGTTTGTTGATGTATTTCAGGCCGAGTTTCCACAGCTTGATGTCGCCCCAGATGAACACTAAGTATATGAGCGTCCCGATAAGGGGATTGAGGTATTGGGTGATCATCAGCATCCAGTCGAAGAGGCCGTGGGCGGTCATGGCCAACAGAAGGCCTGTCAACATATAGGTGCCACGCTTTTTGGGATGGAACTTCGCCAGGGAGAGGAAGTAGCCGAGCACCACGCCAAACAGGAAATGTCCAGGCACCGAAATCAATGCACGGACCATGCCTGTGCTGAAACCGAAGGAGAACACATACTCGATGTTTTCAACGCAAGCGAAACCGAGGCCGATGAAAGAGGCGTAGACGATGCCGTCGAAATATTCGTCGAAGTTCTTGTCACGCCAGATGAATATCATGAAAATGATGAACTTACATAGTTCTTCAGGAATGCCGGCCTCCATGAAGGCAGAGAAGAACACGGTTTGTGCCAAGAAGGTCTCGCCCAATGCAAGGTCCAGCATGGTGACAATGATGATGTCCAAAGGAATGGCAATCATGCCGCCGATAAAGGCTTTGATGAGCGATTTGACTGGCTCTTTCTGGTACTTGTCCTGACGATAGATGAAAACCATCAAAAGGACGACAGGAAGGATGGCAATGCCGAGGAGAAGAAGATAGTAAAGAATAGCCATACTTTCAATCTTTTCTGCAAAAATACGGTTTTATCGTGAAAAAAGCCTATTTTTGCACAAAATTTTCGATTATGCAAGAAATGATCCTCATTCTTGATTTCGGTTCACAGGTGACCCAACTCATTGGTCGCCGCCTCCGCGAACTGAATGTCTATTGCGAAATCCATCCCTTCAACAAGATTCCCGCCATCGGCCCTAATGTCAAGGGTGTCATCCTCAGCGGCAGCCCGTTTTCGGTGCGCGACGAGAAGGCGCCTGTTGCCGACCTGTCGAACATCAAGGGTAAACTGCCGCTGCTGGGCATCTGCTATGGCGCGCAGTTCATCTCGCAGCATTTCGGTGGCGAGGTCAACGGCAGCATCGCGCGCGAATATGGCCGTGCCATGCTGACGGTCGTCGACGAGGCCTCGCCGTTGTTCAAGGGAGTGAGCAAGACGAGCCAGGTGTGGATGAGCCATGGCGACACCATCGCCAAGTTGCCCGCTGGTGCTCGTGTCATCGCCTCGACCGACGACGTGGAGAATGCCGCCTATAAGATTGACGGCGAGGTGACCTACGCCGTGCAGTTCCACCCCGAGGTGTTCCACACCAAGGAAGGCCCGCAGATGCTGGCTAACTTTGCGTTGGGTATATGTGGCTGCAAGGGCGACTGGACGCCCGACTCCTTCATCGACAACACCGTGGCGAGCCTGAAGCAACAGCTGGGCGACGACAAGGTCATCCTCGGCCTCTCGGGAGGCGTTGACAGCACCGTGGCCGCCGTGTTGCTCAACAAGGCGATAGGGAAGAACCTCACCTGCATCTTCGTCGACAACGGCTTGCTGCGTAAGAACGAGTTTGAGGATGTTCTTGACTCATACAAAGAGATGGGCTTGAACGTCATCGGCGTTCATGCTGGACCGCTCTTCCTCCAAAAGTTGGCTGGTGTCACCGACCCCGAGGCTAAGCGTAAGGCCATCGGCTCTACTTTCATTGACGTGTTTGACGCCGAGGCCCAGAAGATCGAAGGTGCACGTTGGCTCGCTCAAGGCACCATCTATCCCGATGTCATCGAAAGCGTGAGCGTTAACGGGCCGAGTTGCAAGATCAAGTCGCACCACAACGTGGGCGGCTTGCCCGAGAAGATGAACCTGAAGATTGTGGAACCACTGCGTTCCCTCTTCAAGGACGAGGTGCGCCGCGTGGGCCGCGCCTTGGGCATCAAGCGCGAGCTCATTGGCCGTCATCCTTTCCCAGGGCCGAGCCTCGGCATCCGCATCTTGGGCGAAGTGACCGAAGAAAAGCTTCGTATCCTCCGCGATGCCGACGACATCTTCATCAAAGGCTTGCGCAACTGGCCCTGCGAGCTGCCGAGTGCTTCGTATCCGAATGAGATGGCCGACAACCTTTACGACAGCATCTGGCAGGCTGGCACCATGCTCCTGCCTGTTAAGTCGGTGGGCGTGATGGGCGACGAACGCAGTTATGAGTACACCATCGCCTTGCGCGCCGTGATTTCCACTGATGGAATGACCGCCGACTGGGTGCATCTGCCCTACGAGTTCATGGCCAAGGTGTCGAACGATATTATTAATAAGGTGAAGGGTGTCAACCGCGTGTGTTACGACATCTCCTCGAAGCCACCGGCGACGATTGAATGGGAGTGATATTGAAAATGAACAAGATAATGAAAAATAGAATTCTTTTCTTTTTTTTATTCCTGCTGGTAGTGTTGCTCTCGGGCAATGTGTATGCCCAAACGCCTTCGGTGCGCTCCAAAGAGACTACAAGAATTGGTGGCAAGGAGTATTATATGCACCATGTGAAGCAGGGAGAGACGCTTTGGGGACTTTCAAAGACCTACAACGTTTCTGTTGAAGAAATCGAGGCATTGAATCCTGAGGTGAAAAAAGGCTTGAAAATTGGTCATGTATTGGGTATTCCCGTGCGTCCCGAAGCAGAATCCCAAACTATGGACCCCGAGGAGGAAGCGCCTAAACCTGTTGTGGTTGAAACCAAGCCTGAGCCGAAAGTGGAGGAGCCTAAGCCGGAACCGGTGGTTGTGGAACCTGAACCTGTTGTGACTGAGCCCGAACCAAAGCCTGTTGTGGTTGAACCCAAGCCTCAGCCGAAAGTGGAGGAGCCTAAGCCGGAACCGGTCGTTGTGGAACCAAAGCCGGTTGTCGTGGAGCCAAAGCCTGAACCCGTTGCCGAGACCCCAAAGGTCGTGAAGCCGCAATCCAAGCCCAAGCAGTCTGACTTCTTCGATGGCAAGGCACGCATCGTGCAGAGTGGTGAGACCCTTTATGACATCGCAAAAGAGTATGGCATAGACATCGTTGCGCTGAGGGCGGCCAACCCGGGCATCAGCGATGAGCCTGCTGTAGGGACACGCGTCAACATCCCAGACATCGTCAACGAAAACGACTATATCATTCACAACTGTGAGCGCAATGAACGTGTCTCGTCGCTGTTGAAGCGATGGAAAGTGGATGAAAACGATTTTCGCAGGATGAATGTCTCGGTAGGCTCGCATGTTTTCGTGAATCAAGTGGTGCTGATACCCATCCAGCCGGTTTCCGATTTCTATTGGATTGACGAAATGTCTGGCGACGTCGTTGAGAATGAAGAAGAGCAGCCTTCCGAGGAAACGGTCATAACGATCCAAGAGGAAGCGGCGCAAAGCATATTTAACGATGACTTTGAGGCATCAGAACAATGCACTGCCGACCCTCAAAACGCAATGAGGCGTTACAAGGTGGCCTTGATGGTGCCGCTCTATTTGAACGATGTGAGCGGACTCGATATGACGAAGGAGAATCTGCCTCGACTTCACAAGGCCCGTTCTTTGTCGTTCGTGCAGTATTATGAAGGCTTTATGATGGCCGTTGAGACGCTGGAAAGTGAGGGGCTGAGGATGGACCTCACCGTCATCGATGTGACCGACAATGTGTCTACTGCTGAACGTGCGCTTTCGCAAATCCGTGGTATGGATCTGGATTTGATTGTGGGGCCCTTCTTCGGCAAGTCGTTTGCCGTGGTGGAGGAATATGCAAAGGAACACAATATCGTGGTGGTCAACCCGCTCTCGACGCGCGAATCCGTCATCGTCAACAACCCGAATGTGGTGAAGGTGAAGCCTGGAGAGTTGGGCCAAATCATGACCATTTCGAATTTGGTCAAGAATCTATATGATGATGCCAATGTATTCATTGTCAGCAAGGAAAGAAGCGCTGATACGGCTTTCCTAAACCAGTTGGAATATCATCTTAACCATGCCGTAAACGATGAGGTGAAGGTTTCTGGCGACGAGTTCTTGCATTTTGCCCGCAACGAGAGCGAGCGCCTCGAAATGGGTAGCCGCATGGTGAAGACCGTCGAAGTGGAAGGACAGGTGTATTCTACCGACGACTTCAAAAACGGTAACGCCAACGAGGTGGTGCTGGCTAACCCAGTGAAACGCTATCCTTACAGCGAAATCAGCAAGGTGAAGTCGCAGCTCTCGGGTGTGAGAAACAACGTGATTGTGGCTTATGGCGACGACAATGTGTTTGCCACGCAGATGCTGAATAGCCTGGCGAAGGAGACCGACCGTTTCCCCATCACGTTGGTGTGTGCCCCTGATTGGGCCAAGTTCGAGAAACTGCTGGTCGAAAACCTGTTGCAGATGAACGCCATCTATCTTGGCGATGGCTTCGTCGACTATAAGAGTGAGGCCGCAAAGCAGTTTGTGAGAAAGTTTAGGTCGAAGTATGCCGCCGAACCTCAGGACTATGCCTTCGAGGGCTACGACATGGCTATGTTCTTCCTCAGTGCATTGATGCGCTACGGTGACGACATGATGGATTGCCTCAACAGTTGTGATGTGCCGCTGTTGCACTCCCAATTCCGTTTCTTCAACCGCGACTACCTGAAGGAGGGGAGAAGCAATGGTCGTGAAAACCAATATTGGAGTGTCTATCAATATGATAGCGATTTGATCGAGTTGAGACCTGTCGACCCTTTCAAAAAGATGGTGGAATAAGGGAATGAAGAAGGGTAAAAGAGGAAAATGAAAATATTTCAAATTAATTTGAAATTGTTCAAATAAAAGTCCTACATTTGCACCGCTTTCTAAAAGCAGTAAACTTTCTAACACAAATAATAAACCTTTAATTAAAGACAAAAAAATGAAAGTAAAAGAAATCATGAAGGCTCTTGAAGCCAAACATCCTGGTGAAAAAGAGTATTTGCAGGCCGTCGAAGAGGTCCTGGTTTCCATTGAGAAAGTGTACAACGAGCATCCCGAATTCGAAAAAGCAAAGATCATCGAGCGCCTTGTGGAGCCCGATCGTATCTTCACTTTCCGTGTGACTTGGGTCAACGATAAGGGTGAAGTCTGCACGAACTTAGGTTATCGTGTGCAGTACAATGCCGCTCTTGGCGCTTACAAAGGTGGCCTCCGCTTCCACCCGGCTGTCAATGTCTCCATGCTGAAGTTCTTGGGCTTCGAACAGATCTTCAAGAACTCCCTGACCAACCTGCCTCTCGGCGGTGGTAAGGGCGGTGCCGACTTCGACCCGACGGGCAAGTCCGACGCTGAAATCATGCGTTTCTGCCAGGCCTTCATGTATGAGCTTTGGAGAAACATCGGTCCTGACCAAGACTCACCTGCTGGTGACGTCGGCGTTGGCGGCCGTGAGATCGGTTACCTCTATGGCGCTTACAAGAAGCTCGCCCGTGAACACAGCACTGGCGCTCTGACTGGTAAGAGCTATGGCTGGGGTGGTTCTCTGATCCGTCCTGAAGCCACAGGTTTCGGTGCCATGTACTATGTTGAGCGCATGGTGAAGGAAAAGAAAGAAACCATGAAGGACAAGAAGATTGCCCTGTCTGGTTTCGGCAATGTGGCTTGGGGCGCTGCCACCAAGGCTGTTGAAATGGGTGCCAAGGTCATCGCTATCTCTGGTCCTGATGGCGTCTGCGAAATCAAGGACGGTATCACCAAGGAGATGATCGACTACATGCTTGAGATGCGTGCTTCCAACCGTAACAAGGTTGAAGACATGGCCACCAAGTTCCCGAAGGCCGCTAAGTTCACTGCCGGCAAGAAGTCTTGGACCGTCAAGTGCGACATCGCTATGCCTTGCGCTTTCCAAAACGAGCTTAGCGAAGAAGACGCCGACATGCTGATCAAGAATGGCGTGAAGTTCGTCGCTGAAGTGTCGAACATGGGCTGCCAGCCTGGTGCTATTGCAGCTTTCCAGAAGGCCAAACTGCCGTTTGCTCCTGGTAAGGCCGTCAACGCCGGTGGCGTCGCCACTTCTGGCCTTGAAATCTGCCAAAACGCCGGTCACATCAACTGGACTGCCGAAGAGGTCGATGTCAAGTTGCACAAGATCATGAACGACATCTATGACATGTGCGTCGAGTACGGTAAGAATGGTAAGACCATTGACTACGTCAAGGGTGCCAACATCGCCGGCTTCATGCGTGTTGCCAAAGCTATGCTCGCTCAGGGTATCATCTAATTTCCAGAGCTAAAAAAAGGTTTTGCAAGGCGGCTCACAAGGCCGCCTTGCTTTTTATCATTATGAAACAAACCACGTTATGTTACTTAGAGCGCGGTAGCCAATACCTCATGCTGCACCGCACAAAGAAAAAAAACGACCTCAACCACGACAAATGGCTCGGCGTGGGCGGCAAGTTCGAGGAAGGGGAGAGCCCCGAAGACTGCATGCTGCGCGAGGTGTGGGAAGAGACAGGATTCACCGTCACGAAATGGCGCTACTGTGGCATCGTCACCTTCGTGCATAACATCTACGACGACGAACATATGCACATCTTCGTATGCACCGACTGGACGGGCGACCAAATCGAATGCAACGAAGGCGACCTCGAATGGATTGAAAAACAACGCCTGCTTGACCTCACCATGTGGGAAGGCGACAAGATTTTCCTCCGCCTCATCGACGAACATCGTTCCTTCTTCTCTCTCAAACTGACCTACGAATACGACACCTTGAAAGAGGCCGTTTTGGATGGGAAACCACTGTAAATGAACTTTTTTTCTTTGTTTGGTACGTTTTTTGCCTATATTTGCATTTAATATACTAGGTAAAGTCCAAACAAAATGTTAAGAAAATCGAACTTCGTTAATGTGATACTGGCAAAAGCCATATTGGCGTTGCTATTGATAGTTGTGGCGCCTGCTTTTGGACAGAATCTTATCACCAATGGCAATTTCGAGAACAATAACCAATTATTAGGATATGAAACCGATTACAGTTATTATGGCCCGCCGCCGTATCTTACGGAAGCTGGCGTATATGTGGTGAAAAGGAATCCTAATATGTTTCATAACCAGTGGTTTGAAATGGGCGACCATACCTCTGGAAGTGGACGGTTTTTCATTGCCAATGGCAAAGGCCTCCTGAGCAATTATCGGGTATGGGCAACGACGGTTAATGTTACACAAAACACAAACTACAGCTTTACTTTTTGGGCTAGCCATATCAGTAATGGCAATGGCGCGACTTCCTGGGCAAGATTCCGAGTTACCATCAACGGGACGCAAGTGGGAACGGACAATTGGCAACCACAGTTTGTCAGCGGCGGCTATTGGGACCAGTTCCCTGCCGCTACCTGGAATAGTGGCACTGCCACCACGGCAACCATTATCATCTATGACCGCTGCCCCTTGGATTCCGGCTTCGGCGATGACTTCGGCATAGACGACATTTCTTTTACGCCCGACGTGTCTTATAGCGTCGTAGCCAATAACGATAACAACATCTTGGCATGCCAAGACGGCCAACCCGTCCCGATTGATGTGCTGTCAAATGATGTCATCATGCCCAATGCCAATGAAGCAGTGGTTTCCGTGGTGACGAATCCGTCCCATGGCACGTACACCGTGTCAAACAACATCATCTATTATACTTTTACGGGCGGCAACTTTACCACCGACCAAATCAAATACCGTGTGACGACACATGGCGTCTATTCCGAGGCGTGGGTGTTTATAACTACAAGTCAGGCGCCTACGATAGGGAATATCTCAGCTCCTTCAGTGATTTGCACTGGTGGTAGCCTGGGCATTGGCGCGCCTTCGGTCACGCCTTCTGGCACGGGTATTTGGCAGAAATGCCAAACCAGCACTGGAACCAACTGGACCACATTCGACCCGACCAGTATTCCTCTGTCAATGAATGGCTGGTGGGTGCGTTACTCCGCCACCAACGACTGTGGCACAGGTGCCAGCAATGCGGTGCAAATCACGGTGACTGACGGCCCTAGCTTCTCAGCACAGACGCCACAAGTCCAGCCCATTTGTGCGGGTGGCAGCCTCACCCTTACGCCTCCTGCCTATTCGGCCAATGGCTCCCAGATTTTGAGCCAGGGCTGGGTGGCTTCGCCAACGGAAACGGGTAATTATAGCAGTTTCAACTTGAACAATATCACGGCTGCCCAAAACGGATGGTATATCCGTTACATGGTGGAAGGCAACTGCGGAATGGTCTACAGCTCTCCCGCCCGCCAGTTGGTTGTGAATGCGGCCCCCGATGTGACAGGCTCGATACAAGCCCCCAATGCCATCTGTGCCGGTGGTGACTTGGATGTCGCCATCCCGGATTTCGTTGGCGACGGCACGGGCACTTGGGAAATCTGCCAGACACAAAACGGTAACTTCCAAACCTTTAACATACAAGGCGTTCCAACGAGTTATAACAACTGGTACCTTCGCTATAAAGTGACCAACGATTGTGACAGCGATGTCAGCAATGCCGTGCAAATCCATGTCAACGACGCTCCGGTAATCTCCAATGTCTCCGCCCCAGCGGCTATCTGTGCCGGTGGCAGCTTTGCCTTGACGACGCCTAACATCCAAAACAATGGCGCGACAATTACCAACCAAGGCTGGCAAATCCAGATTAATGGCAGCTGGCAGTCTTTGAACAACAATAATATCCCATACGAATACAATGGATGCCAAATACGGTATTTTGCTGAAAACGAATGTGGTATGGTGTATGGCGCCAGTGCTCAGGCTGCTGTCAACGACGAGCCATTGGTGGGCAACGTCACTGCTCCGGCGGGCATTTGCGCAGGTTCGTCGTTCAACTTGACTGCTCCTCAAGTCACTTGGCGTCATATCAACCAAGGCACAGGGTCATGGGAGATACAAATCAACGGCACGTGGCAGCCACTGAACAATAACAATATCCCGTATAGCTATAATGGCTGCAATATCCGTTACAAAGCCGTCAATGGATGTGGAACAGCCTATTCGTCCAACACGGCGCAGGTTACCGTGTATTCCACCGACCCTATCAACGAAGGCGAAATCACCGCTTGCGACGACATCTATTATCACGGCCAATTATGTGACCATAATGGCAATTACACGATTGACTCTGTCACGCCTAACGGCTGCACCATACAAGTGTCGTGGCATTTTACCTTAGGTGAAGCCTACATTGCGCCACCGCAATATCAAGAGTCCTGTGAATCCTATTACTGGCCCAAGACGCAACAAACCTATTACGAGAGCGATGTGTATGATACCCTCGTCGTCAGCCAAGACCCACAGGTATGCGACAGCACCTATACCCTGGTTCTGACTGTTAACCATGCCCCTGAAATCTTGACTGATTTGATTGCGCCTTCAACCGTTTGCGTGGGCTATCCGCTGGGTGTTTCGGCACCACAGGTTCAGATGAACCATAGCGGAGGCGGCAGTCAGGGCTGGGAATATGCCACATCGGCCAATGGACCTTTCACTGCCTTCGACCCCTTGACGACCCATTTGAATTGCGGTAACTACTTCCTCCGTTATGTGGTCACCAATGGTTGTGGTGAGGTGAGTAGCAATGTGGTCTCTTTCCGCGTCGATGATGCTCCTACGGCTAATGTTCAGCTGTCGGCCATGCAAGTGTGTGAAGGAGAGACCCTCGACTTACCTGAGATAAACGTTACTTGGAACAATGAAGATGTGAACGACCGTCTGGCTCAGTGGCAGATGTCGACAACGGAAAATGGCAATTTCACCGCCATTTCACCGACGATGCCGATGCAGATGAGCTATGATGGCAATTGGTTGCGGTATATCGCCCATAATTCTTGCGGCGACTACATCGCTGGCCCCGTGCTGATAAGGGTGGTCGCAGAAGCAGAGGATTGGCTGGAGACCATTGAAGAGTGCGATTACTACGTCCTTGAGACGGGAGAGGTAATCCATGAGAGCCAAGTGTTGGACTTTGAAACCTATGATCCGTGTCGTCATATCATCCACCAACCAGTCGTTATCAATCACAGCGACCAAGTGACTGATGTGATTACCTCATGTCATGACTCCTATGAGTGGAATGGGATGACCTTCTATCATTCAGACACACCACAGTATTCGGTTGTGACGTTGACCAATGCTACGGGTTGCGACAGCATTGTGGAATTGCAACTCAATTTCGACAGCTATGCGGCTTTCACCTACGACCGGACTGCTTGTGACTCATACGTTTGGGACATGAATCCGAACCATGTCTACACCGAAAGCGTCCGCGACTCCGTGTTTGTCGCCGCCACGAATGAAGAGGATTGCGACACATGGTATTACCTCAATCTCACCGTTGGCCATGACACCCAAGTTGATGGAGGCACCATGACCGAATGCAGTGGCTTCGTGTGGCATGGTGTTCCCTATTACAATGATGCCATCGTCTATGATTCTCTGCAGACATCGGTCACACACTGCGATAGTGTTGTCGCCTATCAGTTACACATCATCGCGCCTGTCGCTACTGATACCAACATCGTGGCTTGCCGCCCTATTTGGTGGCAGGAACACTATTGCGAGACGGAAGGCGATTATCAGCATACCTTCCAGTCGGTGTATGGCTGCGACAGCCTCGTCACCCTCCATTTCAGTCTCTCGGAACAGCTTGTTTATGAGTTCGATTCCTTGTCGTGTGAGCCGTTCCAATGGTATGAATACCAATGCAATACGGATGGGATGACTTGCAGCCACCTTTTCCAGACCTCGCAAGGATGTGACAGTACCGTTGTGATGCATGTGATGTTGAGAGAGGCGGTGACCACTACATTGGAACTTCAGGCTTGCGACTACTATGAGCTTAATGGAGTGGTCTATGATGAACCAGGCGTCTTCTTCATTGAGTTGGAAAACCTTGAAACGCAAGCCGGTTGCGATTCCATAGTGCAAATCAGACTCGAAATCAAGGACTCGGAAGCCATGGGTGTGATTTCTGGCGACACTTCGGTGTTTGTGGCCTCCAACTTGGTCAGCGGCGTGTATCGTTACGAGATTGACTCGACTGGCATCGATGGCAATGTGGCTTGGTCTTTGTCTAATCCTGATTGGCAGGTCATTGAAAGTGCCAACGACCATTGCCTCATCCATGTGAGTACACCTGGGACGACTACATTGACGGCCATTTTCACTGCGTTGGATTGTGGCGAGATGGAACGCGAAATTGTCATCAATGCCGGGTATTTCGGTGTCGAGGAGCAAGAGACTCATGACGTGCAGGTCTATCCCAATCCTACGAAAGGAACACTGCATGTTGAAGCCGAGGATATTCAAAATGTCAGGTTGGTCAACATGATGGGGCAGGTGCTTGAAAGCCTGGAGTGTCCTCGTGGCAATCATATCGAGATGAACCTCGTTGGCTATGCACCTTCTGTCTATCTGCTTGAAATCAAGACGGATAAAGGAATGGTGAAAAAACGTGTGGTTCTGTGTCGTTGATTTGAGTATTTTTTGGAGCCAAATAAGCGAGGCAATCACATTATTTCCTAAATTTGCAGGCTATTTATATGTTTATGAGATTTAGATTCTTTTCAACCATTATATTGACGTTTTTGGCTGTATGTGCCTTTGCACAGCCTGTGGTGATTACACCACCTTCGGCTGTTATACAGCCTGGTGAATCGGTGACCTTGACGGCTTCCGGTGCTTTGTATTATCAGTGGTCGCCTGCAGCGGGCTTGTCGGTGACCGACGGCCCTGTTACGGTGGCTTCACCTTCGGTGACCACGACCTACACCTGTTCGGGCTATGCCCCAGGCGACGAGAGCGTTTTCAACGGGAATTTCGACCAAGGCAATGTGGGGTTTACTTCAGCTTATAGCTATTCTTCCGACTTGTATCCGGAAAGCACCTATAATGTAGGCCCTAATGCTGCAAATTTCCATCCCGATTTCTTGGGCACGGGTCATGGTGGTACGGGTAATTTTATGGTTGTCAATGGTGCGACGACGCCTAATACCAATGTCTGGACGGAGCAAATCACCGTGGCCCCCAATACCTTCTATGCCTTCTCGACTTGGGTGTGCACGGTCAGTGCGGCTGGTGACGAGGCCCGCCTCCAGTTTAGCATCAACGGACAGCAGATAGGTGATGTCTTTTCCGCTCCTTCCTATACTGGTCAATGGCTTCAGTTCTACGAGCTTTGGTTTAGTGGCAACTCCACCTCAGCTACCATCACCATTTTGAACCAAAACACCATGGGTAGCGGCAACGACTTTGGCCTCGACGACATCTCGTTCTGCGAATTGGTTTTGGTCGGAGCGCCCCAATGCACGGTGGCGGTGGAAGCGATGACGGCGGCGGTTGATGCCGACAATACCGAACTTTGTGAAGGCGCATCTACGACGCTTCACGCCATGGCTATGGGCGGCATCGGCAACTATACCTATAGCTGGACCCCTGCCAATACGCTCAATGACCCAACGGCGCAAGATCCGGTGGCCACTCCTCCCGTGGGAAGCACTACTTATATCTGCCATTTCGATGACGGGTATAGTACGCTGGATGTCAGCATCACAATTGTGGTGCATCCCAATGAGACTGAAAACGTCTATGAAACCATCTGTGAGAACGACACTTTCGATTTCTATGGTGAAATGGTGAGTGAACCTGGAGTATATGAGCACCACCTTCAAACCCAATATGGATGTGACAAGGCCGTGTATCTGCATTTGGACAACTGGTCGGCAGCCAACGAGACCGTCCTCAATGAATACATCTGTGCCGGCGAAAGCTATGAGTTCTACGGCGTTTCCTATAACCAAACCTGTCAAGAGGTTTATGTCGACCATACCTCACATGGGTGCGATAGCATCGTCAGACTTAACCTCACGGTGTATCCTGCCAATGACACAACACTCATCGACCCCAGTATCTGTGAGGGGGAGACCTACAACTTCCACGGCGTGAGCTATAGCCAGGATGGTCAAATCGCCTATTTTGACACCGTGGACCTTCATGGCTGCCTGAAAGTGGAAAAACTGGTGCTGTCGGTCGGCGAGTTTCAAATGCCCCCTGTGCTCAATCAATATGAGTGTTATGAACACGGGACCGTACCTTCTTGGACATGGGACAAGACGGGTGTGACCTATCATGAAGACACAACCGACGAGATTGTCCTTGACGACCCCAACGGCGGCTGCCCCATCAAGCACAGGCTGAACCTCAAGTTCCATGAGGAGTACTATCATGAGGAGACAAAGGTGGCTTGTGACGCCTATTATTGGCCTATTACAGGTGAGACCTATTACGAAAGCAAAGACCCAATCGTCAAGACCTTCCATAATGTCTTTGGCGACCAGGAATGTGACAGCACCTTCGTCCTGCATCTTGAAATCAACACTTACGAAACCACTGAGTTTACGGTGCCTTACGATGAAAGTTGTGACAGCTATTTTTGGGATAACCGAGGGCTTGATTATACCACCGATGACGCTTATGATCCTGAAGACCATGTCTATACGAAGTCGGGCTCGTATCGTAGGACCTACGTCAACGAGATGGGCTGCGACAGCGTGGTGACTATGAATGTGCATCTGGACTATACACCCTCGCCAACGCCCATTTGTCCCATGGATTGGGATAATCCTGCTCCACATTGGGTGATCACGGCTTCAGAGTTCGAAATCAATGCCTATGATTTCTTTATTTCTGACACTAATCCGGAATGCATTTGGGATACGGTGACGTGGAGCTTTGAGGATGAGTCGCTGCAATGGGTACTTGAACCTGCAGGGGATAAGGGCTCATGCTGCAAGGTTTTTGTGCTCAATATAGTGGACGATACGGTATGGCTGAAGGCGCGTGTGTTTAACCGTTGTGCTCCTGAGGAGGGTGTGTCGCAGCGGTATTGGCTGGTGTGTTCTTATTATGGCATTGAAGAGCAAAACGGGAATCGCGCAGACTTCAGCGTGATGCCCAATCCCAATAACGGTCAGATGACCCTTTGTTTCGAACACTTTACGGGAAAAATCAATGTCAAAGTGTATGACATGAAGGGCGCATTGTTGGATAGCTTCCAGACATACAATGACTTAACGACCAATTCGATACAGTATAGCCTTGATAAGAATGCCGGTGGGCTCTATTTCTTTGTGGCTACTGGCAAGGAGGGGTCGGTAACGAGGAAAGTCATTATAGAACAATAAACTACGCTTTTTGATGTTAGAAATAAAACTTGTCAATTATGAAAAGAATAACGAAAATCGGAGCTTGGGCTCTCGTCTTCTTCGGGATGATGTTTGCGTCGTGTACGAAAAACGATGAGAACACCATTGTCTTGATAGGAGAGGAACGTTACATTGACGACATCTTGACCGTGATTCCCGACACGTTGAAGCCAATGTTCGATGCCGTTTTCGGGACAATTCCCCAAGGACCCATTCCGCCCAAAATCGAAGGATCGTATGTGGTCGACCCCAAGCAGCGCATCACTTCCAATGTCAGCACCTGGCCTCTGACGGTAATAGAGCCTAACGTGTATCTGCGGTTCTCGGAGCAACACAATGGCGTGGTTGCCATGGACTTGAACGAAGCCACAGAACAGTTGACAGATACCGTTTTCGTGACGGGCCACAACAAAGATTTCACGGTTTATTTCATCGAGGACAAGGCGTACGATGTGCCGTTCAATGGGCAGTCGTTCCATGTCAAGGTAAAACGTGGCGTCATTATGAAAGGCACAATGAACGACAATGGCATGGCCAACTTCTCAATTGCTTCCATCATCATGAAAGCGGAAGACGATTCGGGAGGCCTTTTGGGTCAATATCCTCCAGGCTCGTTCTTCATATATCGTGACGGCAACGGATTAGCCGAGAATTTTGATTGGTAGTTTAGTGTTTCGCGAAGAAAAAGTTTGAGTCATGAAGAAAATTATATTGATAGCATCCCTCTTGGCCTTGTTTGGCTTTGGCGTCATGGCGCAAGAGGACAACGCGGTTTCCATTGGTGTCAAGGGTGGCATCAACATGCCTCGGATGCATTATGTCAACAACAAATATCTGAGCAGCCTGCCTCAGGCCTGGAAGATTACGCCGACGGGCGGTGTCTTTGTCGACGTCCCCATCGGAGACGTGTTCGTCATCGCCCCCGAGTTCGACTATGTGCAACGTGGCACCGACATCACCTACGAGCATATTTCGGGCATGCAAGTGCATTATGCCATGTCGGTCGCTTTTGTCGATTTCCGCATCCCGTTTGAATTCCGTATTCCCATCCGGCCTTATTTGCAACCCTTCATTCAGTTGGGTGCAGAAGGCGGATACCGTTTGGGAGGTCATATCCACATCGACAGGTCCGATCCCGCTCCTATAGACGCCACCATCGACGTGGGCGATGCCAATTACCCGTTGATCCATGCCGGAGCATTCGGAGGCTTGGGCCTTCGCAGCCTCGTGACCATTGGCAACTTTGATATGCTGTTCAAGTTGACCGCTTCCTATCACCATGGCTTCCTCAACTCCTATACGAAGAGTGAACTAGAAGAAGCCGTGCCCGCCGTGAACGTGAACGCCTATAACATCTCGGGCAGTCGTTTCGCGGAAGGCATTGAAGTGTGCGTTAGCATAGGCATCCCGTTGAAGGCAAGAGAAGACGATGCATGCCGTACATTCTCTCATGACCGTGTGCGCCGTCGCAGCGTGGGTAGAGGCCTCTTTGGATATTGATTCAGTATAAACATCAGAACGGGCGGGTTTTCGAATCCGCCCATTCTTGAATACCAGCAACTGCACGACATGCGTTTCCTTTATCCAAATATGTTCTGGGGCCTGCTCGCCCTGCTGATACCCATCATCATCCACTTATTCAACTTCAGGCGGCATAAGCTGGTGTATTTCAGCAATACCGCCGTGCTGCGTTCCATCCAGCAGGAAAACGCCAAGACACGGAAACTGAAATATCTGGTGACGCTGTTGCTGCGATGCCTATTCATCGCTGCGTTGGTGCTGGCCTTCGCGTTCCCGTATCGTCCCGAGAAACAGCTGAATGTCAACACGGCGGAGAGCCTCGTGGGCGTTTATATCGACAACTCGATGAGCATGAAGGGCCAGTCGCAGCGCACCACCATGATTGAGGACGCACGGCAGTCGGCGCGCGACCTGGTGCACAAACTCAGCCCGTCAAATCGCTATCTCTTGATGACCAACAGCTTCGAGGTGCAAAATGAATACCCGATGAACCAAGAGGAGATGCTTGACCAGCTCGACCGCATGAACCCCGACGGTGCTCCTGTGGCGATGGGCGAGGTGATCGACCGTTTCGGAATGCTCAGCAGGCAGCATGGTTTTGCGAGCTCCACGCTGTTCGTCTATTCCGATTTCCAAAGCAACACCTTCGATTTGTCGGCAGCCAAGGCCGATACGACGATGCAGGTGGTAGTCGTCCCGATGGTGCCTGAGTTCAACACCAACCTCTATATTGATACCGTGTGGCTGGCATCGCCCATTGTTCAGGCTGGACTGACCAATGATTTGATGGTGAGAGTGGTCAACCAAGGCGACAAGGAGGTGAAAGGCCTGCCTGTCAACTTCACCATGAACGGCGCGACGGTGGCGTCGACGACCGTCGATATTGAGAAAAACGGAATGTCCGATGTCGAGATGCAGTTTGTGGTGGAAAGCAATGGAGACCAATGTTGCAGTGTGGCCTTGACCGACCATCCCATCATCTTTGACGATACATACAACTTTGTCTTAAACGTGAAGCCGAGTCTCTCGGTGGTGGAGCTGGGCCAACAAGGCACCCACTGCGCCCTGTTGTTTGACGACGACGAGCAGTTCCGTTACACGCTGATGGAGCCTTCGCGCTTCGACTTGTCGGCACTCGCCCAAGCCCAGCTGCTGATTGTGAACGAAAGCGCCGTAATGAACGAGACCTTGCAGCAGACCCTGCTGGATGCCGTCAGCGAAGGCGCCAGTCTCGTGGTGTTTCCTTCGATTGACGACCCGAAAAACGACCGCTATCTCTATGATAAACTTGGCTTGACCTTGATGGAGGTCGACACCAACACCACGAATGTGGAAAACATAGCCCAGCAGCATGCCTTCTTCAGCGACGTGATCTTGGCTTTGCCCCAGCATCCCGACCTGCCCAAGGTGAAACAGCATGTCAGGATGCGGCCCAATGGCTTGGCCACGCCTCTGCTGACTTTGCAGAACGGCGACCCGTTGCTGATGATGGAGTCGGTGGGGAAGGGACAGGCCTTCGTGATGGCTACGACCTTGACCTCCCAGTGGAGTGACCTTGCCGACAACGCCCTTTTCGTGCCGATGATGGTCAAGATGGCCTTCATGGGTGGCAAGTTGGATAAGTTGGCCTATACGATAGGGCAGGATAAGATGCTCGTGCTAGGTGGGATGAGTCTCGAAGGCGACCATCACTTCCTCTTGGCCAACGCCGAAAGAAACTATGAGATGATGCCTGCCTCGGAAGTGCGCAACGGCAAGGTGTATCTCTATCTGAATGACAACCTGCCAGCGGCGGGTTTCTATGACCTGCTCGTTAACGACACGGTGAATCGTGTGACCGCCTGGAACGAAAGCCGTGTGGAGTCGAAGATGGACTTCGCCGAGCGCGATGCCATCGAGCCTGTATTCAAAAAAGCTGGTTTCGACGTGGCTGCAGTCCTCGACACTTCTGACTTCGCCACCGCCGACCTGGTGGAAGCCATGGCCCACCAAGGTTCGCAATGGAAACTCTTTGCTTTGATAGCATTGCTGGCTTTGTTGGGAGAAATTGCCGTGCTGCGGTTTTGGAAGTGAAGTTTCTTTTTAACAAAAAAGCGCATTTTACTCAGAAAAAATGCATATCTTTGAAGCCATAATAGGATGATGTAAAAATGTCAAACACAACACAAAAACAAGCAGCCAGACAATTCGCTAAGGATTGGATGGGTAAAGGCTATGAGAAAGGTGAAACCCAGCGTTTTTGGCTGGAGTTGCTGCATAATGTCTTCGGTATCGATAACCCAATGGCATGGATGCAGTTTGAGCTTCCTGTGAAGACCATCACCAAAGAAAAAGGCTCTGACTTCATTGATGCATATATCAGTGTTACTAAAGTTCTGATTGAGCAGAAAGGTTCGCATGTCGACCTCTCTGCCAAGGCTAAGCAAAGTGATGGAGCGGAACTCACACCTTATCAGCAAGCACGTCGCTATGCCGCAGGTCTGCCTTTGTCGATGGCGCCGCGGTGGATTGTGGCTTGCAACTTCACTACTTTTGAAGTGCACGACATGGAGCATCCCAATGACGCGCCTGAAGTGATCCAATTGGCCGATTTGGAAAAGGAATATCACCGTTTGGCTTTCTTGGTGAATGATGCCAATGCACACATCAAGAGGGGGGTGGAAGTCAGCATCAAGGCGGGTGAGATTGTCGGTGTGTTGTACGACAAGATACTTGCCCAATACAAAGACCCCAGTAATCTGGAGTCGCAGAAAGCCCTTAATAAGCTCTGTGTCCGATTGGTGTTTTGCCTTTATTCCGAGGATGCGGGTGTTTTTGGAAGCAAGAACATGTTCCATGATTACATGGCTCAGTTTTCGGCTGCCGATTTCAGGACAAAGCTGATAGAATTGTTCCATGTGTTGGACACCAAGCCTGAGGACCGCGATCCCTATATGGATGAAAAACTGGCTGCGTTCCCTTACGTCAATGGTGGTATGTTTGCTGGCGACATCGAGATTCCACGCATCAATGATGAAATCCGTGAACTTATCCTCCAGCGTGCATCCGACGATTTCGATTGGAGCCTGATTTCGCCAACCATTTTCGGTGCCGTGTTTGAAAGCACCCTCAACCCTGAAACACGCCGCGCCGGAGGAATGCATTACACCTCTATCGAGAACATCCGCAAAGTCATCGACCCGTTGTTTTTGGACGACTTGAAGAAGGAATTGGCTGATATTAAGGCCGTCACGATGGCAAAGGCCAAAAGGGACAAAGCACTTGCTTTCCAAGAAAAGTTGGCTTCGTTGAAGTTTCTTGACCCTGCATGTGGTTCGGGTAACTTCCTCACAGAATCCTATACCTCGCTGCGCCGACTCGAAAACGAAGCGTTGCGAATCATTTATGGCACCGACCGTGTCATTGGTGAGATGGCCGACCCCATCAAAGTGAGTATCAGTCAGTTCTATGGCATCGAAATCAACGATTTTGCCTGCGCGGTGGCTCAAACGGCCCTTTGGATTGCCGAATCGCAGATGATGCAGGAGACCGACGAGATAGTGGGCTTCATCCTTGACCCGTTACCATTGAAGCGATATACTAATATTAAGGAAGGGAATGCTTTGCGTTTGTCATGGGATGAGTGGGAATTGAAAGAAGACACTCCTATAATCTATGCCAAGCGGACTGTGGCATACACGGATTTGAATGACAATCCGGTGACGATGGCAGGAGAAGGTCCTGTGTATTACGAAAACCTTGAAATTCACACCAAAGAGGTTGTGACCCAATCTCAAAAGACTCCTACTTTTTATCATGTTGTTTTTGATTACATTATGGGTAATCCTCCCTTCCTGGGCTATTCTATCCAAAATGAAGAGCAAAAGAAGGACCTTTTATCTGTATTGGTCGATGAGAAAGGCAAGCCTTACAAAATGTCAGGAAAGGTTGACTATGTATCGGGTTGGTATTTCAAAGCGGCAAGACTAATGGAGTCAAGCCCGAATACCAGGGCAGCGTTCGTTTCAACCAATAGTATAACCCAAGGCGAACAAGTGGCGGCTATTTGGAAGCCAATAATGTCGCGGTATGGGGTTCATATCGACTTTGCATGGAGAGCATTCGTTTGGGATAGTGAAGCCAACCAGAAAGCCCATGTGCATTGCGTGATTATTGGTTTCTCGGCTAATCATACTGAGCAAAAGAAGATGATTTATGATCATGATGCATGTATCGAAGCATCCAACATCAATGGATATCTCATTGACTCCGAAGATGTTTTCATAGAAGGTAGAAACCTGCCGCTTTGCGATGTGCCTAAAATGACAACTGGGGACAGGCCTGCTGATGGTGGCAATCTCATCGTTGAAGCACGGGATTATGAAGATTTTATAAAGAAGGAACCTTCGGCACTAAAATACATTAAAAAACTTGTTGGCAGCGAGGAGTTTATTAATAACAAGGCTAGGTATTGTCTTTGGCTTGTTGGTGCTTCGCCTGTAGAAATCAAAAAAATGCCTTTGGTATATGAAAGGGTTGTTGCTTGTCGAAAAGACAGGCTTTCTTCACCCGACAAAGGTCGGCAAAAATTGGCTGACCAACCGCATCTTTTCCGTGAGACTTTGAACCCCGAGGCATATATTATTGTTCCTGCTGTTTCGTCGGAAAAAAGGAGGTATGTACCGATGGGCTTCTTGACTGGTGATACTATTCCAACCAATCTGGTTACCATTATCCCCAATGCCTCAGAATATCATTTTGGGATTTTGGAATCGAGTGTCCATATGGCATGGATGAGAGTCGTTGCCGGACGATTGAAATCTGACTATCGTTATTCCAAAGACATAGTTTACAACGACTTCCCTTGGCCTCAACCTTCGGATACACAACTTGAAAAGATTATACAAACCGCACGCGCAATTCTTGATGCGAGAGCTTTGTATCCAGATAGTTCTTTGGCGGATTTGTACGACCCCGATTTAATGCCCATAGAGCTTCGCCGTGCCCATCGCGCCAACGATGCCGCTGTGCTTGAGGCATACGGTTTCCCAAAAGATGCCACCGAGAGCGAGATTGTGGCTCGGCTGTTTAAAATGTATCAAAAATTGACCGAAAAGTAATGGATGGCAATTTGTAGCTGCCGTTTTTTTCCTATTTTTGCAAGCAGTAGAAAACGAACAATGGATACCGAAGAAAAGAACGAAAACGAACCCTTGGACGAGCAGCCCATTGACGAAACTATGGAAGGCGTCGAGGATGCCCAGGCCCAAGAGCAAGAAGATGAGCATCATGTCATTCCGCTGAAAGGCATGTTCGAGAACTGGTTTCTCGACTATGCCTCCTACGTCATCCTCGAACGCGCCGTGCCGGCTATCGAGGACGGCCTGAAGCCGGTGCAGCGCCGCATCCTGCATTCGATGGACGAACTCGACGACGGTCGTTTCAACAAGGTGGCCAACATCGTGGGTAACACGATGAAATATCACCCGCACGGCGATGCCTCCATCGGTGACGCCCTCGTGCAGCTGGCACAGAAAGACCTGCTCATCGATACCCAAGGTAATTTCGGTAACATCCTCACGGGCGACGATGCGGCTGCCCCGCGTTACATCGAGGCACGCCTCTCCAAATTCGCCAAAGAGGTCGTCTTCAACCACAAGACCACCGACTGGACGCGTTCCTACGACAACCGTAACGCCGAGCCTGTGTCGCTGCCGGTGAAGTTCCCGCTGCTGCTGGCGCAAGGCACGGAAGGCATCGCCGTGGGTCTGGCATCCAAGTTCTTGCCACATAACTTCAACGAGTTGATTGACGCCTCCATCGCCTATCTGCGCGATGAGCCTTTCACACTATATCCTGACTTCCCGACAGGCGGCCTGATGGACGTGACCAACTACAACGATGGCCTGCGTGGCGGCAAGGTGCGCATCCGCGCACGTATCAGCCAGCAGGATAAGAAAACTCTGATTATTAGCGAGATACCATACGGAACCACCACGGGCGGCGTCATCGACAGCATCGTGAAGTGCAACGACAAAGGCAAGATCAAGATCAAGAAAATCGACGACAATACCGCCGAGCAATGCGAAATCGTGATTTACCTGAATCCTGGAGTCTCGCCCGACCAGACTATCGACGCGCTCTATGCTTTCACTGATTGTGAGGTGTCGATTTCGCCCAATGCCTGCGTCATCGTCAACCAGCATCCGGCCTTCATGGGTGTAAGCGAGATACTGAAACTCAGCACCGACCGCACGATGGAGCTTCTAAGCCTCGAACTCCGCATATTGATTGATGAGTTGGAGAACAGCTGGCATTGGGTGTCGCTGGAGAAGATTTTCTTCGAGAAAGGCATCTACAAGGAATTGGAAAGCAAGGAATATCCCGATTGGGACGCCCTTTATACGGGTATCGAGCGCCGCTTCGACAAGTACCGCAAGCTGCTGAAACGTGACGTGACACGTGAAGACGTGGAGAAACTCTGTGAGAAGCCCGTCCGTAAGATCTCACGATTCGATATCAAGAAGGCCGACGAACAGTTGGCTGACCTTGAACAACGCATGGAAGAGGCACGCTACAACCTCGACCATATCGTGGACTATACCATCGACTATTTCCTGCACATCAAAGAAAAATATGGCGAAGGCCGCGAGCGCAAGACCGAGATCCGCAACTTCGACAATATCTCCGCCGTGGCAGTGGCTGCCAACAACGAGAAGCTTTACGTCAACAAGGACGAAGGCTTCGTCTGCACGGGCGAGGGCCTGAAACGCGAGAAGAACAAGGAAGCCTACGAGTATGTGTGCGATTGCTCCGACATGGACGACATCATCGTGTTCCATGAAGACGGTAAGTACATGGTTACCAAGCTTCAGCCTAAACTCTTTGTGGGCCAGAAGATCATCCATGTGCATGTGTTCCACAAGAACGATGACCGCACGACCTACAATGTCGTCTATCGTGATGGCAAGAACGGCGCGCCGCATTATGTGAAACGCTTCGCCGTGAAAGGCATCACCCGCGACAAGGAATACGACCTCACGCAAGGCAAACCCGGTTCGAAGGTGCGTTATTTCTCTCCGAATCCCAATGGCGAGGCCGAGATTATCAAGGTGACCCTGGTGCTGTTCAACAAGAAGCAGAAAACCGTCGACTACGACTTCGCTGAGTTGGCCGTGAAGGGCCGCGATGCCAGAGGCAACCTGCTCACGAAATACGAGGTCAAGGAAGTGAAGAAGGGTGGGGAAGGCGTCTCTACGCTCAACGCTCGCGACATCTGGTTTGACGACACGGTGCGCCGCCTCAACGCCGACAAGCGCGGACAATACCTTGGCGCTTTCGAAGGTGAGGACAAGATCCTGCAAATCTTCAGCAACGGCGAGTTCAAGATTTCGGGCTTCGACCTCAACACGCACTTCGACGACGACATGGTGGAGATTCGCAAGTTCGACCCGGATGAGATTTTCTCCGTGGTTTATATCGAAGGCGAGACGCAGAAACACTATCTAAAGCGTTTCTGCATCGAGGCTGAGACCAAGTTGAATACCCGCACCTCCTTCATCGGCGAGCATCCCGAGGCAAAGTATCTGGGAATGAGTACCGACGTGTTGCCTCGCCTGCTGTTGAGCTACAAGGTCAGCGATGCTGGCAACAGCTTCCCCGACGACGAGGTCAACGTGGAAGAGTTCATCGGCATCAAGAGCTACAAGGCCAAAGGCAAACGCCTCTCGACGAGAGAGATCGACAGCTGGCAGTTCTTGGAGCCTTTCCAACCCGAGCCGAGTGAAGATGAGCCTGCTGATTCTGAGGCTGGTGAGCCTGCCGAAGGAGTTGAAGAGCAGGATACTGCTGGCGAACCCGAAAAAGAAGTAAAAGTGGTGGTCAATCCTGCCGATGTCCCGATGGAGGTCGTGAAACCTCAAGGTGACGGCGTGCAGATGGATTTATTTGGAAGTGAATTGGAATGAAAAAGTGTCTATTTCTCATAGGATTATTCTGTGCGTTGATGCTTTCGAGCTGCCAAACGGAACTGAAATTGGCAAAAACCTTCGTGGCGGAAAAGGCCAACACACAGGTGGCGGTCTATTTCCCGGAAAGCGCTGACGTGAAGGTGGAATACAATACCCAGCTCGGCCAGCAAACCCAGGTGTTGAACGGCTTCAATCAGGACCTGTTTCTCGATGTCATGTATAACGCTTATGCCAAGGCATTGGGTGATTATGGCCTTGAAGTGTACGTGCCCGAAGACCCTGACCAAGTGCAGGTGGATTCCGTGCATTGGATGGTGGTGCTTTCGCGAGTGGAGGTCTCTGGGCGCATCACGGAGTACGAGGACTATCTCTTCAGTGACACTGACGAATACAGCTATAAGCACCCCTTGAATACGGTCAATGTGGCTTCATGGTTTGAGGTCAACGACGGCGATTGGAGGCCAGTGCTGTTTTGCGAGCACAACCTCATGGATGGTTTCGACTCGAAGACGGACTATTCCTTCTGGGAGAACAAGATTGACTATAAGTATTCCATCGACACCCTTGAACTCAAGGATGTTTACAACTATGCCGTGTATCTGGGCAAGCTCTATGCGGGCTACACCTACGACTACATGATGAATAGCTATGTGGGTGCTGAATTGAAGAAGAGGAATTACAACTATCAGCTGCTGCTGCGTTACGACCCGTATAAACAAAAACTCCGTTATGCGGAGGACGAGGATCGTTTCATTGAAATAGAATAGTTTAGTGTTGAGTGTTAAACAACACTTCAACTCTAAACTCTCAACTCCTTCTCAATCATTTCCTTTAGTTGTTCCCGTTGTACGGTTTGGATTTCGCCTCCCGTCACCATGCTGATGGTGCCGGTCTCCTCCGAGACGACGACGGCGATGCAGTCGTTGACCTCGGTCACGCCGATGGCGGCGCGGTGACGCAATCCGTAATGGCCTGGAATGTTGGTCTTTTGCGTCACGGGAAGGATGCAGCGGGCTGCGGTGATGCGGTTGTGGCGGATGACCATGGCACCGTCGTGCAAAGGACTGTTCTTGAAAAAGATGTTCTCAATCAACGGGTTGCTGATGTCCGCGTTGACCACCACACCGGTCGCGATGATGTCGTCCAAGTCGTTTTTGCGCGTCAACAAGATGAGGGCGCCTTGTTTGATGTCCGACATGTTGGTGCAGGCCTTGACGAGTGCGTCAATGTCCAAATCCACGTTGCTCCTGACTTTCAGGAACTTGAATTTTCGTGACAGCTTGCCTTCCTGGGCTTGGGCTCCGATGGTAAACAGGAATCGTCTGATCTCTGGTTGGAAGATGATGATGAGCGCGATGAAGCCCACGCTGACGAAAGCACCAAGGATGGCGGTTAGCATTTCCATTTGCAAGAACTTGACCAGCTGCCAGATGAGGAAGATGGCTACGATGCCTATGAAGATGCTCATGGCGGAGGTGCCTTTCAGCAGGCGGTACAGCCCGAAGAACAAGGCCGCTACCAGGATGATGTCGATGATGTCGAAGACACGGATTTGTATGAACAGGTCGATCATGGTTTCAAATTTGCTGCAAAATTACAAAAAGTCCCTACCAATTCGATGGCTTCGCGTGCATTTTTCACGTCGTGGACACGCAAGATGTCGGCCCCGTTGAGCAGGGCGATGGTGTTCAGCACGGTCGTCCCGTTCTCGGCGGTGTCGGGCGTGGTGTTCAATACCTTGTTGATTAATGACTTCCTTGAGATGCCGATGAGGATGGGCAGGCCGTTGTAGCGATAGCGGTTCAAGTCGTTGAGCAACTGATAGTTGGCTTCAAGACTCTTGCCGAAGCCGATGCCCGGGTCGAGGATGATTTGCTGCTCGCCGTAGGCTTCTAAGGTCTTGCATTGCAGTGCGAAGAAGTCCATCACGATTTGGTGGATGTCGCCGCCGAGTGTGTATTGGTGCATGGTCTCGGGCGTGCCGATGCAGTGCATCATCACGTAGGGGATGTGGTTTTTGCCGATGTAAGGCAGCATCTCATCGTCGAAAAGCCCGCCCGAGATGTCGTTGATGAGGTCGGCGCCTTCGTTGACGCAGGCTTCAGCGACATTTTTCCTGAACGTGTCGATGGAAATCAGAGTGTCGGGGAAGGCCTTTCGGATGGCTTTCAAGATGGGGATGATGCGCTCCATTTCCTCGCTCTCGGTGGCAATGGCGTTGTTGGGCCTTGTGGAACAGCCGCCGATGTCGATGAAGTCGGCGCCGTCGGCAATCATCTGTTCGCAATGGTGCAAGGCTTTGCCCATCTGGTTGAAACGCCCACCGTCGGAAAAAGAGTCAGGCGTGACGTTAAGGATGCCCATGACGGCGGGGCGGTCGAAAATGAGGGTTTTATTGTTTAAATTGAGTCGCAGCATTGAAAAAAGTTTTATTTTTGCAAAAATACATTTTTCATGCAAAAGAAAGACACAAAAGCCCAATTTCATAGCGTTTTGGCGCAATGCCGCAAGATGTTTGTTGATAAGATGAAGGACTATGGCCCGGCCTGGCGCATCCTGCGCACGCCGTCCATTACGGACCAGATTTTTATCAAGGTAAAGAGAATCAGGACTTTGCAGACGACAACAGAACAACTTGTGGACGAAGGCATCGAGCCCGAGTTCATCGGCATTGTCAACTATGCGGCCATGGGCATCATCCAACTGCAACTGGGCGTGGTCGACCAGCCTGACCTGACAGCTGAGGAGGCGACGGCCTTGTACGACAAGGTCACCACCGAGGCTTACGAGTTGATGACGCGCAAGAACCACGACTACGACGAGGCTTGGCGCGACATGCGGGTCAGTTCCATCACCGACCTGATAATGAGTAAGGTGTTGCGTACCAAGAGCATCGAGGACCATAACGGACAAACCTTGGTGTCAGAAGGTCTCGACGCCAACTATTATGACATGATCAACTATGCCGTGTTTGCCCTGATTTTGATGAGTGAATGAGCATTGCAAAAAGAAGAACGATGAAGAAACAACATAACTCTATTCCCTGGGTGAGCATTTTGGTCGCCTTGGCATGTGCGGTGGGCATTTACTTCCTGCCGGCTTATCATCTTTGGTTTTTACTTGTCTTACTGCTTAACTTGTTGGCATCGTTTGTCTTTGGCAAAAGATACAGCGATGCCGCGTTGACCATCTGCCGCCTCTTGGTGGGTGCCTTGTTCATCTTCAGCAGCTTTACCAAGGGCGTAGATCCTTTGGGGACGAAATACAAGATGCTGGATTATCTTGCCGTGTACGGCATGACTTGGCTGAACAATGCGGCTTTAGTCCTGGCTATGCTGATGATTTTGGCGGAGTTTATCGTTGGCATCTGTTTGATTATCAAGGTCTATCCGCGCTTGGCGGTGCTGGGCGCCACGCTGTTGATGTTGTTCTTCACCTTCACCACCTTGTTTGACGCCTTATATGACCTGGTGCCCGACTGCGGCTGCTTCGGTACGGCCATCAAGATGACCAACTGGCAGACCTTCTACAAGAACCTCGTCATCGATGCGGTGCTTGTGCCTTTGGTCTTGTGCAACAAACGTTTGAAAAACGACCTGTCGAAGCCGATACAGTTCCTGCTGGCAACCGTATTTGCCTTGGCGTTCCTATGCTTCGAGATTTACAACTACCGCCATCTGCCGGTCGTCGACTTCATGAATTGGAAGGTGGGCAAGCAGATGACCACAGAGACAGGGGAGAGCAAGATCTACCTGACTTATAGGAATAAAGCCACAGGCGAGATTCAAGAGTATGTCTCGCCCAATTATCCTTGGAACGACTCGGTGTGGATGTCGCAGTGGGAGTTTGTCGACCAACGTCTGGAAGGCGGTGGCAATTTCCTTGGCTTCAGTGCCTTGGATGTTGACGGCAACGACGTCACGGAGGACATCCTCGCCACCGAGAACCTCTTGATGTTCACCTCGAACGACCTGACCAAGGTGACTGAAAAAGAATGGGCCAAGATGCGGGAAATCGTCGATGCCGCCGAGGAACACGATTTCACTGTGATTTGGACCGTCGCCAACCCGCCCGAAGTCGTCGAACAGTTAAGTGAGACATACGATTTCCTTAACGAGGTCTATTATGCCGATGAGTTGGAAATCAAGACGATAGTGCGTTTCAATCCTGGGTTGATTTGGCTCGACAACGGATTGGTGAAAGACAAGTGGAGTGCCATCGATTTCTCAAAAGCCTTGAAGATCTTCTGACGTAATGGGCAGTTACATCATCAGGAAGTTGTTATACGGTATCGCGGTGCTTTGGGGTGTCGCGACGCTGGTGTTTTTCCTGTTCAACATCCTGCCTGGTGACCCTGCCCAGATGATGCTCGGACAGCGTGCCGACGAAGCGTCGGTCAACGCCATCCGTGAAGAGTTGGGCCTCAACCAAAGTCTTGGGAAACAATATGTGGACTACCTCAATGACTTGGTGCCGGTTTCGTTTTACGATGTCTCTGAAGGTACACAAAAGCTAGATAAGATAGGCCATTACGCCAAAATAGCCACCATCGGCTCGACGGCGGTGGTGCTGAAAGCGCCCTATCTGAGGATGTCGTACCAAAGCAAGCGGAAGGTCTCCGACATTTTGGGAGAAGCCTTCCCTAATACCTTGCTCTTGGCGGCGGTATCCATTTCCATCGCCATGGTGCTGGGCCTGCTCATAGGCATCCTGACGGCAGTGTTCAATACCAAGTTTCTCAATAAGTTGACGCTTTTCATCACCACCATAGGCATGTCGTTGCCCTCGTTCTTCGCCGCCATCCTGATGGCATGGATTTTCGGATTCCTTTTGGAACACTATACAGGATTGGGTATGACTGGAAGCCTTTACACCGTCGATGAATACGGCAGGGGAGAGTTCTTGAGTCTGCGCAACCTCATCTTGCCTGCGTTGACCTTGGGAATGCGCCCCTTGGCCGTGGTGACTGAGCTGACGCGTACCTCGCTGCTCGAAGCCATGTCGATGGACTATGTGCGCACGGCACGAGCCAAGGGCTTGAAGCCTTTCCGCGTCATCTTACGCAACGCCTTGAACCCAGTGGTGACAGCCGTTTCGGGATGGTTTGCCTCGTTGCTGGCGGGTGCCGTCTTCGTGGAGTACGTCTTCGACTGGAAGGGCATCGGCGTGGTGGTGGTCGACGCCTTGGACAAGTACGATTTTCCGGTCATCATGGGTGCGGTGCTGCTCATCGCGGTCATGCTGATTATCGTGAATATCGTAGTGGATATTATTTATGGGTTTATTGACCCACGTGTAAGAATTTCATGATGAACAAAATAGGTAAATACGAATTTGTGGCAGAACCGTTCCATTGCGACTTCTCAGGACGGATGTTTTTGGGACATTTGGGCAACCAGATGCTCAATGCCGCCGATTTTCATTCCACCGACCGTGGCTTCGGCATGAAATACCTGATGACCATCAAGCGTTCGTGGGTGCTGTCGAGGCTGGCCATTGAGATGGAGGAGATGCCATCGCAACATGAGCGTTACACCATTGAGACATGGGTGGAGGGCGCGATGAAGTTCTTCACTAGCCGTAATTTCTGCGTGTCGGACGGCAACGGTAAGGTCTACGGCTATGGCCGTTCCATCTGGGCGATGATCGACACGGAGACAAGGCAGCCCACCGACATCTATTCCATCGACCAAGGTGCCATCAACAACTGGATCGTGGACGACAACCCCTGCCCGATTGAGAAAGGCGGTCGTGTAAAGATGTCGGGAAACGCCGCCTTGGTGCGGACTATTGATGTCAACTACAATGACATTGACATCAACGGGCACGTCAACTCGGTAAAATATATTGAGCATGTGCTGGACCTGTGGGACATTGCCTGGTATCGTGAGCATCGTCTCAAGCGTTTCGAAATCGCATACGTTGCCGAAGCGCATGAAGGCGAGAAGCTGAGCTTTTATCGTGAGCAAACTTCTGAGAATGAGTATTGTGTGCGCTTGGTGAAGACCGAGACGACGGGTAAGGAGACGGAAGTGTGCCGATGCATGGCAACTTTTTCACCAATGAATCAAAGCGAAGCATGAAGAAATGGGTCTTTTTGCTGTTCTGCCTGTTGCCCTTGCTTTGCAAGGCCCAGTTGATGGCGTGCCGTGACTTCATCAAGGACGGCTACGACTTTTGGCTGTATCTGCCCGATGATTATTCCACTTCCGAAAAGAAGCCTTTGGTGCTGTTCCTTCATGGCAAAAGTCTCTCTGGACATAACCTGAACCTGGTGCGCAACTACGGCTGCATCGACGCGGTGTCGCGTGGCCGCAAGATTGATGCGGTGATTGTCGCTCCACAGACCTCGGGTGCCTGGCAACCCGCCAAGGTGATGGAAGTCATCGACTGGGTGAAAAAGCACTATTCTGTCGACATGGATCGCTTCTATGTGTTAGGCATGAGCATGGGCGGCTACGGGACGCTTGACTTTGCGGCGACCTATCCCGACGACGTGGCTGCAGCGATGGCGCTTTGTGGTGGCGCTACGGAGCCCGAATTGTGTGGCCTCAACGAGGTTCCCTTGTGGATTATCCATGGTACGGCAGATACGGCAGTGCCGGTGGGTTGCTCCGATAGGGTGGTCGAGGCTATGGCAGATTGCGGCGATACGACGCGGCTGATTTATGACCGTTTCAAAGGCGTGAACCACACACGCTTGGCACGTGTCTTCTATCTTGAAGAGACCTACGAATGGCTGTTTTCACATCGGTTGAACGATTCATTGCGCAGCGTTGACAGAAATGTAGAGATAACGGCTGAGACCTTGAAAGACGCTTTCGCCGACCTTACCCGAAGCAATCTGGTCAAGGTCATCGATGCCAGAAATCCCAATGAAACTGAAAGGCAGTATCATATCGTCAAGAAAGGGGAGACGCTAAACTCGATAGCCGTGGAAAACAATACCACGGTGTCTATCCTTTGCAAGTTGAACAAGATGAAGAAAACCGATGTGTTGAGGGTTGGAAAGAAATTAAGAGTAAAGTGATTTGTTAATGAAAAAAATCGTATATTTGTAGTTTAGATGAATTTGTTCAGCTGCTTTTAAATTTCTGAGTCTTTAAATCTTTGAATATTAAATCTTTAAATTATAAATATTATGAGAAGCAAAATCGTTGCTGGAAACTGGAAAATGAACCTCACTTTCGATGAGGCCGAAACTTTGGTCGACGAAATCCTTGACCGCCTTGACGAACAAGAAGAACTGGACTGCGAAGTCATCATCTGCCCGCCCTTCCCTTATCTTGAGATGCTGACGGACTATGAGTTTGATGAGCAGCGCTTCAACGTGGGCGCGCAGAACTGCAGCGCCTACGACAAGGGCGCCTACACGGGCGAAGTGTCGGCCAAGATGCTGAAATCCATCGACGTGGACTACTGCATCGTCGGTCACAGCGAGAGGAGAAAATATTTTGGCGAGACCAATGAAATCCTTGCCGAGAAGATCAACCGCTTGATTGAGAACAACATGTCGCCCATCTACTGCGTCGGTGAGGTGCTCGAAGAGCGTGAGGCAGGGCGCCATTTCGAGGTCGTCAAGGAACAACTGGAGAAAGGTCTGTTCCACTTGGACGGCGATGCCATCTACGATGCCATCATCGCCTATGAACCCGTTTGGGCCATCGGCACGGGTAAGACCGCCACGCCTGAGCAGGCGCAGGAGATGCATGCTTTCATTCGCTCTCTGATCAAGGAACACTATGACGAAGCCACGGCCGACGATATCCGCATCCTCTACGGCGGCAGCTGCAATGCCAAGAACGCCACGGAGCTGTTCTCGCAGCCCGACGTCGACGGCGGCCTCATCGGCGGCGCCTCGCTCAAGGCAGAGGACTTCGTCTCCATCTGCAACCAGGCCTCACATATTGGCGAAGAATGAAGACCTTTGAATACACATTTACCGCGCCGTCGTCCGACATCCAGCACGACATGCTGACCACGATGTTGGCGGAGATCGGTTTCGATTCTTTCATGGACGAGGACCGATGCCTGAAAGCCTATTGCTCCGCAGAGTGCCGCGATGACCTCGCCGTGGAAGGTCTTTTGTCGGACTCCGCCTTCTTTGACATCCATCTGCTGAAGGTGGAGGAGATGCCCGACAAGGACTGGAATGAGCTATGGGAGGCTTCCTACCAGCCCGTGGTGGTCAACGAGCGCTGCCGTGTGCGCGCGCCCTTCCACGACCCCGATCCGAGCTTCGAGTTCGACCTAGTCATCGAGCCCAAAATGTCGTTTGGCACGGCCAATCATGAGACGACGGCACAAATCATCCAGCTGATGCTGGAGACCGACTTCAAAGGGAAAGACATCCTCGACATGGGCAGCGGCACTGCAGTGTTGGCCATCCTCGCCAAAAAGTTGGGTGCCGCCCGCACCGTTGCCATCGACAACGACGAGTGGGCCTATCGTAACGCCTTCACCAACATCGAACTAAACGGCATCTCCGACATCGAAATCGTCCTTGGCGATGCCTTGGCTATCAAAGGACAGTTCGATGTGGTGCTGGCCAACATCAACCGCAACATCCTTTTGCGCGACATGCATTATTATGTTGCCGCCATGAAGCCCGATGCTCACATCTTCTTCAGCGGATTCTACACTGAGGATTTGGACAGCATCAAGGCAGAGGCAGAGCGCTTGGGCATGCGGTATCGTCGCCATCTGAGTCGGAACAACTGGGTGGCTGCTGAGTTCGTTAAGTAATTGAGAATTGAGAATTGATAATTGAGAATTCGGATGAAAAAAGGGATCCTTATTGCAATTTTGTCGCTCTTTATGGATGCGTCGTCGGCGTTTGCCCAGGCGTTTTATCCCACTGAGAAAAATGCGTTTTATGATCAGTTGACTGCTTATCTGGGTACTGCCGCATCGAAACAGGAGCGCGATGACGCCGCCGTTATGATGAAGGCGTTTCGTGGTGCATGGGATAGCTATTATTCGGACGCTGAAATCAATATGGTGATGCGTCTTTGCGAGTTGTTCCATTCCAAGGGCGGCACGCGAGCCTATCCCAATACGTTCAATTTTGTGGCTGCGTTGCAAAAGGTCCCAACTGCGGGATTGACTCATAAAGATGTGAACAACTGGCTGACATTTACGGAAGCCAAGGCACAGAAGTCGATGAACGGCATTGACAAATACCTGAAGTCGTGCCGCGACCTCTTTGTCGACAAGGTTCTGTCGGCGAAGGGCAACTCCAAGTGGTCGGTCCGTGATGCGTTGATAGGATTCCCTAAAGCCGACAAGTTCGAACTGGTCGTGGATGGTACCTTGGTGCTGGCCACACAAAACGATGAGTCGGTCATCAAGCAGACGAAAGGCGTCTATTCGATGGAGGACAACAGTTGGAGAGGCCAGGGAGGACGCGCCGACTGGTCGCGATTTGGCATCTCGGCAGAAAGTGTCTTTGTGACCTTCCCCGATTTCTACACCATCGACCTTAACCGTTCCGAGTACGCCATCGACTCGGTGTTGTTCAATGAACGCAACCATTTCAACCAGCAGATATTATGTCGTTTTGAGGACAAGGTGCAGGTGAATGCCCCGAATGAGAGGACCATGTATCCGCGCGTGAAGTCATACCGCTCCGACTATCGTATTCCCAACATCCTGAGGAACGTTGATTTTGAGGGTGGCATCGGCATGATGGGTAACCTTGTGGAGGTGTTTGGTGGCGTCAATAACAAGGCCATGTTCCATTTCCATCGCAACGGCACCGAGGTGGTGAAGGTGGAGTCGGGGCGTTTTACGATGTCAGAGGATGAACTTTTGGTGTCAGACCGCGCAATGATGCGCTTGTATCTGCCTGACACAGTGGCGGGTCGCATGAGCTTGGACTCCATCTACCATAATGGTTTGGGCTTCAGATACGACAACAAGAGCCGCCGCCTGATTGTTTATCGCTCGGAAAAAGACTTTGGCGACGCACCTTTCCATGATTATTACCACGGCGTCGACATCTTTTTGGAGGCCATGTATTGGGATATCGACGAAAGCGTCGTGGATTTCAGACGCATGGAAGGCGTCAACCATAGGAGTGAGGGTGATGTGGTGTCGGTCAACTATTTCCGTAACGACGACTTCAAGCGTTTGCAAGGACTCGACGGCACGCACCCGATGATACGAGTGGAGAAGTTCCTGAAAGGCTTCAGCAATGTGGATCGTCAAGTGCATTTTTATCTTGGTGACTTGACATCGTATCTCGGATATCCTACTGAGCAGGTTATCTCTTTGGTGTTGAAGCTGCAGGCGGAGGGTTATATGGAATATGATGCCCAAACACAATGGGTGACGGCTTTGCCTCGTTTTTTCGACGTGGTCGACTCGTATAATCAAGCTATTGACTATGACGTGATTAAGCTTCATACGGTAACTACCAACCGCCAGCCCAATATGCGTCTTGACTTAGGTACCAACGACCTGCTCGTTTATGGTATTACCAGCCAAATTGATGGCTATGAGGGTCCTGCCATTTCGTTGAGCGACCGTAAACACGTGGTCATCGTGCCCGACAATGGCAGAATTACGTTGAAAAAGAACAAAAACTTCAAGTTTTCGGGCGGTATCCTGGCTGGAATGTTTGAGTTTTTCACCAAGGACTGCTTGTTCCTTTATGATGAGTTCACTATCAGGATGCCCAAGGTGGATTCGCTGCGTTTTTATGCGCGCGACAACAGAGAGATCATCCCCGTCGACGGCACGTTGGAACGACTGAAAGGCCGTCTGTTCATCGACAAGGGCGACAACAAATCGAGCCGCGAAGACACGCCTGAGTATCCCATCTTCCAAAGCGATGCCGAGGGCTATAAGTTCTACCGTAAAATCAACGGAGGCGCCTTTAACCCTGGTAGCCTAGACTCTTTGAAAACGTCCGACGACTTCAGTGGCAAGTTCTATTACAGCCTGTATCCTTTCGTCGTCGACAGCTTGAATGACTTGACAATGAAGAAGGTGAGATTTGATGGCGAATTGGTCTCAGGCGGCATCTTGCCCAACATCATCGAGCCGCTGGTGGTGATGGACGACTATTCCTTGGGGTTCGAACACCAGATCGGCAACGGCGACACGGATTCCTATCCCATGTATGACGGCTCTGGACAGCTGCATGAAACCGTCCACCTCTCGTCAAGCGGTTTCTATGGCATAGGAAAGCTTGATTATCAGACCTCTCAGTTTACGTCAGATAAGTTTATGCTGTATCCGAAGTTGGTAACGGCCATCACCAAGGATTTCAAGATGGAGCCGTTGGCTGACGGAACCGGTTTCCCCATCGCTTCGGCCGATGCCTTGAAGTTGAGATGGGATGTCTTCAAGCCTGAGCTGACCACAGAAACCATCAAGGCACCGATTTGCATGTATGGCGACACCTATTTCAAAGGCAAGACCACGCTGTCGCCCGACGGCTATTCGGCTGACGGTAAATTGCGTTTCGGTTTGACAGAGTTCGACTCTGACCATTTTGCCTTCGATTCGCGCACCTTCGTGGCGGATTCGGCCAAGTTTATGCTGTATTCTGCTGACAGCAGTTCCGTGGCTTTTGCAGCTACCAACTACCGCGCTAACGTCGACTTCGACGCACAGAAGGTGAAATACGACTACTTGGACAACACCAGTAACTTGGACTTCCCCATGAACCAATATATCTGCTCGTTGAAGGAAGCCGAGTGGGACATGGCCACCAACAGCCTGCATCTCGACAATCCCATTGAGACTTTCGGCGACTATGCCACTGCCACTACGCATGAAGAGTTGCTAGCTGTTCACAACAACGCCTCGAAATTCATCTCGTTGGTGCCTGGTCAGGATTCGTTGAATTTCTATAGCATGAATGCCGAATACGACATGACCAACTATATCATCCACGCCCACGATGTGAAGATCATCCGCGTGGCCGATGCCGCCGTGTTCCCGTATGATCACGACGTCGACATCAACGCCGAATCCAAGTTGGATCCCGTGGCTGGCGACTTGCTTGCCGATACTTTGAACCGCTTCCACCTTTACAAGAATGCCGTGGTCGACATCCAGAGCCGGAAGAAATACTATGCCCAAGGCTATTGGGATTATGAGGTTGCCGACGGCACACGCACACCGATTTTCATGGATTCCATTGCCCCGAGAGACGGCGTGACGCGAGGCGTCGCCCATCTCGCCGACACTTCGGCACTCCAGCTGAGTCCTCAGTTTGCGTTTAAAGGCAAGGTGACCTTGACGGCCACGGATGAACATGGACTGTATGACGGCCACTTCGCGCTTTCGGGCTTTAATCCTGATGAGGCCGTGGCGTTTGAAGTTATTTCAGAAGACAGCCTTGTCCCCATCGAGAGACTCCCGTCTGACACCTTGGAGGCCCTGCACAATTGGTTTGTCTCAACGGCCACCATCGACCCAAAAGACATCCAAGTGCCAATCGACTTGCCGCGCATCCAGGAGGAAACGCCTGAGATCTGCAGCGGCCTCTATTACGAGCAAGCCATCGACGGCGGCTATTTTGCCTCGTTCCTCACGCCCAAGAAGGGTAGGAGGGAGAAGGTGGAAGTCAACCCGTCGAACGGCACGTTGTGGTATGATGCTGTCAAAAATCGTTTCGTGGTGAGCGAGGAACAAACTTATGACTCTTGGCTCTCTCTCAATTCGCGTGGCATCGTTGAAGGACAGGTTAGTTCCGACCTCGGTTTCGACATGGCTTTGGTCGATTTCGCCGTCCATGGCAACTACACGCAGTATCCCAACGACACCTTGACCTTCAGTGGCTTGAATGTGCTCAACGTTCCTGTCTTTGATGACGACGTGATGGCGGGCATCGCCGAGGTGTATTCCAATATGGAAGGCTCGTCCATCGACTTGACGAAGACGCAATACATGCATTACTTCCGCTCCGAGAATGACGAGGAAAAGGTGGCGGAGCGTGCTATGGCCATTGAGTTGGAAGGCTATCCGCAGATGGAGTCGTCGTCCGATTTCTACAACAAGACCCTTGTCATTCCCGACCTCAAGATGGTGTGGAACGACAAGATGCATGCCTTCGTCTCGGTAGGCAAGATTGGATTGGGTAACTTGGGCAAGCATGTCGTGAATAAGTATGTGGACGGCTATGTGGTGTTTGACCACCGTCTGGGCAATGTCACCTATTTCTTCCAAAACGACATGTTCTTGACCTTCATCAATTACAACTGCGGTGACGGCCAGTTGCAGGTACATGCCACTTATTCTGATCTCAACCAGAAGATGTACGACACGAAGGACAAGGCGCGCACCAGGAAGAAAGGCGACAAACGCTTCGAATATGTGGCAGTGCCTTACGAGTCGATGCTGGATTTCCTGAATCGCCTCAAAAATGCAGGGTTTGTTGTGAGTGGAATATAAAATGTGAGAATTTTTCTGCAAAAAATGCTTCCGTATCGCAATTATTTGTAATTTTACAACTTCAAAACTGAAAGATAAATAAAAACCTAACGATATGAAATTCATAGTATCAAGCCTTAAGCTATTGAAGAATCTGCAGGCGTTGAGCGGTGTTATCGGAACGAAAAACACCCTTCCGATTTTGGACGACTTCCTGTTTCAGCTGACTGAGAACGAACTGAAAATCACGACTTCCGACCTCGATGTGACGATGTCGGTGAGCATGGTACCCGACATGGTGGAAGGCACGGGCGAGGTGACGATTCCCGCACGCCTTTTGCTCGAAATTATGAAGAACTTCCCCGACGTGCCGATTACCATCAATGTGGATAACAACACCTTGGCCGTTGAACTGATTGCTGGCGAAGGCCGATACAAATTGGCGGGTCACAAGAGCGATGAGTTCCCGCAGCTGCCCGTGATGACCGATACATCGGTTTGGGAAATCCCCGCCGATGTGTTGGCAAGAGGCTTCGAGAAGACCGTGTTTGCCACTGGTGTCGATGAGATTCGTCCCATCATGTCGGGTGTGTTCATGGAGATGACGGAAAACTACCTTACCTTCGTCGCCACCGATGCCCACAAGCTGGTGCGCTACAGAAGGATGGATGTCAAGTCGGACGTGGTGGCATCGTTCATCATGCCTAAGAAACCCATCAACCAGCTGAAGAGTATCTTGGCCACCATGGCTGACGAGCCTGTCCGCATCGAGTTCAACAAGACCAACGCCTCGTATGTGTTTGGCGACTATGTGCTGATTTGCCGTCTCCTCGAAGGCCGTTATCCCAACTATGAAGCGGTCATTCCGAAGAACAACCCCAACCAGCTGACCATCGACCGTCAGACCTTCCTGTCGGCTATCCGTCGTGTGGCCGTGTTCTCGAGCAAGGCCACGCACCAGGTGCGTTTCCGCATCACGGGCCAGGAAATCATGCTGACGGCAGAAGATGTCGACTTCTACAACGAAGCTAAGGAGCGTCTGGCTTGCAGCTACACGGGCGACGACATGGAAATCGGCTTCAACTCACGTTTCTTCCAAGAGATGCTGGGTAACTTCGACTCCAACGAGGTGAAATTAGAGATGTCGGCTCCCAACCGCGCTGGCATCCTCACTCCTGTCGACAATGAGAATGAGGCAGAGGACCTGCTGATGCTTCTCATGCCGGTGATGCTCAATGCGTAAGCATTTTGTCTTTAAGACACAAAAAAAACCAGCGGAACACTCCGCTGGTTTTTTATTAGGGTTGTATGGCGTTTATTCAACCGTAACCGTGGTGTTGCCCACCATGGTCACAGGGATGGTCAGACCCTGCTGTGAGATGGTCATGGAGAGGTTGGACTTCGTGCTGCTCGTCATGATCATGCCCGTTTGGGCGTTGATGGTGGCCGTGCCGGTGTAGGTGCCGCTGACACCGTCGCTGTTGCTTTCGACATTACCCTTGATGCTCAGTTCGACGCCCTTCTTCGTGATGGAGGTGACGGTGTAGGTCAACTTGGTGTTGATGTCCATGTCGCTGACGCTGGCGGTCTTGTCGACGGTCCAGGTGCTGCCCACGCTGATAGGCTCTTCGGGCAACTTGACAATGGCGCCGCCGAGTTGGTTCTCTCCTTCGCCGACGACATTACCCATGGCATCGTAAGTGATGGTGGTCAGCTGCTTGATGGATTTGGCGAGTTCCTTGGTTTGGTCGGCAATCATCGGGCTGGTCTTCTCAGGATGGTCGGAGTCGTATTCGAACTTCATACCCATCTGCGAAACCGACATCTTCATGTTTTCGGTTTGGGCGTCGACGACGGTCTGGGTGTCGTTGGTCTCTTTCACCGTGAAGGTTTGCTTGGTTTCCATGGCTTGGGTGGAGTTGATGGTTTGGCCTTGCACCTCCATCAGGTTCATCGTGGTGGCCTTGGTGTTGATGGTGTAGGTCTTGCCTTGCACGGGGTGCAGTCTGAGGGTGACGCTGTCCTTGGCCATGAATGAAAGCATTGCCAGTCCCATGAGGACCAACAGCATAGGAGTAAGGTGTCTTTGTACTTTTTTCATTGTTGTGATTATTTAATTAATAATAATGTGATGATTCTTTTTAGGGGTTGATTCCCGCATTGTTTTACACTGATTAGTGGCAGGCAAAAAACATGCCACGTTTTGATTTGGCCTGCAAATATCGTGAAAAAATGTGAGTTGACCAAATTATAGTAAAAAAGTGTGTTTTTTTTCTTCGTGTCCAAAACTTGACTATCTTTGCAGGCCGTAAGAATTGAACACAAACGAACTCATTAAATAATCACAATCATTAAAACAAAAAACTATGAAGAAAAGTGTACTTTCTTTGATGATGGTGTGCCTCTTCGCCTTTGCGGGCATTGCCCAGGCACAGATTGCATTTGAGGGAACCAGTGTGAAACAAGTCTCCGATTTCACCACCATGGTTGCCAATGACAGAGCTACCTCTGAAGTCGTTTTGCTGACCTACGTCCCTGATGATTTGGAAGAAGTCAACATCATGGGTGTGGGTATGGCCTTCTCATGGGGCGTCATGTTCCCGGCCTCTTATCTCAGCCAGTATGCAGGCACCAACCTCATCGGTGCTGCCTTCCTCGACAGTGGTGAAGCACAATTTGCCGGTACCTACGAGGTGCGTGTTTATCTCGGCGGTGAAACCGAAGGTGGTGAATTGGTCCTCCAACAGGAATTCCAAGTCGAAGGCGCTGAACAGAGCCTTACGACTATCGTCTTTGACAGCCCTGTTAGCGTTGACGGCACCCAAAACCTTTGGTTGATGTACTATCAGGATGGCTCGGTCCAGTATCCTGCTCCTGCCATGTACGACCTTGGCGATCCCAACACCCGTTGGATTTTCGTCGAAGGTTATGGCTGGCTCGATGCTAACACTGTGGGCGCTAGCAATAGCTGGCTCGCTTGGGGCTACCTCGATGGTTACGACATGATTGGTGAGAATGCTGAAGAAGTGGCCGTGTATCCTAACCCCACCACCAGCAATGTGACCATCCAAGCCAAGGGCATGAACCACATCAGCGTGCTGAACACCCTCGGTCAAGTGGTGTATGACGCCAATGTCGGCAGCGACCTCCAAGTCCTCGACATGGGTCAGTACGAAGCTGGCGTGTACATGGTGCGCGTGACCACTGACAATGGTGTCGGCGTGCAGCGCGTTGTGGTGAAGTAAGATTTCATCCTAAACCTAAAAAGGACGAGCCGCTCCATCGGGGCGGCTCGTTTTGCTTTTGTTTGTCGTCATTGACTCGCTTTGCATCGTCGAATCGGAGATTTGCGAGGCACGAAGCAGTCCAGATAAATTGTCATGGGAATTGCTTCGCAAAGAAATCTTTCAAAATCAGATAAAAATCTTTCAAAAATAATAGCAATTCCAAATTCTTCGTATATTTGCCGCTGATTGTTCGGGGAGACATCCGAACAGTTGAAGGCAATTTGTGCTTGTATCCAGCTAACGAAATCTGGAAAATTTTGAGAATGGATATAAGATACGAGTTAGCCAGCCTTTATTGTATTCAATCAGTTATTCTGTTGATACTTACAGGCTAGGTGAACGGTATCTATTTTATTCTCAAGGTGTTTTCCAGAGCCTGTTAGCTGAAATAGGTGCGAATAAGTTTCCTAGCCTTCTTATGTATTGAAGAATGCTGAATCGAGGGAACAATAGGCACAAACACTTATTACTATGTTACTATGGGAAATAATTGCGGACGGTGTAAAAACATCCAGAGAGCAAAAAGTTGAAACGCAAACAATCTTGATATTCAAAACAAGTAAAGTGATAATACTGCTGCTTGCCTTCATCTTTGCTCCAATTATAGGAGCTTTTGCACAAGTGAATGAAATCACCCTTTCGAAACCAGGCAAGTTGAAAAAGGATTTGAAGAAATCCATTGACACCATCACAACTCTTAAAGTTAGCGGTTACATTAATGGAGAAGATATTGAATTCTTGGTTTCATTACCAAAACTAGCTACCCTTAATTTGGAAAATGCTGCAATTGTAGAAGGCTATACATATCCTGCAAAAAACACGTACAATGACGCCTCCATTCAGCATTATGACAAACAAACTCTGCTTATTTCAGGTTCTCATTTCTTCAAAAAAGTTGTAATGCCAAATTCTTGCGATCGACTTGCGATTTTAAGTCCACAACCAACAGATAGCGTTTCTAAACTTGAATACTTTCAATTGGGGACATTGGTGGCTAATAAAATCCTTGGCATAAAGTGTTCAAAAAACATTATTATCGGTTCATTAGTGGCCAATGTGATTATATATGATAAAGAGAGTCCTGCGATTTTCACAGAAGTTATGGATTATCCAGGATTTGGTCAAGATTATTACAGTATTAGCAGAAAAGAGGAACTAATGAAGCAATTTAACCCTTGTTTTATTAAATCGCAACAAAAAAACTATTCTTTAAATATCTGTCCTGGAAGCATTGACAATCTAATCACCACGTGTAAGCAATACAACATTACTGTTATTGATCAAACTCTTTCCAATTCGTTCTCATATATCAACTGCAAAGATACATTGGATTTAAGCCAACTCAATATTAACAAGATCGGATCAAATACCTTTACAGGCTGTCCAGCAAAGTATATCATTATGCCCTTGTCTATTAAAGAAATCAGTGGATCGGCTTTTAAAGAATCAAATGTTGAAGCCATTGAATTTCTTGGGGAAAATGCTCCTGTTATTCTTGAAGGGGCCAGTTCGTGGAAGTTTCCAATACTTGTACCCGCAAAGTATTACTCAAACTATCAATTGGGAGAATGGAAAAGATTATTTGTCAAAAATGAAAATACAATTACAAAATACGAATTTGTAATTGAAACCCCAGGCACCTTATCGGAATTTTTAACCGATGAAATCATTAAAAGCGTTGAGAGTTTGACACTTAAGGGAATCCTCTATGATACGGATATACCAAGACTTAATCGATGCAAGCATTTAGAATATCTTGATATCTCGTGTTGTTATGTGGCAAAATCGCCCCAAACAATTGAGAGAGAGAAAGCAAATCTAGAATTTAAGTTAGCACTTATTCAATCCTTAGGAGAAATGGCTCAGGAAAACGCTCAATACAAATATGAGCAAGGACAGATTAGTTATGCGGAAGCGATGAATAATGTGATGTGGGGTCAATATGCTGAAACATTGGCGAAACAAGCAAGAGAACATAAAATTGAAGCCGACAACAATTGTGTTTGTCCAGAATTGGATCTCGAATGTCTAAAAGAATACCACATGCCGATGCAGATAAAATACATTGGAGCTATTGGCAAACTTCCTAAGTTAAAGAAAATCGTGCTCCCTCCAAGTGCAACCCAGGTTTTATCTTTTGCGTTTAGTGGACTTAATAAAATAGAAGAATTTAACTTCCCAAATACACTAGAAATCCTTGGGGCGGGAGTCTTTCAGCGTTGTAGCTCATTAAAAAAGCTAGATTTCTCAAATACAAATTTGAAAACAATAAATCCCAAATCCAAAGTGTGTGAAGGCGGACTTTTCTATGGATGTAACTCACTTGTTGAAATCCGATTCCCATCCACTTTTAAAATGATTAATGATCATGGCAAGCTACCGGATAATTGTATTCTGTATTTTTATTCACCTGAAGCACAAGATACTTTTGCGAGGTGGAGACCGAAATCCATTCATGTTCCAAGAGGAACAAAAGCAGGATGGAGTAGATGGATAACATATGGTGTTAATGTCATTGACGATTTGTAGTATATGTAATACCATTGAATAAATCCTTCTTTAATCAGTCATAACTCATTTTTTTCCGACTTATGGCTGATTATAGCAAAACGAGCCGCCCCAATCGGAGCGGCTCGCCGTTCATTTAGTTCTGCGCATTCTGCGTGAAACCAATCACAGTTTCGGTCCAGCAGCCACCAAGGCCTTGCCAGCCTCGTTGGTCGTGAACTTCTCGAAGTTCTTGATGAAGCGTGAGCTGAGGTCCTTGGCTTTCTCTTCCCAAACGCTCTTGTCGGCGTAGGTGTCGCGCGGGTCGAGGATGTTCGGGTCGACGCCGGGCAGTGCAGTGGGCACCTCGAAGTCGAAGTAAGGAATGTGCTTGGTCGGGGCCTTCTCGATGCTGCCATCCAGGATGGCGTCGATGATGCCGCGCGTGTCGCGGATGGAGATGCGCTTGCCTGTGCCGTTCCAGCCTGTGTTCACCAAGTAGGCCTTGGCGTGGCTCTTTTCCATCTTCTTCACGAGTTCCTCGGCATATTTGGTCGGATGCAGTTCAAGGAAGGCTTGACCGAAGCAGGCACTGAAGGTGGGCGTAGGCTCGGTGATGCCGCGCTCGGTGCCAGCCAACTTGGCGGTGAAGCCGCTCAAGAAGTAGTACTTGCACTGTTCGGGCGTCAGGATGCTGACGGGAGGCAACACGCCGAAGGCGTCTGCGCTGAGGAAGATGACGTTCTTGGCGGCGGGACCCGACGACACGGGGCGCACGTTCTTCACGATCTTCTCGATGTGCTCGATGGGGTAGGAGACGCGGGTGTTCTCGGTCACGCTCTTGTCCTTGAAGTCGATTTTGCCGTTGGCATCGACAGTGACGTTTTCCAACAGGGCATTGCGCTTGATGGCGTTGTAGATGTCAGGCTCGCTTTCCTTGTCGAGGTTGATGACCTTGGCATAGCAGCCGCCTTCGAAGTTGAACACACCTTCGTCGTCCCAGCCGTGCTCGTCGTCGCCGATGAGCAGACGCTTCGGGTCGGTGGAGAGGGTGGTCTTGCCGGTGCCAGAGAGGCCGAAGAAGATGGCGGTGTTTTCGCCCTTCATGTCGGTGTTGGCGGAGCAGTGCATGGCTGCGATGCCTTGCAGCGGCAGGTAATAGTTCATCATCGAGAACATGCCTTTCTTCATCTCGCCACCGTACCAGGTGTTTAGGATGACTTGCTCGCGGCTGCTGACGTTGAAGGCCACGCAGGTGTCGCTGTTGAGGCCGAGTTCCTTGTAGTCGTCCACCTTGGCTTTCGAGGCGGTGTAGACGGTGAAGTTAGGCTCGAAGTTTTCCAATTCCTCAGCCGTGGGCTTGATGAACATGTTGAGCACGAAATGGGCTTGCCATGCCACTTCCATGATGAAGCGGACGGCCATGCGGGTGTCCTTGTTGGCGCCGCAGAAGGCGTCGACGACATAGAGGTTCTTGCCGCTGAGTTGTTTCTTGGCGAGGTCTTTCACTTGTGCCCACACCTCTTCGCTCATCGGGTGGTTGTCGTTCTTGTAGCCCTCGGTGGTCCACCACACGGTGTCCTTCGACTTGGCGTCCATGACGATGTATTTGTCCTTGGGCGAGCGGCCGGTGTAGATGCCCGTCATCACGTTGACGGCGTTGAGTTCGGTGAGCACGCCTTTGTCGTAGCCGGTCAAGGCTGGATTCATCTCATCCTTGAAGAGCTGCTCATAGCTTGGGTTATAGTAAATGTCCTTCACGCCGGTGATGCCGTAAGCAGCCAACGCGGCTCTGATTTCTTCGATGTTTTTTGCCATAATTGATAGTTTATTGGAATAATGATGTGCAAAGGTAATCAAAAAACCATTGCGCAAAGAAAAAATGGGGATTTCTTTTTTGGGAAAACAGACCTTGTGGGCGGCCTAAGGGTAGTATAAGGGTAGTATAAGGTAGTATTAAAACACCTTATGCCAAACATGGCATTCTGGAGTCTCCCCACGCTGGTCCAGATAGTCTTGGTGGTAGTCTTCGGCAGGGTAGAAGGACATCACCGTGCGGATTTGCGTGACGGGGCTGTAACCCATCTGCATCAGTTCGCCGAAAACCTTGATGGCGGTGTCGCGCTCTGTGTTGTCGTTGAACCAGATAGCGGAGAGGTATTGCGTCCCGATGTCGATGCCTTGGCCGTCGACTTGCTCAAAGTCGTGGATTTCGAAGAAATAGCGCACCAAGGCTTCGTAGGAAACGATGTCGGGGTCATATTCCACTTCGATGGTTTCCAAATGCCCAGTCGTTCCGGTTTTCACTTGTTTGTAACTCGGGTTTTCGAGTTCGCCGCCCATGAATCCGACGACGGTCTTCGTCACGCCCTTGAGGCGCTTGAAGTAATACTCCACGCCCCAGAAACATCCTGCTGAGAAATATGCCTTTGCCATTATTCTTTAATTATTTTGGTGACGCTGAATCCACCGTTTTTCTCGCTGACTCTCAGGAAATAAACGCCGTTTTCGAGGTCGCTGATGTCGATGTCAGAAGTGTTTTCGGTGCAAAGCACCATCTGTCCCAAGAGGTTGCAGATTTCCACCTTAATATTCGGGTCGGCTGAGATGTGCAGGATGCCATTTGTGGGGTTGGGCCACACTTGGATGTCGGTTTCGGAAGCCTCGGTCACGTCCTCCATGACGTGAAACAGGTTGAGGCCGACGACGCTGTCGCATTCTTCACTTTCGATCACCGCGGTGTAGTAGCCCGACTCGGTCAGCAGGTTGTCGAAGAACCAGTAGTTTTCGCCTTCGTTCATATAGTCTTCGATGAGGGTCAGCGAGGCACAGCTTTCGTTGGCGCCAATGTCGATGCGGCCCTTTTGGATGCGGGGGTTGCCGGCGATGTCGGTGTTGCCCAAGCCTGTGGTGTTGGGCTTGCCTGCGTTGAGGCAGATGCTACGCGATTGCAGGCTCCAGTCGCCGTCGTAGTATTCGGCGCCTGCGCCTTCTGGGAGGTAGTTGAAGCGGACGAAGCTGCCCGGCTCGTCGCCGTCGTTGTCGGCAGAGAGGGCATAGTTTCCGTTGCCACTCACACTGCCTTGAACAGCGCAGTATTCGTAGTCGCTGGCGCCTTCGGTCTGGCTCGGCTGGCCGTTGGCGATGTTGCCCCAGAGGATGCAGTTGTAGTATTTGTTGTGGGCGATTTCGTGGAAGATGCCTCCGATGCTTTCGGTGGCGAGGTTCATCACGATGTCGCAGTTATAGGCCGTGAATTGGCCTCGGGCGTACATTGCGCCGGCGTTTTTGGCCGTGTTGTTGCTGAGGATGCAGTTTTTGAGCGTCGGCTCCGTATTATTATAAAGGTATATGCCGCCGCCTTTGGTCGTGGCCGTGTTGTTGCTGATGCGGCAGTTGGCGTAATTGGCGCCGATGCGGTCGCACACGCCTCCGCCCATCGAGGCGCTGTTGTCCATGATGATGCAGTTTTTGAGGTCTACGTGGGCAGTGCCACCCGTTGAGTTGACGTAGACGCCGCCGCCGAACATGGAGGCCGTGTTATTGATGATCTGGCAGTTGTTGAGCGTGACGTAGTTGTTCAGATAGGCGCCTGCGCCAGTGCCTGCGGCTCCATTTTGGATGATGAATCCGTCCCATAGTGGCATGGAGGCCGTGCTGAAGCCTTGGTCTTGCATAAGCAAGCGTCTTTCGCCTTGTCCGTCAAGGATGGTGGGACTCTTCCCGAAGTCGCGGAGCGAAAGGTCAAAGTCGGGGGCTTCATCGCCTTCGAAGCCACCATAGACGCGGTTGCCACTGGTGATGTAGAAGGCGCCTTCGGAGTTGGCGACGTCGCCGTAATAGGTGCCTTCCTTCACCCAAACCATATTGCCTGTGGTGTTGTTGGAGAAGTCACATGCCAGTTCCAACTTGTTGGTGGCATAGTCCCATGACGAGCCGTCGCCTTGTCCGTCGGGGGTGACGTAGATGATGCCGTGGGCATCGGCCTGTATGGCGATAGGATAGATGTGGATAACCACGGCCTGACCTTGGTTGTAGCCATTCACGTCGTAGGTGGAATAAAAGCCGTCGCCGCTGCCGCTCCAGCCGAAGTTGAAGTGCATGAGGTCATCCTCGTCGTAGCCGTCGCACACGAAGGCATGTCCGCCGCCGTCACTTGCCCCTGAATAGTAGATGGGGTGGGAGAGGTCGAGTTCGGCTTTCAGCATGGCAATCCAACGATCTTCTTGGTAACTGCCTTTGCCGAGGTATTTGGCGCCGCAGTAACCGAAATAGTTGCGGAAGGCATCGTCCACGTCGACGGAATAGGCACCGCTGCCGTTGGGAGCATAGTTCATGTCGACACTCACGCCACAATGATACATCAGCGTGGCGATAGCATCGTTGGAGTTGTAGATTTCGTTGGGCATCTGGCTCCATTGGTAGGTAGTGCTGCCGAAGTCAGCGCTCTGCGTGCCATAGTTGGGGTGTACGTAACTGTGTGAGCCATAGCCGTGTTCAGGATAGTCCCAGTATTTCATCACTTGAGACATGGCGCAGGCCACGCAACCGGCATAGGCGTGGCCGCAGGGACCGCTTTCCCACCACCAGCCGCCTGTTTCTGGGCAGTATTCATTGTAGTAGCAGTCCTGGTTCCAGTGTGTGCTCACCAGAGGATCCACGGTTTGCATGTCGCGTGAGCCAAAGATGCCTCTCGCAGCCTCGTCCCATTGCTGTTGGATTCTCGCCTCGGGAGCGATGTCGTTGGCCACGGCGAAGTCAATCATGTCGGAATAGTGTTGAATCCAAGAGGCGAAATTCTCGGGGGCGTCTTCCAAAGACGGGAAACGGCCTTGGTCGGACCAGGCCAGCACGGGTGGCAGTACGGTGTTGCCAGAGATGATGACAAAACCTTGATTGCCAATATTATAAATATAGTTGCCTTGGTTTGAGACCAGATTCAAATCTTGGCTTTTGAAGGTTTGATGCGAGGTGACGAAGGCTTGAGCGATATGGCGTGCTGAGGTTTCGTCGACCTTGGTGGTGAATTGTGAGAAGGCTTGAGAAATAGTAGTCAAAACCAGTAGTAAAACGAGAGAAATTCTTTTCATAGTTCAAAAATTTGCCGCAAAATTAGTATATTTTATATATAAGGTGAAAAAAAACTACTTTATCGGTAAAATTCTGCGTTTTGAATGAGAAAAATTTGTACTTTTGCAGCCGCTTTCAAAAAGACCTATTTATATGATTAACATAACCTTCCCTGACAATAGTGTCAGACAATTTGAAGCCGGTGTCACGCCGTTGGACATCGCCAAGAGCCTGAGCGAGGGTTTGGCACGTAATGTGCTGGTAGCCAAGGTGAACGGTAAGATGTGGGATGCCATGCGCCCTGTCAACGAGGACGCCACCATCCAACTCTTCACTTGGGACGACCCCGAAGGTAAGGCTACCTTCTGGCATTCGTCGGCTCACCTCATGGCCGAAGCCATTGAAGCATTGTACAAAGGTGTGAAGTTCGGCATCGGCCCTGCCGTGGATGCTGGTTTCTACTACGACATCGACACGGGCGACATCACCTTGACCGAAGCTGATCTCGTCGCCATCGAGAAGAAGATGCTTGAATTGGCCCGTGAGAAGCAGACCTTCGAGCGCGTCGACGTGAGCAAGGCCGAGGCTCTGAAGTACTTCACCGAGAAGGGCGATGAATACAAGGAAGAACTGATCAGCGAGTTGGAAGACGGTACCATCACATATTATAAATGTGGTGCCTTTACCGACCTCTGCCGCGGTCCCCATATCCCGAACACGGGCTTCATCAAGGCTGTGAAGCTGACATCGTTGGCTGGCGCCTATTGGCGTGGCGACGAGAAGCGCAAGCAGCTGACCCGCGTCTATGGCATCACTTTCCCGAAGCAGAAGGAACTCGATGAGTACCTCGTGCTGCTCGAAGAAGCCAAGAAGCGCGACCACCGCAAGCTGGGCCGTGAGCTCGAGCTCTTCATGTTCAGCGACACCGTGGGTAAGGGTCTGCCGATTTGGTTGCCCAAAGGCACTGAGTTGCGTCTCCGCCTGCAGGAGTATCTGACCAAGATCCAGAAGGAGTATGGTTATGAACAAGTCATCACGCCCCATATCGGTGGCAAGCAGCTCTATGTGACTTCGGGTCACTGGGACCATTATGGTGAAGACAGCTTCCGCCCGATCACCACGCCAGAAGAAGGCGAGGAGTACCTGCTGAAGCCGATGAACTGCCCTCACCACTGCATGATCTTCAAGTGGAAGCCGCGTTCCTACAAGGACCTGCCGTTCCGCTGCGCCGAGTTCGGCACGGTGTATCGCTATGAGCAGAGTGGCGAGTTGCACGGCTTGACCCGTGTGCGTTCGTTCACCCAGGACGATGCCCACATCTTCTGCCGCCCCGACCAGGTGAAGGAAGAGTTCATCCGCGTGATGGAAATCATCGAAATCATCTTCAAGGCTCTTGACTTCAAGAACTTTGAAGCACAGATATCGCTCCGCGACCCCAACGACCACGAGAAGTATGTGGGTACGGACGAAAACTGGGCCAAGGCTGAGGCCGCCATTCAGGAGGCCTGCGCCGAGAAGGGTCTGCCGGCACACGTTGAGTATGGTGAGGCCGCTTTCTACGGTCCTAAGCTCGACTTCATGGTGAAAGACGCCCTCGGTCGTAAGTGGCAGCTGGGTACCATCCAGGTGGACTACAACCTGCCTGAGCGTTTCGACCTGAGCTATATCGGCGCCGACAACGAGAAACACCGTCCTGTGATGGTGCACCGCGCCCCCTTCGGCTCCATGGAACGTTTCGTGGCCGTGCTGCTCGAGCACTGCGCTGGTGAGTTCCCGTTGTGGCTGGCTCCCGACCAGGTGATTATCCTCCCCGTGAGCGAAAAATACCTCGATTTTGCGAAAAATTTGCAATCGTATCTGAAAAAGTCCGATATTCGCGCCCTCATTGACGAGCGTAACGAGAAGATCGGTCGTAAGATTCGCGATGCCGAAATGAAGAAATATCCTTACATGCTCATCGTGGGCGAGAAGGAAGCGACTGAAAATCAAGTCTCTGTGCGTAAGCATGGTCAAGTCGATTTGGGTACGATGCCGACGGATGCCTTTGCTGAGATGATTCGCAAGCAAGTCGAGGAGGAACAGAACAAGAGATAACTAATTAACTGAATATAAACTTAATATAGGAGACTAAAACTATAGCACAGATTCCACAAAAAGGAAGACCCGGTCAGAGACCGAACAAAGACAAAGGCGAGTTCAGCCACCGCATTAATGAAGAGGTGAAAGCCCCCATGGTGCGTTTGGTGGGTGAGGGAGTGGAGCCTAACATCTACCCCTTGCGCGAGGCTTTGAGAATCGTTGAGGAATTGGGTGTCGACCTCGTTGAGATCCAACCCGATGCCAACCCACCGGTCTGCAAGGCCATGGACTACAAGAAGTTCGTCTTCGACCAGAAGAAGCGCCTGAAGGAACAGAAGGCTAAGGCCACCAAGGTCGTCATCAAGGAAATCCGCCTCGGACCCCAGACCGACGACCACGACTTCGAGTTCAAGCTGAACCACGCCAAGCGTTTCCTGCAGGAAGGCTCCAAGGTGAAGGTGGAGGTCTTTTTCAGAGGCCGTTCCATCGTCTACAAGGAACAGGGTGAGATTATGTTGCTGAAGTTTGCGCAAGAGTTGGAGGAGTTCGGTAAGGTGGAGATGATGCCCAAGTTGGAGGGCAAGCGCATGCAGATGATGATAGCTCCTAAGTCAACGAAGAAATAAAAGCTATCAGCTGTCAGCCGTCAGCTATCAGTTTGGTTGCTAACAAGTTAACAGCTAATGGCAAGAAGCTAAAAGCCAACGAGAAAGAAATAGAGAACAATAACTTAATACCTTTAAAACTAATAGTAAAATGCCTAAAATGAAGACCAAGTCCGCTGCCAAGAAGCGTTTCCAAGTAACCGGCGGCGGCCATCTGAAGAGAAAGCATGCTTATCATGGTCACATCCTGACCAAGAAGAGCCAGAAGAGAAAACGCAACCTCGACCACACCGCCATCGTTGAGAGGGCTGACGAAAAGGTCGTGAAACAAATGCTTCTCATGTAATTAATCAAATGTGTAATTTGTCTCAGCAGAAAAGTTCTCGAAAGGAGCGAGGCGCTGGACGAAAAAATCAAACAAAATGACAAGATCAGTCAATGCAGTGGCTTCAAGAGCCAGAAGAAAGAAAATCCTGAAGAAGACCAAAGGTCAGTTCAGCACGAGAAAGAACGTGTGGACTGTGGCGAAGAACTCTTACGAAAAGGGTCAGACCTACGCTTATCGCGACAGAAGAAACAAGAAGCGCGAATTCCGCAGCCTGTGGATTGTGCGTATCAACGCCGCCATCCGCGAGTATGGCATGAACTACAGCCAATTCATGGACAAGCTCACCAAGTCGGGCATCGAAATCAACCGCAAGGTCCTTGCCGACCTCGCTTTGAACAACCCCGAGGCTTTCAAGGCCATCGTCGACCAGGTGAAGTAAATCGCACTTCATACCATCAATGAAGGGGACGACTTTTTGAAGTCGTCCCTTTTTTTTGACTGTATCGGTTTGGCAATCATTAATGATTCGGCGGGGCCATTAATGCATTGTTATAATTCACTCATACGCTATATTTTGTGACTGAAACTGTTTTTTTTCAACATTAATCAATAATTTTGTTGGAAATTGTATTAATAGCTTTATTTTTGTGGTCACTAAATAGGCATTAATTGTTTTGCGTAGAATAGTTCTTATAATAGTATTTGTTTTAAGTAGTGTTCTGGCCATGGCTCAAAATGGTCCTCTTGAATTTAATATGGAGAGGACTTACTTTTGCCAAGGTGAGACGATACAGTTTGATGTGAATACCAATGGTGTTACTGGCTTCTCTAATGTACGAATTGTAGGGCCATCTAGTTCTTACACTTATCCATACACAATTCCTAATTGTACTCCTGCCCATACTGGCGTTTACCAATTGTTGGCCAACTATCAAGGCATTCCTAATTATTTGATGGATGAGATCTCGATTACTGTTATTGCGGTGAACGTGACTGCGACGGCCGATGATACTGATGTTTCGCCTGGCGGCGGAACCACATTGCATGGCTCTGGCGCTGACTATTATGTTTGGTCGCCGGCTCAATATCTTTCCGATACCATTGGAGAGAGCGTCCAGGCCATCATTCCAGCTAATATACCTAATAATGTGCCTTGCATCGATTTCACGGTGACGGGATATACAAGTGGCGACAATCGAGTGACAAACGGTGATTTTGAGCAGTCAGGGAACTGCGATACTGGATACGGCTTTGATTCGGATTACGATTGCTATTCTGGTGCCAACTGCCTTTATCCCTCATCGCATGAGGGGGGCTATAGCATTCATGACAATGCTCATTATATCCATCAGGACTTTTATAATCCAGGTAACAATGCAGGACATGGCAAGTTCATGATAATCAATGGCGACCCGACACAAAATGCGCAGTATAGGATCATTTGGAGCCAATCGATTCGGGTGAGGCCAAATACCCAATATGCATTCTCTGCTGATGTGTGTACTTTCGTCAACAGGAATTATGCCCGCCTTCAGTTCCAAATCAATGGTACATTGATAGGTGAAGTATATACCGCACCCAATAGTAGTGCAGGTTGGCAGACCTTCTATGCATTGTGGGAAGGTTCAGCGAGCAACATAGCGACCATAACCATCGTGAATCTGCAAACGGCTGGCGATGGCAACGACTTCGGCATTGACAATATCTCATTCCACGATTTGATGGAATGCTCCGCTGAGACCACGGTTCAAGTGTGTATCCAACGTGAGGTTGAAGTGGATCCTATTGTTGTCCCCGCTCCGATTTGTGAAGGAGGCACACTGGAAATAGGTGCTCCTGGGGCGCACTTGATTGATGGCACACCCATAACTGGTCATTGGGTGTATGGTCCTTCGCCCGGTGGCCCTTGGCAACCCCTTAATAGTTTGAGCAACATACCGGCTTCCTATGATGGAATGTACCTCTGTTATGAAGTGACACACGATGGTACAAATTATTACAGCAATGCAGTGCGTATCACGGTGATAGACTTGAATGTCCATATCACGGTGACTCCGAATGATACGATATGCGCTGGCGAAACGGTGGTGCTGGAGGCTGTTGTCGACACTATCTATCCATTTGCAGCGGTGGGAGATATCTTATGCTCGGATGGAAGCATTGTACATCGCAATGAATGGCCAGTCCCGGGGAAAACGCCCATTGGCATCGTGTTTTATGTGGACGACTCCAAATGGCATGGCTGGGCGGTTTCCCTGACGCAAACTGCCAGTATGGCATGGAGCACTACGAATGTTTATGTGAATAATCATGGGGCTACCCACTGGAACTTTGCCATCAACCAAGATGCTGAGTGGGAAGGGTATGCCAATACACAATACATTATTTCGCACTATAATGCTGCAACTTATCCTGCGGCATTTGCTGCGGCTGGCTTTTCTACTACTTATCCTGCCCCATGGTCCCGTGGTTGGTATTTGCCATCGGCAGCCCAGCTGAATATGTTGTTTGGCGAGTTGCCCGAGGTCAACCTTAGTTTGAATAGGGTGGGGGCAACTCCTATTGTAGACAATAATCCTGGCCCGGCGCGTCCTGGTGGCAGTGTCTTGCTTTGGTCGTCGACAGAAGGCTCAAACAGTACAGCCTATGCACTCGAGATTGCAGACGGACGTATAGAGAAAGCTACCAAAACGACGAGTAGCAACAAGTATTATGTTAGGGCAGTAATTACTTTCTGAGAATATGCGAAGGAGGCTTTGGTTCATAGTGATTCTGCTGCTGAGTGGGTTGAGGATGTATTCCCAATCCCAATTCACACCTACTATATTCACAGCTGAATACCCATCGTGGGCTGTTAGTGGGGATGTGAGGATTGGCGATATTGTCGATTTTGGCTATACTAATACAAATGTCGATAGGGGCATCGTTTTCTACATCAATCCTGAAAGGACCGAGGGATGGGTTGTGGCATTGTCGGATGTGGCGAATCAAACCATACCATGGGCTCCTCAAAATAATAACGTTGGTAGTTTACAATCATTCCCTGATGATGAAGTTGGATCGCTGCTTTCGGATATAGATGGTTACAACAATACGAGTATAATCAGGGAGCAATTTGGTACTACTGGTAATTTTGCTGCTGGCCAACGGCTTGATTTTGCTCATGGATGGTACTTGCCGGCAGCGGGTCAGTTGCGAAAGCTTTATAGCGCGTTGCCTTTGCTGCAGGATAGAAATGGTTTTTCGCTACCTAATGCGAACTATTGGTCTAGTACACAAGGGACTCATACTAGCAATAGTAATAGTAAGGCATGGTATGTATATGGTTCATATAATACTACAACCAATGTTAGTGGTGGTTATTTTAAGTCCCAGACTAAAACTAGTACAGCAAGGGTTCGTGCGGTTCACACCTTCAAGATTAAGTCGAATCAGCTGAATTATCAGTGGAGTCCTGGAGAAGAAACCACTCCTAGTATTGAGGTTGCGCCGGAGGCGACGGAGACGTATTGTGTGACGGTCACATACGGTGATTTGGGGTGTAGTGAAGAGGCTTGCCAGGCGGTGGTGGTGATGACGTATGAGGCGGATGCTGATAGTACGATATGTTCTTCTGATTTGCCTTTGACTTGGAACGGCGTGACGTTTGTGCAAGATGGGCCGATGAACCAGGATGCCCACTTGTCGACAGCGGGGGGGTGCGACTCGGTGGTGCACATGCACCTGACGGTGAACCCTGTTCTCCACGGCGACTACGAGACGACGATCTGCGACAGCCAGCTGCCGTACGTGTTCCACGGGGAGACCTTCACTTCCGGCGGCACGGTGAACGTGACGCACCAGGGGGCCACGGCACAGGGCTGCGACTCGACGCTGACCTTGACGGTGCATGTCAACCAGGTTCTCCACGGCGACTACGAGACGACGATCTGCGACAGCCAGCTG